>CAZJWV010000190.1:0-2118 GCA_964549855.1 uncultured Ohtaekwangia sp. | reverse complement strand
AATTGGTTGAGGAAGGCGAATCGCTGTACAATGCGCTCGCCGTTAACATCTCTTCCAAACCTGATGGGAACACCGTTCACCATCTTCCTGTCTTCGGCAATCCACTGGTCTTGTACCCGTTCCGATTCCTTCAGCATTTCGCTGACAGCCTCGCGGTTGATAAAACTCTTGAAGTGGATGAATCCGTAAGTTTCAAAAAATTGCTTCTGCTCTTCGGTGAGTTTGTCGCCCAGGGTGAACTTGGGGTAAATTCCTTTCGACAAATCCGTTTCGCTCAGCACCTGTGACTCCATGGTCAGTTTTCGTTTTAGTCTAAACAATGAACCCGCAAAATACTTCAATTTTACGGATTTGTTACTATTAGGTTGAATTCCAGCCGGCAAAAATAGGTCTTATTTGCCTTATTCTGCCGCTTTATCGAACTGAAACCGCGCTAATAACGCGCCGGGCGCCCAGGTACGCCAAATAGGCAACAAGGGGTGCCGCTACCAGGTCAACCGTGTAGTGAACATGCTGCCAGACCAGGAATACTGACATCAGGGCTGTGCCGACCGTCTTGATCCAGTACCACAATCGGTTGCGCTCGACGAAAACCATGGCCATCATGGTGCTCACATGCCCGGAAAAGAACAAGTCTTTTGCAAATGCCTTGTCTGGATACACGAACAAGGCCGATATCGGATCAATCAGGAGGATCATGTCTGCCGGAGGCTCCAGGGTAACGATATACATCGTCAAAGCCCTGAAGATGTTGACCAGGCAATACGTCAACACCGCAGTGAGAATGATGCGTGGCTCTTTCCAATACATCACAATGGTCTGGACCAGGCCGAGGCCGAGGATAAAGTTGACAGCGTCCGACCAATCTGTCGGGGTGAAAAAATTCAGCACCGGGTCATAAAGCAAGTACCCTGGCTTTGGCCCCAGGAGTTCACGGTAGTAGTAGGGCATGAAGAGGATCATGCCGATGAGGGTGGCGAGGCAAAAAGCCACTACGCCACGACCACCCAGAGTGCGAAGCCAGTCGCGCCACGTGGTGTCCATCAGGAGACGACGATAAGGTGATAGTTTTTCTTGCCCTTCTGCACCAGCAGGTAGCGATTATGCAGCAACTTGTATCCGGGCTGCGCCGCACCGTCCTCCACTCTCACCTTGTTGATGCTTACTCCACCTCCCTGTATCATACGCCGTGCCTCGCCCTTTGAGGCGAAGATTTTTGACTGCGTCGTTTCTGAAAGCAAGTCGACGAAGGAGGCTGCAGAAGCCAGCTTACCACGGCTTACCGTCACGGTAGGCACTCCTTCCAGGGCCGCCAGCAGCGTAGACTCGTCAAGCTGTTCCAGGTCGCTGGTGTCTGAATTGCCAAAGAGCAGTTGTGAGGCATTTTTCGCCGACTGGTAGTCGCCCGTGGAATGAACACGAATCATGATCTGCTTCGCGAGCTCCTGCTGGAGCGCACGGAGGTGAGGGGACTTGGCGTGTACCTCAACCAGTTCGGTGATGGCCTGCTGCGATAGTTCCGTGAAGATCCTTATGTATGCGGCAGCATCCTCATCGGAAGTGTTGAGCCAATACTGGTAAAACTGGTAGGGAGACGTCTTCTTTGGATCGAGCCACACGTTGCCTTGTTCCGTCTTGCCGAACTTGGACCCATCCGCTTTTTTGATCAACGGGGTGGTGAGCGCAAACGCTTCGCCACCGTCTTTCCGCCTGATCAACTCCGTGCCGGTCACGATGTTGCCCCATTGATCCGAGCCACCCATCTGAATGCGGCATCCCTTGTGTTTATAAAGCCAGTAGAAGTCGTATCCCTGTACCAACTGGTAGCTGAACTCAGTGAATGACAAGCCACTTTCCAACCGGCTCTGTACGGATTCCTTGGCCATCATGTAGTTCACCGAGAGGTGCTTGCCTACTTCACGAATGAAATCCAGGAACCGGAAATCCTTAAACCAATCGTAGTTGTTCACCATCTCAGCCTGGGTCGGGCCGGTGGAGAAGTCAAGAAAACGTTCCAATTGCTTCTTCACGCACGACTCATTGTGGCGAAGGGTGTCTTCGGAAAGCAGGTTGCGTTCAGCTGATTTGCCGGAGGGGTCGCCGACCATGCCCGTGGCG
>CAZJWV010000189.1:0-2150 GCA_964549855.1 uncultured Ohtaekwangia sp. | reverse complement strand
CAGTCGATTTGAGCATTTCATGTAACTATTTTAACTGCAATTACGAATAATATCTTATCGATTGTTAAACCCCTAAAAATGAAGAACCTGCCCTGGATTCTCTGCTGCTTGCTATTGTCCATTCTCAGCGCGCCACTGCCCGCACAGCCTTCTGTCGAAAAAGGTAAGTCACTCTATCAAATGAAGAGGTACAGCGAGGCCGCGTTGACCTTTGATGCCATAAAGGAGGGGAGTTCCGACTACGCCGTGGGTCGGTACTACTTGGGCCGGATTGCCTACGACAGAAAGGAGTTTGATGATGCTGCGGACTACTTTGAGGAAGCCACGGAAGTCAATCCCAAATCAGGAGAGTACTTCGCCTGGCTTGGTGATTCCTACGCAGCCATAGGAGCAGATGCCGGCATATTCCGGCAGATGTCGGTAGGACCGAAGGCATTGAAGTCGTGGGAAAAGGCAGTGGCACTTGATCCCGGACAATTGGGAGCCAGGTATTCTTTGATCGGCTCCTACGTCATCGCGCCCGCCTTCATGGGAGGCGGTCAGGAGAAGGCCGATGCATTGGCGAAGGAAACGTTGCCATTGCTTGAAGAATCGATAAGGAATTCTCCCGAAAATTTCCTGCGTTGCTATTGGTACGGCAAGATTTCCGCAATGACCGGCCTCGAACTGAACAAAGGGGAGGAGTACATAAAAAAATACCTGACGTACACGCCACAGGAAGGAGAACCGTCGGTAGCCGGAGCCTACATGCGACTTGGCCAGATCAAAGAGAAGCAGGGGAACAAACAGGATGCAAAGAAGTACTATGAAATCGCTCTAGCAAAAGACGGTTCGCTAAAAGGAGCGAAGGAAGGTTTGGAGAGAGTCTCGAAATGACTACTGGTTGCTAGCTTCTGGCTAGCGACCAACTTCCAGTAACCAGCGACCAGCAACCAGCAGCTAGCGACCAGCAACTAGCGACCCGTTCCTTCGAGTTGAATCTGCTTGGCAACTTCCTGAACCCTATCCAACACTCGCAGCAAGTTGCCACTCCATAGATTCGCGATTTGCTCTTCAGTATACCCACGGCGCACAAGTTCGAGCGTCACGTTGAAAGTTTCTGAGGCGTCATTCCAACCTTCAACGCCGCCACCGCCATCAAAATCAGAACTGATACCGACATGCTCCAATCCGATCTTCTTTACCAGGTAATCAATATGGTCCACGAAGTCCGCCACATTTACCGGCGGTGCGACCGGGTTCACCTCTGCTTCAATTCTTGGCTTCGCTTTGTCGGCGATGGCCCTGTATTTTGCTATGTATTTGTCCCTGACGCTGTCTGCAATTTTCACTATCTCAGAACGTTCCAGTATTTCAAACCCCTCGGCTTTAGCTACTTCGGCAATGATCGCCCTGGATGAATCGTTGTACGCGTTGTGTTTTTTCGAATTCACATAGCTCTTGAACGCGACGGCCTGAACGACGCCACCATTGTCCTTTAACATCATGAGCTGTTCGTCATCGAGGTTACGACTCACGTCATTAAGAGCCCGTGCTGAGCTGTGAGAAGCGATGACAGGTGCTTTCGACAATCGCATCATTTCCATATTGGCCTCCTTGGAAGGATGGGAAAGGTCTACCATGATGCCCCACTTGTTCATTTCCTTGATGACAGCCCGGCCCGCATCACTCAGGCCATGATGCATCCAAACACTGTCGCGTTCGCCGGTGTTCGAGTCGGCCAACTGGCTGTGCCCATTGTGCGCAAGGGACATATATCGTGCACCCTTGTCATGGAATTCTTTCACCCTGGAGATATCGTTTCCGATCGGGTAACCATTCTCAACGCCAATCATGGCCACCTTCTTGCCAGATGCCGCAATTCTTCTTACGTCGTCGGAGGTAAGTGCCAATGCAATTTTGTCGGGTGCAATCTCCTCACAAAGGCGATGGATGGCCTTGAACTTCTCGTCGGCCTGGGTATAGGCTTTATCAAATCCTTCTGGGGTCAAGTCGCCTTGTCCAACATACACGATAAACCAGGCGACATCCAGCCCACCCTCAACCATCTTCGGCAGGTTCACCTGAGTTTCCAGGCGTTGGGTATAGTTCTTCTCTGCCGTGAAATTTGATGGATTGATGTCGTCGTGGGTATCCAGCGTGATGACGCG
>CAZJWV010000188.1:0-2177 GCA_964549855.1 uncultured Ohtaekwangia sp. | reverse complement strand
GCCCGAACAGGTTCGATGGCGAAAAGCGGGTACACATCAAAGAGATTCATGGACATTTTCAAGACTTCAGCTTCCATGGTTGCGATGATCAGTACGCATTGGCTTTAAGACGGAGGCCTTCCGATTCATCGAGGTCCATCATCAGGTTCATGTTCTGCACTGCCTGGCCAGCCGCTCCTTTCAGCAGGTTGTCAGTGACAGAGTGGATGGCGAGCATACCGTCGTGACCCTCAACATGAATGAGGCACTTGTTGGTGTTTACCACCTGTTTGAGATCAACCATCTCATCCATGACATGGGTAAAGGGGTGGCCCTGGTAATAGTCTTTGTATAGTTTGATGATCTCGGCAACGGGTTTCTTACACTCGAGGAGCGATGTGACAAAGATTCCGCGAGTGAAGTCACCACGCCAGGGTACAAAATGCACGTGGCCGAAGCCGGGCTGCAGTCCGTTGAGGGTTTGATGTATCTCACCGCAGTGCTGGTGGCGCAAGGTCTTGTAAGCGGCGACATTGTTGGCCCGCCAGCTAAAATGAGAAGTCTCTTGCAGCTTCTGGCCGGCGCCGGTCGAGCCAGTGATTCCCGTAGTGCTCACGTTGCGTAACAAGCCGGCCTTTGCTAGTGGAAGAAGTCCAAGCTGAATGGTGGTTGCGAAGCAGCCGGGGTTGGCAATGTTGGTTGCTTTTCGAATCACATCACGCTGGAACTCGGGCAACCCGTACACGAACTTTCGGCCCGCGGCAGAATCACCGAGTCGAAAGTCATTGCCCAGGTCGATGATGCGGGTCGAGGGTGGGAAGACCTGCTTTTCCAGCAAGACCTTGCTCTCACCATGACTCAGGCAGAGGAAGAGAACATCGACGGGTTGAGTGTACTCGCTGGTGAACTTCATGTCGGTTTCACCAGCAAGGTCATGATGAACGGAGGTGAGGGCTTTACCCTGTTGGCTCCGGCTTTGGACAAAAACCAGATCGACAGCCGGATGTCGCAGAAGAAGTCGAATGGTTTCCCCACCCGTATATCCCGCACCTCCGATAATCCCAGCCTTGATTTTTGTCGAGCCCATCTTCTAACTTCTAACTCCTAACTCCTAACCTCTTATTTCTTACTGTCCTTCACCTGATGATAAATCGCCACCTGGTTCCCAAATATCTTCGTGAACCCTTTCACATCTTCGCCAGTCCAGCCCAGGTTCATTTCACCATAGTGACCAAACTTGGCTGACATCAGGTCAAATGGAGATTCGATACCATTCACCTGGAAGCGGTAGGGGAGCAAGGTAACGCTCACCGTTCCGGTCACATGTGCTTGAGTCGAGGTCAGGAATGCTTCGAGATCGCGCATGACGGGATCAAGGTATTGTCCCTCGTGCAGCCAGTTGCCATAGAACTGTGCGAGTTGATCTTTCCACGACAATTGCCACTTCGTAAGTACGTGCTTTTCCAAAGCATGGTGTGCCTTGATGATGACCAAAGGCGCAGCGGCTTCGAAACCCACGCGGCCCTTGATGCCAATGATCGTATCGCCAACATGGATGTCGCGACCGATACCAAAGGGTGCTGCCTTTGCTTGTAAGAATTGAATGGCTTCTACCGGGTGAGCAAATTGTTTGCCATCGACACTCTTCAGTTCACCTTTGTCGAATCCAAGCTTGGTCTCCTCTGGCGCCGACTTGGTCACGGGAGTGGGCCACGCCTCTTCTGGCAGCATACCCATAGATTTCAGCGTCTCTTTTCCCCCTACGGACGTTCCCCAAAGGCCTTTATTAATTGAGTAAGCAGCCTTGGCCGCGGAATAGGGAACTCCTTTCGCCGCCAGGTATTCGATTTCTTGTTCACGGCTGAGGCGGTTTTCACGAATCGGTGTGATGATCTCCAGCCCGGGGGCGAGGATTTGGATCGTCATGTCGAATCGCACCTGGTCGTTGCCGGCGCCTGTACTCCCGTGTGCCACGGCGTCGGCCTTGATTTCGCGTGCATACCGGGCCACGGCCAGGGCCTGCGACATCCGCTCAGCGCTAACACTTAGCGGGTAGGTGTTATTCTTCAAGACGTTGCCGTAGACGAGGTAGCGAATTACCTGCTCATGGTAAGCGCTGGTCCCATCCAGCGGGCGGTGCGAACTCACCCCAAGGCGCAGTGCGCGGGCTTCGATGTCCTTTATTTCCTCGGAGGAGA
>CAZJWV010000187.1:0-2224 GCA_964549855.1 uncultured Ohtaekwangia sp. | reverse complement strand
GCAGCAGTAATCTCGCTTGTACGGATTGCTTCTTCACTCACCAGTTCACTCACACTTGCCTCCAGGATTCGCACCACCTCTACCGGGTCTGGCGTGAACAACGGCTTCGTGGCTTGGATCCCTACCACGGGTGTGACAAGGAAGTTGCTGGGAATGACAAAGAACGGACTCAGCGTGCCAATCACTTCCACATCGCTGCCCCGGATGCCGATCTCTTCCTCGCCTTCGCGCAGCGCCGTCTCTACTGCACTTTCGCCCGCTTCGGCCTTGCCTCCGGGTAAACTCACCTGCCCGCTGTGAGTTCCTAGATATTCCGGCCGCTTCATGAGAGGAAAACGGATCTCGCCACGGTCCGGGTATAACAATATCAACACGCTCCCCGGTCTGGGTGGCATCTTGTGCTCAAAGACAGGGCGCTTGTCTCCCACTGATTGCGCACGCATCGGCTCGTGTGCCACCGGTCCCGGCAGCGGACCATTCTTCAACCGTTGCCGAAGTTGTGTGACGAGGTCATCAAATGCTAACGGCATGCCTTCATCAATTCTGGAGTCGCCATGGCATCGCCACCGCGGTCGGATATGACAAACTCTTTACGCGCCGACGCGCAATCACCGCTTCTCAAGTAAGCCATCCCGAGGTAGAAGTGCGTGCGCTCCGCGAAGGGATCCAGATTGATGGCTTGCTTCAGCAGCCTGATGGCCTTTTCATAATCGCCACTGAGGTAATAGTAAACTCCCTTGTTGCGGTAGGCCCACCCGTTTTCCGGATCCATGAGTATGCTGCGGTCGATCTCTGTGAGTCCCTCCGAGAGTTTGTTCTGCATTAACAGGATGAACCCGCGGTTGTTGATAAAGTATGGTTGTTTAGGACTAATGCGCAGGGCCTTCTCAATTTCTGTCAAAGCCTTGGCATGATCGCCCCGGTAAATGGCGATCATAGCTCGCGTGTTGTAGATGTTCGGCTCGGCGGGTTGGATATACTGAGCCTTTGCAAGGTCTCTCTCAGCCGCTTCAAGGTCCCGACGGTAGTAATTCACCGTGCCCCTGTTCACATAGAACTCCACGTTTCCGGAGTCGAGCTGGATGGCGCGGTCGAATGCCGTCAACGCCTTTTCAAAGTCACGCATCTTCGTGGTGATGAGTCCTTCAGCAAAGTAGGCCACCGCAGTATCAGGGTTGGTTGCCTTGATTCGGGTCACGTCGCGCAGGGCGCTGAAGTACTCCTTCATCTCATAGTACGTGTTCACCCGGTTGAAATAGGCCGGCAGGTAGTTGGGATTGCATTCAATCGCCTTGCTGTAAAACTTCAGAGCGCCATCCAGGTTTTTGGCGTTGTAGGCAATGGTGCCCAGGTTATTGAGGGCATCGACGTAGCAGGGATCAAGGTTGATGGCTTCAGTGAAGTGCCGTTCCGCCTCCACAGTGTTCTGCTCACTGAGGGCGCCGTTGCCTTTGATGAGGAATTGCTGAAGGCGGGTTTCCTTCGACGGCGTGCATGCCATCAGGGTAATCCCAAAAACAAGTACTTTAGCCGTGTTCCTGATCGTCAACTTCATGTAACTTGAACGCTTCATCAACATTTCCTGGACGAAGCTATGAAGAAAACCCTGCTCCTCATCGGCCTTGCACTGGTCACGAGTACCCTGCTGGCTCAAACCTACAAGACTATCGAACTCAAACCCATCACCAAGCAGGGCTGGAAATACTTTTACGATTTGAAGAAGGTCAGTAGCCCGATTGCCCTTGAGGTACCCCTGCTGGCAGTGAACGATGCCGAGGTAACCCGCCATCTGAAGGGCGCGCGGACGTTTCGCACTATTGAAAGCATCATAGCGATTGTTCCGCTGGTGTATGTGATCAGTATACCGAACAACCAATACGTTGACTCCAGCACGTTCTGGTGGGTTTTCGGAGGAACCCTTGCCACTCAAATCGGCCTGGAGGCTCTCAGCAACGCCCAGCTGGGTAAGGCGATTGACAAGTACAACATGATCATACTAAGACCCTCCGGGAGAAGCTTGGGTCTGGAGCTGACGTGGAAGTTCCTGTAGCAAATGCCACGCTCCAAATACCAATTGCCGAGAACCGAGGGCCGAGCACCGAGGGCGAGCACCGAGGACCGAGCACCGAGGACCGAGGACCGAGCACCGAGGACCGAGCACCGAGGACCGAGGACCGAGCACCGAGCACCCAGGACCCACCTCCGCCCTCAACCTGCACGCATC
>CAZJWV010000186.1:0-2326 GCA_964549855.1 uncultured Ohtaekwangia sp. | reverse complement strand
CCAAAGACATTCGGAACACCGGGCTTCGAGCTGAAGTCATCCATCTCATCGTTCAGGAAGAAGCCTGAACCGGCCACGACTACCTTGTTGCCAAACCACAGGTTCAACGTCGTTGTTACTGCAACCGCGTTGCCATCCTTATCGACGACAGAGAAGTGAGTTGTTTCTTCGGATTCATACCCCGGTATCACACCGGGACTGACGTCCGTACTCACTGTCGCCTTGTCCGGATTAAATGAGGACATGCGCTCCGTGATGTACTTGTCATCGATGAGTTCTGCCACCGGCACCTTAAAGAAGTCCGGATCACCCATAAACTTGGAACGGTCAGCAAACACGCGGCGCTCGGCTTCGACCATGGCGTGAACCGTCTTCGGCGAGTTAAAGCCCCAGTCGTTGAGGGGGAACGGTTCCATGGCCTTCAGCAACTGCACCACGCAGAGTCCGCCGCTGGAAGGAGGGGCCATGGCGATGATTTTGTAGTTTTTGTAGTCTGCGATGACCGGATCGCGCCAGACAGACTGATAATTCTTCAGGTCTTCAAGTGTGATGAGGCCTTTGCCCCGCTGCATTTCTGCGACGATATCATCGGCTGTTTTGCCTTCATAAAAACCAGCGCGACCATTGTCACGGATGCGTTCAAGGGTGTGGCCCATATCCACCCAACGGATTGTGTCTCCAGTCTTCCAACCATCTCGAATGAGGAAGTCGGGCTTGACTGTGTTGTATTTGACCAGGTTGGCCTGCAAGTCGTTCATGCCGTTAGCCTCTCGCTCGGTGAGGGTGATGCCGTTCATCGCCAGGTCGATGGCAGGCTGCACCAGGTCTTTCCAGGGGAGGGATCCGAATTTCTTGTGCGCTTCGACCATACCGTCGACTGAGCCGGGCACACCGGAAGCCAGGTGGCCGGCCAGGCTCAGGTTTTCAACCACGTTGCCTTCTTTGTCGAGGTACATGGCGGTGGTAGCGGCTGCAGGGGCCTTCTCTCGAAAGTCCAGTGTTGTGGTGGTTCCATCCTTCATGCGGATGACCATAAAGCCTCCGCCACCGATGTTCCCGGCGGCAGGAAAGGCTATGGCGAGGGCAAACTGTGTGGCAATGGCAGCGTCAACGGCATTGCCGCCTTTCTTCATAATGTCTACGCCCACCTGGGAAGCGAGTCGGTGAGCGGACACCACCATCGCCGAGTCGGCGATCAGGCCGGTCGGGGTTTCAGTCTTTTGAGTCTGGCAGGCGGCGAGTGATGCGAAGAGCAGAAGGATTAATAGACGCTTCATGGATTCAGGTTTGGGTATTTGCTCCTAAATGTATTATTTCCCCGCCACTAACACATGAGCCTCCGGAAGGAAAAAGCGGCTCGCCTTAAACTGGCGATCCTGGAACAGACCCTGAAGTTGATTGGTCGTCGCCCGTACGAGGACCTCTACGTCGATGACATTTGTCAGCGCGTGAAGATCTCGAAAGTCACGCTCTTCAAGTACTTCCCCGTAAAAGAAGACATACTGGCGTACTTCTTCCGCGTGTGGTGCCTGCGCCGGACCGTCGAACTGCGTGACAAACCGCGGGAAGGAGTGCAGGGCATCCAGTTTCTTTTCGATAAACTCAGTGAGGATTATGATCAACATCCCGGCCTCATCCTCAGCCTCGTGGGCTACTTGTCGAATCCAAAGCGTGCACCAAAACCATTTCCACTCAAAGTCGAGGAGAAGAAACTGCTCTTCCCGGATGTTGCGGACATTCAAAATGTCGATATCCTGAGCATCGAACAGATGATGGAGAAGTTCGCCCTGGAAGGAGTCTTCAAGAAAGAGTTTACACGTACTTCAAATACAAAAGAGATAACACACCTTCTGATGGCCCTCTTTTTCGGCTCAGTGATTACCCTTCAACTGACGCAGGTGAGTCAATCGAAGCAGTTCTTTAGAAGAATGCTTGAATTCGTGGTAGAGCTAAAGGCTAAAAGCTAATGGCCAATAGCTAATAGCAGGGAGTCTTTGCCTTACTGCTTACTGCCTCCTGTTCACCCACGCATCCTCACTCTCTTCGCACCCTGCTTGTCACCAAAAGGATGCAGATCGATACGGAGTGGTCCAATCTTCTTCTTGTGCCAGTGGCTGTTTTTGTACCAGGTGTGGTGGTAGATGGGCTTGTAGACGCGCACGGTGTGGTAGGTCTTGGAGCCTGAGCAGGAACCGAGAATTAGAACGAGAAATGTCATCAAAAGAAAGCGCCTTGGCATTGGATTGTGAAGATACGAAAGACGTTTGGATGTTTGGACGTTGGGACGTGTGGACGTTTGGACGTTGGGATGTTGGGAGGTGCTGAT
>CAZJWV010000185.1:0-2389 GCA_964549855.1 uncultured Ohtaekwangia sp. | reverse complement strand
GCTCGGCAGGGCCTGAACCACTGCATCACCTATATTTGTGATGGCATGCCGCTGAACCAGAAACTTTACGACGAGGTAAGCTCCATATTCACCGCCTACCTGGAGAACAAGCAGTTGCGAAAGACCCCAGAACGATATGCCATCCTGGAGGAAATCTACTCCATGGGCGGCCATTTTGACGTAGAGTCGCTCTATGTGAGTATGAAGAACAAGAGCTACCGCGTCAGCCGTGCAACGGTGTACAACACACTGGATCTTCTTACCCAGTGCAACCTGGTCACCAAGCACCAGTTCGGACAAAACCAGGCACAGTATGAGAAATCGTATGGATCGCGGCAGCACGACCACCTCATTTGCCTGGACTGTAACAAAGTGAAGGAGTTCTGCGATCCACGCATTCAAAACATACAAAACACGGTGGAAGAGTTGATGCAGTTTGAAGTTGTTCACCACTCACTAATTTTGTACGCGGCCTGCCAAAACGTTAATTGCGAAAACAAGAAGAAATGAATTTTGCCCAGGAAATCCGATCCAACACATTGATTCTCCGCATCACCGGCGACCTGATCGGTGAAGACAGCGGAACCCGGCTGGTTGATGTGGTGAACGATGCTGTAAGTCACAAGGTGCTTACCTGCGTGATTGACATCTCTGCTTTGCGATACATCAACAGCAGCGGCATCGGTGTGCTCATCACCCTGCTCACGAAGTTCCGGAACAAGGGAGGCGAAGTATACTTGATGAATCCCTCCGACAACGTGAAGAAATTGCTGGCCATCACGAAGTTGAATGCGATCTTCCAGGTCGTGCGCAATGAAGAAGAGGTAATTGGGGCTGTCCGGAAATAGATGTCGATTCCCCGAAATAATCCCAGCGCATGAAAGTAGATGTACTCCTCGGCCTCCAGTGGGGCGACGAGGGCAAGGGCAAGATCGTTGATGTGCTCGCTCCGCATTACGACGTGGTCGCCCGGTTCCAGGGAGGACCAAACGCCGGCCATACGCTGGAGTTTGACGGCCGCAAGCACGTACTTCACCAGATTCCATCGGGCATTTTTCGCCCAAAGACAAGAAACGTGATCGGCAACGGTGTCGTGCTCGACCCCATTGTGTTTCAGACGGAAATCGGGAAACTGGCGCCGTTCAAGGTTGATGTGAAGTCGAACCTGTTCGTCTCGAAAAAGGCCACGCTTATACTCCCGTCGCACCGTCTGCTTGACCAGGCTCAAGAAAAAGCAAAAGGTGAAAACAAGATCGGTTCGACGCTGAAGGGCATCGGACCCTCTTATCAGGATAAGATTGGAAGGCAAGGTCTCCGCGTCGGTGATGTGCTGTCTCCCTCGTTCAAAGACAAGTTCAATCACCTTGTAGAATTACACCTGGAATTGCTGAAGGGTCAAGACATTTCCTTCCAATGGCCTGAGTTGGAGGCGCAGTTCTTCCAGGCTGTTGATTTTCTGAAGGGTTTCAACCTTATCGACAGCGAATACTTTCTCAATCAGGAGTTGACCAAGGGTTCCACCATCCTCGCCGAAGGCGCCCAGGGCTCGTTGCTCGACATCGACTTCGGGAGTTATCCGTTCGTAACCAGTTCAAGCACGGTGACGGCGGGCGCATGCACTGGATTGGGGATCGCGCCGCGTCACATCGGCGAGGTGTACGGTATTTTCAAGGCGTACAGCACGCGCGTTGGCAGCGGTCCATTTCCAACAGAGTTGCTGAATGAGGAAGGCGAAGCCATGCGGAAGGAGGGTAAGGAGTTTGGATCCACTACGGGCCGGCCCAGGCGTTGTGGCTGGATTGACCTGCCCTCGCTAAAGTATTCGATCATGATCAACGGGGTCACACAGTTGTTGATGATGAAGGCGGATGTGCTGAGTATTTTCCCAGGCATCAAGGCTTGCACCCAGTATCGCCTCGCGGACGGTTCGGTGACGGGGCAGGTGCCATATGAGCTCATCAATGAGAAGATTACTCCCATTTACGAGGACCTTAAAGGTTGGCATTGCTCGTTGAAAGGCCTGGATGCCGATCATTTGCCCCGCGAACTGGCCGCATATGTCGAGTTCCTGGAGGGCCATTTGGAAGTACCTATCTCCCTGATTTCCACGGGTCCCGACCGTACGGAGACCATTCATCGCTTCAAGCGGTAAGGCAAATCCTTAAAATTTCTTCGGAAACGCGCATTGCTTGGTAAGTAATGCCTGCTACCTTTGCACTCCCTTTTGTAAAAAGGGGCTTTCTGGGATGCAGGAAGCGGTTCTTCCGATAGAGTTTGTTGGCTGAATCCCGAAGACACGGGTTCTGGTGGGGCGGTCCCTGCCGGCGAAGTGTCAAACGTTCTTTGAATATGATGAGATTGATAGCGGACCCGCTTTACATCGATAGAG
>CAZJWV010000184.1:0-2607 GCA_964549855.1 uncultured Ohtaekwangia sp. | reverse complement strand
GATCCGATACAAAAAACAGCGTCCTGCCATCCGATGACAACGTGGGCTGCGATTCCCATGCCGGCGAGTTTACTCCCGGCCCCAGGTTAACAGGCACCGTCCACTCATTGCCCACCTTCCGGCTTTCGAAAAGGTCACAGCTGCCAAAGCCTCGACGGCCGATACAACTGGTGAAAATCAAATGGCGACCATCAGCCGAAATGGTGCATGTACCCTCGTTTAACGGTGAGTTGATGTTTGGCGATAGCGAGACCGGCGGCAACCAGCCTCCGAGCGAGTCCTTGCGGCAAATGACGAGGTCTTCGTCATCATCGTGGTTGCCACCTACACGCCGGGTGAAGATCAACTCTTGTTCATCGGCTGTCATCACCGGAAAATATTGCATGGCGTAGGCGTTAACGGTGTCGGGCAGTTGCCGAAGCTGAAACTCGGCAATCTCTTTCTGGTTTTGAAGTCCAAACTGTGCGTTCCTCTTCCAGATCATCGCCTGGTCCATTTTCGGTTTGTTCAGCATCTCAGAGCCCAGGTAGTGATCAAGACACTCCAATGCCTTTTTGTAGTTGCCCTCTAACAAGTAATTGTCGCCCAATTCGTAGAAGTAGGCCTTCTGCTTTTTCTCATCGGCCGTCAGCGAAAGTCCCAGGAGAAATACTTTGTCAGATTGAGGGTAGTCACGAACCGCTTTCAGGATAAGCCCTTGTCGGAAATAGGCCTCCGCAAAATTCTGATCCTTGGCAATGGCCTGGTTGAGCAGTTCAAGCGCCTCCCTGTACTGGCCTCTTACACGGAAATTGTCGGCCTGGGCATAGAGTTCGATCGCTTTCTTGTTGGTGGTGCTAAGTTGGGGCTGAGCCCATGCACCAAACGCCGAGAAGCCGAGGACCGACGCAAGTACAATACGGAGTACTTTTTTCATTATCATACTGATCCCGGGAATCTCATAAACCCCAGTCGCCCGTGAAGATAGCCAAAACACGTCACGGGATTCCCAGGTACTTGTGCACTTGCAGGGAAATTCGCCAGTGTGGATTGCTCTTGACATATTCAACGATGCGGGGCACCATTTCCTTTTCCCTCGACCATTCTGGCTGTAAGTACAATCGGCATGCCGGACGCACCAGCTTTGCCTGCTCCTCGGCCCACTTCAGGTCGCTCTCGTTATAAACGATAATTTTCAGCTCATCCGCTTTTTCATAGCTGGAAAAATGAGGGGCCTTGAACTTCTTTGGCGAGAGGCACACCCAATCCCAACTACCCGAAACCGGGTAGGCGCCTGAAGTTTCAATATGAGTTCTCAACCCTGCCCTTTGAAGAGTGTTTGTCAGGGAATCGAGGTTGTGCATGGCAGGCTCTCCGCCGGTGACAACGGCAATCGGTGCCTTGCTTTTCAGCGCCCTGCCTGAAATCTCATCTACGGATACCTGGGGAAATGCATCGAGCGGCCACGACTCCTTTACATCGCACCACACACAGCCCACATCGCATCCACCCAGCCGGATGAAATAGGCTACGCTGCCCTGAAAGAAACCTTCACCCTGGAGGGTGAGAAACTCCTCCATCAGGGGAAGGGTGTAGTAGTGTCGTGGTGTCGTGGTGTCGTGGTTGGATTTCACCATTGGGCCGTAAGGTGAACTACGGATGACGTAGCTCAGTTGCTCGGAGCGTATTGAGCATCAGGGATGCGATGGTCATGGGGCCGACGCCACCGGGAACCGGGGTGATGAACGTGCATTTCGGCGCTACGTTCTTGAAATCCACATCACCTTTAATGGCAAATCCGTTAGGCTTGGAGGGATCATCGACCTTGGTGGTGCCTATGTCAATAACCACGGCGCCGTCCTTCACCATATCCGCCGTGATCAGTCCCGGTTTCCCAACGGCCACAAAGAGGATGTCTGCGTTCTTCGTGTACTCACTCAGGTTCTCGGTGTACTTGTGGCAAATAGTGACGGTTGCGTGCCCTTGCTCCACCAGCATCATGCTAAGCGGGGCACCGGCAATGCGGCTCGCTCCTACAACGACGCAGTTCTTTCCTTCTGTTTTAATGTCATATCGGCGAAGCAATTCGATCACACCCCAGGGTGTGGCCGGCATGAGCAACGGCACCTTGGAAATGATGCTGCCAAAGTTCCGGTTCGTAAAACCATCGACATCCTTATCGGGTCGGATGCGGTCCGTGATACGCTCCACCGCAATGTGAGGAGGCAGCGGGAGCTGAACGATAAATCCGTCGACGTCATCGTCGTTATTGACGGCAGTGATGTGTTTACTGAGTTTCTCTTCCGAGATCGTGTCGGCAAAGCGCATCATGGTATAGTGGAAGCCAACATCCTTGCAGGCTTTGACCTTATGGTCCACATATGTCTGGCTGGCACCGTCGTCGCCCACGAGAATGAAGGCCAGGTGAGGAACCTTCTTCCCCGCCGCCTTGCGTTCGATCACCTTTTGCGCGATCTCCTGCTTGATTTCTCCGGCAATCTTCTTGCCGTCAATGAGCGTATACGATTTCGTGGCAGTGTCCGGCATTCGTTAATCTATTTTCAGTACGGCCATGAATGCTTCCTGGGGAATCTCCACGTTTCCGATCTGGCGCATACGCTTCTTGCC
>CAZJWV010000183.1:0-2726 GCA_964549855.1 uncultured Ohtaekwangia sp. | reverse complement strand
AAGGAACTCTGGGAGGCGCAGGAAATGGGTGCCGTGCGTGAGCTGGCAGAAACGAGCCAACATGGGCTTCAACTTCCAGGGGATCATTCCGCCCTGGCAGCAAAACTTATCCTGCGCATCGCGGATTCGGAAGGAATTGCCCGGGTGGCCTACTTCTTCACCCTTCTGGAGTTCCTTTCGAAGTCAAAGCATTCCTTTCGCAAGCTGGCCCTTCAACCCGGCAGGCTGCATGAGAACGAAGAGCCTCGCATGAACCGGATTCTCGAATTCACCTTCCGCGAATGCCATCGGGAGATCTACCTCGACGAGGTAGCTCAACTCGCCCACCTCTCCACCGAAGCATTCTGCCGCTACTTCAAACTGCACACCCGCAAGACCTACGTGAACTTTCTCAACGAAGTCCGCGTGAGCAACGCCTGCCAGATGCTCATACGGCAGGACCTTTCAGTGAATCAGATAGCCAGCAGGTCGGGGTTCACGAATGCCTCGAACTTCAACCGCATCTTCAAGAGGGTTGCAGGTAAGACTCCGCTTGCATTCAAGAAACAGGCACTCGGCTCTCGGCACTAGGTGCTCGGCTCTCGGGCGCTCGGCACTAGGTGCTTGGCACTCGGCACTAGGTGCTCGGCACTGGGCGCTTGGAAGTAAAGACCGAGAAGCGAGAACCGAGTACCGAGTACCGAGTACCGAGAACCGAGTACCGAGAACCGAGTACCGAGTACCGAGAACCGTGTTTCAAGCCCTTGTCTTTCCCATAAAAATTCACTAAACTTTGTAGCGTACCATCCTCCCACTTCTATGAATATGATCAATCAGATCGAAGGTTGGGGAAATTCGCATCGCCCTGGCTTTCTGGACTTCTTCCGAATTGTGCTGGGAATCTTCATCACGTACAAAGGCGTCGAATTCGCCAGCAACATCCAGGCGTTGGAAATGACCGTGCAGGGATTGAACATGGCCTACATGGGAATTGTATTGGCCCACTACGTCATCTTCGCCCACCTGTTGGGCGGTCCGTTGATCGTATTCGGAGTACTTACACGAATCATGTGCCTTATCCAGGTCCCCATCCTGTTGGGAGCTGTCATTTTGGTTGAGGCACCAAAGGGCTTCATGTCTGTCGGGAACCACATGGGCCTCGAATTGGCAATTGGTGTGCTGATCGGCCTGGTGGTCTTCGTAATATTTGGCGCAGGTAAATTCTCCATCGACGAGAAACGTCGCCAGGAGAAGGCGCGTGAGCAAGCCAATGCTGGTACCCAGTAAGCCTGCGCTACAATTCAGCTCGCCTGCCTACTCCGCCTTCAGCGACTCCACCGGGTTCATTGTGGCAGCCTGGAAGGTTTTATAGCCAATGGACAACAGTGAAACCACAAACAGCAGTACCACTGCGATAAGGAAAGTCACGACATTCGGACCCTGGTAATACCGCCAGATGCTCCCCATTATCATATCGGACTGCACATAGCCACCCCACGACCCCAGTGCAGACGCCAGCACCATGATGATCACAAACTCGGTGTTCACCATCCGGGCAATATTTGACACGGATGCCCCCAGCACCTTGCGAACACCGATTTCCTTTGTGCGCCGGATGATGTTAAGCGACACCAGGGTGAACAGCCCAGTCGCCGACAGCAGCATAGTCACCACACCCATAAAACCGAACATGTAAACGATATTGATATTTACCTCATTCACCTGGCGCATGCTTTCGTCTAACCTGCGGCCGCTGAAGACCCGGTTTGGAAAAATCTTGGCCCACTCCTCCTTCATGAAAGCGGTCACCGCCACAGTCTCTTCATCGTGCATGCCGGCCACAAGTTGGGTGTACTCAGAGGGGAGCACGTAGCGGATCATCATCGGCTCCATTTCACGCCACAGGCCCACGGTAAGAACATCTTTCACAACGCCGACCACATACAGCTTCACTGTATCGTGCCAGATCAACTGCTTGCCAATGGCTTCCTCCCAGCCAAACTCTTTCGCCAGCTTCTCCGTTACGATTACCGATTCCTTGCGGTCAGTCTCCGAATCCCTGGAAAAATCACGCCCGCTCAACAGCTTCAGTCCGAGAGTGGCCAGGTAGTTGTCACCCACCTCAATGATGTCCACGTCCAACTGCCGGGATTCATTTTTAATGGGATCGTTAATTCGATTGGAGAATATGCCGCTGCGAGCGCCAGCCATGGAGGTGATCCGCGCGTCCGCAAGCAAGGCATTCCGGTAAGTCTCAAATTCATTGCCGTTGTTCACGTACGCAATCACCGAACCATGTACATCAAAGCCCAGGTCGTAGTTGCGCTGGTAGGAGGCATTTTGTAAAAATCCGATGGCGCAGACGATGGAGATCAGCGCGATGGCCAACTGCAGCATGAGCAGGATACGTGTGAAGAAGTTGGTGCCTGTAAATTGAAGCTTGTTCTTCAGAATGACCACCGGGTTGAACTTGCTGATGTAAAACGCGGGGTAACTCCCGGCAGCCAGGCCGGCAAACAGGAGCAGCCCAATCAGGAAGGCGATAAATGTCCCCTCCAGGTAATCAGGTGTCAGGACAAAATACTGCCACATGAAGTTCCATCCCCGCACCATGAAATCTGAAAGTAACAATCCCAGGAGGACCGCCAGCAGGCATATCACCATAGTCTCCCCGATATGTTGGGTAATAAGGATCCTGCGCGAGCTTCCCATCACTTTCCGAATACCAATTTCTTTCAAACGTCGCG
>CAZJWV010000182.1:0-2732 GCA_964549855.1 uncultured Ohtaekwangia sp. | reverse complement strand
GGTTCTTGCGAAGGTCGATAAGGTATACCAACTGCTGCGCACTCCGATAGGTGGATGGTATCACCTGTTGGCCGCCCTCCGTAAACATGGTGAGTGTTCCGGACTCACAGGCCTTTGAGGATACGATGAGCGTGTTTCCCTGCACTTCATAATCCAACCCAGGCGTGCGACTTGTCGAAAGCCGCAGCTCGGGTGTGATGGGCATTCGCTTCAAGGTAAATCTCACGTGGCTCTCGTTACCCGATTCGTCCTTGAGGGTGAGATTCACGAGACGATCGGACTCTTTGACCGTGATAATGCCATTGTCGCGGCTCTGGTAGAAGGGCATCCGGTTTCCGTCGTCGATGTAGAGTTTGTTAAAACGCTTGCCGCGGGTTTCAGACGCCCGGTAGTCGAGCAATGCCAGGATGCCGCGGGTTTCCTCCAGGTCCACCTTCTCGATGGACTGTTTGAAGACGCGGTCGCTGTCAACTTTCATCTCGATGTAGTTGATGCCGCACCGACCTGTCGACATGTCCATGCGATCGTGGGCCAGCAACTCCACGCCAATTCTTCCATAAGCGAGGATAGGGTGGGGCAGCACGTACTCGCTGTTCGATCGCTTCACCAGGGTGAACTCAAACCGGCCGAAGCGATCATTGATCCTCGAATTCATGTCGAGCGTCCGAAGGGCGATCTTTTGTCCGGAAGGGGGAATGTTATCCTTGATTTCCGTAAAACCGAATTTCAACGGGTTGAGCACGTAGTTACCCTCCCGGATTTCAAAGTGCAGGTGCGGTCCTTGTGAAGAGCCGGTGTTTCCAGAGAAAGCAATGGTATCGCCGCGCTTGACCGCATATTCGCTTGCGCTGAAACTGAATTGAACTTCGAACGCCTTGCGGCTGTATTGTTCACGTTTGACAAACCCACCCAACTTGCCGGCGATGCGCTCCAGGTGTGCATACACAGAGACCTTGCCATCGGGATGCGTGACGTAGAGGACGGTGCCATACCCGAACGGGCTCACGTGGGCTCGTGAGACATAACCATCCTGCGTTGCGAGCACGGGAATTCCGATGCGGTTGTTGGTGCGGATGTCTATGCCGCCGTGGAAATGGCTGCTGCGAAGTTCGCCCATCGTGCCGGCGAGGTAGTTCGGCTGACCGGGCTGGATGGGGAACAAGTAAGCCTGTGCGGCGTCCTCACGCACCGGCTCGGGGTCGGCCGACTGTGCGAGGGCGAGGCCCGGGAATGCTAAAGCAAGAAGCAGGTTACTTAACCTGGAATTCCAGTAGTTTTTCATTTTCGATGTACGCCGACAAGGTGTTGCCGATGGCAACCGCGCTGACGCCTTTCGGCGTGCCCGTAAAAATCAGGTCACCTGTCTTTAGTGTAAAAAATTTTGAGAGGTAGCTAATGATATAGTCGAACGGAAAAATCATGAGACTGCTGTTCCCTTGCTGGCGAACCTTCCCGTCCACTTCAAGTTTGAAGTTGATGTTCTTGAGCTCGCCGAATTTCTCTACGGGAATAAACTTGTTGGAGATCGGGGCGGAACCGTTAAAGCCTTTTGCAATATCCCAAGGCAGGCCCTTGTCTTTTGCTTTTAGTTGCAAATCCCGGGCGGTGAAGTCAATGCCGACGCCGATGGCATCGTAGTAGCGTGACGCAAACTTCTCTTCGATGTTCTTGCCTTCCTTGCTTATGCGTAAAACCAGCTCCACCTCATGGTGAACGTCCTTGCTGAACGAAGGGAGGTAGAATGGCTCGTTGTCTCGTAAAATGGCCGTGTCGGGCTTGGTGAAAATCACGGGCTCATCCGGCCGCTCATTGTTGAGTTCCTGGATATGCTCTACGTAGTTACGGCCGATTGCAAAAATCCGCATGAATCCCTTTTTCCGCAAAGTTACGCAAGAAAACGCCATTTGTTTGCAATCCTGCCTAACTTGGTGCGTTCCTACCTTGTATGAAAATGAAGACAAGTACCTTGCTCCTGTCGTGCACAATTTGGCTGCTCGCGTGTTCTACGGTAGCCGTCACTAATCGCCAGCAACTGAACCTTGTTTCCAACGAAGAACTCATCCCTATGGCTGCACAGCAGTACAGGGAGGTGATCCAAAAGGGCCCGCTCTCGAATAATGCGGAGCAGACAGCAATGATCCGCCGGGTGGGGGTGAACATTCAGAAAGCCGTTGAGAAGTACATGGCCAGCAGCAACCGGACGGCTGAACTCAGCGGGTTTGCATGGGAGTTCAACCTCATCGACGACCCCAAGACAGTGAATGCATGGTGCATGCCCGGCGGAAAGGTGGCGTTCTACACGGCGATTCTTCCAATCTGCAAAGACGAAACCGGTGTCGCTATCGTGATGGGCCACGAAGTAGCGCACGCCATTGCAAATCACGGTCGCGAACGGATGAGTCAGCAGATGGCTGCACAGTTGGGAATTAATGTGCTGAGCGTCGCGCTCGGACAAAATCCGACCGGGTCCCAGCAACTGCTGATGCAAGCCGTTGGGGCAGGCACAGAAATTGGAATGTTGAAGTTCAGCCGCGCCCATGAGTCGGAAGCCGATCACCTTGGAATTATTTTCATGGCCATGGCAGGCTACGATCCCAAGCAGGCGCCTTTATTCTGGGAGCGCATGTCGACCATGAGCGGTAGCAACCAGCCTCCAGAGTTTCTCTCTACCCATCCTTCGCACGAGACTCGCATTGCGGATCTGAAAGGTTGGATACCAGAGGCGATGCAGT
>CAZJWV010000181.1:0-3054 GCA_964549855.1 uncultured Ohtaekwangia sp. | reverse complement strand
ACAATTTCTTACCATCCATACTGAAGTACTGTGGTGAATACTGAACATCTCCTTCATGGGCCGATAGTAACTGGGCTTTCCCAGTTTGGGTGTCCAGTAAAAACATATTGGAGTTGTTCGTCGTGATGCTCTGGCTCAACGCCACATAACGATCATCATTCGAGATTGCTTCTGGATTCAACCCCTTTTCGTTTTTGTAAATCATCGTGGAGGGATAGACGTTCTTTTCTCCACCGGTCACCTGCACTTGGTACAGGTCGAAAAACTTCTTATCGCGACTGTTTGACAAGACATAGAGGAGTTGATTGTTGAAGCTCCAGCCCGCATTGATCGCTTTGGCCGTGCTGTCGCTGATCAGGTCCGTCAGGGTGCCATCGGTCTTGCGCACATAGAGATGATTGATCTCGTTTCCGCCCTTGTCGCTCGAATAGATCACCCGATCATCGTTGGGGAAGTATTTCGCCTCGAATATGGCATTGTCGGTGGATTTGGTAAGTGGCGTCGAGACACCGGAGGCGATGTCAATTTCCATCGCATTGAATATCCCGGACTCCTTGCTGCTGATCAGCACCTTTTTGTCGTCCGGCGAAATGGAGCCTCCGTTGATCTGGACAACGTCCATGAACTGCTGGATGGAGTACTGCTTGGCCTGCTGAGTCTCAGGGGTGCCGCACGAGATGGCGACCAGGGAACCGGCCAGGACAAGAATGAATCGATTGACGGAGGTCTTCATCATAAATGGGTTTGATCTCCAAGTTATTCAATAAAACGATATGACTCCACCCGCCTGCTGTGCTGAATAATCCTCGTAAATTTGCGCTTTATGCTCACTGTTCAGGCCTTCACATTCAATCCGTTCGAGGAGAACACCTACGTGGTTTTCGATGAAACCCGGGAAGCGGCGATCATCGACCCCGGGTGTTGCGATCGTGAGGAAGAAGGCTTGCTAAGGGCATATATTGAGGAGGAGGGGCTTACCATTCGCTTGTTGTTGAATACACATGGCCATATTGACCATGTACTTGGAAACAACTTTGTGAAGAGAACCTACAAGGTCCCATTCTTTATTCATCCGGTGGAGTTGCCCGTACTCAAGTCGGTGAAAGCCTACGCCTCAAACTATGGCTTCCCTGGTTTTGTGGAGGAACTACCGGACGGCGCTCTTGCCGAGGGTAACGCCGTTGTTGTCGGAAAGACTTCGCTCGACGTACTCTTTGTGCCTGGCCATTCTCCGGGACATGTGGCCTTCTATGAACCTGTTCAAAAAATCCTCATCGGCGGCGACGTTCTGTTCTACCATTCGGTAGGCCGCACAGACTTACCGGGAGGCAACATGGAGACATTGCTGGCCAGCATCCATCAAAAGCTCTTTACTCTCCCCGATGACGTCGTGGTCTACCCTGGGCACGGTCCAACGACAACACTTGGAGAAGAGAAAGTGAACAACCCTTTTTGCGCATTGCCTGTCGGATGAGTTTGCTGCGCCACCTTCCGAACGCCCTCACTTTGCTTAACCTCCTCAGCGGATGTGTCGGGGTGGCTACTCTTTGGCTTGGCCCGGTTGATCGCGCCATTTGGTTTGTCGTGATTTCGTGTGTCTTCGATTTCCTTGATGGCTTTGCCGCGCGCGCGCTCGGCGTAACTTCTTCCATTGGCAAGGAGTTGGATTCACTGGCCGACATGGTGAGCTTCGGTGTTCTCCCTTCCCTGGTGATGGTTCGTCTGATCGAAACGATCTCGCCGAGTGATTATCTTCCTTATGCCGGCCTGAGCCTGGCCCTCTTCTCCGCCCTCCGGCTTGCCAAGTTCAATATTGACGAAACGCAACACGATTCGTTCATTGGACTGCCTACCCCGGCCAACGCACTTTTCATCACTTCGCTGGCCTATCTCCGGTCTCCCTGGGATGTGGTGATTTCACAAGATGTTTTCCTCGTGGTCATAACGGCTGTTTTCTCGTTTCTCCTCGTATCGCCCTGGCCACTGTTTGCGCTCAAGTTCAAGACCTATGCCTGGCGCGACAACCGCCTGAAGTTTACTTTTTTGGCTTTTTCCGTATTAATTCTGGCTCTTTGGCAGTTATCCGCCCTTCCCTTTGTCATACTAAGCTATGTGGCGGTTTCGTTAGGGAAACACTGGTTCAGCGCCTGACCACCGTGAGAGGTATCCTGTCGACCTTGCTTGTTCTGCTGGCGGGCATGCTGCATGCGCAGACGCCTTCCGTTCTGTATTCCGGTACGTGGTACAAACTATCCGTTTCGGAGGACGGAATCTACTTCCTCGACCGGGCGGCTTTCCAGGCTATGGGCTTTAACGTCAACCAACTCGATCCACGCAAAATTCAGATTTATGCCGGCACCATCGGAATGCTGCCACAGGCCATTGCTTCCCCGCGTGTGTCGCGCCTCCGGCAGATAGCCTGCGGAGCTACAGGGTTTGATGATGGGCACTTCGATCCGGGTGACTTTATCCGGTTCTTTGCCAACGGCCCCGACAACTCGGGCATTGACCCTTCCAGCGGGAACGCGTTTTACGAAAATCATTTATACAGCGACAAGAACTATTACTTCGTAACTGTGGGCACCACCAACGGACTACGGGTGTCCACGCGTGCGTCGGCAGCGGGGCCTTCTGTCGATGTAACGCAGATCGATGATCTCAGCTACTACGAAAGCGAGTTGACCAATGAATTGCATTCCGGTCGATTATGGTATGGCGAGCGATTCGACGCAACGCTGGAATACACCGTGCGGTTTCCATTTTCACAAGTAGTCCCCGGCTCGACCATTCAGTTGATCACGGGCGTAATGGGACGCTCGACCACCGCTTCCTCTTTCCAATTCCTCGTTAATGGCATAGCGGTTGACAATCAATCCGTACCTACCATATCGGACATCCCCTATTCGGTCATCGGTGCGGAAGTACACGATACCATCGCAGTGGATGCGAATGCCGTGAGTGCTCCATCGCGTTCGAACCAGGACGTTACCGTTCGGTACACAAAAGGGACTGGCGAGATTTCAATTGGATACCTTGACTATCTCCTCATGCATG
>CAZJWV010000180.1:0-3104 GCA_964549855.1 uncultured Ohtaekwangia sp. | reverse complement strand
CTTCAAACTGCTCAACCCCCCTATTGATGGACGGTGACCAATTTCACCAAACCGCCCAAGGAGAAACTGGTGATCTATGAACTGCTCATCCGCGACTACTTCGGGAGCAATGCGCGCAACTACCAGAACCTGATCGACACGCTGACGTACCTTAAAAGACTGGGTGTAAATGCCATTGAGCTGATGCCCATCACCGAGTTCAACGGCAATGAGAGCTGGGGATACAACCCCACCTTCATGTTTGCGGTAGACAAGTACTACGGCACCAAGAACAAGCTGAAAGAATTCGTCGACAAGTGCCACCAGAACGGCATTGCCGTGATCATGGACATGGTCATGAATCACCATGACACCCCGAACCCGTATGTCATGATGGACTTCGATTTCACTGCATTCAAACCCACGGCGAACAACAAGTGGTTTAATGTCGATGCCAAGCATCCCTTCAACGTGTTCTTCGACATGAACCATGAAAGCCTCTACACGAAGAAATACCTGGATACGGTGAACTACTACTGGCTCAACGAGTTCAAGATCGACGGCTTTCGGTATGACCTTTCCAAGGGCTTCACGCAGACCAACAACCCGAACGATGTGGGCGCGTGGGGTCTCCGCGACGAATCGCGAATCGCCATCTTCAAGCGTATGGCGGATAAGCTATGGGCGCACACACCCGATGCTTACATCATCCTCGAGCACTTCGCAGAGAATTCAGAAGAGAAAGAGTTGGCCGAGTATGGCATGATGCTTTGGGGAAATTCCAACTTCAACTATAACCAAAACACCATCGGGTTAGCTGCCAACACGGATTTTAGCTGGGTCTACCATGGATCGCGAACCTGGTCTGTGCCTCATGCTGTGGGCTACATGGAAAGCCATGATGAAGAAAGGATGATGTTTCGAAATCTCTCACAAGGACTGAATGTTCCAGGGTACAACGTGAAAAACGTGCCGACAGCGATCGAACGGATGAAATCGATTTCAGCCTTGTTCTACCCGATACCGGGCCCGAAGATGCTTTGGCAGTTTATGGAACTTGGGTATGACATCTCCATCGACCAGGGAGGACGGATAAGCCCTAAACCGGTAAAGTGGGAATACCTGAGCGACCCTGTGCGGAACAAGCTCAACAAGGTGACCGAGCAACTCATTAAACTGAAAACAACCTATCCGCTCTTCACGAACGCGAATGTCACATTCTCCGGGATGAATTCACTGCAAAAGCAGATCATGCTGAAGTCAACCCCTTATACAGCCACCCCCGCAAATACAAATGAGATGAGTGCTGTTATTGTCGGGAACTTTGAACTTACGGTGAAAACCATCACCGTCAATTTCCCGCATACCGGCAACTGGTATCACTTTTACTCGGGTGGCGATATTCTTAACGTGACCAACACAGCCACTCCATTGACCCTCCAGCCCGGTGAAGCGCGCATTTACACGAATGTGGTGTTGCCTGCGCCTCCACCCGAATTGATACAGTTTACCAGGCCAATTGCCCCTGTGCTGGTTTCCCTCACGGAGGGAAGCAGTGCTATCACAGTCTTATGGGAGGACAAATCCTCACTTGAATCTGGGCAGAGCGTCTGGCGCCGAAAGACAGGGGGCACGTTTGCGAAAGTTGGCGAAACCCTTCCCAATGCGCTTTTCCATATCGACTTCAACGGGTTGGAGCCGCTTACCGAGTATGAATACTACGTGGAAGCAAACGCGATATTTGGAAGCACGCCTTCAAATACACTGAGCATCACCACGTCCGATCAAATCACCGGTTTGGAATCAGAATGGCGCGGCGTGCGTGTCTATCCCAACCCTTCGAACGGATTGGTAACGATCGACATTCCACCAGCCCTTGCGGATGCACGGTGGACAGTGAAAAACACGCTGGGTCAGACCCTCTCCGTACCATCACCGAGTGAATACGCGATGGACCTAAGTCTGCAACCGCCCGGTTTGTACGTTGTAATCATCTCATCCAGCGACAAGAGCCGGGCGTTCAAGGTGTTGAAACGATAGCCCGAATAGACTCTTCGGTTTGAACCTCATCTGTATGAAGAAGATTGTACTCGTCCTCCTTTGCACCTTCGCGATTGCAGGGGCTTGGGGGCAAAAGAAAACTCCTCCGCCTTTCGAGCACGTCGAGCCCCCATTTTGGTGGACCAGTCTTAAGTCAAGAAGCCTCCAGATCCTGCTTCACCACAGCAAGGTTAACATTGCGGAATATACGGTCTCATTGACCTACCCGGGAATCACGTTAAATGAAGTCAGAAAAACTGAAAACCCGCATTACCTCTTTCTCTACCTGACGATGACCGCGGACGTTAAACCAGGTCAATTGCCTTTTGTGTTTACGGCAGGGAAGAAGAAAATCAATTACCCATACGAGCTAAGGGAGAAGCCGGTCCAGAGCCCACTGCCGACCATCAATGCCTCCGATGTGGTGTACCTTCTCATGCCAGACCGCTTTGCCAATGGTGATGTGAAAAATGATACCATACCCGGCATGTTCGAGGGCGCTCACCGAAACAAACCGAATGGAAGACATGGCGGTGACCTGAAAGGCATCCAGGATCACTTGGACTACTTCCAGGACCTGGGAATCACGACCCTTTGGTTGAACCCTGTCCTGGAAAACAATGAACCACACTACAGCTATCACGGTTACGCGATCACGGATCTTTACAAGGTCGATGCGCGGTTTGGCACCAATGACCAATACAAGCAGTTGATTGATGACTGCCATCGTCGCGGCCTGAAGATGATCCAGGACATGGTGATGAACCACATCGGCAACGAGAGCTGGCTTTTCAAGGACCTCCCGGCCAAGGATTGGGTACACCAGTTTCCGGAGTTTACGCGCTCCAATTTCCGGGGCAGCGCCATGTCCGACCCGTATGCAGCACCTGCGGATGTAAGCAAGATGAATGGAGGATGGTTTGATACGCACATGCCCGACCTCAACCAGGTAAGTCCCATGCTCGCTACTTACCTTATTCAAAATTCCATCTGGTGGATTGGCTACGCGGGGCTGGACGGCATCCGGATGGACACATATCCTTACCCCGACAAGGAGTTCATGTCACAGTGGGCGCGCAGCGTTC
>CAZJWV010000179.1:0-3120 GCA_964549855.1 uncultured Ohtaekwangia sp. | reverse complement strand
TTGTTGCGCCCCATCATTTCGTTGCCGATACTCGTCGCCGCCACCACGCCGGGGATCCGGCGGGCTTCAGTGAGAAACGTCTCCCGGTTCTTGACGAGTTTGCCCTCGATAAAAAACCTGATCAAGTGATCGCGGCTGTAGCCGAGGTTCTTGGTTTGCACAAAGTTAATCTGCTGGTAGATGACCAGGACGGAGACGATGAGAATGACGGAAAGGAAGAACTGGAAGACCACGAGTCCTTTCCGCGCCCACAGTTCGCCGATCGAGCCGCTCACCATGCCCTTGAGTACGGCTGCGGGTCGGAAGCCGGACAGATAGAAGGCCGGGTAGCTCCCGGCCAACAGACCTGTCGCCAGCGTTATGCCAATCGACCAGGTCAGCAGGTTGGGGTCAAGAAGAGAAAGCTGGATCTGCTTGTCGGTGACTTCATTGAACTTGGGAAGGAGCAGGGCCACAAGTACAAAGGAAATGGCCACGGCGCACAGGGTGACCACCAGCGATTCGCTGAGGTATTGGAGAATGAGGCTGTGCCGCTGGGCGCCAACGGATTTCTTGATGCCGACTTCCTTGGCTTTTCGCGTGGCCCGCGCGGTGCTCAGGTTCATGAAGTTGATGCACGCGATCAGCAGGATGAAAATGGCGATCACAGAAAAGAGTTGAACGTACTCGATCCGTCCGCCCACTTGCTTTCCATTTTCGTAGCGGCCATGCAGATAGCGGTCAGAGTAGTGCAACGCGAACAATTCGGTGTCCGATTCCTTGTTCTTGGTGGAAATCCAGGTTTTGATTTTGTCGGAAAACGCAGCGGGGTCCGCTCCCTCTTTGAAGATGACAAACGTGGCTGGCCCGTTGTTACCCCAATCAAGTACCCAGTCGTGATCCGTTTTGTACTCCTCAAACGACAAGGCATATTCAAACTGGATGGAGGAGTTGGAGCGAATGTCTTCGAACACTCCAGTGACCTGGTAGCTCTTGTTGTGCTGGAGTTCCACCGCTTTGCCCAGTACGTCATTCTCAGAACCGAACAACCGGACAGCCAGCGACCGGCAGATGACGATCGATGATTTGTCTTTTAGCACCTGGTCGGGCTGTCCCTGAACGAGCGGGAAGGAGAAGATTTGGAAATACTCGGGGCCTACGAACCAGCCTTTTGCTTTCACATTGTTGTCCTTGAAGGATAGTGTCTGGGAGTTAACCCACGTCGTAGTGGCGGAATACTCTATTTCCGGGAACTCTGCTTTTAGTGTCTCCGCGAGCAATCCCGGTGTCGACGTTGTCACCATGTGACCCTCGGCATACTTCTGAATCTCCATGATCTGGTAGAGCCGGGCGTCCTTCTCATGGAATTTGTTCATCCCCAGTTCATCGCTCACCCAGAGAAAAATAAGCAGTGTGCAGGCTAGACCCGTGGATAGCCCAATGAGGTTGATGGCGTAGTAGCTCTTTGACCTCAGGAAGTTGCGGTAGATGAGGAGGAGGAAATGTCTGAACATGGGAAGGGATTTAGCTAATGACTGCGGGATTTGATGGAGGTTGCTTGTTTGAGCGCGATACGGGATGCGAGATGCAGGATGTGCCGACTAATTCACCCAAAACCTTGAACCTTGAACCTGAAACTTGAAACCTGAAACTAAATCAGTCACTTCTCATTGTACCGTACGGCGTTTCAAAGGTTACGGATCCATTCCACCATTTTCTCACGTTGAGCTTGATCGGGCAGGCGTCCCTGGCCGGCGCCGAGATTGTCGATCAGGTGTTTCACTTTCGAGGTGCCGGGGATCACGCAAGTGACGGCAGGATGGGAGAGGATAAATTTTAGGAAGAACTGCCCCCAGCTGGCGCAGTCGAAGTCGGCGGCCCAGGGAGGAAGAGTCTTTCCGTTCACACGCGCGAACAAAGCGCCTTCCTCGAAAGGCCTGTTCACCAGTACAGCCACTCCCAGTTCCTGGGCGGCCGGCAGCAGCGTACGTTCCGCATTCCGGTCGAGGAGGTTATAGTTTACCTGGATGAAGTCGACCTTGTTCTTCCGGATAATCTCCACGAGCGTGTCGTGGGCGCTATCCGTGTAGTGGGTGAGCCCGAGGTACCGGATTCGCCCTTCCGATTTCCAGGTCGCCAGGGTCTTCATATGATTTTGCCAATCCACGAGGTTGTGAATCTGCATGAGGTCGATCTGTTTGCGGCGCAACTTGAGGAAGGATTCGTTCATCTGGTTCACCCCGTTGCGCAGGCCGGTGGTCCACACTTTAGTAGCGATGAAGAGTTTCTGGTTCAGCTTCAAGTCATTGGAAAGCGTTCCAACGACTTCCTCGGATTTTCCATACATCGGGGAACTGTCGATCACTGAGCCGCCTTGCTCCACAAGTGTTGACAGCACTTCGCGAAGCGGGGGATAGCCGTCGGGCGCCGCATCAAATGTCTGCCAGGTGCCAACACCGACGATGGGGATAGATTCCTGGGTACCGGGTATCGGCCTCTTCATTATTGTAGTTTCAGGTGCGCGTAACCCCAACAACGGGAGCAAAGCCAGGGATGAAAGTCTGGTAAGGGCTTCACGTCGATGAATCAAGTCCATGGTGGAAGTTAAGAAGATTTCAGAATAGGGGTCAGGGATCAGGGACTAGGGGTCAGGGATCAGGGAGGAGAAATTGTAAGGAAAACAGTACATGACCCAATTTGTTCAACACTCTCCTTTTAGGGTGCTTAGACAAATGAAAAATTCAGCATTATTAAGTTATCGCGATCTCATCGCGTGGCAGAAAGCTATCGAGTTGACCGTGATAGTCTATTCGGATACTCAGGAGTTTCCGAAAGTGGAGCGTTACGGTCTCACTTCGCAAATGAGACGGGCATCGGCTTCTATCCCGGCCAATATAGCCGAAGGCCATGCAAGGAATTCAACGGGTGAATACAAGCAACATTTGGGAATCGCCTCCGGCTCTCTTGCCGAACTGGAGACTTTTGTGATAATCTCCCATAGGATAGGGTGCCTACCAGAGCAACGAGCAACAGCCCTTCAGGCACAATGCGCGGAAGTTGGCAAACTCATTAACGGGATCCTTAGATCTCTGCGACGCTGACCCCTGTCCCCTGACCCCTGTCCCCTGACCCCTCGTCTCC
>CAZJWV010000178.1:0-3152 GCA_964549855.1 uncultured Ohtaekwangia sp. | reverse complement strand
CGGCGCCCTGACTGAACTCATAACCGCAGATCGGACAAGCTGCAGCGTCCTCATCAATCTCCATCGCACAAGAAGGGCACTCTTTCTTTTTCATTTAGGCGTTTTCCTGGAGGACGGTCCCTGCCTGCCCGCCGTAGCCTTGGCGAAGGTGGGAGGTTTCTCGAAGGGGTCGAAGGGCGGTCCCTGAGCCCGCCCGCCCTGAGCGGAGTCGAAGGGTCGAAGGGTCACTTCTTCTTGATTTTCTCCAGGCCTTGCGGCGGCATCGTAAACAGCACCGACATCAGGTCAACACCGTACCAAAGATTACCGATGCGCACGTTCTCATCCTCCGCGTGTTGGTTGTTATCGTGGTTCACCATGTTCACGGAGATACCAGGCTTCTTCAGGCCGTCGAAGATCAGCGTGAAGATGCCGTTGGAACCCCCCTCGCTCGGCAACAAAACCAGTTTGTCACCGGTGAATGAACGCACGGCATCGATGACGGGCCGTATCTCCGGGTGATCCATGGGCACTTTGGCAGCAGGAAATCCATTCTTCTCACGCTCAACCTTGACAACCTTTGGATACTTCATCCGAGTCTCCTTATCCGGGTCTGCATAGACGATTTGCCAACCCTGCTTGCGAATGTGCGCTTCAACCAGGTCGAGCATCTTCTCTGGGTCATTGCCTTTCACAAGTCGTAAGCTGAGAGAACCGACCGCGTAGTTGGGGATCACGTTCCGTGCAAGCTTACCAACATTGCCTGCATACAAACCCTTCACGGTAAGGGAGGGCAGCAGCAAGCGCTCAAACAGTGGTTCTCCGCCGCCTTCGGTGAAGTCGATCTGCAGGTCGTCCTTGATGTAGTTTTCAATATTGGGCACCTTCTTCAGTTGCTCGCGCTCAAAAGGAGAAATGGGTTCAACCGTGTCATAGTATCCCTCGATGATCACCTTGCCTTGCGCGTCCTTCATAGACGCCAGCAACTGTGACAGCATGAACCCGGGGTCAGGTGCGTAGTTACCGTAATGCCCACTGTGCAGCGGCCTGCTGGCGCCATAGACTGTTAGTTCCATGTCCGTCACACCGCGACCTCCAAATTTCAACGAAGGGTCACCGGTCTGAAATACAGGGCCATCGCAAAGAAGCCACACGGTGATGTCGTCGAAGAGCGGGCGATATTTATCCAGGTACTTCTGCATGTTCGGGGAGCTCGACTCCTCTTCCCCGTCAAAGAACAACTTGATGTTGGAGGTGTAGGCTATTCCCGCGGCCTTCAAAGCGTCGATGGCAGCGGCCATAGCGATGATGGGAGCTTTGTCGTCGCTGGCTGACCGGGCATAGATCCGCCAGTCATCGCTGACCGGCTGGCCAGCTTTTGGAAATGGGATCTCCTTACCGCCCTTGTACATGGCGTTGTCGAAGAGCACAGGTGTGAAGGGCCCAGTCTTCCAGGTAGTTGGGTCGACGGGTTGTCCGTCGTAATGAGCATAGAAGCAGAGCGTGCGCTGCGCGTTTGGAACTTTCCGCTCGCCATACACAATAGGAGGGACCCCGTTAAGCTCCAGCAACTGCATAGCAAATCCCCGCGTCGCGAACATTTCCTTGATGAGATCGGCGTTCTTCCGGATGTTTACCAGGTCAGAAGCGTGGTTTGGAATGGCCAGCAATTTCGAGTACGTCTGCAGAATGGCAGGACCTTCTTTTTGAATCCACGCACGGCTTGCTGTGACCGACTTGTTCTGTGCCTGCAGCCATAGGGGGTAGGCGAAAATCAGGAGGATGATGAGTTTCTTCATGGTACACAAATATAGAGCGTTGAGCCTTGAACGGTAAACAGTGAACATTCGGGCCCCACGGAGCCATGTTTGAGAATTGAACTGGGTCCACCGACCACCGATCACCGATTACCGATCACTGATTTGTATCTTCGTTTCATGCTCAAAATCCTCAGCATGGCACAGGTCCGCGAGCTGGATCAATATACCATCCAGCATGAGCCTGTAGCATCCATCGACCTCATGGAACGCGCGTGCGTTGCATTTGTCCGGTGGTTCACTGTGAAGTTTGACACTTCCAAGCGCGTTGGCGTGGTGTGTGGCACGGGCAACAACGGGGGCGATGGCTTGGGCATCTCACGCCTGCTCGAGGAGGCTGGGTACACCGTGAGAGTTTGGATTGTTCGCGGTGGAAAAGAATCAGTGGACTTTACAGCGAACTTCAAAAGACTACCGAAGAAGATAAAGTGCGCTGACTACAGTAAAGGGACTGCATTGGCAGAGTGCGAGGTACTTATTGACGCTGTGTTTGGCTCCGGGCTCAAGCGGCCTGCGGAAGGTATCCAGGAGGAAGCCATTCGGGCCATCAACGCTTCAAGTGTCATTCGAGTCGCGGTCGATATTCCATCAGGACTCTTGGCTGACCAGCATACCACAGGTATGGCTGTGGAAGCGCACCACACCATTACTTTCCAACTTCCGAAGCTGGCGTTCATGCTTCCGGAGAATGGGCGATACGTCGGAGATTGGTATCGTGTGGATATTGGATTGAGCAAGGAGTTTATCCGCGGATGCAAAACTTCGAATTACTTAATGACAAGGAAGTCGGCGCAGCAGATTCTCAAGCCAAGGCAGAAATTCGCCCACAAAGGTGACCATGGCCGGGGGCTCATCGTGTCGGGCAGCGAGGGCAAGATGGGTGCGACCGTTCTGGCATCACGTGCCGCGCTTCGCGCAGGAATCGGATTGCTCACCGTTCATGTGTCCAGCGGCGGGAATGATATCCTTCAAACGGCAGTGCCGGAGGCGATGACCTCCGTCGATCCTTCTGCATCCATGTTTACGAAAGCGCCTGCGACGGAAGCATATGATGCGATTGGCATCGGCCCAGGACTTGGCCAATCAGTTCAAACGGCAGAGGCGCTCCGTGAGGTGTTGCAATCGGGGAAGCCAATGGTGATTGATGCGGATGCACTCAACCTATTATCGTCTAAACGTGAGTTGCTCCACCTCGTTCCTTCCGGAAGTATACTGACGCCGCACCCAGGCGAGTTTGAGCGTCTGGCAGGAAAGTGGAAAAATGATTTTGACAGGCTGGAGAAACAAGTCGCCATGGCCCGGCAATTGAAGAGCATCGTGTTGGTGAAAGGAGCACATACCTCCATCGCTACGCCT
>CAZJWV010000177.1:0-3439 GCA_964549855.1 uncultured Ohtaekwangia sp. | reverse complement strand
TATAGGCAACACTCTTGCCAGTCTTCAATTCTGTTACTGGAAGGACTTCATCCAGTTTGAAGTTGCCGACAGCTACAGAGTTCTTCAACGCGTGCGGCGGCAATTCCTTGACCTTGACAATTTTTGAAGTGGAATAGAATGTCTTGAAATCTTCCTTGCGATTTTGTCCAAAAAAGGAAGGATTCTTGGCCACTTTGAACTTGATCATTTCCAGTCCGACACTGGGGAATTTGACCGTCTCTGCATTGAGAGGGTAAAATGTAGCCTGGTAGATCCGGTATTGTGTGTAACCCTTACCCTGGACATTCACCGGCTCTCCCTCGATGTTCTCGATGTTGAAGTTCTCTTCCCAACAAGTTGCAGGCTTGAGCTTCTTGAGAATCTCAGAAAGCTGCCGGCCCAGTTCGTGAAACTGGAGTGGTGCCCGGTTGTTGTCGGCGACGAGGAAAGAAAGTGTAGCCGTAAAACCTTCACCGACAAAAACATTGTCTTTGCTGGTCGTGAGCGCCAGGAGGGCGTCTTCCTTGATGTCTATGAACTCGGGTTCTGTCTTGCTGTAGGGGTCGTTGAATGGATCGCGCCGGTCAAAGAGGCTGCGAAAGGGATCGCTTTGAACCTGGACTGCAGGCCCAACCTTCACCTTCTTGCCATTCGATGAGATGGTTTCGTTGTTGATCTTCATCGTGAACGCGGGAACCGTTACAATGCCCTGTTGGGTGGGCACGTAAGTCATGGCCACCCCTTGGGTTGAACTTACCTGGCCATTGACGATGTTGGTTTGCGATTGCGTGCTGGTTCCACGCTTTCTGAATCCGGGGATGTCGGGGAAACTGCTGTAAGAGCGAAGTTGATCGTTGTGAACGAGCACAGTGATTGTCCAGGCTTGGTTTTCGCCGATCTCATCGGGGCCGTAAATGACCTGGATGGGCTGTTGGCCGTAGGAGGCCGGGGCCGCTAACATAAACCCTGCCAGAACCGCACAAAACAAAATGAATTTCATAATGCAATACTTGCTGCAAACGGATTGCGGAGACAAAGTTAGATTTTCTTTTAACTCGTATCCCTAACCACTACTTTGAACGTTGTTACCACCAGGGAGGTATACCCTCTGATCCAAAACGTTCTGAGCCATGTTGAATTACGTGAAGACAGTCCTTTCCCGGGTTAGCTTTGACGCCCGATTGTTTGAAAAGGAGTTGAGAAAAGCGATCAAGGTGTTGATCGCGGAGGAGGTGCAGGAGCTCAAGAAATGGTGTTACGCCAATTTTGGCAATCACCAATCTATCCTCAATCGGTGTTTCGTTGCGGGGTAGGTGATCCCTCTGCTATGAACCTGATATTCCGGCGCAGCCCGTCATAACCGGTGCGCTGCAGGGGGGAGTCTGCAAAAACGCGCTCAAAGACGCTTTCGGTCAATTCTTCCCAATCCGAATCCTTCATTTGCTGCAGGCCCTCGCGGGGCTCAAAGCGGGACTGGGTGTGCGGTTTTGAGAAACGGTTCCACGGGCATACGTCTTGGCAGATGTCGCACCCAAAAATCCAGTTCCCGAACTTGCCCTTCATTTCAGAAGGAAGCTCTTCGCGAAGCTCGATTGTGAAATAGGAAATGCAGGCGCTTCCGTTCACCACATAGGGCTCCGGAATAGCTCCCGTTGGACATGCATCCATGCAGGCTGTGCAGCTTCCGCAGTGGTCTTTTACAGGACCGTCGGGCTCCAGGTCGAGGTCGCTGATGAGCTCGGCGAGAAAAAAGAAACTTCCCTGCTTCTGGTTCAGCAGGAGGCTGTTCTTTCCAATCCATCCGAGCCCGGACTTGGCGGCCCACGCCCGCTCCATCACAGGAGCAGAATCAACGAAGACCCTGCCTTGAACATTGCCGACCCGTTCGCACAAGCGCGCAACAAGCTCGTGCAGCAAATCTTTTACAACCCGGTGATAGTCCTCGCCGTAGGCATACTTCGAAATGGAGAACTTTCCTGAATCCAGCGGCTCGCGCGGATAGTAGTTGTACATGAGGCTTACAACAGATTTTGCTCCGGGAACCAACTGCCTCGGATCAAGCCGCTTGTCGGTGTTTCGGTCGAGGTATCCCATCGCGCCGGCAAAGCCACGGTGCAGCCATTCGTCTAGTTTCCTGGCCTCCGATTCGAGGAACTCCGCCTTCGATACACCGCAGAAAGCAAATCCCAGGTCGGCAGCAATGGATTTCAGGAGTCGTGTGTTCGCCTCCGCAGACATATTGTCAATCGAAAAGGCCAGGCCCGCGAGTGGCGGGGGGCGCAATCTTGAGGTGCTTGTAAGCCAGATCGGTGGCTTCCCTACCGCGCGAAGTTCTTTTCAGGTAACCTTCCTGGATGAGAAAGGGTTCGTACACTTCTTCAATAGTGTCCGGTTCATCACCCACTGCGGTGGCGATGGTTGTCAGTCCAACAGGGCCGCCTTTAAATTTCACGATGATTGTCTGGAGAATGCGATTGTCCATGTCGTCGAGTCCATGCTCGTCTACGTCGAGGGCTTTCAGGGCGAATTGTGCAATGGCGCGGGTGATCACGCCGTCGCCTTTGATTTGGGCGAAGTCGCGCGTGCGGCGAAGTAAATTATTGGCAATACGCGGTGTGCCCCGGCTGCGACGGGCAATTTCCTGGGCGGCATCGTCTTCAATAGTGGTATTCAGAATGCTGGCAGATCGATGAACTATCTTTGTCAATAAGTTGGCGTCGTAATATTCGAGCCGTGCATTGATACCAAAACGGGCGCGGAGTGGTGACGTGAGCAGGCCGGCTCTCGTGGTTGCCCCGACCAGGGTGAAGGGGTTGAGGTTGATTTGAACGGAGCGCGCGTTGGGTCCGCTGTCCAAAAGAATATCTATCCGGAAGTCCTCCATGGCCGAGTAGAGGTATTCTTCCACGATAGGATTCAGCCGGTGGATCTCGTCAATGAAGAGGACATCGTTGGTTTCCAGGTTGGTGAGAACGCCCGCCAGGTCACTGGGCTTATCGAGTACCGGGCCGGAAGTCGCCTTGATGTGGCTTCCAAGCTCATTGGCAATGATGAAGGAAAGTGTAGTTTTTCCGAGACCGGGCGGACCGTGCAACAGCACGTGGTCCATGGCTTCTGCTCGTTGCCTTGCTGCCTGTACGAAGACCTTGATGTTATCGACAATCTTCTTCTGGCCGGTGAAGTCGGCAAAGTTTAACGGACGAAGCGCCTTCTCCACCTCCCGCTCGGTGGGATCCAGTCCGTCTTTCTCTCCTTTCAGGTAATCTTCCCGCATGTAATTATCAAAGCTAACCATGATTCACTTGATTCAAATGATTAACCCGATGGGATTCCATGATTAACCTTACTGAGACGAGTAGCCATGATCGCTTGGATGCCCGCTTCGCAGATTTGGTGGTAATTTTAGCCCAGCATGAATCCGAGGTTACGAAATGCCGTC
>CAZJWV010000176.1:0-3649 GCA_964549855.1 uncultured Ohtaekwangia sp. | reverse complement strand
GAGAGCTCCATCCCTGGCTTTCTCCTGGCCCTCGATTCCGGTGTGACCACTATTGAAATGGATGTGGTCGTCACCCGCGACCGTCAAATCGTCCTCTCCCATGAGCCCTGGATGTCGTCGGAAATCTGCTTGTACCCCGATGGCAGTCCGATTGCCGCCAAAGACTCCCTCAAGAATTCAATTTATTCGATGACCTACGAGCAGGTCCGCCAGTTCGATTGTGGTTCAAAGGGGAACGAGCGCTTCGCTGAGCAGCAGCGGATGGCATCGTACAAACCGCTACTCCGCGATGTGATCATTGCCGTGGAGAATCACATAAAGAACCACACGAAATACGAAGTCGATTACAACATAGAGCTGAAGAGCACGCCAAAGGGCGACGGAAAACTCCATCCAAAACCGGAAGAGTTTTCAAAAATGGTTCATGACCTCGTGGACCAGTACCTCCCGATGAACCGCGTGGTCATCCAGTCCTTTGACTTTCGGATCTTGAAAGTATGGCACAACCAGTACCCCGATATTCGCCTGTCTGCATTGGTTGAAAATCGAAAGAGCCTGACTTCAAACCTCAAGGAATTGGGTTTTACACCCTCCGTTTACAGCCCCTACTACAAGAAAGTAACACCGGAGATGGTCACGAAGTGTCGTCAACTCAACATGAGGCTCATTCCGTGGACGGTAAACGACGAGCGGGAAATGTTGGCCTTGAAAGGCATGGGCGTGGATGGATTCATCACCGATTATCCAGATCGAGCCGCCAAGTACAAGATGACGCTCAAGATTGAACAGCGATAGCCGTATTGGCAAATTCCTGTAGTTTTACCCTATCCCCTCGATATGAAATACGACGTATACGGCATCGGAAACGCCATTGTGGACATTGTCACAGAAGTGGACCATGATTTTTTTGAGCGAAACAGCGTCGAGAAGGGGGTTATGACTCTTGTGGATGAAAAACGACAGCTCGCGCTAATGAAGGTGATAGACATGAAGAAAAGTCGCATGTCTGGAGGAGGATCAGCCGGCAATACAGTTGTCGCCATCAATCAACTTGGAGGCAGGAGTTTTTATTCCTGCCTCGTGGCACACGATGAACTGGGTCAGTTCTTTTTGAAAGACCTGGAACGGAATGGTGTGCACACGAATCTTAAATACGAAAACTGCCCGCAGGGACACACGGGCCGTTGCCTCGTGATGACCTCACCCGATGCCCAGCGCACCATGAACACTTTTCTCGGGGTGAGTTCCTTTCTTTCGCCGACACACCTCGACGAAGCGGCGATCAGGAATTCAACTTACGTGTATCTTGAAGGGTATCTCGTTTCGAGCCCCAAAGGCTTTGAGGCCATGCGCGAGGCAAAAAAGATCGCTGAAGAAAACCGTGTGCCGGTGGCATTGACTTTCTCCGACCCCAGCATGACGAAGTACTTCGCCAAGCCCATGGAGGAAATCGTCGGCGCTTCCGTCGACCTGCTGTTCTGTAACGAGGAGGAGGCGATGATCTTTACCGGTACGGATTTTATTTCAGATGCACGAGAAAAACTTCGTGGCATCGCCAGGCGGTTCGCGATCACCCTAGGTGCAAATGGTGCACTTATTTTCGACGGTGACACGTTCATTGAGATTGAGCCTTATAAAGTTCGTGCCGTTGATTCCAACGGTGCAGGCGATATGTTTGCAGGCGCATTCCTCTACGCCATCACCCATCACCACAGCTTCGCGGAGGCTGGCAAGCTAGCCTCGCTCGCTGCTTCTCGTGTAGTACAGCAATGGGGACCACGCCTCCAGCCGGAGGAGGTCCGCAAGGTGCTTGGCGACCTGGTTAGATAGCATGAGGAATTTCTGTTGCATCGTTTTCCTTTTCGCCGCCCTGTCCGTCCAGGCCCAGCATCGCAGTGCCCAGGAACTTATCAAGGCCTGGGAGAAATCCTGGAATACCTACGACCTCAACGAGGTGACCAGGCTGTTTGTCAATGACTCGTCGGTCACTTACTTCTCTTCCGAGCGAGCAGGACTTATTCATGGCATTGATTCGCTCCTTCGTCATCATCAGGGATTTGGATTTGTTCCTGGCGGTAAGACTTCGCAAAACAGGCTTTGGCTTACAGAGGTGCGATACCTGGCCGGCTCCATAACAGCCACCTGGCATTTTCAACGACCTGGTAACCCGGAACAGCGGGGCCCGGTAACTTTCGTGTTGAGAAATACCAAAGAGGGGATACGAATCGCGCATGCCCACTTTTCGAATGATCCCAAACCAAAGTAACTTTAGCGGTTCATGATCGCATTCTCTTCATTTACTCTCGACAACGGCCTGCGCGTGCTTGTTCACGAGGATTCTTCAGTAGACATCGCCGTGATGAACATTCTTTATGACGTGGGTTCCCGCGACGAGCATCCCGACAAGACCGGCTTTGCTCACCTGTTTGAACACCTGATGTTTGGCGGTTCATTGAACATTCCAAGCTACGACGAGCCCCTTCAGCGTGTCGGGGGTGAGAACAATGCGTTTACCAGTACAGATATCACGAATTATTACCTCACGCTCCCTGCTTCTAACCTGGAAACTGGATTCTGGCTGGAAAGCGACCGGATGATGAGCCTGTCGTTTGATCCTAAGGTTTTACAAGTACAGCAGGGCGTGGTAGTAGAGGAGTTCCGTCAACGGTACCTCAACCAGCCATATGGCGATGTGTGGCTGAAGCTACGCCCGTTGTGTTACACCGTGCATCCCTATCAATGGGCGACGATCGGCAAAGAGATCTCTCACATTGAGAATGCGACACTGGACGATGTGCGTGATTTCTTCTTTCGCCACTATCGCCCTAATAACGCCATCCTGGTGGTGGCAGGCAAGGTGAAAGAGGCACGGGTACGTGAGTTGGCAGAAAAGTGGTTCGCACCAATCCCTGCGGGAAAATCAACCGGACGAAAGTTGCCGACGGAACCATCGCAGAAGGGGCGCCGTGAAAGTCGTGCGCAAGCCAAGGTGCCAGCAAATGCCCTGTATAAGGCGTATCACATGCCAGGCCGGTTTGACCCTGATTTTCACGCGGCCGATTTGTTGTCGGACGTGCTGGGTCGTGGAGAGTCCAGCCGCCTGTACCGTGAACTGGTAAAAGAAAAGGAGATTTTCACATCGCTCTCATCGTTCACCATGGGGACGCTCGATCCCGGGTTGGTCGTTCTAAGTGGCAGGCTCAAAGAAGGGAAAACGCTGGAAGAGGGGGAGAAGGCCGTGGATAAACTTGTTGAAACTTTGGTGACAGAGGGTCCAAGCGACGAGGAGTTGACAAAAGTGAAAAACCAGGCCGAATCGACGCTGGAGTTTGGTGAAGTGGAGGTGATGAACCGCGCCATGAACCTTGCGTTTGCTGCCCTGTCGGGAAACCCGGAGATCGTAAATCACGAATCGGAAAAAATCGCCGCGGTGACGAAAGCAGATATGCTTCACGTGGCAAGCCGGGTTCTCCGAAGCGAAAACTCCAACGTTTTGTATTACGAAGCCGTTGCATGAGCCTATGAAACACCGGGTTGGGTTTGGTTTTGACGTGCACCCCCTCGAAGAGGGCCGTGACCTATGGCTCGGCGGCGTTAAAATCCCCGCGACCCGTGGAGCCACCGGTCATTCCGACGCCGATGTGCTCAT
>CAZJWV010000175.1:0-3804 GCA_964549855.1 uncultured Ohtaekwangia sp. | reverse complement strand
GTATGGCAAGATCACCAACGTGAATCCGGGCCTGGTCCACGGGTAGAAACTCCCCATTCAGGTATGCCTCCATCCTATTTGATGACATTAAACTTTTTCAATATCGGTATCACACGATCGAGAGGCAAGGCCTCAATCCGATGGTTTTCCTTGCCCACCGTGGTGGTTGCCATAAACAGGGAGTTGATAATGGCTTCTTCGGTAGCCTCGATTGCAGCCAGGAAGAGCGGAGTCACCGCCTCGTTGGTCAGGAGTGTTACGGTCTGCGTCTTTTCATTGCTGTTGAAGGGAACCCGGATGCCGGTACTGGTGGAAAAAGCAATGACGTAGTCACCGCTTCCGTTGGCGGCGATGCCACCGGTTTTCCCAAGTCCCAGCCAGGCGCGACTTGCCAATCGTTTCAGGTTGCGGGCATCCAATGGAGCATCTGTGGCCACGACGATCATGCAGGATCCGTCCGGGCTCTCCGGGATCTGATCACTGAGGTAGAACTTCTTCAGCTCCTTCCCCACTGGGGCACCATTGATCTGAAGCACGCCGCCAAAGTTACTTTGTACCAGCACGCCAACGGTGTAGCCACCCAGGCTTTCAGGCAATTTGCGCGATGAGGTGCCAATTCCGCCTTTGAATCCAAAACAAACTGTTCCGGTCCCTGCCCCCACTGCACCTTCCGACACCTTACCCGTGGCAGCTTCGCGCAAGGCCAGCAGCACGTCCGCCTTCGTCAGCGATCGCGCGCGAATGTCATTAAGGTATCCGTCATTGGTTTCGCCGACAACGGCATTTACGGATTGCACCTTTTCATTGCCTGGCTGTTGCATGGTATACTCAATCAGTGCATCCATGGCTGTTGCCACGTTAAGCGTGTTGGTGAGTGCAATGGGTGTTTCCAGGTTGCCCAACTCTTCCACTTGCGTGGTGCCAGACAGCTTACCAAACCCGTTGCCGACATAAACCGCGGCGGGAACTTTCTCCTGGAACAGGTTGCCAGAGTGAGGGATGATCACAGTGACACCGGTTCGCATCGACGGCGTGCTGTTCAGTGTGACGTGTCCAACTTTAACCCCTTGCACGTCTGTGATGGCGTTCAGTGGCCCGGTCGGCAACACACCGATTTTCACACCGAGTTCTCTTGCCCTGCTGCGATCCTGGGCGACAAGGCCTGAGGTGACAAAGAGAGAAAGGATGAAAAGCACCGAAATGATCTTACGGTGCGCCTGGGTAGGGCAGAGTTTTTCGAATGTAAAACCGTTAAGCAATATCACCCACTTTCAAGATCGGGTTGCCACGAAGGTAACCCCATCCCGTGGACGGGCCAAGCGGTTGATGGAGAGGGCTATTTCAGCCGATAGCCCAGCGTGACTATCGGCCCGCCGTAAGTGGACTGATACGCTATATGGATGTCACGGTTGAACCCATAGCTGAGTTCGGCCGAAAACTTGGAAATGCGAGCGCCTAATCCTGCCGTCATATTTACACTTGGTGATGGAGTTGATCCACCAGCTTTAAGAGGTAAGGCGTACACAGCACCCAAGCTCGCATACACGCTGTTCTGCTCTTTTACGTAAAGGTTGGCGCGTATGCTGCCGCCAAGGTCTATGGAAGAGTAGTCTAACTTGCTTTTTGTGGTAGGGTGCTCGCCGGTGTACTTCTGATAAATGGGTTGTACGACAAACGCCCAAATTCCCTTGCTGAAGGGAAGTACAACTTCCATCTCGGCACCCAAGCGCAACGCCACCGAACTGCCATAATCTGTTATAGCGGAGCCATTGCTGGTCTGTAGGGTGTTGAAGCCGACGCCGGCAAGCAACCTGAAGTACATGGGCGAGGCCGGCGTTTCCGCCTCGTTGGTTTTGACGGAAGTTCCAGTGCAGTCATTGTATTTATTAAAGAACTTCATCAAATCCGGCCGCTCGTATTTAAGTCTTTCGACGTCACGTTGGGTTATAGAGGCGCACTTCAACTGGTTTAACAAATCTTGCTTGTATTGCTCATTCTCTTTGGCAAAGCCCGTCTCAAAACCCTTATCGCTGGTTTGCAAATAGCGTTTGTACGCCAGTTGAGTTAAGGGGGACCCGTCGTTACTGTAGAAGAAGCGAATGAGGCCCTGGTCTTCATACATATAGAGCATGGCTTTCCCACTCACAAGCAGCCGAAGGAAGAGCGTCTCCCGCTTGAATTGTAGATTCCTGGACGTTGTCAATTTCGAAAGGTCGCTTGAAGACCGGTCGATGTCGACCTCGAACCGACGAAACACGGAACTGCCGGTAACGCTGAACTCTGATATGGTCTGGATGTCTCCCTTCCCATCGACCCCGTTGGCCCGATACTCGAAAGTTGTAGGATTACTCTTCCAGTCCAGGTTCTTGATCTGGCACTCCGTTCGTTGGCCATCGTTGGAGATGAAGTAGCCCGGTTCAAAAGTGATTTGGGCCATTGCGCAATGACCCACGGCGAGGAAGAACCCTAGTACTAATTGTTTTTTCATGCATTTATTCATTTCGAGGAGCCGACGCATTTGTTAAAGTTGACGAAAATCCTGGTGAGTGCTTTCTGCTTGTAAGTCAATCGCTCAATTGACTCCATGCCGATGTCTTTGCACTTCAACGCATTTAAGATTTGTTGCTTGTAGTTCTCATTGGTACCAACTTCGCGAGGTGAGTTTACACCCAGGGGGACTGGGGCTTCTGGCGGTGGAACATTGTAACGCTTGTACACCAGCTGCTCCAGGGGGGAACCGTCCAATGAAAAGAAAAAGCGGTGCAGATTCCCCTCGTCGTAGCCATAGAGCATGGCTTTGCCATCAACCAACAGCCGCAGAAACAACGTTTCAGACTTGAATTCCGGATTGCGCTCCGTGTTAAGGCGATTGACGTCATCAGAAGACCGGTCCATGCCCACCGTGAAAAGGCGGAAGAGGGACCCATCGCTGAGACCCAGCTCTTTGATTTGGGTTATGTCTGCTTCGACAGGTTGTGATGATGCCGACGTCCGGTATTCAAACCCCTTCGGATTGTCTCGCCGATCCATGCTTTTCAACATGATTTCAGCCTCCGTCCGCTCACCACTCGTTTTCACGAAATATCCCTTCGTGAATTTGCCCTGGGCCATCGTTGAAATCGATGCAAGAGCAACCAGGGTGGCAACCAAGCTTGATTTCATAAGCTGTGATTTGGTAGGCCTAAATGTGGAATTACCAGATCTTCACCCGCTTCTCCGGAGCGAGATATAGTGAGTCACCTTCCTTCACACCGAATGCCTCATAGAATTCAGGGATGTTGCGGACAACGCCGTTGACGCGGAATTTCGCAGGCGAATGCGGGTCAGTATTGACCTGCATACGCAGAGCTTGCTCCCGTGCCTTGCTCCTCCATGCCTGTCCCCATCCAAGAAATACACGCTGCGTGCCGGTGAACCCATCCATCGTGGGATCCTCCTTCCCCTGCAGACTCATCTTGTAAGCCTTCAGTGCAATGCTCAGACCTCCCAGGTCGCCGATATTCTCACCTTGCGTAAACTCTCCGTTCACATTGAGGTCGGAAAACACTTTGAACTCATTGTACTGGCTCACCAGGGCGCCTGTGCGCTTCTTGAATTCTTCCTTGTCCTTTTCGGTCCACCAATCCTTGAGAACACCATCGCCATTGAACGTGCTGCCCTGGTCGTCGAAACCGTGGCCGATCTCGTGACCAATCACCGCACCGATAGCACCGTAGTTCACCGCATCGTCTGCATCAAGGTCAAAGTCAGGTGGTTGTAAGATTGCCGCGGGTAAGACGATCTCGTGCATCGGCGGGTTATAAT
>CAZJWV010000174.1:0-4140 GCA_964549855.1 uncultured Ohtaekwangia sp. | reverse complement strand
AGTATAAAAAACACTCCCAGCGAGTTGCTGAAAAAGGAAATCTTGTCTCGCGAGGCCTTGCAAACAAAGCTTGTTCCGAGTTTTTCATTTCCACCGGATAGCCGGTAGACTCCTTCCAATGCCACACGGGTTTCCAGGGGTAGGGGAAGAAGTGTTTTCGATTCGTCGAATTTGCATGGGCGCGGAACAAAAAAGTCGTTCTGCGAACACATCCCGATGAGAGATGCGACGACCAGGAGGAGACCATATGAAATCCACTTTCGCATGCAAGTACAAATCACTGACTCCGGAACGTGAGCGCTGGGATTTATAAGACTAAGCCCACGTAGAGTTCCGGAATAGTGTAGAGACGATCGAACGACGTAAATGCCGGCCAGGCCAGGAAATTGTGCTTGACAAAGGAAACTTTAAAACCAAGCACCAGTACCTTGTTATTATGAACGCGCTGCTCCATGTACAGCCCGAGACATCCTCCATTTCCAAACGTGTCTTCAATCTCCATGTTATGGTCGCCCTGTTTTGAGCTCAATTTTTGAACGATGAAGTATTCGTACTTGAGCGTAAAGACAATGTCTTTATAACGGTAACCCATGGAGGCATTGGGTGTGTGAACCCACGACGTAACCGTGGTGGCGAAGCCCTGTTGGTAGAAGTATCCCCACATAAAGCCCAGGTCGTAGCCCACATTAAACGACAACTTGTGCAACTGCTTATGCCAGCGGGCGCCGATAGATAATTGATTGGAAACGAACAGGGAGGAGAAGCGGGAGTCGAGGGAAAATCCCTTGGGCAAACCATAGATCGCATGAAAATGAAACAGGGGAGCCTGGAACCAGAACTGCAACCAATCGAAGGGCAGATTAACCTGTGAATACGCGACCTCCATCTTCAACTCCTTCGGAATGAACCGATGGGGGTAATACATGCTGGCCGATCGGATGTCAAAAGAATCCTGAGCCGATGCCGTGAGTGGCAGAAGGGCGACGAAAAGGAATATCCGTACTTTTGTCGTGATCCACATTTCGACCTGGATGGGACCGGAGCAAGTGGAAGTTAACAAGAAAAAACCCTACTCGTGGTCACAATTCCGAATATCTTGGGCGCTGCGGTTGGTTCGGGCATTCAGATGTCATTTCCATTGAAATTAGTTTGTGTTGTTGCATTCTTCGCAACTTTCGACGCCGTTGCGCAACGAGATTGCGAGTTGAAACTGAATAGGGACAGCATTAAAGTATTCACCTGCATTCGGGAGAATTCAAAATTCAAATCCGTCAGGGCCACCTTCGAGCTGCAGGGCAGTCTCCCTCAATTGGCAGCCATGATGCTGGACATTGAGCACCTGGGTGATTGGCAGTACAAAACGCTGAGTGCTAAAGTGCTGAAGAGAATCAGCGCGAGAGAAGTGATATACTATACAGAGGTGGCGGCACCGATATTCACGAGCAATCGCGATTTCGTCATTCATCTTACCCTGAACCAAGACCCGCAAACCCATGTGTTGACGGTCGACTTGGTGAGCATTCCAAACTATATTCCGCCGAAGGAGGGCGTAGTCCGTGTTCCATTTTCAAAAGCCAGGTTGAGCGTTACACCGATTTCCACCTCCAGGCTTTCCGCCGAATACTCGATTGAAATTGATCTTGGTGGGGCTGTGCCCGCCTGGCTTGTGAATATGGTGGCACCTCAAGCACCGTATGAGACATTCAAGGCACTGCGGGCCCAGGTTACGAAGTACAAAGGACGCGTTTCATTTGTAACGGAATGAACACGACGCCCGAAAAGAAACTCCTGATAGTTACCTACTATTGGCCGCCGTCAGGGGGCAGCGGGGTCCAACGCTGGCTCAAGTTCGTCAAGTACCTTCCTTCGTTTGGATGGACGCCGTATGTGTTTACGCCGGAGAACCCTTCTGTCGAAGGAAGTGATGAATCTTTGCTCAAGGATGTTCCAAAGGAGGCTGAGGTAATTCACTTTCCTATTTGGGAACCCTACGGACTGTTCCGGAAGACTTCCTCGTTGGTGACGAAACCGGTGCGGCAAATCGATCTGGTATCCACAGGAAAACGCGGGGTTATTCAATCGTTCGCGACATGGGTACGAGGCAATCTCTTTATTCCTGATCCGAGAATCTTCTGGGTAAAGCCTTCCGTTCAGTTTCTTTCCGATTTCCTAAAGTCCAACGGAATCCGCACGCTGGTCACCACCGGTCCCCCGCACAGCATGCACCTCATCGGACTGAAGCTAAAGAAGAAAGACCCCTCCCTGCGATGGATCGTTGACCTGCGTGACCCGTGGAGCGAGTGGGATCTGCTCGATACGCTGTCACTGACCTCCTGGGCCCGCCGCAGACATCAGCAATTGGAGAAGAGAGTCCTGCAACTGGCAGACGAAGTGATCACGATCGGTCCCTACCACGTTGACCGTTTTGAAAAACTGGGTGGGAGGAAAGTGCATTTGCTCACGAATGGCTTTGATGAGGATGATTTCTCTGGCATTCATCGTGAGCGGACGAAGGTGTTTACCGTCCGTCACATTGGCATGGTGGATGAGTTGCGCGATCCCAGGCCTTTCATGGAGGCGCTGAAAAGCCTGCTCATTGAGATTCCTCTATTGAAAGAGAAGATCGTCGTGGAATTCATCGGGGCGGTAAACTCTGCTTTCCGGTCTTTTGTGGTGAGTGATCCCCTGTTGGCGGATGTCACCCGCTTCCGTGACCCGATGCCTCACAATGAATTGCTTGGACTCTATGGCTCGACCGATATGCAGTTGCTTATCCTGGCGCACACCGTACTCGCTCCAGGGAATTTACCCGGCAAGTTCTTCGAGTACCTGGCCAGCGGGAACTTCATTTTCGGAATTGGCCCTGCGGCAGGAGATGCCGCTACCATACTCCGTGAGACAGGCGCAGGCGAGATCATTGAACGAGGCGATGTTAGCGCCATCCGTGCTTTGCTGGCTCAGCGGATCGATAGATGGAACCATCCAGCCCCGGAAGCGAATCGCGACGTATCCGCCTTCAGTAGGAAGAATCTGGCGGGTCAGCTTGCATCAATCCTAATTCCTAATTCCTAATTCCTAATTCCTAATTCCTAATTCCTGATTCCTGATTCCGAGTGCCGAGTACCGAGCACCGAGTACCCAGCACCGAGTACCGAGTGCCCAGTACCCAGTACCTATCCAGTGCCCAGTACCTATCCAGTGCCCAGCACCCAGTGCCCAGCTACTGTTCTCTCAAGCAATTCACCGGGTTCACATTCGCCGCCCGAATAGCCTGCGAGGCAACCGTAAGCCAGGCGATGACAAGCGCCAATGCACCGGCCAATGCAAAGTAGCCGATACCGAGGTCGATGTGAAAGGCAAAGCGCTGCAGCCATTGCTTGAGCAGCCACCAGCTGGCGGGCAAGCCGAGGCCGATTGAAATCAGGACCATCCTTGTGAAATCGGCGGAGAGCAGTATCACGATGCTTGATGCCGACGAACCCATGGCTTTGCGGATCCCGATTTCTTTGGTGCGGCGCTCTGCGGTGAAAGTCGCCAGGCCAAACAGACCCAGGCAGGAGATAAGGATGGCCATCGTCGCAAAGGAAAACGAGAGGGAGGCCACCCGCTGTTCAGCCGCATAGAGTTTTCCATATTCGTCGTCCTGCCAGCCATAATCGAAAGAGAAGCCCGGGTTCAATTCTCCATACAGTTTTTGCAGGGAAGCCAAGGCCTCTTTTTCGCGGCCGCTCTCGAGTCGGACCATGAAGGTGTAGGTATTGTCAGGATCAAGTCTGAAGAAGAGGGGCGCCACTTGCTCGTGCAGCGACTGGTAGTGAAAGTCTTTGACGATGCCAATGATCTCGAGATCGTACTGACCCCAGAGTTTAATGGTCTTTCCCACGGGGTTTTCCATTCCCATCGCCCGAATGGCTGCCTCATTAAAGATGATCTTGGACGTGTCGGTGGGAAACTCTTCGGAGAAACTCCGCCCTTCTACCATTTGAAAGCCCATGGCCTCGATCGTTCCCAGGTTTACGCCCACGTTTTCAAAGAGGATGTTTGTCTCTGGATCTTTCCCTTCCCAGTTCAACCCGCTGGTGTTGTTGTTGCGCCCCATCATTTCGTTGCCGATACTCGTCGCCGCCACCACGCCGGGGA
>CAZJWV010000173.1:0-4205 GCA_964549855.1 uncultured Ohtaekwangia sp. | reverse complement strand
ATCACAAACGGGGTCCGGATCTTCTTTGGGGTCGCGGAAAATCCTGATGATGCGCCCAAAAACGGCCCCATTGCGATCCTGGATATCAACAATCGATTTAACCTCGCCCGAATTATCATCAATGGTCTTCCATTTCCCAAAGATGGTGTCCTGGCCCAAGGCTGAGCACGAGATAAAAAGCCAACAGAACAGAGTAATGATGCGCGCCATGGCTAACACTAAAAGTAAATAAAAAAGCCTCCCCCCGGTGAATACCGAAAAGAGGCCTTCTGAAGGTCTGACTTACTGAGGATTGGCGCTTGCCTGGGGTGCAGCCTCAACCACTTCAATGGCAGGAGGGGTCACCTTTTTTGCCGTCTCCTGTTCACTGGAGGGAACAAGCAGAGGGGCAATCACGAGTGCTACTACCGACATAAGTTTAAGCAAGATGTTAAGGGACGGGCCGGACGTATCCTTGAAAGGGTCACCCACCGTGTCGCCGACAACAGCAGCTTTGTGCGGTTCGGACTTCTTGTAGTACATCGTACCGTTGATATTGGCACCTTCTTCAAAGCTCTTCTTGGCGTTGTCCCATGCGCCTCCGGCGTTGGCTTGGAAAATGGCCATGAGCACTCCTGTTACCGTCACTCCAGCAAGCATTCCGCCGAGGGACTCTACACCGAACCCAGGGAGGAAGGCGATGACTACCGGAACAACCACGGCCATAAGGCCAGGAACGACCATCTGGCGCAGCGCGGCTTGCGTTGAAATCTCAACACACTTGCCATACTCCGCTTTACCATCAGCTTCGTGGAAAATACGCTGGTCATCAGCCGACCAGTCTTTCAATTCTTTATCGCCGTTGCGTTTCATGGCAGCAAGTGCGGCTTTAAGGGCAGGAATGTCGCTGAATTGGCGCCGTACCTCCTCGATCATTTTCATGGCCGCACGACCCACAGCACCCATGGCAAGTGCGGAGAAAACGAAGGGCAACATCCCGCCGATGAACAACCCTGCCATCACGTTGGCTTTGGAAACGTCGATCGTTTTCACATGAGCCGTAGTCATGAAGGCGCCGAAAAGTGCAAGGGCCGTGAGGGCAGCTGAGGCGATTGCAAAGCCTTTGCCGATGGCGGCGGTAGTGTTGCCCACTGCATCGAGTTTGTCGGTGCGAGAGCGCACTTCCTTGGGAAGCTCGGACATCTCGGCGATACCGCCAGCGTTGTCAGAGATCGGACCGTAGGCGTCTACCGCCAACTGGATGCCGAGGTTGGAAAGCATACCCACTGCGGCGATGGCAATGCCATAAAGTCCTCCAAAATAGAACGCGCCAATGATCGACACGGCAATGACAAGGACAGGCCACAAGGTGGACATCATGCCTACACCGAGTCCCGCGATGATGTTGGTAGCAGCGCCAGTCGAGGATTGACGGACTATGGAATTCACAGGCTTGTTGCCCATACCCGTGTAGTATTCGGTGATTAGACCGATGACCACCCCGGCGACAAGGCCGATTACGGTTGCGTAGAATACGCCCGTAGAGGTATAGAGTGTCCCCTTCACCGGGTCAGCCCAGGTGTAGAGCGGGTCCTGGAACCACCACTCATTGGGCAGCATCCACTTGATAATGAACCACGAAGCGGCAATCATGATGACAGAAGAAACGATCTCGCCCATATTGAGCGCTTTCTGAGGATTTCCGCCTTCTTTCACTTTCACGAAGAAGGTGCCAAGGAATGACATGATGATTCCGACACCCGACAGTGCGAGGGGGAGAAGCACTGCGGACAGGCCCTGGAAGTTGTCGCTGAAACCAGGCACCATGAAGGCGGCGCCAAGCACCATCGTTCCGACGATGGAGCCTACATAGGATTCAAAAAGGTCTGCGCCCATACCGGCAACATCACCTACGTTGTCACCTACGTTATCTGCAATGGTCGCCGGGTTGAGCGGGTGGTCTTCCGGTATGCCTGCTTCAACTTTGCCTACCAGGTCAGCGCCCACATCTGCTGCTTTGGTGTAAATGCCGCCGCCGACGCGGGCGAACAGCGCAATGGAGGAAGCGCCAAAGGAGAAACCTGTAATCACGGTGATTACTTGATTAAGACCGGCTTGTGTATCCACTCCGAAAATGGAGGCATAGAGTATGAACAGGACGCTCAGGCCAAGCACGCCGATACCGACTACACCCATGCCCATGACGGAGCCCCCGACGAATGCTACCTCAAGCGCTTTGCCGAGACTGGTCCTTGCGGCGTTGGTGGTGCGCACGTTGGCTTTTGTAGCCACACGCATGCCGATAAACCCGGCTAGTGCAGAACTGAAAGCCCCGAGCACGAAGGAAAGACCCACAAGCGGTGAAGAGGTTTCACTGTTTGCAGTGACGGCCAGCAGCGTTGCCACGGCGGCAACGAAAATGATCAGTACTTTATACTCAGCCTTCAGGAATGCCATCGCCCCTTCGGCGATGTGGCTGGCAATTTTCTGCATCTTTTCAGTCCCTGGATCCTGGCTGGCCACCCAGGCGCTTTTCCACACTACGTAGATCAGGCCGATGACGCCAAATACCGGGAGGTAGTACACGAGGTTTTGCATGATAAAAGTCTATGAGGTTTAGAGTTGAGGTGCCCTTACGCTCTGCAGGGCTTGAAAATGACCCGCAAATATAGAATAAGCGAAATTATTACCAAAAAGGCCGTTTAGGCCGGGAACAGGGTCGTAAGCGCAGCCCAGAATTTGCGCTTCGAAACCTCGTCAGCGAGCAGTACCGAGAGTGGGTCCGCGACGACCATTTCGGTTTTTGGGGTCGAGATTTTCTCGTTCACGGCGACGCCCTTCGGGGCTTTGACAAAGGCAATTACTTTCAAGGGCACGTCAGGCAAGGACCCCAGGTCCAGGGTTTCCTGGCAGACAATCCGTACGGAGTCGAGCGAGCAATGGACGGCCGAAAGGATCTTGGAAAGCAGTTCCCGCGCCTCTGGAGTAACGTCTGTCCACCGGGTATCAAGAATAACGAGCACCGAGGTCTCGATTCGGTAGAGCTCTTCGGCGTAGGGTGAAGCGTAAGGCGCCTTGGCCATGCAGTTTATTTATCTTGGAAGAAGACCTTGAGTTCGAGCGCCTCTTCAGGTTTCATGCGGCCCGACAACACGAGTCGGAGCTGCCGCCGACGCAGCGCTCCATCATACAACTTCTTTTCTTCCTCAGTCTCTGGAACTACTTCCGGGATTTCAACCGGCTTGCCCTCTTTGTCAACGGCGACAAAGGTGAAGTAGGCCGAGTGACTGGCGACTTTCCTTCCCTCCGGGATGTTCTCGGCCTCTACGTCGATGCGGATTTCCACCGAGGAGTTGAAAGCACGGGTTGCCCTGGCGCGCAAGGTGACCACGTCGCCAAGGTGAATAGGGGTGCGGAATGAAATGTTGTCGACAGAGGCCGTGACGACGATGCTGTTGCAGTGCTTTTGACCGGCGATGGCAGATACGATATCCATCCAGTGCATGAGCCGGCCTCCCATCAGATTATTCAGCGTGTTGGTGTCGTTGGGAAGCACGAGTTCGATCATGCTGACAAATGATTCGCGCGGGTGTTTCTGCTTTCTGGCCATGTGTTTCTATTCAGCTTTTTTTGAGTCGGGTTTCCACCCTTCCTTTCCAAGCAACGGAACGAATGCAAACGTATCAAATTCCTCTTTCTTCACCGTGCCGCTCTTCTTGGTGATGCGGACCATCACTTGCTTGTCGCGCCCGCCTACCGGCACGACCAGGGACCCATTGTTGGCGAGTTGATCAATCAAAGCATCAGGAACGACCGGTGCGCCTGCCGTGACCACAATCTTGTCGTAAGGTGCGCGGATCGGCAAGCCCCTGGATCCATCTCCAAAGAAAAAATAGGGATGATACCCCAACTCCGGCAGGAACTCGCGGGTCCGCTCATAGAGTTTCCTGTTAAATTCGATGGTGTAGACCTTCGCGCCCATCTCCAGGAGGATGCAGGCCTGGTAGCCTGAACCTGTCCCAATTTCCAGCACTTTTTCTCCGGGTTTAACGGTGAGCAGTTCGGTCTGCACAGCGACGGTATAGGGTTGTGAAATAGTCTGGCCTTCACCGATGGGAAATGCCTTGTCTTCGTAGGCGTGGCTGAGCAGGGCTTCGTCGAAAAACACGTGCCTGGGCACCTTCCCAATAGCCTCCAAAACGGCCTCGTCCCGGATGCCTTTTTCA
>CAZJWV010000172.1:0-4219 GCA_964549855.1 uncultured Ohtaekwangia sp. | reverse complement strand
AGCAACAGGGGAAGACCGTGGACCTGGACATCCACCCGAGGAGCAGCCACGTCTTCTACGAGCCGATGCAGGAGTACCAGGCGCAGAAACGGAATCTAGAGTGGTTTATGAGGTGGATCACGGTGAATTGAGGGTACTCGGCGCTCGGTACTCGGCGCTGGGGCAATGGACGCGCGGATGAACTCACCCCCTGCCCCCTCTCTACTTCGTAGAGAGGGGGTGACCCGTCCCAGCCCCAGCGGGGCGACCTGTTGATAGCCCCGGGTGTTAGCCCGTGGGAATTGAGGGCCACAGGAAATTTTTTTTCTCAGATAAGTTCGATTGGCCCGCATCGATGAACTTCCCGCAACGTGCACGCTCGAAGGATGACTACACATGCAACCCAATGAAATGCCACCGGTAGAGGAAGGCCAGGTGGATGACGGCGCTAAGTGCAACCAAGAGATAGTAAATCCTGAATGCAATTGTACCACTTCCAATCCGCCACAGGTTCATTGTAGCAATCACCAGGATCAACACAAGGGATGGGAGGATCCAGGTCAGGTACTGGACCGTCTTGAAGAAATCAGTGGCGCCAAAGAAGAATTCATTAAGGTTCCGGGCGACGTAAATCGGTCCGCAGATGAAGTGAATGGTGTAGAGTAGTGCAACAACCGCCGCGACGACAAGGTACTTGGTAGGTACAAGTGGCCATGAAGTGTAGGCGGGGTTTCGCTTTTTTCTGATGCGAACCCAGATGCGGTACAAGGGAACGAACGCAGCCGTGAGGACGAACAGCGGCACAAGTCCATAGAATTCGTTGATCAAGTAGGGGTCGTCATACCACGACACCGGCGAAAGACTCACCGGCAAATAGAAGCCGTTGATGATGATGTTGGAGTAGAGTCCATCGATGTCGCCGGCAGCGTTGCGCTTGAAGACTAAATACTGGGTAGGTGTGCCCTTGTTTCGGAAGACCAGGGGTTCAATAGGCAAATAGGTTTGCCAGTCGCCGTTCTGGTAGGTAGTGAGGCCTCCTTCCTTTCCTTTAGACAATTCAAGTTTGCCATTGTAAAGGGCGAAGAGCTCCTCTACCGTTTGATGGCTGGTCCGTTCGCTGCGGTAAGTCCCGGTGAATTCATCGATGTTAACATTGACTGGAGTTGCGGGTGCATCCGGGTCTGCATCCACCAGGAAAAGTGGATTGATGAGGGGCCTTGGAGGCAGCGCAACAGACATGAGTTTCTTGACATATACCTCCATGAAATTGTCAGTCTGCGTATTCACGGAAAAGAACAACGCAAACGAATCCTGCGGGAAGATTACGACTTCTGAAATGAAACCGGTGAACGCCCCACCTTTACCTACTCCCCAGTGGCGGTTCATATTCTGCTCTTCCATTCCAAGGGTGTAGCCCATGAGGAGAGGATGGTTAGTGAAATGTTGTTTGAACAGGAGTGACATGGATTCATTGGTAAGCAGCTTGCCGGTTGGCTTTCGCAGCTCTTCAACCAACCTGGCCATGTCGCTTGAGCATGATAGGGCGCTCCCCGCCGGAGTAGCGTGTCGTGGGTAGCCCGTCATTGGCTCAAATGTTTCGCGAGTCCGGTAGCCGCGGGCGTAGGCCTCAAGCTCCTGGTAATTGTCAGGCATCGAATACGTGGTGCGTGACATGCCCAGGGGCTTGAAGATCCGCTCCGACACATATTCGGTAAATGGAATCCCGGATGCCCGCTCCACCAAGTGACCGGCAAGGGCGTAGCTGTAGTTTGAATAATTGACAGACACACCCGGAGGCTGGAAGGATGGAGGAAGATATTCACGTAAGTGCTCAGCCAATGGCTTCACTTCGCTTGTACTTCGAGCCATGTAGCCGATGACGCGGTCGTCCATGCCTGCTGTATGAGTTAGCAAGTCTGTGAGCGTGATCAGCCTAAGCGGTGGATTCGTCTTAAACCCTTCGAGGTAGGTATTCACATCTTCCGTGAGGCTCAGCTTGCCGGCTTCCACTTGCTGAAGGACGGCAATGACGGTGAAGAGTTTACCGACCGAGCCGAGTTGAAAGAGGGTAGTGGTGTCGGCCGGTATGTTTTTCTCCACATTGGCAACGCCGTGCGCTGATATGTAGGTAGAATCACCTTTCATCAGCACGAGGGCGATTCCAGGAATGGACTTGCCTTGTATTCCAGTCGCGATCAGTGAATCGCTTAGTTTCCTAAGCTGGGCAAGTGTTGGTTGAGCCAGGCACAGCGGCGCTATGAAGAGAAAAAGGACCGTCAACCACCTCTGCATAAGAGTCTTATGTATGTACAATAGACGTATAATCAATTCGATGGGTTGCTTTCATTAAGTGAAAGAATGATACTATGTATTACATAGTACCGAAACGAAGTCACACGATTTAAGGTTGTTGTCTGCATGAGATATTCCGAAAGTGTAAGGCTGGGTCAGAACTTCAAAGGCTCTATCAAGTGGGCCTGACCGCGGGAATTTTGGCTACTTTTGCACCTCATTTAGCACGACTGACCGACGGGAATGGAGAACATCCGCAACTTTTGCATAATCGCCCACATTGACCACGGGAAAAGCACCCTGGCCGACCGCCTTTTGGAGGTTACCGGCACCCTCACCGGCCGCCAAATGCAGGCCCAGGTGCTTGATAATATGGACCTGGAACGTGAAAAAGGCATAACGATCAAGGCCCACGCCATCCAGATGATCTATAGCCAAGGGGGTACGGAATACACCCTCAACCTCATTGATACACCAGGGCACGTGGATTTCTCATATGAGGTTTCGCGGTCCATTGCAGCCTGTGAGGGCGCCCTGCTGATCGTCGACGCGGCCCAGGGAATCCAGGCACAGACCATTTCCAACCTGTACTTGGCCGTCGAGCATAACCTGACGATTATCCCGATCCTGAATAAGATTGACCTCCCGGCGGCTATGCCCGAGGAGGTGACCGACCAGATTGTGGACCTCATCGGATGTCCTCGCGAGTCGGTTTTGCGTGCCAGTGCGAAAGAAGGAATAGGAATCAAGGAAATCCTCGAAGCTGTGATAGAGCGGATCCCGGCACCGAAAGGTGATCCCAAAGCGCCCCTTCAGGCGATGATCTTCGATTCTGTTTTCAACTCCTTCCGCGGCGTCGAAGTCTACTTCCGGGTCTTCAATGGTACAATTCACACCAACGACCGGGTGAAGTTCGTCGCCGCCGGTACAGAATATGGTGCCGACGAGATTGGCGTGTTGAAGCTGGACAAACATCCACGCAAGGAAATTGCTGCCGGCAACGTAGGATATCTGATCTCGGGCATCAAGGTGGCCAAGGAAGTGAAAGTGGGTGATACCATTACACTTGTTGACAACCCGGGAGAAGCCATTCACGGTTTTGAAGATGTGAAACCGATGGTCTTCGCCGGCATTTACCCCGTCGACACGCACGAATTTGAAGAGCTCCGCTCATCCATGGAGAAGCTTCAGCTTAACGACGCATCGTTGGTATGGGAACCAGAATCCTCTGCCGCCCTTGGCTTCGGATTCCGCTGTGGATTTCTTGGCATGCTGCACCTGGAGATCATCCAGGAGCGCCTGGAGCGTGAATTTGGGATGACGGTGATCACCACGGTTCCCTCCGTGGAATTCCGTGCCCACCTCACGAACGGCAAGGTGATTGAAATCAACGCGCCGTCTGAAATGCCTGACCCGACGCACATGGACAAGATCGAGGAACCGTACATCGCGGCCCAGATCATCACCAAGTCGGAGTACATTGGCAATATCATTGGCCTTTGCATGGACAAGCGCGGCGTGATCAAGAACCAGACGTATCTTACTACTGACCGGGTGGAGCTCACGTTCGATATGCCCCTGGCCGAAATCGTTTTTGACTTCTACGACAAACTGAAAACCATTTCCCGTGGGTACGCGTCCCTCGACTACCACCTTATTGGTTTTCGCGAAAGCGACATGGTAAAGCTTGACGTGCAGTTGAATGGCGACCGCATTGATGCCCTCTCTGCCATCGTGCATCGTGACAAGGCCTACGAATGGGGGAGGAAGCTTTGTGAAAAACTGAAAGAATTGATCCCTCGCCACATGTTTGAGGTAGCTATCCAGGCAACCATCGGTCAGAAGATCATCGCGCGTGAGACGATCAGTGCCATGCGCAAGAACGTGATTGCCAAGTGTTACGGCGGCGATATTTCGCGTAAGCGCAAACTGCTGGAGAAGCAAAAAA
>CAZJWV010000171.1:0-4317 GCA_964549855.1 uncultured Ohtaekwangia sp. | reverse complement strand
CTGCCGTGAAATTTGATGGATTGATGTCGTCGTGGGTATCCAGCGTGATGACGCGCTCGTGAATGCCTTTTGCTTTTTCAACGAGTTCGGCTTCAGTGAGGCTGGAGTTGTCTTTGTTGTCACAGCCGGAAGCGATCAGCGCCAGTGCGAGTAAGAGTGAGCTTAGTCTTTTCATCTTGGTTTTTGAATGGATGTGCCAAAATAGCGACATGCAAGGAGATTCATGAAGGAATTATACTACTGGCTACTGGCCTCTTGCTACTGGTCTCTGGCTGCTAGCCTCTGGATGCTACCTTTTGGCTAGCATCGAGTAACCAGCACCGAGACCGTCATGGTTCGACTCCGCTCACCATGACGATTCTCGGCCAATTGACCGGTCAGTCTTCGTCTCCGCTCAGACTGACCTTAACCCAAGACCGGAGGTCACTATCTAAGTACCGAGCGCCGAGCAGCGAGCTCCGAGCTCCTAGGGCCGAGCACCGAGTACCATCTCAAAAAACCGCTGTATCTTTTGGCAACTGAATATAATATGAAACTGACACGCTCAACGTCCTTACCACTACTCATGCTGCTAGCTCTTTCATGCACCCAGCCCGGCACCAAGGACACCCCCGAAGAGTGGCAACCCCTTTTCAACGGCACCGACCTCTCCGGCTGGGATATCAAGATTGCCGGCCAGCCGTTGAACGAAAACTACAAGAACACCTTCCGGGTCGACAGCGGTATCGTTCGGGTGAAGTATGACGAGTACGATAGCTTCAGGGGGAAGTTCGGGCATCTCTATTACAACCAGTCGCTTTCATATTACAAACTGAGGTTTCAATACAGATTTGTTGGGAACCAGATTCCTGGAGCTCCAGGATGGGGAGCGTTGAACAGCGGCGTCATGATTCATTCACAGTCGGCAGCGTCGGTGGAGCTCAACCAGGATTTTCCCGTTTCCCTGGAGGCACAACTTCTTGCATCACCCGCCGGACAGGCCTGGACCACGGGAAACATCTGCACACCCGGAACTGTTGTTCATATGGGTGACAGCTTGCGAACGGAGCATTGCATCAGCTCTGTGTCTAAATCCTACCCAGCCGGCCGCTGGGTTAATGCAGTCATCGAAGTCTACGGCGACTCACTGGTAAGGCACATCATCGAAGAGGATACCGTGCTCACCTACACCCGGCCAATGATTGGTGGCGGATTCGTGAGTCAACAGCACGATTGGAAGGCCGCCGGAATCGACAACGCTCAGTATTGGCTCGAACGTGACAACACACCGTTGAATGAAGGTCACATCGCCCTGCAGGCGGAAAGTCAGCCTGTGGATTTCAGGAACATGGAGTTGCTCAACCTGGTAGGATGTACCGATCCGAAGAGCAAGAGTTACAGACCGTGGTTTATTAAATCAGATAATAACTCTTGTAGCTATTGAGGCGCAAGAACAGTTGAACTGGTTGTCTGACCGGTTAACCGATTGATTCCATTTTACGTATTATGATCCGAGGCTGTGCCGGTGCTCGTTGTAATCTTTGGATGCAACGGTGATGAAAATGCGTGGTCCATATTATTCCATGAGTCTATCCATTCGGTGTGTTTTAATCGCGGGTCTCCTGCTTCTCCCCGAGATTGCGGGGTGTGAACCTTCAGATTCTTTGCGCAAGAGCGTAAGGACCTTGCTCAAGGAGGGCAGGGTTAGCCAATCAAAAAGCGACGTCCTGGCGGCACTGCAAACTTACTTTGATGCCCTGCGGAAAGCTGAAGCTATCCAGGATCCGTGGAGTATTGCCACGGCCAGCGAACACATAGCCGGGGTGTACGGTCAGTATGACCGCTATCAAGAATCAGTGCCTTACCTTTTAAGAGCATATCAATTTTTCCGGAGCACTGACAGTCTGGCTCACTTTGCAAACCTGGCCAATGGCATCGCATGGGCCAACATCAAGCTCGACAGGATCGACTCTGCACGGAAGTATGCCGAGGTGTCGGTAAACGCTTACCGAAGTATGCCGGAGCGGTCGATTATGGATTACTGCCGTGCGCTTGAATCACTCGGTGAGATCTATTCCTTGTCCGGTCTTCATGTTGAGGCAAATGCAATATTTACCGAATCTCTCTCCCTTGGGATGAGGTCAAACAACGAAGTCATTGTTGGTTTCACCCGGTACGGTTTGGCGCTGGATGCTTATAACCGCAAGGACTATTCAAATTCGTGGAACCACTTGTCCAAGATGGTTCCGGTTGCAGAGAAGTACGCAACTGGCGTGCTGTTGGCGGGTGTGTACAAGCTTGCATACCGAATCCTTGACGCTTCGGGAAGGACCAAGGAAGCCTACGTATACTTGAAAAAGTACCAGGAGCTAAGCGAGAAATTGCAGGCTGAGGATGTCGAAAAAAAGGCCGCAATCGTCAATGCGAACTTTGAGATCAGCAAGAAGGAAGACGAACTACAGATCCTTTCTCAGCGCAATGCCATCCAGCAACTTGAAATTGAAAGGCAAGCCTTAATCCGGAACCTGAGTATCGGTGGATTTGTGATGCTCCTGATCATGGGTGGATTTGTGATCAACTACATACAAAGCCGACGGAAATTTGAGCGGAAGGAGTTGACACGCAAAAACCAGGAGCTGGAACAAGCTCGGGTACTTCAGCTGTCGCTAATCCCTCAAAAGCCCTTTGCCGATGACAGCTTTGCCGTGAGTGGAAAAATGCATACAGCCACGGAAGTAGGCGGAGACTACTTTGATTTCTTTCGCCTTGACACTCACCGCATGCTTGTTGTCTTTGGCGATGCCACTGGACATGGCATGGCGGCTGGAATGATGGTGACCATCGCGAAAGTAGCCATCGTGAACAGCCTCGGATTGTTGAAAGAGTCAAACAACCTCGTGCCGGTTGTCCGCGCCATCAACGATTCCATTTTCTCCACGACGACAGTGAAGGGTGTTGGAATGGCCGTTCAGCTTGCCGTGATCGATGCAAGGTCACAAACGTTGGCGATTACCTCATGTGGGATGCCGTACCCACTCATCCTGGATAGGACGCTAGGGTCGTTTACGCCGCTCGAAATTCGGCAGCCACCGCTGGGCTTCTTGCGGGAAATCCGGGCCAAAGTTTCCGAACATGTGTTTACGAAAAACCATGTTCTCCTCCTGGTCTCAGACGGGATTCTCGAACGATTCAACCAGCAGAGGGAGGAGTATGGGATGGACCGGCTTTCAAAGCACCTGCTGGGCAATCAGCAAAAGTTCGGAGCCTACGAAGCGCTGTTGGATGACCTGTTTTCTGCCAACAACACTTACGCCGAGGGCCTTGCCAATCATGACGACATGACGGCCTTGTGTGCGGGATTGAGATAATTCCGGATTCCTGATTCCTAATTCCTGATTCTTTGATCGCTGGTCCCTGATCCCTGATCCCTGATCACTTAATCAACTGGGATTTCAAACAGACTTAGCGAGGCATTTTTATAGTGCTTGGGTAGATCAGCCGATTCACCCAGCGTCACGAGACCTAAGAAATTGAATCCACAGGAAACGTAGTAATCAATCAGTTTTTGGTTGTCACCAAACGTATCCATTCGGATAAATTTCTTCCCCTGCTTTTGTCCGAATTCCCGGGCCCATGCCATAATGTGTTTGACGAAGAGCTTTCCCCGGTGGGAGGGGTGCGTGACAATGCGGTGAAGATAAATAGAGGGATCTTTGTCTCTTTCCTTCCAAATAGCTGGATCGTTGTAGGTGATGGCAAAAATGCAGACCACTTCACTGCCAACTATAATTTCCCACTGGCGCTTTTCTCTTATTTCATTTTCAATCATTAGGCTGTCAAATGGCTGCCAGTGCTTGGTAAATACTTTCTTCTGGTGCTCAATGGCGGAATCGTAGAGGGCAAGGATGGTAGCGAGGTCATCTTTCGAGGAATTTTGAATTTGCATGGTGATTCTTCGAATTAAGAACCTACTTCCCAATTCAGAACTTACTTATTGTCCAGGAGGTCTTCGAATGTAATCAGCTGGTCTAATCTAAATCAAATGATCGTGGTACACGCAGGTGTAAAACTTTATCCAGGCATTTGCTGTGAGCGTAAACTGCCTGCACTTCGGGTTCGGTATTACTCATCCTTATCGTGACTTCAATCGCTTTGTCAAAGGGCAAACTTTGCCCGCAAATGCAACACATTACAATAATTTCATCATCCTTCATTGTTGCTTTATTTGCCTATACAGAACTTACTGAAAATGTTGCCAAGGAGATCCTCCGTCGTAATCTGCCCTGTTATCAGCCCTAGGTGATGCAGCGCATTCCGCACGTCCATGGCTAGGAAATC
>CAZJWV010000170.1:0-4329 GCA_964549855.1 uncultured Ohtaekwangia sp. | reverse complement strand
CACATGCACAGGGTTGGTGAATAATCCTGCTTTCTCAATCGTTCCGGGGGTGAATCCTCCGGACAGGGCGGGGAAAATCTCAGCAAGCCAGAGGGCGTAGAAAAGGACGGCAACGACAATGAAATAGCCGCCAATGACTTGAGCGGGCCTCACTGAATGTACAGCCTTCACCGCGGAAGGAAGTCGCATGAAGGCGATGAATCCATACGATGACAGCCCGAGGGCAGCCACATAGCCCAGGAACATGGAATTGAAGTGTACCGAGAAGGCGTAGATGATAAAGGTATAGATGAAGTATAGAAGCGAACCGCCCCACACCGGCAGCGCAAGTCTCTGATTGTGAAACACAAACAGGGAGGAAATAGTCAACAGGGGAAGGACCAAAAAGAGATCTACGGCATCCTGCGCCACGGCCTGAACTTTCCAGTCGGGCGCTTCTGCGGCGTAGGTTTCAGGGAACATCAGCCCGGCGAGGCTCACGATGGCGACCACCAGCACCAGCGGGATGGATATCAGCAGCACATATCGACGGCTTTTCATAAGGCAAAATTGGGACTTACCGTTCGGCCAGGCCATGAGTTTTGTCGCGGCATGGCTGATGTATGTCATTCATGCTTCTGACCGGTCTCAGTAGATAGCGGATGGGTGAGGAGTAGTATTGCGGTGGAATCCAGTCAAACTATATCCATATGAAAAAGATCCTTGTGCCCTGCGATTTTTCCGATGCTGCCATCGAGGCATTTAAGTTTGCGGTGAATATCGCCAGCAAGAGTGATGGAACAGTAAACCTGCTGCATATCATTGAACTTCCCGTGCTATACGATTCAGCTGCGGTCATGTCGTTTGAACAGTCCTATATGGACGATCGCAAGAAAGAAGTGGAAGCGGACTTCACCAAACTCCGGAAGAAATGGAATAAGGACGGGCGTGTCAAGGTAAAAGTCCATATTGAGTTTGGTGCCATCGTGCCCGTGATCCGGAGGATGATCCTGGAAACGAAAGCTGACCTGGTTGTTCTGGGAACGAACGGAGCCAAAGGCCTCAAGGATTTTACCGTTGGGTCTAACACGGAGAAGATTGTCCGCTCCAGCCCGGTGCCTGTGATCTCCCTGAAGAAAGAGGTGAAGGCGGTGAAGAATATCGTCCTTCCCACGCTGCCGGACTTCAGCCTGGAGCAGCTTACGCTGGAAGTCAAAGCGCTGCAAGACTTCTTCGGAGCCACTTTGCACGTGCTGTATGTCAATACGCCGGCCCGTTTCCGCACAGACGCAGACCTACGCAAAGAGATGACGAACTTTGAAAAGCGGTTCATGCTCAAGAATTGCACCATGAATGTCTTCAATGATGTCAGCGAAGAGGAGGGCATCCGGAATTTCTCAGCCCAGGTCAAGGCTGACTTGATTGCCATGCGAACCCATGGACGCCGGGGCATCGCACACCTGGCTGTGGGGAGCATTGCCGAAGCCGTCGTGAACCATATCGATTGCGCTATTTGGACTCACGTGCTTAAGTAATAGCCACGTGGTACAGGAGCAAGTCTATTGTTTCCATTGCGGTCAGCGATGCGGCGAGGAGGTTTTCGTCAAAAACGATAAACGGTTCTGCTGCTACGGTTGCCAGGTGGTCTATGAGATCATTAACGAGAGTAACCTCTGCCTGTATTACGATTTTGAGGCTCATCCTGGAGCCACAGCCACCCAGAAGGATGACGAGTCCTATGCGATGCTCGACGAGAAGGCCGTCCAGGAGACGATCCTTGAATTCCAGTCTGCCCAGTTTGCCAGGGTACGTTTCCCGGTGCCGTCAATCCATTGCGTTTCGTGTATCTGGCTCCTGGAAAACCTCCGCAAACTCGAGCCCGGCGTGCTTCGATCCGAAGTAAACTTCCCGGCGAAATCAGTGGTGATCGATTTCCAGCCTGATCAAACCTCTCTACGGAGAATCGCATCGCGGATGGCTTCTGTCGGTTATCCGCCGTCGATCAGCTCGAAGAATAGCAAACCACAGTCTGCCAACCAGACAAGCAAGCGGTTGTTGCTACAACTGGCTGTTGCCGCATTCTGCTTTGGCAATGTCATGCTCTTCAGCTTTCCCGAGTACCTTGGCCTTGACCATGACGACGAGCAGTTGCGAAGTGTCTTCTCCTGGTTGAACCTGCTTCTGTCAATCCCTGTACTCTTGTTCAGCGCAAGCGAGTACTTCGTTTCGGCTGTTCAGAGTTTCAGGCAGAGGCAAATAAACATCGACGTTCCCATTGCAGCTGGCCTGCTCGCCCTTTTCACGCGCAGCCTTTGGGATATTTCTACAGGGTTTGGACCTGGCTACCTGGATTCGTTTACCGGGCTGGTATTTTTTCTGCTTGTCGGCCGATGGTTCCAGGGCAAGACCTATGAAAGCCTTGCGTTCGATCGCGATTTTCGATCTTACTTTCCGCTGGCCATTCGAAGGTGGACGGCCGGGTCATGGAAACCGACCCTGATCCGTGAGCTGGTGCCCGGAGACCGGATCCAGGTTCGCAACCTCGAGATTGTCCCTGCGGATGCGGTCTTGAAAGACGAGTCAGTCTATATTGATTACAGTTTTGTGACCGGGGAGTCGCGGCCGGCGCAAGTAACGCAAGGGAATAGGGTCTTTGCCGGCGGGAGAGTCATCGGCCAACCCGCCACGCTTGTAGTGGCACGAAAGACAGAGCAAAGTCATTTGGCAAGCCTGTGGAATCACCAAGCCTTCAGGAAACTCAAAGAGAGGAGCTACCAGCGCACCATCGATCGGGCGGCGCGTGGATTTACCTGGGTGGTGATGGTGATTGCCGCGATCACAGCGTTGTACTGGTATTTCAGCGAGCCTGAAGCAGTGTGGCTGGTCGTTACCTCGGTGCTGATGGTGGCCTGTCCCTGTGCGTTGGCCTTGGCTGCACCCTTCACTTTCGGAAGTATGGTGAGGGCGTTCGGCCGAAGGCAGTTTTATTTGAAGAACGCCGATGTGGTGGAGCGCCTCGCCTCGGTGGATACGGTATTGTTTGACAAAACAGGGACCGTTACACACGGTTCGGAGCCGGTGGTGACTTGGGTTGGTGACCTGAGCGATGAGGAGCTTTCCTCGGTGAAGCATCTAACAAGTTTTTCAACACATCCCCTGAGCCAGATCGTTTCGAAGGCGCCGGGAAGGTCTGTGTCGCGCGATATAGATTCGTTTATGGAACTCCCCGGGAAGGGCATTGAAGGCAGGGTAGCAGGACATGTGATTGCCATAGGCTCCGCAGCATTTGTTGGTGCGCCGAAAACAGAAACACATCAAACATGCGTGTGGGTGGCGGTCGACGGAGTAGTCCGTGGTTACTTCAGGATCGAAACCACAGTCAGGGAAGGTTTCTCCGCGATGATTGAACGTCTGGATGCGAGACACATCGCCCTCCTCTCCGGCGACAACGAGGGTGAACGGTCTACCATGGCGCACCTGTTTGGGAAGAAGGCAGAACTTGCATTTGACAAGGATCCGCACGAAAAGAGAGCTTTCGTGGAGGGCCTTCAGCGCTCCGGGCACCGCGTGCTGATGGTCGGCGACGGACTCAACGATGCGGGTGCCTTAAAGCAGAGCGACGTTGGCGTGGCTGTCACCGACGATACCGGCGTGTTTTCACCTGCTTGCGACGCCATCCTTTTGGGTGACAGGATCAAAGACCTGGATAAATTCGTCCGCCTCGCTCGACGAGCAACCACCATTTTGAAAGCAGCCTTTGCGATTTCTTTCCTTTACAATGCGGTAGCGTTGTCATTCGCTGTTTCCGGCCATCTGACTCCCCTGGTGGCCGCGGTGCTGATGCCGGTCAGCAGTATCAGCGTAGTTACTTTTGCCTCCGGGACAGTTCGTTGGGCAGCCCGCAAGGAGCTTGGTAAGGAATAACTAAATTGGTTTATGATCACGTACATATCCGGCGAAGAAGCGGTTAAAGTCATCAAGTCCGGCGACCGCGTGTTTATTCATGGCGGTGCGGCCACACCTACGCATTTGCTGCACAAGATGGTTGGGCGCGCCGCTGACCTGTGGGACGTTGAATTGGTGAGCATCAGCTTGCAAGGCGAGGCGCCATTTGCCGACGTGAAGTATCGCGATAACTTCAGGGTGAACGCACTGTTTGTTTCGGACAACGTCAGGGCTGCCGTAAACGACGGGCGGGGTGATTATGTCCCCGTCTTTCTCAGCGAAATTCCCCAGCTGTTTTCCCGCAACGTGTTGCCGCTTGATGTGGCGCTTATACAAGTATCGCCGCCCGATAAACACGGCTTTTGCTCACTCGGTGTTTCAGTGGACACTGTGCTTTCAGCAATA
>CAZJWV010000169.1:0-4334 GCA_964549855.1 uncultured Ohtaekwangia sp. | reverse complement strand
TCGTTCATCGCCGCCTGAAAGAAAGGTATTGAAACATCAAGAGAACCGACATGGTAAATATCGTGCTCGTAATCACCTTCGACATCGTGTACCAGAAGATTCCAAAACCGCCGGCTTGTGTAAAGAAAAGCACTCCATGGTGAAGGAAGACGAGGGGCAACGCATACACCATGAACCACTGAAGTCCGTTCACCGCCAGTGTGGGCCCGAGCCCAGCATCGTATCCACCCTGCGGTGTGATCGTGGCGAGCCAATAATTTCGCAAGTAGGCCACCATGACGAGACAAAGGGCATGAAGTCCGAGACTGTCATAGAAGATATCAATGCCGATACCCATGAAGAAAGCCGCAGCCATCAAGGTCAGCGGGTTTGTTTCGATAGGCAAAAGCAGAATGTACGCGATGTAGACAAAGCAGAACGCCTTGTTGTACAAAATCAACTGTCGGAACAAGAGTACCTGGGCCAGCAGGTACAGGACGAAGGTAATGATGGTATAGAACCCGGCGCGATTCATGGCAGGTTGGAATACGTGGATTGTTCCAGCGAATCAAGTTCAGGCTTCAGTTGGCTGCGTATGACTTTCACAAACGCAAGGCGACTGAAATCCTGGGCCAGCTCAACGCGGATGTCATAAAATTGTGCCTCCTTTTTCAAGTCAACGTGGCGAACAATGCCAATGAGTACTCCCTCCGGGAAAACAGCGTTGTATCCCGAGGTCACGACTGTATCGCCTTCTTGCAGAGCCACGTGTCGAGGAATGTACAGCAGGCTGATCATGCGGGGATCGGTACCATCCCATTGCGACGTACCAAACGTGCCCGTACGCTTCAACAGACTCGATACTTGTTCATCGGTATTCAACAAGGAAGTGACGACGGCAAAGTGTTCTGACACGGCCTTCACTTTGCCGATGGCTCCCTCGGCCGAGATTACGGCCATCCCCGGCTTCAGGCCCATGTTGGACCCGCGGTTAATGGTGAGGTGGTTCTTGAAATGCGAAACGTTGTTGTTGATAACCCGGGCGCTGACGAATTCGAAATACACCACTGTATCGGGCACGGTTCGCATCGCCTCTTCCTGGATCGTCATCTGCTCGACGAGCGTACGCAACTCTGCGTTTTCTTCGGCCAGTTCACGGTTGACATCCGCCAATGAAAAATACGAGCGTGTTTGTTCCGAGAACCGGATCAAAGAAGCGGCCACTCGGTTGGCTGAATTAAAAAACTGGGAACTTTGGTATTGGCTGTTCTCAATCCACAGCCAGGCACACAATGCTTCTAAAAACAGGAACGTAAGAAAAGCCCGGTAATAGAACAGGAAATTAAGGAGACGAAACATTGCATCAGGTCATCAGCACCTTTCTATAATGGTTAAGATTCTTCAATGCTGCACCCGTTCCGCGCACCACAGCCCGGAGCGGGTCGTCGGCGACGTGAACGGAAAGTTTAGTCTTCAGCGACAGTCGCTTGTCCAAGCCGCGCAACAACGCGCCGCCGCCGGTAAGGTAGATGCCGCGCTCATAAATATCCGCCGACAATTCCGGAGGGGACAACTCCAATGCCTTCAACACAGCCTCCTCCAACTTGGAAATGGACTTGTCGAGGGCAAAAGCAATCTCGCTGTAAGAAATCTTGATTGTCTTTGGAATGCCGGTCATCAGGTCGCGGCCACGGATTTCATAATCGTCAGGGCCGTCGTCCAGTTCCGTAAGGGCCGATCCGACCTCAATCTTCACGCGCTCTGCCGTACGCTCGCCGATGAGGAGGTTGTGCTGCCTGCGCATGTAGTCGAGGATATCGCGGTTGAACGTATCTCCCGCAATACGGATGGACTGGTCGCAAACGATGCCTGACAACGCGATCACAGCAATGTCTGTTGTGCCTCCGCCGATATCTACGATCATGTTACCGATCGGTTGTTCGATGTCGATGCCGATGCCAACAGCAGCCGCGATGGGCTCGTGGATCATGTATACTTCTTTTGCGTTGGCATGCTCGGCGCTGTCGCGCACGGCGCGTTTCTCCACTTCCGTGATGGCGGAAGGAATACAGATCACCATTCGCAGTGACGGCGGAAAAATACGTCGCCCTGTGTCGATCATCTTGATCATTCCCCGAATCATCATCTCGGCTGCGTGAAAGTCGGCAATCACACCTTCCTTGAGCGGACGAATGGTCTTGATGTTCTCGTGCGTCTTCTCGTGCATCTGCATCGCTTCGCGACCGATGGCGAGCACGCGGCCCGTCAATTTGTCCAAAGCGATGATACTCGGCTCATCGACGACAACTTTGTCTTTATGAATGATCAGTGTGTTGGCAGTTCCCAGGTCAATGGCGATGTCCTGCGTAAAGAAATCAAATAGGCCCATCAGGTAAGTTCCTCTCTATCAGGTTTTAAAAGTGCCTCGAAATTACAGAAATAATCAGGGGAAATGGCATTTCAGTGCTTAAAATGGCGATATCCGGTGAAGACCATCGCCATGTCATGAGCGTCACAAAAGGTGATGGAGTCTTTGTCTTTGATCGAGCCGCCCGGCTGGATCACCGCCCTAATTCCGTGCTGGTGGGCTATCTCCACACAGTCTGGGAAAGGAAAAAATGCATCAGAAGCCATGACCGCGCCGCTGAGGGAGAAGCCAAACGCGCGGGCCTTCTCCAAAGCCTGCTTCAAGGCGTCAACCCGGCTCGTTTGCCCCACCCCACTGGCCAGCAACTGGCCCTCAACAGCGAGGACGATGGTATTGGACTTCGTGTGCTTGCACACCTTGCTGGCAAAAAGCAGTGCATTCTGTTCGGCCGGTGAGGGCGCACGCTTCGTTACCACCTTCAGGTCCTCTGCTGAATCGGTCTTCCAATCCACGTCTTGCTCAATAAGGCCATTCAATAGGGTCTTCACCTGCTTACTCTTTGCCAACGGCTTCTTTTGCTGAAGGAGAATCCGGTTCTTTTTCCCTTTTAGCAGTTCGAGCGCCGCTGGTTCATAACCTGGAGCGACAAGAATTTCAAAGAACAGGCTGTTCATCGCTTCAGCGGCAGCGAGATCGATGTTTCTGTTGGTGGCAAGCACGCCCCCAAATGCAGACACCGTATCGGCCTGGAAAGCCTTCTGATATGCTTCCGCCACCGATTTTCCCGTGGCCGCTCCACAAGCGTTGGTGTGTTTGATAATGACAAATGCGGTCTCCTTGTCAAACTCGCCGACAAGGTCCAGCGCTGCGTCTACATCCACGAGGTTATTGAATGACAGCTCCTTCCCGTTGTGCTGTTCGAAGAGTTCGTCCAGTTTGCCGTAAAAAGTTGATTTCTGGTGCGGGTTCTCCCCGTACCGAAGCGAAGTTCCCGACGAGTAGCTAGCCTTGAAAGCAGGGAGTCCCTGCTCACGGTTGAAGTAGTTAAAGATCGCCGTGTCGTAGTTTGACGTCACATCGAACGCAAGAGCAGCGAATCGTTTCCTGTCAGCCAGGTCCGTAGCGTTGTTCTTCGACTGCAGCAAGCCAAGCAAATCACCATACTGGTCGCGGGAAGCCACGATGAGCACATCGTTAAAGTTCTTGGCCGCTGCGCGGATGAGGGAGATCCCGCCGATATCAATCTTCTCCACGATGTCTTCCTCGCTGCCCCCTTTGGCAACCGTTTCTTCAAACGGGTACAAGTCGACAATCACAAGGTCGATCGGCCCGATGCCATACTCTTTAGCCTGGCTCACATCTCCTGTGTCGGCGCGGCGAAACAGTATTCCCCCGAAAACGGCAGGATGCAGCGTCTTGACACGGCCTCCGAAAATAGAGGGGAACCCTGTCAATTTCTCAACAGGCGTGACCTTGTAGCCAAGGCTTTCTATGAATTGCTGCGTGCCTCCAGTTGAAATGAACTCGACCCCTGCCTTCCCCAACGCATGGATGATCGGGTCGAGGTGGTCTTTATAAAATACGGAGACAAGAGCTCGGGTGATGGGCTTAGAAGGCATAGTCAAGTGGAGCGCAAAAGTACACCTTGATTCAAAGGATTGAAGGATTCTCCTGATTAAAAAATGCAGTGCATCATTCAATCAGGTTACTCTCTTAATCAAGGCAATCCTCTAATCCTTTAATCAAGGTTAAAGCTGTCCGAGTCGAGGAAGGCCGGGAACCGTTCGCGGTGCACCTTCAGAACCTCAGCATCCAACACGGCCGTATGGATCACTTCCTCTTCTCCCGCTTCCCAGATGGCCGCCCCGCGGGGATCGATAACCGCAGAATGACCGTTGTGTGGAATGCCCCCACCATCGGGGCCCGTGCGGTTGACGCCTGCTACGAAACTCAGGTTTTCGATGGCACGTGCCCTGAGCAGGGTATC
>CAZJWV010000168.1:0-4380 GCA_964549855.1 uncultured Ohtaekwangia sp. | reverse complement strand
GGTACGGAGGTGCAGTACCTCCAGGCCAAGAACAACAAGGAGAGCCTGGAGAAAAAACTGAGCACGCTCAATGAGCAACTTGAACAGACCAGGATCAAATCCCCGATCGATGGATCGGTGGATGCAGTTGACGTAAAGATCGGGCAGAGCGCTCAACCCGGCTATATGGCCTTCCGCGTGGTGAGTTTTGACAAGCTGAAAATTGCGGCCAATGTGTCGGAATCGTACGTAGTGTCCATCAAGACCGGCAACAAGGCTGTGGCGTTGTTCCCCGACATCAACCGTCAAACGGAAGCGAAAGTCACCTTCGTAGGCAAGACCATCAACGCGATGTCACGGACTTTCCCCATCGAAGTGGCATTACCTACGGCCTCCGACCTTCGCCCGAACATGACGAGCGTTCTGAAGATCATCTTCAACACAGTGCCGGATGCGATTACCGTTCCCGTGAATGTGGTTCAGGAAATCAACGACCAAAAGGTGGTCTATGTCGCTGAGACAAAAGACAACCTCACCGTTGCCCGTCGGAAAGTAGTTGAAGTCGCGGGCATCTACGGAACATCAGCACACATCAAGAGCGGCCTGAATGTCGGTGATCGCGTGATCACGGTCGGATACCAGGGCCTGAATGATGGCGAACCCGTCCGCTTCTAATCCCCATACAACCGGACGACCATGAAAGATTTAGAGAAAGAATTCAAGCCCACCAGTTGGGCCATTGACAACAAGGTCAGTATCTATATCGCCACCATCTTCGTGTGCCTGGCGGGGATTATGACCTATAATAGTCTCCCCAAGGAGAGCTTCCCGGAAGTAGTGTTCCCGCAGATTTATGTGGCCACCATCTATCCCGGCGCTGCACCCACCGACATCGAGAACCTCATCTCCAAAGAGATTGAAAAAGAGGTGAAGTCGATCACCGGGGTCAAGAAAATCAAGAGCAACTCGGTTCAGAGCTTCTCCAATGTGATTGTTGAGTTCGAGACCGATATTGACGTGAAACGAGCCAAGCAGGAAGTAAGTGACGCTGTCGACAGGGCCAAGCCAAACCTTCCCAACGATTTGCGGGAAGACCCGCAGGTGATTGAGATCGACATCTCCGCCGTTCCGATCATGAACGTCAACCTCTCCGGCGATTATGACCTGGCGACGTTGAAGAGATACGCCGAACAGATGCAGGATGCCATCGAAAGTATTCGTGAAATCCGGCGCGTGGACATCGTCGGCGCACTCACCCGCGAGATCCAGATCAACGTGGACATGTTCCGACTCGCGTCAGCCGGCGTGAGTCTCGACGACATAGAGAATGCCGTGCGGGGCGAGAACGTGATTATCCCCGGCGGTCAGCTTTCTGTCGACGGTATGAAACGTTCACTCACGGTGAACGGCGAGTTCACTTCCGCAGAACAGCTGGCCAACATTGTGGTGGGTTCCACCAAGGGCGGCAAAATCTACCTCCGCGACCTTGCCCAGGTGAGAGACTTTCACAAAGAGCAGGAGAGCTTTGCCCGCCTGGACAAGAAAAACGTGGTCACTCTCAACGTGATCAAGCGTAGTGGTGAAAACCTTGTAATAGCCTCTGATCAAATAAACGAGATCGTAAAGCAGTTCAAGGCAAATACATTACCTCCCGGGGTGGAGGTCACGATAACGGCCGACCAATCGGAGAATACCCGCACCACCCTGCATGACCTGATCAACACGATCATTATCGGGTTCATCCTGGTAACGTTCATCCTGATGTTCTTCATGGGTGCGACAAACGCATTCTTCGTCGGGCTATCGGTACCGCTGTCCAGCTTCATTGCATTCCTCGTGTTCCCTACGCTCAACTACACGCTGAACATCATGACGCTGTTCTCTTTCCTGCTGGCGTTGGGTATTGTGGTTGACGATGCCATTGTGGTGATCGAGAACACGCACCGTGTATTTGACAACGGCAAGGTGCCTATCCGTAAAGCTGCGAAGATCGCAGCCGGGGAGGTGTTCCTGCCTGTGTTGTCGGGTACCCTGGTGGTACTGGCACCATTCATACCCCTGGCGTTTTGGCCCGGTGTTATTGGAAAGTTCATGGTCTACCTGCCGATCACGCTGATCGTCACTTTGCTGGCTTCGCTGTTGGTGGCTTACATTATGAACCCTGTCTTCGCTGCTGACTTCATGCAGAAACATGACCACGGCAAAGAGGAGAAGTTTTCCCGCGGGTTCAAGGTGACGAGTGTGATCATGGCTTCCATGGCGTTTGTATCGTACGTCATCGGGTTTTTCGGCATGGGGAATTTTGTAGTGCTTTTGTTTGCGCTCTATGCCATTCACCATTTCTGGCTGAAGAATGTGGTCTCCAGTTTCCAAACGAACTTCTGGCCTGGGGTGCAACGCCGGTATAAGGGGTTGCTCAGTTCTCTTTTGATCGGATGGCGCCCAGCATTGGTCATGGTGGGGGTTTTCTTCCTTTTGATCTTCTCCCTCGTCTTTACTGCTATCCGTCAGCCTCCGGTGGTGTTTTTCCCGCAAGGGGATCCCAACTTCATTTTCACTTACATCACCATGCCGATCGGGACCGATCAACTTGTCACCGACTCCATTACTTCCATTGTGGAAGATCGGGTAACGGCAATTGTGGGTAAGGACAACCCGATCGTCGAGTCCATTATCTCGAACGTGGCCCTGGGGGCCGCCGAAGATCCATTTGCCGGTAACAACGCGCAACCGCACCTGGGCAAAGTCACCGTGGCCTTTGTGGGTTTTGCCAAGCGGGATGGGCAATCGACAAAGGAATACATGAGCAAGATCCGTGAAGGGGTAAAGGGTATTCGTGGTGCAGAAATCTCCGTCAACCAGGAGCAAGGAGGTCCGCCTACCGGAAAGCCCATCAACATCGAAGTTGCCGCAGAGGATTTTGACCTGCTTGTAAAAACCGCTGATCGCGTCAAGCGCTACCTGGATTCGCTCCAGGTGCCCGGCGTGGAAGAGCTGAAGTCAGACTTCCAAAGCGACAAGCCCGAGATCCTCGTGTCCATCGACCGGGAGAAGGCAAACCGTGAGAGTATCTCGACAGGCCAGATCGGCAGCGCGCTCAACACCGCCATCAACGGGAAAGAGGTTTCGAAATTCCGTGATGCGAACGACGATTACGACATCACCCTTCGCATTCTCGATATCCAGCGGAACGACATCAATACCCTGATGAACCTGCCGCTGACGTATCGCGACATGAGTGCCGGTGGACAGGTGCGTGAGGTGCCGCTTTCCTCTGTGGCCAAGATCGATTACTCGAATAGCTACGCCGGCATCCGGCGCATTGATCAGAAACGTGTGATCACGATCGGCTCAAACGTCCTTGCCGACTACAATCCCAACGCGGTGGTATCTGAAATAACGAAGCACCTGTCGGCGCTCTCGATCCCCGATGGTGTGACTGTGAAGATGACCGGTGAACAGGAAGAGCAGGCAGAAACCTTCGGATTCCTGATTGTCGCATTCATGCTTGCCTTCGGATTGATCTTCATGATCCTGGTGACCCAATTCAATTCGACCAGCAAGCCTTTGATTATCCTGTCTGAAATCCTTTTCAGCATCATCGGGGTGCTCATCGGCTTCTCACTGTTCAAGATGGAGATATCCATTGTGATGACCGGTATCGGCATCATGGCTCTTGCCGGGCTGGTGGTGAGAAACGGAATTCTGCTTGTTGAATTCACAGACCTGCTTCGAAGCCAGGGCATGGAGTTGCGCGAAGCCATTGCGGAAGCTTCCAAGACGCGCATGACCCCGGTATTGCTGACCGCGATGGCGGCTACCCTCGGGCTTATACCGCTGGCCGTAGGACTAAACATTGACTTTGTCACGCTTTTCACTGAGTTGAACCCTCATATTTTCTTTGGCGGAGATAACGTGGCCTTCTGGGGTCCGCTGTCATGGACGATGATCTTTGGGCTCATCTTCGGAACATTCCTTACGCTGATTCTTGTTCCGGTGATGTACCTGATGATGGCGCGCCTCAAGGAACGTATCTTTGGAAAGAAGCCAGCAACCAGCGAAGTGGCAGATGGCAGCGCAGCGATCGCGCTTAACTAGTTTTTCGATGCTACAGCGGCAACCTGCCGAAGTAATGAACTAAATTTCCGGGAAGGACGTCTCCAACAGGGACGGCCTTTCCGTTTATTACCAATGCGTGCCAGAATGATAACAGTGGCTTTCTTTGCGGTCCTTTTCCTGGTCATAGACCTGTATTTCTACCAGGGTGTGCTGGCAGCAAGCAAGAGTTGGACGCCCGCTTGGAAAAGTGCCTTCCGGATAGGCTTCTGGGTTCCGACGGTGCTCTCTTTCGGTGTGCTCGCCTGGGTTGTATTTGGAAACGCTTGGGCCGTGAGCGGCGTC
>CAZJWV010000167.1:0-4455 GCA_964549855.1 uncultured Ohtaekwangia sp. | reverse complement strand
GTCGGGTTTGAAAAATCGCCAACTCTATGGCGCGATAAGCCAGACAGACCTTGGCGATTCGATACGCGCCGAGTTCATGCTCGACAACCTCGACTGGATGGCACGGTGGATGCTGATGTTTGGAACCGCAGTGGAAGTGGAATCGCCGCCTGAAATGAAGCAAAAAATTGCCACCCTGGTTGAAGAACTGACGGAACATTATCAAACCCAGCCGCAACCCTCCGGGATGTAAACCTGAATGAACCCTGCATGAGTAATTCTACCCAAACGGCAAGGAGGGATTTCCTCCGTAAGCTGATGGCCGGCACGACTGCCGCCCTTACACTTCCAGCGTTTGCTTCAGGCGAAGGCCTTCCTCCGGTTGAGGCGCCTGCGGATGCCGGTGACGAACGCTACTGGGAGTCCATCAAGCGACAGTTCGCCGTGCCAGGCAACCTGGTCATGATGAACGCCGCCAACCTCTGCCCGGCGCCTTTCTCCGTAAGCCAGGCGGTTCAGCAGACGCTCAACGATCTTGGAAAGGACGTATCCTTCCACTTCCGTGACAAATTTGACGAGATCCGGGTGGTGTCGCTGGACAAACTTGCATCATACCTTGGCGTCACAAAGGAGGAGATCAGCATCACGCGCAACACTTCAGAGGGGAACAATATCATCGTGAATGGGTTTGACCTGAAGGCTGGCGACGAGGTCGTGCTGTGGGATCAAAACCACCCGAGCAATAATGTCGCCTGGGAATTTAGGGCGAAGCGGCTGGGCTTTACGGTGAAGAAAGTAACCGTTCCTGCCAACCCGAAGACCGCTGATGATCTCATCCAGCCGTTTCAGAAGGCAATCACCGCCAAAACAAAGTTCCTGGGATTCTCGCACATCAGTAACGTAAGCGGCATTGCTCTTCCGGCAAAAGAACTTTGTAAGATGGCATCAAGTCGCGGCGTACTCACCCTGGTGGATGGCGCACAGTCGTTCGGGTTTGTCGATATCAACCTGCGCGACCTGGGTTGCGACTTCTACACCGGCAGCACTCACAAGTGGCTGATGGGCCCCCTGGAGAACGGCGTTCTCTTTGTGAAGAAGGAAAGCATGGTGCACCTGTGGCCACAGATCATTAGCGCCGGATGGAACGAGAAGGGAACAACGGCCGATGCAAGGCTAGCCATCCTGGGTCAGCGCAACGAAGCGACGCCTGCAGCACTGCCCGAGGCCCTCGACTTTCACCAGGCCATTGGCAAGCCTGTCGTGGAGGCGAGGGTGCGGGCGCTTAACAGCTACTTGCGCGACCAATTGAAAGATAAGCTCAATGGGGTAACGTTCATTACCCCTCTGGATCCGGGGTTGAACGGAGGTATCACTGTCTTCACTGTTCCCGGCAAGACCCACCAGGAGATTTACGATAAGATTTACAAGAACCACGGAATTGCAGGCGCAGCCACGCTGGGCGTGAGGCTATCGCCGAATATTTACAACACAAAGGCTGACATCGACCGTGCCGTTGATGCAGTGCGCACAGTCGTTAACAGTTAGGACTGATGCTACGCGATTCACTGGGCAAGAGCCTGGCTCCCGAGACGGGATTCAGGTACCGAGGAAGAGAAGCGGGCCGGCTGGAGAATTTCAGCGATGCGGTCTTCGGCATGGCGATCACGCTGCTGCTTATATCCACTTCTCCGCCAACGAATTTTAGCCAACTCAAGCAGTTTACCTACGAGTTGTTTCCCTTCCTCGCCTGCATTACCCTCATCGTACTGATTTGGTACGAGCACTACACATTCTTTCTGAGGTACGGCCTTAAGTCGAGCCGGATGATCGTGCTGAATACGTTGTTCCTGGTGATTATCCTATTTTACGTCTACCCGCTCAAGTTCCTGACTCGCATTCTTCTTATCGGGCCAGCCGCATTGCTCATGGGCAACAATGAAGTTGCAGATGGGGTCTTTAATACCATCAAAGGGCCCGATATGCCCCAGTTGATGATTATGTACGGCATCGGTGCCGCCGCCGTGTTTTCTGTCTTATGTGTAATGTATCGATACGCACTGTCGAAAAGCGATGAGTTGGGGTTGAACGAGCTGGAGCGTTTTGATACCCGCGCCAGTATTCGGTCGAACATGATCATGGCGGGAGTGCCAATCGTGTCGGTGATCATTGCCTTCCTTTTCCGCAACTCATTTTGGGCGGGCCCCCTGGCGGGCTTCTGCTATTTTTTATATACGCCACTCATGTTCATCTTCCATCGCAAGATTGAAAGGGAGCGGAAGGAGCTGGTAAAGGGAGCGGGGTAGGCCTATACCCCGTTCACCAAAATCTCCCCTTCGCTGGGTGGAACGACCAAAAAACTCTCAAACTTTTCGAGAAAACACCCTCTCTCTTGACATAGGGCTGTCATGGCACCATCGTTTATTCGTACCATGAACAACGTGCTCGTTTTCTCAACTTCTGTCAGCTCCCTGCCGGAGGCCCGGAGCTTGGCAGCGGTCCTGGACCGACTCGCGGGACCCTTAAATTGGAATTTTGACCTGGCAGACCGCGACCGTATCCTGCGGGTTACAAGTTCTGTCAATCCTGGCATCGTCATCGCCGCCCTGCACCTGCAAGGTTTCCGGTGCGAAGAACTCACTGACGAGTTGCCTGAGGAAATGTCAGACTACACTCATCGGATGGTGTCATGAGAAAGATCATCCTCGGCGTAGCCGTTTCACTCGATGGATTCATAGAGGGTCCTAACGGCGAGTATGACTGGTGCTTTAATGACCAGGACTACGGCCTGAAGCAATTCGGGAAAAGCATCGATGCCATCTTCATGGGCAGGAAATCGTATGAGCTTACAAAGACCATGGGTGGATCAAACCCATGGAAAGGAACCCAAACCTACGTCTTCTCGAATACCCTCGAGCCCAGGGCTAACCCTAAGGTTGTAGTCGTTTCAGGCGACATCGCAAGGGCCGTTAAGCGAATCAAGGAGGAGCCAGGCAAGAATATCTGGCTGTTCGGAGGGGCTCAGCTGACAACCGCTTTTATCAACGCCAACCTGGTCGACGAATTATGGCTGGCGGTGCATCCCATACTCCTTGGAACCGGCAAGCCGCTCTTTCAGAATATCTCTGGGCGGAAGAAGCTCAAATTGACCAAGTCAAAGATTTACGACACCGGGCTGGCTTCCATGACTTACGCTTTGTCCTGAGCTGACTGCCTTGATCCCGATAGCTATCGCTACGACGGATCGATGGATCGTTGCGTGACCGAATTGGAATATCCGCACACTATCCGGAAGTTTGGTGAGTGCAACTCACTGAACTTGCCTCACAGGTAGAAGCCCTCTTTGCGGTTTTGGACGCGGAGATTGCCTCATTTCAATCCTCGACAAGTCTTCACTGCCCGCCGGGCTGCGGCAAGTGTTGCTTCAAGCCAGACATTGAAGCCACAGAACTTGAATTCCTGCCATTCGCGTTGTTCCTCGCCCGGGAGGGTAAGGCTGAGCAATGGTATGAGCGCCTCGCCGCCGGCAGTGACCCGGTCTGCATGATTCTCGATGCCTCCTCAAAAGGCGTCGGGCTCTGCTCGGAGTACAAGCACCGAGGCCTTATCTGTCGATTGTTTGGCTACTCAGCACGAACCAACAAGTACGGCACAAAAGAATTGGTGACTTGCCCAGTGATCAAGACCGGGCAGACCGAAGCGTATCAGAAAGCGGAGGCTGACATTCGAGCAAGCATGCCTGTTCCCGTGATGAACCAGTTTTACCTGCGCCTGTCGGGGATAGACCCGGTAATGGCGGCAGAGTTTTACCCGATCAATGTGGCCATTCGAAAAGCCCTGGAGCGCGTACTAAATCGCCAGGGGTATGAAGAAAGTGAGGGGGAACCGCTGAGCGGTTAGTGGCGGCCGAAGGAGGAGTCGATCCAGGTTTTCTTAGCGAGGTTGAGGAGCTTTGCACTAATTCTGGACGCCGATGTGCGATTGGGCGAGGGAGAGACTGCCGGGACTGAGCCCGAACGCGGATGCCCGGGACGGCTCCACACGAGCGTGGTCATCATCACCGCGATGGCGACAGCCACCCCGAGTACTACCAACCAAAATCGATCTGCGTGCCGGTTCATACGCGTGTTTCTCTCTGCAACTCTGGTACCATCCCTAAAAACCCTCAAATCAGCCCAATTCATACGTCCTGGTGTTCGGGAGTGTACAGTTCCAATGTTCATTTCGTACACTGAATACCCACGAGGAATACCTTGGTTACCCACCGGGCCGTTTTATTATTCAAACCCGGGTGACCTATTTTCTGACTACATTTGTTGAGGAAAAGGTGTGATTCTTACGTCCAAATGAAGAAACTTTTTATCCCGATTCTGCTCGTTGCCCTGGTCGTCACGGCTATGGGTCAGCAGTCACAACAGCCTGCTGAAAAGAAAGCCGAAGAGCCGCACGTCGACCTGGTCAAGTGGATGACATTTGAGG
>CAZJWV010000166.1:0-4676 GCA_964549855.1 uncultured Ohtaekwangia sp. | reverse complement strand
GGAGCTCTCGGCGTGATTTGCAGCGAAGCAGTGAAGAAATCGACACTCGTGATCGTGTGCTGGGCGCAGGCAGGCCAGAAAATTGACCATAGAAGCAAGATTCCAATTGAGCGGATCACTTACTCAATATAAGAAATCGGTGGCTAGGCACTAGGTACTCGGCGCTCGGCAAAAAAATTGATGCCAACAGACATACCCCAGCCGTGTCTTCGTGGTTTCAAGCGTCTCGCTTGAATAACACCAACCTTTGCACTAACCAAAGTGCTCCCCGATCAAGGCACTAAGGCACCAAGACACTAAGGCACTTCGACACTCATTTCCCCACCTGCGTCCACTTCTCTCCGTCCCACTCCCATGTGTCGTTTGCATCATTGGGCCAGCCAAGGCGACCGCCGAAGAGGACTATCCGGTCGCGTGAATTGTCATAGGCAATGTAGCCCATCACGCGGGGAGCAGGTCCTGATTCTGACAGCTTCCTCCATGTCTTTCCGTCCCAACTCCAGGTATCACCTTTTATGCCGTCACCAATACCCCCGAACAGTACCACCACCCCCCGCTTGGAATCATAGGTGGCACCGGGAGAGATGCGGGCACCTGGCCCGGCTGATTCGGGAATGTTTTCCCATTTCTGTCCATCGAACTCCCACACGCCGTCGGTTAGTTTTCCGTTGACCCCTGAACCGCCGTACAGGACCGTCTTGTTTCTCTTGCTGTCATACACCATGACTAATCCCATTCGGCCTTCAGGTTGGGTGCCTTCGAATTTCTTCCACGATGTTCCGTCCCACTCCCACGTTGCGCTGTTGACCTGGCCACGACCGGCTGACCCGCCAAAGGCGACGAGCCGATTGCGGGCGACGTCATAGACAAAACCCGGCTCGGCCCCTTTCATTTCGGCAAGATCCGAGATCACTCTCCATTGACCATTCTCGAGCACACGAAACTGGCCGCTGGACTGATTACCCGGCAAAAACCCGCCGTAAGAATAGATCGCCTTGTCCTTTGTATGGTAAGCAAGTTTGATACCGCTTCTCTCATCGCCAGCCTTGCCAGCGCTGCTCCAGCCATTCGCACCATAGCGCCAGATATCATTGAAGAACTGAAAGGACTGTCCATCATTGAGCGGCGTACTTCCTCCCGTCAGAAAAATGGTCTTTGTCCCTTCGTCATAGACCAGTTCGTGGTGGGCGCGCTTGTCGGGCAGTTGCGCGGCTACGTTTAACATTCCAACCATGGACAAAACTGGTAGCATCACCCATCTGGGGAAACGAATAACATGTTTCATCTGAATTGTGGTTACAGGTGCTCGTACGCCTGCGGGCCGCCTTGGGTTTCTCCTATTGTGTGAACGGCGTATCGTAGAAATGGTGCTTGGGCGAGAGCCCGCGTACCGAGTGGCGAGTACAGTTACTGGAAAGCGCGGTTCTTGCCCGCTGATTTACGCAGATCGAATACACGCAGATTGGCGCAGATCTCTATTGCAATGGGAAAGCTTATCTGCGTAGATCTGCGTGTATTCAATCTGCGCGATCTGCGAACAAAATCCGGGTTTACGTTCCTAACTGGTACTCTCATTGGAGTCGGGAGTCGGCTTCGACGGGGGTGTCTTGAGACGTATACCCAGACTACTACGAAAGCGCTCCTCTTTGGCCTTCCGTGCAGCAAATTGTTCCCTGAATTTCTTGATCCATTTCATCATGGCTTCCTCGGACTCCTTGCTTAGTTCACTCATACAGATCGTATTTATGTGGCACTGCTTAATACTTTTTCGACTGACACAAGTTGACATTCAGATGGCCAACAATCGCCGTTAAACCAAGTAAGATACAAAGAGCAGCCGACTAGGTCATGTGAACTTTCAGTAAACAAATAGGCTGATTAGAGATTGTTTCAAATCACACAAAGAACAAAGCGGCGAAGTGGCCTTTGGCTATATTTGGCATGATGCCTACTACAATGAACAAGCTATCATTCGCCTTCACAATCCTCCTTGTCTTATCCAGTTGTTCCACAAAACCACAGGAAACCACAGACCCGGAAACAATCACCAAAGACGATGCCTTTCGCGCCGGTGTCACAACCGGAAGGTATGCCAAACTTAGCGCTGGAAATACGTATTACGAGTTTTCCAACCCTGGCGCAGATAGCATCCTTGTAATGGTACACGGATTCTCGGTACCATCGTATATCTGGGACTCTACCTACAACGAGGCAGTAAAGCGTGGTTATGCTGCCCTCCGCTACGATACTTATGGCCGGGGATTTTCGGATAACCCTGATGTGGTCTATGATGTTGCCCTGTTCGCCCAACAGCTGAAAGAACTACTCGATGCACTTGAAATTATGAAGCCCATAAACCTCATGGGGCTTTCCGACGGTGGTCGCACGATCTCGGCCTTTGCTTCTCAATACCCCGAACGGGTCAAGGCGCTTATTTATGTTGATGCAGCAGGATTTGATAATCCGACAAGGGACAACGCGGCATCTTTGATGGTCACCGAGGAAGAAGTGCAACAGTTCAAGCAAAGCGAACGCTACCAAAACATGGCCGCGGGACAGCTTGGCGATTTCTACGATTCGGCCCGCTTCCGGGGATGGGATAAGAAATACCAGGAGGTTATGAAGTTTAAGGGGTTCGTTCGTGCTTTGATTTCCACGAACAAGAACAGGGCAAACCTGGAGAATGAGCACAGGAGAATTGCCTCCTCAGGGATCCCCGTCTTCGTTTTATGGGGCGAGTTTGATCAGGTTGTCAAATTGGAAGAGATACGGGCTACCCTGATGGAACGCATACCAAAAGCTGAGTTGTTTGTAATTCCCAAAACAGGACATCTACCTCACATGGAAGCTACCGCTTTGTTCAATTCGATTCTTTTTAACAAGGTGCTGAAGTAACAGCTCGCTGTTGCCCGGCAACACGAGGCCTTGGACACCAATTCCTGTCTAAATGTTACAGTCAAATCACTTAATTCCTCTTTATTTTACTACCGCCCAACCTTTCCAATCTGGGTGCGTGAACTCTCTCCAATACAATAAAAACCCATGAAAAAGATAACCTGGATGGAAATCGCAATGGCAATGCCCATGGCCCTTACTTTTTCAACTTTCGGAGGCACAACCGCCATTGCTGTAACAAGCGCAATCATGCTTGTGATGATGGTAGTCGTGAAATGGGTTGTCAAAGAAAGGCAGGAACTGAAGCCGGTTCCGGTGACTCACCAGAAATTCAATACTCCAACGCGATAGGAAGACAGCAGAGAGCCAGGAAGTTCAGAAACCAAATTAGGTCTTACGCAAGGTTTTTCAGCACCTCTTCAGAATGCTCTCCGAGGTGCGGAGGGGGAGTGAGTTTTGTTGCTCGCTCCGTCCCTGTTGCCACAAACCCGCGCAACCCTGTTACCAATTGCGCGTTTAGCCGCAGCGAGTTAGCAATTGGGTCCTCCAACGCCTCGCTGACAGACCGAATCAACCCAGCCGGCACTTTCGACTTTCCGAGGGCTGCTACCAAGTCTGTGCCCAAGTGCTGAGAAATCAGCATCGCCAGTTTGGTGTTCAGCCTTGCACGATTCTTCACTCTTTCGGGGTTGGATCGGAAGGGTAACCATGAGGAATCATCTGGCTTAGCACCCAGCACGGTGAGTAAGCCTTCAAACTGGCGATCACTGCCCACCGCCAGCAGCAATGACTTGCCGTCGGAGGTAACAAACACATCGCCATAGGGTGCGATGTTCGGGTGAGCCGACCCCTGGCGCTGCGGAGACGTTCGGCCGACGAGGACGTTTGTCGCCTGGTTGGCGAGTGAGGCCAAAGCGGTTTCCATCAGTGAGACCTCGACGAAGCTTCCCTCACCCGTGCGATCTCTTTTTATAAGTGCCACAAGCAAACCCTCTTTTAGCTGGTGCGCTGCCAGCACATCGATGAGGGCCACGGGCATCTTTGTCGGGGGGCCGGCCGGTTCGCCGTTGAGATCCATGAAGCCCGACTCTGCCTGGATGAGCGCGTCGTAGCCGACCCTTTCATCGGCGGGGCCGTAACCAGTGATTGATCCGTAAAGCACTGAGGCGTTCACCGCCTTGATCTGTTCATAGCTCACGCCGAGTTTTTCCGCATCACCCGGTTTGTAGCTCGCAATGACGATGTCGGATTTGGCGGCAAGCTTGAGTACTCTTTCCCTGTCGCCTGCAGCAGTAAGGTCCAGCAGCACTGACTTCTTCCCCCAGTTGCAGCAGCAGAAGTACGCCGACCGGTCGTCGGTCTTCTCGCCCGGGGTGCGCCAACTGCGCGTCACGTCTCCCCCGGTACGTGGGTTCTCCACTTTGATCACTTCGGCACCAAGTTCCGCGAAGAATTGCCCGACGCTGGGACCAGCCAGCACGGAAGCCAATTCTAGAACTTTCAGTTCCGATAACATTCTGTTAATTGTACTGTTCGATTCAGTCTCGGCTCAGCAAAAACATGCTACGTTTCGAGTACTTTATGAAAAAGCTTCCGCGTCGAATTGCGAATGATGAGTTCGGTAGGAAGCACTTTGGTGATCGGCGAAAAGGAGCCTGGCCGTTCCAATTCCTCAATGAGAAGTTCCGCCGCTGTTCTACCCATTTCAAATGAAGGTTGAGAAACCGTTGTCAGTGACGGTTCGATAAAATTGGAAACCGGTTCATTGGTAAACCCGATTA
>CAZJWV010000165.1:1509-4751 GCA_964549855.1 uncultured Ohtaekwangia sp. | reverse complement strand
GAGAAATTGAGATTCACTTTTTCCAGTTGACTGAACTTTCCAATCACCTTGAGGTCGTTATCATTAACCGGCATCTTGGAAAGATTGAGAACCACCAGTTGATCCTGGACGTCCGTCAGTTCTTCGAGCGCCGTTGATTTGAATGACTCCCTGATGAAAAAATCAGCCTGCAGCGCCGGGCTCTTTTGATTAAGTGGAAAGACAGCGCGGAAGGGCGTATTCATTCTAGAAATGGTCGCTTCTGAGGCTGCTGAAAAAGGGTAAGTCCTTTCTTCACTGACTGCCGCCTTGGACATCGCCAATGCTTCCGAACCGACGATTTTGAAAGAGTCTGTGGCGGGGAAATCCGCAAGCGCCTTTTCCATATCGGCCCCGGAGGCAATCCACAACTCCAGCAACTTTTTTTCCTGCCGCGATAGTTGAGGTTTTCCATCCGGCGGCATGTGGTCGTCGTCGTTCAAAGGAAGGTGGATGTATTGGATCATCCTGCTCTCCGCTGGCTTCCCGGCAACCCATTCTACGCCGTGTTCCCCGCCTTTCAGGAATTCGTTCATGGAGGTCATGACAAACTTGCCTTTGCGTTTTGTAGGGTTGTGACAGGAGGTGCACTTCTTCTCGAGGATGGGGTAGATGACGGCTTGGAAGGCGGACCCCTCGACTCGGCGCCCCTCGATTCCGTCGCCCTCGACTGCGCTCGGGCTGACGGATTTGGCTCCGTTCACGCCGCCTTCGTCTCCGCTCAGTCGGCTAGACTTTCCAAGTGGCTCTAACACGAAATTCGCACCGTGCGTGAGAATACTCCCGGTATGGCCTGCAAAGACCAGCGTGCCAGCTGTGATCAGGCCCAATCCGTAATACAACGGTTTGTTTTTTCCGGCATAGACAAATGCCACCAGTAGGAGGTAGCACATAAAGCTCAACACGATCCCACCATACTTGTGAGTGCCGAGTGCATCCAGGTCGTAATCTCCCTTGTTGGCGAGAAATATTCCCAGCAGCGCAGTGATCGAGGTGGTTACTGATGTGAATAACAAAACCGTCAGGGTAATTCGGGCAAACGCTTTTTTCTTGAATTGACTTTCGATGAACACCAGCACCACACAGACACCAAAGGCTCCGATAGGAAGATGAAGCATGGCAGGATGCAGTCGGCCGGCTACTTGCAGCCAGGTAGGCAGCGACAGGCGGTCTTCAAAAAAGAAAAGAAAGAGAATCAGGCCCTGGAGAAAAAAAATGACGTTGAGCAGAAAGCGTTGCATGGCCTCTTAGGCAAGTATGCCCGTCACCACTTTGCCGGCCACATCGGTGAGCCTGTATCGGCGGCCCAGGTGTTTGAAGTTGAGCTGGTCGTGGTGGAGCCCCATCAGGTGCAGCACGGTGGCATGAAAGTCATTGACGTGCACGGGATTGTTTACAATGTTGTACCCAAATTCATCCGACTCCCCGTAGGCGATGCCCGGCTTCACGCCGCCACCCGCCATCCAGATGGTGTAGCACCGGGGGTGATGGTCGCGGCCGTAATTATTTTTTGTCATATCCCCCTGGCAGTAGTTGGTTCGGCCGAATTCGCCGCCCCAGATGACTAGGGTCTCATCCAGCAAGCCGCGTTGCTTGAGGTCCATCACCAGCGCCGCCGTGGCGCGGTCGACATCCTGTGCCTGCAGTGGCATTTCGCCCACCATGTTGCCGTGCTGGTCCCAGCCCTGGTGATACAGCTGCACAAAGCGAACTCCCGCTTCTGAAAGTTTGCGGGCAAGCAGGCAGTTGGCAGCGTACGTGCCGGGCGCCAGGCAATCTGCGCCGTACATTTTGATGATTTGATCGGGCTCCGACTTGAGGTCCGTGAGTTCAGGTACCGCCGTCTGCATGCGGTAGGCCATTTCGTACTGTTGGATCCGCGTTTGAATTTCGGGATCGCCGAATTCCTGGTAGTTCAGGTCATTCAGTTGCGCCAGGTTGTCCAGCATCTTCCGGGTGGCTTCCCGGTCGCGGCCGTTGGGGTCTTTCAGGTACAGCACCCGTTCTTCGCTGCTGCTGAATTGCACGCCCTGGTGGATGCTGTCGAGGAATCCGTTCGTCCAGAGTTTGGAGTACACGCCCTGACCGTTGCCTCTTCCCCGCGACAACAGCACACAGAACGCCGGCAGGTTCTTGTTTTCGCTGCCGAGACCATAACTCAGCCATGCCCCCATGCTGGGCCGGTTGCCCTGCTGCGCGCCGGTCTGCATGAACGTAAGCGCCGGGTCGTGGTTGATGGCCTCCGTGTGCATGGATTTGATGAAGCACAACTCGTCTACAATCTTGGCAGTATTCGGAAACAACTCACTCACCCATGCCCCGGACTGGCCGTACTGCGCAAACTTGAACTGCGACCCGACGAGCGGGAATTTCTTCTGACCCGAGGTCATCCCCGTCAGTCGCTGACCCATGCGGATGGAAGCGGGGAGTTCTTCGCCTCTCATTTTGCTGAGCAGCGGCTTGTAGTCAAAACTCTCCAGTTGCGAGGGAGCACCATTCTGAAAAAGGTAGATGATGCGTTTGGCTTTCGGGGCGAAGTGAGGGAGACCAATGGGCATAGATGCCTCCTCCGTTCCAGAGAACAAATCAGGAATGAGGAGCGAGCCCAGCGCGGCTGAACCAAATCCGAGTCCCATCTTCCCTAGAAAATGGCGGCGCGTTATGTGAAACCGACTCGTTAGAAATTCGTTTTCCATGCTCTCTCGTTCAAACTACACAGAGATTGGGCTAAAGCCCATTCTTACTTTCATTCTTAGTCCACGCCCTAAAGGGCGTGGCAAAACTTGAAATCTCAAGTTTCTTGGATGTGTGCTAACCTTCGTCGATGGCTTGCCTTGCCTCTTAAGGCGGGGATAGAAACCTGATACAGGAGATGGATTTAAGTCCAACCCTGAATCCCCTCGCATTTGTTTTGCCACGCCTTTTAAGGCGTGGATCAAAGCAGGAAAATCAATATGGACTTTAGTCCAACCTCTGGCTACCATGGACAACTAGTTATGTTTTGGTAATCGCTTCCTCCATATTATAGATGGTATGCACCGTTTCCATCAAGGCCGCCAGAGCTGCTACATCACTAACTGCGGCATGCTTATACTCCCCTGCCTTAATCAGCTGTTTGGCTTTCCCTTTATTCTCTTCAAATCCTTTCTTCTCCTCCTCAAAGTAATTAATCAACAGGGAAAGCTCAGCGGCCTTCGCATCCCGGCAAACTATCGCCCGAAACG
>CAZJWV010000165.1:0-1499 GCA_964549855.1 uncultured Ohtaekwangia sp. | reverse complement strand
AATTTTCTCTTCCGCCGTTGACTTCTCCGCCAACAGCCTTTCCGCGAAAACCCGCGATGCTTCCAGGATCACTGGATCATTCAACAGCATGAGTGCTTGCAGGGGCGTATTGGTGCGGAGCCTTTTCACTTCGCATTGGTCGCGGTTGCTGGCATCGAACATCAGCATGCCGGGTGGGGGGACGGTGCGCTTGATGAAGCTGTACAACCCGCGCCGGTAGAGGTCGTCGCCGTGGTCCTGGACGTAGCGCGCCAACACGCCGCGGCCGGAGGTAGATTGTTCCCAAATCCCCGGGGGCTGATAAACTTTCACGCTTGGTCCGCCGATTTCATTGTTGAGTAACCCGCTGCTGGCGAGGGCGAGGTCACGTACCGCTTCGGCTGACAGGCGTACGCGCGGACCGCGGGCGAGGAGGATGTTCTCAGGATCGACGGACATTTTATCGGGGTCCATCACCGACGATTGCCTGTAAGTGGAGGAGGTTACGATCTGCCGGACGAGGCGTTTGATGTTCCACCCGTTGTTCATGAAGTCGAGTGCGAGCCAATCGAGCAGCTCGGGGTGCGACGGCATTTCGCCCTGCATGCCAAAATCACCCGACGTCTTCACCAGGCCGCGACCGAAGAACTCCTGCCACATCCGGTTCACGAACACGCGTGAGGTTAAAGGATTCTTTTTATCGAACAGCCATTTGGCGAGACCGAGGCGGTTGCTGCCGTACAGGGTTGAGTCGAAGGGCAGGATGGCCGAAGGCAAGCCGTAGGTTACTTCCTCGCCGGGCGAGTCGTAAGCGCCGCGCTTGAGTACGTAGGTGGGTCGGTAGGCAGAATCCTGCATCACCATCACTTCCACCGCGGCAGTATCCTTCTTGTTGATCCAGGTGTAGATCTTCTCGATTTCTTCCGAGGTGAACTTGATTTTTGGCGGATCCGCCAGCGAAGCGAGGGTGATGTCGCCGACGAGGCCTTTCTCCGGCACCTGGTTGAAGAAGGCGAACGTGCTGTAGTACTCTTTCGTGGAAATCGGATCGTACTTATGATCGTGACAGTGGGCACACTCAAATGTGAGTGCCAGGAGCGCTTTCCCAAACGTGTTAGTCCGGTCGGTGACGTACTCGATGCGGTATTCTTCCTGGATCACGCCGCCTTCCTGTGTGATTTTGTGGTTGCGGTTAAAGCCCGTTGCTAATACTTGCTCCTTGGTGGCGTTGGGCATTAGGTCGCCGGCCAGCTGCCAGGTGACAAACCGGTCGTACGGATAATTCTCATTGAACGCGTGTATCACCCAATCGCGCCACGGCCACATCGTGCGCAGGCCATCGTCTTGATACCCGTGCGAATCGGCATACCGGGCGACATCCATCCAATAGGCCGCCATCTTCTCCCCGTACTGAGGTTGCGCCAGCAACGCGTCCACCAGGTTTTCATAGGATTGTTCTCCGGTCTCACTCAAGAACTTCTCTTGCACCTCCAGCGACGGCGGTAATCCGGTAATATCTA
>CAZJWV010000164.1:0-4810 GCA_964549855.1 uncultured Ohtaekwangia sp. | reverse complement strand
TGAAGATGTCGAGATGGCTGACGGTGGCGTGGGCAGGTATCGCCATGCTTTCTGCCAACATTGCCGACCAGGCAGAGAACCTGATCCAATTCGTCAACATCATCGGCTCACTTTTCTACGGAACCATCCTTGGCATCTTTCTTTCGGCCTTCTACATCAAATACCTGAAATCCACTTCCGTCTTTATTGGCGGACTGGTGGGAGAGGCTGTGATTCTCTACCTCTACAAGTTTACTGACGTGGCGTTCTTGCTATTCAACATCATCGGCTGTGTAGTAGTAATTGTTGTTGCACTCATTGTGCAAGTGACCAGAGGGGACAGGGGCTAGGGACCAGGGACCAGAAAGTCATCCAATTTCTGACTCCTGTTCCCTGACCCCTGATCCCTGAAAATGAGAAAGCCCCCGTCTCCGGAGGCTCCCCAATGCCTAATTTCCTATTTCCTATTTCAGTGCTTTCAACAGTTCGTCATTCAAGCGAACATACGCTGAGTCTTTATCTTTTTCAGCAGCGGCCTTGGAGGCAGTGGCTGATTCGGTAGCACCTTTCTTATCGCCGAGCGCTTTCTGAATTTTGGCTTTGGTGTGCCAGATCCAGTATGCATTCGGATCGGAGGCTGCCGCCGTGGTGATCCACTCAAGCGCCACCTTCAGGTCTTTGCCATTGTCGAGGTAATAGTTGGCGGCCTGGTACAGGCTTCCGGGAGAAACTTTTGTGCTTCTCTCGATGGAGGCCATTACTCTCTTGTCAAATTCGACAGTGATCGGAACCTTGACGGAAGTTTTTTCCCACATCAACTGCAGATTGGCTGTCTTGCTATCAGCAGAAAGGTCTGCAATTTCGATGGTGAAGGCCTCAACATTCTGGGCGAGGGTTTCAGATTTCACCGTGGCGCGGGCCTGGTCATTTTCCTGTTTGTATTCAGCGGTATTGCCTCCGAGGGCAACGTCCTTGTAGAGGATCACCACCCATTCCGTTGCGCCGGGGATGGTGAGAACGAGATATTTTCCTTTGGGAACATCCGTGCCGCCAAACTTGACATCATCGCTAAAGGTGATGGTGGTACCTGAGTTGGCGCCAGTGCGCCACACTTGACCGTAGGGGGTGACAAAATCAGCGGTTGGTCCGAAGATCTTGCGACCTTTCATTTTCGGACGTGAATACTCCACCTTGACTTCGGTGAGTCCGACCACCGTCGAAACGGTGGCTGCCGGGCTGGGCGCGGGGGAGATTACCTGGGCTTGAGCCACGAGACTCAGGGCCACTAAAACAAGAGTTAAAACTCTTTTCATAAATGTTATTTTTGTTGGTTTGCTAAGAGGGGTCAAAAATAGGAGAGTTTCCAGAACGGAAAAAGCTATTTAACAATCGGTAACATTTGCGGAGAGATGATACTGCCAGAGGGCTTTTACCGAAGAAAAGATGTGACGCGAATCGCAAGGGAACTGCTTGGAAAGGCCTTGTTTACCCGTATCAACAGCAAGGTGACGGGCGGACTAATTGTTGAAACGGAGGCCTACTCGTGGACGGAACGCGGCTGCCATGCCTTCAACAACCGACGAACGAAGCGCAATGAGGTGATGTTCGGCGAGGGCGGCAATGCTTATGTTTACTTGTGCTATGGCATCCACAACCTCTTTAATGTCGTGACAAACCGGGCTGGAACCGCCGATGCGGTGCTTATTCGGGCCTTGCAGCCAATAGACGGTGTCACTGAAATGCTGCGCAGAACCAGCCACCGCAACAGTCGCAGGATCACGTCTGGTCCAGGAAAGCTGACCAGGGCGCTGGGCATTGAGCGCACACATAACGGGAAGACCTTATCTTCGAGGGCATTATGGATCGCCGACGCTGGACACAAGATTGGAGGAGATCAAATTATTGCCGACAGACGTATTGGCATCGATTATGCAGGTGAAGATGCAAAGCTGCCATGGAGATTCAGTGTAAAGGACAACGAATGGGTATCAGTATGAATGTTAATTCAAGGTTTCGAGTGGGCGGGATACTGTGTGTCTTGCTCATGTTGGTCAGTTCGATGGCATCTGCCCAGAAAAAATTCACTCAGGAAGCCCTCAATGAACCCAACTCGGAGCACGACGAGCAATCACCCATCATCACCCCTGATGGGAAACGGTTGTATTTCACCGTGGCTGGACATCCCGCCAATGTTGGAGGAAAGAAGGACCTGGGTGACATCTGGTACTCGGAATGGCAAGGACTTAAGTGGGGACCGGCTATTCACGCTGGTGAGGTTCTAAATAACGACGGTTACAATGCCGTCATCGGATTCTCGCACGACGGCAACCGGATGTACCTGGGAAACCATGCACAGGCTACGACGCAGGGTTTTTCCATTTCGCATAAGAGGGGCGATGGATGGTCACCGCTGGAATACATCCGTTTTCCTGACTTCAAGAACCGATCTCCTTATTCGCTAGGATTTTTTTCTGCCACGGCGGAAGCGCTGGTTTTTTCGGCTGAGCCCTTCTATGGCTACGGTGCCAAGTCCGGTGCTGAAGATATTTTCGTGGCCTTGCTGCTCAATGGCGAATGGCAAGAGCCCAAGAACCTGGGGACCACCATCAACACACATCGCCAGGAATGGGCGCCCAGCCTGAGTGAGGACGGAAAGATTCTGTATTTCTCCTCCAATGGGCGCAAGGGTTACGGAGGATTCGACATCTACTTTTCTGAGCGAATGGACGACACTTGGGAGAACTGGGCTACACCCGTGAACATGGGTGCGGCCATCAACTCAGAGGGTCGTGAATTGAACTACCGCACGATGCCTGCCTCCAAACTGGCCCTCTACACCAGTACGCGGAATAGCGACGGCTATGGAGACATTAAGGTTTTTTCTCCCCCGCCCAATATCCACGACTCGCTCAAAACAGCCAAGATTGATTCTGTCGTCAAGATTGTGGAGATCGTTCGTGATAAACCTCCCACCGAGGATGAAAAACTCTTCCGGGTCTTCGGCAAAGTCACAAACGCGAAGACAGGGACAGCAATACCTGCTTTGATTGAGTTCCGCAGCGACACCTCGTTTACGGTCAATGCCAAACGCGACGGCAAGTATGAAGTCAGGTTCCCGTCGGTGAAAGAGTACGCGGTCAGCGTTGAGGCTCCCGGGTACATCGGCAACTTCGAGAAGCTGGATGTGCGAACCTATGAGATGAACGTACTGGAGTTGAACTTCAAACTTCAACCCATTGAGGTTGGCGCTACCGTCAACCTGAAGAGCGTTCTCTTTCAACAGGGCACACCCAACCTCCTTCCTGAATCCAACGAGGAGCTGGATGAGGTCGTTGAGTTCTTAAAACTAAACCCCAAGGTGGAAATCGAATTGTCGGGGCATACCGATAACCGCGGAGTGCATGAGCATAACGTAAAACTGTCGCTCAAGCGAGTGGAAGTTGTAAAGGCATACCTGGTTTCCAAAGGGATCAGCGGCAGGCGGATAGACGGGAAGGGCCACGGCGGAAGCAAACCGATTGCCGATAACAAGACGGAGGCAACGCGACGGCTGAACCGAAGAGTGGAGTTTACTATCGTTAAAGACTAGAGCAAAGAAATGTACAATCCAGTGAAGAGAAGGACAATCTTGCCGAAGAGACTAGGATTCCTACTGCTATTCTCTTGCATTCTGGTGTCCGGTGATCGTGCCTTTGGCCAGGATGTTGTTCAAAAGACTTTCAAGCTCGATGGCAAGAGTTTCAACTACTACGTACTTCAACCCGGTGATTCCATTAAGGGCATTCTGTTGCTGTTTCCCGGCAAGGGAGAAAGCCCAAAGGCAGTTTTCAAGAAGACTTCACTTCCTGAGAAGTTGGTTACAAAAGGCTACATGACCATTGTACCCAACCTGAAGTACGCGTTGTTTGCCGATGAATTGATCCGAAAGCAACTCTCGGAAATAGTGAGGGTTGAATCTGAAAACAGGCACCTGACGCAGGGACTGGCGATAGGAGGCTTCTCTGCCGGCGGATCGGTCGCCGTGAGTTTTGCCGCGTACCTGGCCTCGCAGGGAGTTTCTAACCTGAAAAGTGTTTTCGCCATTGACCCGCCGCTCGACCTTCAGCGTGTTTATGCTTCCTCACGCCGGATGAGGAGATACACTTGTCCGTCGGTTCAAGCGGAAGGGCAGGGAACGATCGACTACCTGGATAAGGCACTGGGCGGGTCGCCGGATGACCAGTATGCGAACTATGTGACGTTCTCTCCATTTATGGCTAGCGAGTCAGACGGCGGCAATGCCAAGTGGCTCAAGCAAGTGCCTGTACGATTGTATGCCGAGCCAGACATTGACTTTGTTAAGGAGAGGCACTGCACGGAAATGGAACCAGAGGATTTGAATGCAAGAGACCTGGAGAAGTTGAGTAAGCAACTCAAGTACTCAGGCAACGACCGCTGCGAGTACGTAGTGACGAAGGGGCGAGGCTATCACACCTGGAACATTGCGGAACCGGCAGAGTTGTCGGCGTGGATTGTTAAGTTCGGCGGTCAGTGATCAGTTTCCACAGGCAAATCCCAGTACCTAGCACCCAGTACCCAGCACCTGGCACCCATGCTTAGATCCATCCTCACCCTCACCACCCGCAACTTCTTCAGAAACTTCTATTTCTCATTTATCACTTTGGGGAGCCTTGTGTTGGGGATCACCGTGGTGGTGCTGATCGTATTATGGGATCGCCATGAGCTGGGATACAAGCGGCAGGATACTGAAGCGGACCGGGTATATAACATAATGAGAAATGAGCGGATTGACGGCAGTGTGAAAACGTGGGACGAATTCAATGTCCCTCTA
>CAZJWV010000163.1:0-4901 GCA_964549855.1 uncultured Ohtaekwangia sp. | reverse complement strand
ACACATGTTCGAGGTGGCGCGCAGATGGCTTTCACCCAATGGAAACACCGAAGATGGGATTGATGGCTTCCGGCTTGATGTAGCCGACCAGGTGGGCTTGGCTTACTGGAGGGAATTCCGCACACACATTCGGTCCATCCGACCGGATGCATATACGGTAGGGGAGATCTGGTGGCAGAAATGGCCCAACAAGATGATGGACCCGGTGCCCTACGTAAAGGGTGACATGTTTGATGCCGTCATGTTCTACCAGGTGTACGAGCCTGCGCGCTATTTCTTCGCCAAGAATGCGAAGCAGTATGATGCCAAGAAGTACAAAGACAGCATCAACTTTCAGCTAAACCGACTTCCTGCTGGAGTTGGTTATTCCATGATGAATACCTCATCGTCGCATGATGCCCCGCGTTTGCTTTCGGACTTTGCCAACCCCAACAAGTACAAGTTCCACGCAAATACCCACGATAACCCGGCGTATTTCACGGGAAAGCCGGATGAGAATACATACCTGCGGCTGCGCCTGTACCTCGTGAGTCTTTTCACGGGCGTAGGAGCACCGCAAATTTGGTACGGCGAGGAAGCTGGCATGTGGGGCGCCGACGACCCGCATTGTCGCAAGCCGATGTGGTGGAGCGACCTGAAGTTTGACCATGAGGCGCGGCACAACACTCAACCCGGACACACGGAGACAGACCCGGTGGGCTTTAACCCCGAGCAATTTCAGTGGTATAAGAAACTTGCACAGATGCGCCGGACACAACCAGCCCTTTGGGATGGGAAACTGGAATTCCTGCTTGCCGAAGGAAGGAAGTTGATTTACAGCAGGACCCGAGGCGCTGATGAGATCATTGTGGTTTTCAACGCATCCGACGACCGTATGCAATTCCAGGTGCCGCGGACGGGCGACTACATGGACCTGCTGACAAACAAGGTTGTGCACATCGACAGGTTGTTCCTTGATGGGCAGTCGGCCATGGTGCTGAAGAAACTCTAGGGGTAGAGAGTGCCGAGCGGAGCCGAGGCACGATTTTGTTGAAGTGGCGATATCGTCATGGTGAGCGGAGTCGAACCATGACGCACGTGTGTCCATTCTTCGCGTCATCCCTCGACTTCGCTCGGGATGACGTTGTTGGGCTTCGTGTGGTACAGTACTTCGGCTCCGCTCAGCACTGTACTGAGCCTCTATGCCTCGAAGACCCATCTCCCTCCCGTCATCGTCCTTTCAATCGGAATTGTTATCAGATTCAGTGGATCTTCTTTCAGCGGATCGCGTCCAAGCACAACAAGGTCGGCGTATTTTCCGCTCGTGATAGAGCCCTTCACTCGCTCCTCGAAGGATGCATAGGCGCCGTTCTGTGTGCCGATGCGAATGGCTTCCTCGATGGTCACACACTGTTCCGTACCCCAGGCCTTTCCCTTTAGGTCCTTTCGCGTCACACTTGATTGCAGGGCCATCATCGGTTCGAAGGGTCCTGGCGGATAGTCTGATGCCTGCGTGGGTCGGATGTTGGCATCGAGGAAACTTCGCAACGCGAACATGTTCTTTAGTCTTTCCTCGCCGTATTCCTTCATCTTCTCGCCGTGGTAATACACGTAAGTAGAGAAGGGTGTCGGGATCACACCCTGGTCCTTCATTCGCCTTACGAGGTCCGCATTCACGATGGTGCAATGCTCAATGCGGAACCTCGGATCCTTGCGGGATCGCTCGCGCTGCAACCGTTCATAGAGTTTAAGCACAATGTCGATTCCGACATCGCCATTGGCATGGATTCCAATTTGCCAGTCGGCGTCGTGGGCCTTCTTAGCATGGACATAGAGTTGTTCCTCCGTATTCACCAGGATTCCAAAGTCGTTGGGCCTGCCGATGTACGGTGCTGAAAGGCGCGCTGTGCGCTCTGATATGGAACCATCGCAGGTCATCTTCACTGCGCCAACCCTGACCCATTCGTCGCCCATACCGGTGCGAACACCTGCTGCGATCATCTTATCGAGGTGCATCCACCCCATGAGGCAATAAACACGCAGCAGCAGGTCACCGGCATCTCGTGCATCCTGGTAGGATTGCAAGTCAGCGGGACTGCCATAGGCGTCATGCACGGAGGTAATGCCTGTCTTGGCCATCATCTTGCAGATGATCTTGATTCCTTCCTGGTGCTCTGCACGGGTGATGTCATGTGGTATAATTTGTTCGAAGGCATCGTTAGCACTTTCCTTGATACAGCCCGTCATCTTGCCACTTTCGCGCGAAAAAGACCCACCGGCGGGATCCGGAGTCTGGTCCGTGACGCCGGCCAATTTGAAGGCGAGTGTATTACCGTAGCTGGTGTGGCCGCCCCGGTGGGTGATCATCACAGGGTGGGAGGGCGCTGCTTCGTCGAGGTCTGACATCCGCAGCGGGCGACCATCCGATGTTTTCGTGTCGTCATATTTGAAGCCAAGCACCCAAGTACCTGGCGGCGTTTTTGCCGCACGCTGTTTGATGGCGTCTTTGATGGCGGTGATGGATCGCAGGTCACAGTCGACTTCCTTCAGGTGTCTTACGCCTGAGTAACCCGGATGCGAGTGTGCATCGATGAAGCCCGGCAGGACAGTCTTTTTTCCCAAATCAATCTTTTTTGTCCTGCCCGTTGCCAACCGGAGAATCTCTGCGTCCGTCCCCACAGCCATGAACCGCCCGTCGGCAATGGCTACGGCCTCGGCTTTCGGTAATTGATCATCGACGGTGAGGATGTTGCCGTTGTGGAGGATTAGCTCTGGCTCGGTTTGACCGAATGAGAGGAGTGGTACTGAAGCAAGGGTGCCCAGTGTGCCGAGGAAGTGCCTGCGAGATTGGGGGAAGTAATACATACAATGATCGATTTGCATTGAATGTACTAAAAATCAGGCGAGGGTATTAGGCCTTAGGTATTGGGTGTGAATAGTGCCGAGCGGAGACGAGGCACGGATACTTGACGGGCAAGCCCCGTCATGGTGAGCGAAGTCGAACCATGACCACAACGCACGCATCCCATTGAGCCCTCCTTCGACCATTCGACTTTGCTGGATGACACCGTTCCGGGGGTCCTATAGTGTCATCCCTCGACTTCGCTCGGGATGACGGCCTTCGCTTCAGGGGTGGCAGTGCTTCGGCTCCGCTCAGCACTGCCACTAGACCCTTTTGTGCGCGCTCAAAACTTAACGGCCAGCAACCAGCTGCTAGCGCATAGTACCCAGTGCCTAGAGACCGTACTTTTCCATCCTTCGATAGAGCGACGCTCTCGTAAGCCCGAGCTCATCAGCAGCTTTCGAGATGTTTCCATTGTGAAGTTGAAGCGCCTTCACAACTGCCGCTTTCTCGACTTCATCAAGGTTGAGTGTGTCTGGATTTACAGAGGTATCCCCTTTGCGATTGAAAAGGAAGTCAGAGGCCTGTAGTGACGGCGAGTCAGCCATAATGACGGCGCGCTCCAGGGAGTGCTGCAGCTCGCGGACGTTGCCGGGCCACGCATACTTCTTCAACTTCGTGATCGCCTCAGGGGTGATGGAGAGCACGTCCTTGTGGTACTTCCTTGAATAGTAGTCGAGGAAGTGAGTGGCCAGCATGGGGATATCATCCACACGCTCGCTGAGGGGCGGGATGCGAATCTCCACGGTGTTGATCCGGTAAAGCAAATCCTGGCGGAAGCGTCCGTCTTTCACCATTTGTTCGATGGGCATGTTGGTGGCGGAGATGAGGCGGATGTTCACTTCGACGCTCGTGTTTGCGCCGACACGGTTAATGCGTCGCGACTGGAGGGCGCTGAGCAATTTGCTTTGGAGGTTGAGGCTGATGTTGCCGATCTCGTCGAGAAAGAGCGTGCCGTCGTTGGCTAGTTCGAATCGGCCCGGGCGATCTTCGCGGGCATCGGTGAATGCACCTTTCTTATGGCCAAAGAGTTCGCTCTCGAAGAGGGTCTCCGTGATGGCTCCCATGTCGACGGCGACGAAGCTATTGTCCTTGCGGAGCGACTTCATGTGGATGGCTCTGGCGATGAGTTCCTTGCCGGTTCCGTTTTCGCCGAGGATAAGTACGTTGGCATCAGTTCCAGCCACGCGGTCGATGAGGTCGTAGACTTCCTTCATGGCCGGGCTGCTTCCGATGATGTCGCGGAAAGGCTGGCTGATTTGCTCCTCCAGCATCTGTTTGGCTTTCCGGAGCTTATCGACTTCGTTGTAGGACTTCTTCAACTTGATCGCCGTGGAAATGGTGGCGATCAGTTTTTCATTCTGCCAGGGTTTGAGGATGAAGTCGGTGGCTCCCTCTTTGAGCGCGCGCACGGCCATCTCCACGTCGCCGAAGGCGGTGATCATGATAACCACGGCCTGTGGGTCGCGTTCCTTGATCCGGTTGAGCCATTCGAAGCCTTCCTTGCCGCTCGTGGTGTCCTTGCTGAAGTTCATGTCCAGCAGGATCACGTCGTAGACGTCGTTGTTGAGGAGAAAAGGAATCTTGTTGGGATTCTTCTCGATGATCACCTGGTAGTTGTGCTTCTTCAACAGCATTTTCGCTGCGAGGAGCACATCCTCATCATCGTCTATCATTAAAATCTTGCCGTCGTTCACAGAAGGGGCGGTTTAGGAGGGGATGTTAAAGGAAAAAGCGTGCCAGTAGGGTTTGGGGCCAATCAGGCCCTATTCAGTGCCCGGCCTTGTTCTGAGGTGAACAAAGATGTACGAAAATGAACAGAAGGCAAAGTAGCGACATGGGACGAGATTAGGTGGGTTGAGTAGTTACACCTTCGTTTCATGAAATTCCAGCTGGACTTGTTAATGGGATAAAGGAATCAATCGGCGATTTTATTCTGAGGGTAGGTCGAATATCTCCTGAAATGCCTTTTCAATCCTCTGAATTTCTGAATCTGTCAATTTTTCAAATTTGTCTCTTT
>CAZJWV010000162.1:0-4948 GCA_964549855.1 uncultured Ohtaekwangia sp. | reverse complement strand
ATACTTCGGGCGATGTTAAATCCATTGTTGATATCTAGGATCGCAATGGGGCCGTTTTTTGTCGCATCATCAGGATTTTCCGCGACCCCAAAGAAGATCCGGACCCCGTTTGTGATAAGTGTAATCCGGATGACCCCCGGTTTAACCAGAAGATTATCGGCCTGGAGATCATCAGGAACCTTCGTAAAGATGGGTCCGAATACAGTGGCGGAGACATCCTCGACCCGGAGAACGGGCGGGTGTACCGGTCAAGGATCTGGCTGGATGGCAAAGTTCTAAAGGTGAGGGGTTACTGGGGCCCCTTCTACCGTACTCAAACCTGGCAAAGAGCCGACTAGCCATTGACAGTCCTTTATCGAACTTTAGACCCCGGTTATCGGCCGTTCAACCCCTTATCAGGTTACCCAAGTGGCATATAGAGTATTCAAAACTGGCTCTGAGATGAACGAGAAGGACCTTTTTGAGAGGATTCAAAAAGGCGACGAAAAGGCCCTTGAAGTCATCTATAAGAAGTACTACCGAATGATGACCAAGCTGGTTATCTCAAACAGTGGTACGGAAGAAGAAGCCCGGGATGTGTACCAGGATGCGCTGGTGGTTTTCTGGCAAAAAGCCAGCTCCGGCAGCCTGGTCCTCACGTCAAAGATGAGTACCTACATCTACAGTATTTGCCAAAACCTGTGGAGAAAGGAGCTCGAACGGAAGAAGAGGCTCTTGAATGAGGAAAAGGACACCCCTCAAACGATGGACCTCGATACCGCGGAAAGAGAGAAAATTATTGCCAAATGCCTGGAACAACTGGGCGAGACGTGCCGTAAAGTATTGATGTACTATTATTTTGATGAACTATCCATGCAGGACATTGCCGACCGCCTCGGCTTCGCCAACACGGATACCGCCAAGACAAAAAAATATAAATGCAAACAGAAGCTCGATGAGTTGGTGAAAGCCCAGTATTCCGAGCGCGACTTTTTGGATTGATTGTATGACGAATTTTGATAAGATAGACGACTACCTCGCCCACCGGCTTCAGCCAGCTGAACAGGAGGCCTTTGAGAAGGCCCTCGCCTCCGACCCTGCGCTGAAAGAAGAAGTAGCGTTCCAGGAGCGTGTCGTTCAGGCCGTTCGTGATGCACGGGCTGCAGATCTCAAGCACATGCTTCAGCAACTTCCCGTGCCCTCTGCCGGGTTCAGTACCGGCCAGGTGGCCGCTGGTGTGGTCGTAGCAGGACTTGTTGCAACCGGACTTTACTTCTACATGAGCGATCGGGATACCACGATGCCCGCCGAACCCAATGCAGTGCCGGAAGTAGTAACATCGCCTGAGCCTAAATCACAACCTGCCGAAGAACCCACCAGCCCTGAAACTGTGGCACCGGCGCCGGCAGAGAAAGAGGAGGAGAAGAAGAAGGTTACTGCGAAACCCTCTACAAAGGAAGTCAAGCCCGTACAGAAGCCGGATATACAGGTTGTCGACCCGTCGGTGGACCTGACAGAATCGAAGGAGCCCGCAACAGTTGCAACGCCTGCGCGTGAAGAGCTGACTGTTTCCAAGCTCGAGGTTCTCACCACGGCCGCAAACAAGAAGTACACCTTCCACTATCAGTTCACAGAAGGCAAGCTTATGCTCTACGGCCCGTTTGACAAGAGCCTGTATGAAATCCTGGAGATCAATGGAGCCGGGCATGCCGTTTTCCTCTACTACCGCGAGAACTACTATCTGCTTGACGAAACCAAGACAGAGGTGACGAAGCTGTCCGCGATACGTGACAGTGAGCTTTTGAAGAAGCTCAAGGAATACCGTAACCGATAGGGAATAAGTGTCGAGGTGTCCAGGTGTCGAAGTGTCTCGGTGCCTGCTACACTCACAACGCTCCCTCGTAATTGATTGCTCTGCTCCAAACCACAGGGGAAAGCAAATTCTTGTGTGAATCCTCCTTAGTCCAAAATTTCTACTTTTGTAGAGACCTACAATCGTTCGATTGCCCCGTTGTCATTTCCTGGTAGCAGTCCTGCTATTGCCCTCCTCTTTCGGCTTTGCACAACCGGAAGTTGGGCCTGATATGCACCTCCTCCACCGGCTACCAACCGTGTGGGACTACGTCGATGTGAAGTTCAAGTGGAAGATGGCTGGTGAGGTTCAGGCAGCCTTGAATGAAGGCATCAACTATCTCAAGGACGAAAAACCATTACAGGCTATTCAACAATTTACTGCTGCAACACGAATAGATCCATCTGTTTGGCCGTCCTATTATTATCGTGCGATGGCTTTCAAGTTGATTGGACTTCCATTGATGGCAAGGGGTGACCTGGTTGGCGTGCTCCGAGTGAAGCCCGATTTGTTTGAAGTAAACCTGGAGCTTGCAAAGGTCCATTTGATTTTGGGGGATCTTGACCAGGCGAACCACTACATCCACGAGGCGCTTAGGTTAAAGACCCGGGACCCGATGGCCAATTACTTTTATGCAGTTCTTGACCTTGAACTCAACTATAAATGGGATGCGCTGGAAGAATTTGCAAGATGCGCCAAGTACGATCCGAAGTTCCTGCATGGAAATGTCAGGATTGCCTTCTTTGAGATGGAGACGCGTCGCAAACAAGATTTCGACACTGGGGTAGCCAGGATCGAAGACGTCCTGACAAAAGATTCACTTCACCAGGATGCCCGGTTCGCCCGAGCCAAATTTCGAGCTCAAAACAAGGATGTAACAGGTGCCCTCAGTGATGCAGATTTTTTAGTTCGCCATGATCCTCCAAATCCAGACTTTAGGCTGCTCCGGGCTCTTCTATATACCGACCTTGATATGTATGATAAGGCTTTCACGGATGTGAAAAAGTGGCTCGAGAGAGTTCAATTGCTCAAGGCCATGGGTGTTCGGCAGTACGCAGGCCGCAGGGCCTTCGAGGCCAAGTCGGCGGACTTTCACTATGCAGGCATCTACCTCAACAGAAAGATGTATGGACTTGGCGAGAAAGATCTAAGTGCAATCAAGAAAGGGTTTTGCCAACTCGTGCTGAACCTTCCCGGTGAGTGCATTGCGACCTTGCAGGCAGGTACAAATGAAAACACCATTGCCTTGTATCCGTACCTCCTTGCCATCGCCAATGAACATAATCGTCATGATGAAACGGCTGCACTCCTTTACGATCGTGCACTACGACTTGACGATGAGATTTTTGATGCCCACAGCAAGAGGGCGATTTATGCGATAAAAGATTCGAATTGGGACCTTGCCGGCAAGGATCTCGATGCGATGAAAAAGCTTGACCCCACAGATCTCACAACAAATAAACTGAGAGGCATCCTCCAATTCTCCAGGGGTGACCTCGATGGAGCGCTTGAACATTTTAATACATACCTCAATGCTGATTCCACGGCAAGCGAAGTTTTTGGCTTACGTGGCACTTGCTTGCAACAGATGAAGCTTCCGGTACGCGCGATGCCAGATTTCATAAGGTCCAATAATTTCCATTTGATAGATTCAGAGCTGGTAAACGTCACAATAGATTCTCTGATCTCTTTTGAAGATCCTGGCCTGGTTCAGTACGCCAGAGGCATTATCAGGATTCCATCCTCACAGACCCTGGATATCAACCTGGAAACTGCACGGGTCAAGGCAAAAATGGTATTGAATCAGTGGCCTTGGATAGATGCACAGTGGACACGACTTGAAAAATCCCCTGACCTGGAGAAGTACAAGAACTATGCATCCGTCTTGATGACGGCCCGCGGGGCGGGCTTTTCCCAGGAGGGTACTTTGGGTAAGGCGGAAAAGTTGCTGATTAGAGCAACAGAGTACGATGCAACCAATGGTTCAGCCTATGTCGAATTGGGTAAGATCTACCTGAAGATGAAGAACTCTGCGAAGGCAAATGAAACCCTGGAGAAAGCGTTGAAGCTTGGAGACAAGAGAGCTGAAAAGTTGCTCCATCCATAATCCCTTCATTAAAGAATATCCTCGCCGGATGCTATCTTTACAGCTTCATGGCCGGCGAATACAAGGCAAAATCCAAGCGGCTGGGGAGCTACCCATCCATCAGCGTCGTCCTAAGCATCACCCTGGCTCTCTTCGTCATCGGTTTGTTCGGCGTCTTGCTCATCTATTCCCAGGAACTGGGACGCCTCGTGAGGGAGAATGTCCGTATCCAGGTGTACCTGAAGGGTACTCTTTCCGATCAAGACCGGGTAGCCCTTGAGAAAAAACTCAGGAAATCGGATTTCATTCTAAAAGATACTACCCGCACAACGATCGTATTCGTCAGTCGGCAGGAAGCGGCCAAGCGGTTTATCCAGGATACCGGGGAAGACTTTCAAAAGTTTCTCGGTGAGAATCCGCTTCGCGACGCCTACCTGGTCACCGTTGACCCCGCCTTTCATGACAAGAAAAAATTGGCCGACATCAAGACGCAGCTGGAAAAAGAGGCCGGGATATTCCAGGTTTATTATGTTGAGAGTCTCATTGAATCGGTAAATAAAAACATTGCCAAAATCGGGCTCGTGTTGCTCGGCCTGGCCGGTGTGCTGTTGGCCGTCGTGGTGCTCCTCATCCACAACACCCTTCGACTGGCGCTTTTCTCCCAGCGTTTTCTTATTCGCAGCATGCAACTGGTCGGTGCCACCAAGGCTTTCATTCAGGGTCCCTTCATCCTCCGGGCCATGCTACTGGGCGCCATCGCCGGCCTGGTCGCGTCCGGCATGCTTTGGGGAATCATCCGGTATGGCGACTCCCGTGTCGAAGAACTAAAGTTGCTACAGAACGAAGACAGGCTTTTCATCCTGCTTGCCAGTCTGATGGCATTGGGTATTTTTGTGGCCGCCATCAGCACCTGGCGTGCCGTAAGCAAATACCTCCGCCTTTCCCTCGACGATCTTTATTGAAATAAGCATGAGCAAACTTCCCTTCGGCAAAAAGAACTATCAACTTATGATTGCCGGCCTTGCCATCCT
>CAZJWV010000161.1:0-5008 GCA_964549855.1 uncultured Ohtaekwangia sp. | reverse complement strand
CTTTCTCTTGATCCAGTAATGAAAATTGGTTTTGCCTGGAGAACTCCACTCTAATTTTAGTATGCCATCCTGGAGAAAGACAGTTGGTTGAATGGGGCTGGCAGGAGGCACCTTATCTACAATAATGGTAAATGTCTTAATGACCTCATATTGCTCTGCGCCGAGGATATCCGCTAAACTGCCGGTTTTTGTAGGAAAAATGCTACTGAGAATAATTTCATGACTTCCATCCTCGAAATCCTTCGGATCAAGACTGAACGACCCATTCCTTTGCGAAGTTGAAAGGATATTCTGCCCATCGGCAGTTACGGTAAAACTATTGGGTGGGATGCTGCTCCCGATGGCGTATATAAAAGCTGTGGGGACAATGAGATGGTAAGTATCGGTCAGTGTATCAAGATTGATGGTTGCAGCATAGCTGCCCGGAGGAGTTATGTTCTTGAAGAATGTCTCACTGGGTGAGTACCGACACCCACATATGATCCACACCAGGCAGATTGCTGTCAGGCAAGTATTCCAGGGTCTCACGTCGATGGCACGATTGGAGATCGTAAATATACTGAGTCCGGCTGCCGTGTGTGTAATAGAATACGTAACTAAACAGTCTAAATTCCTATTTTTCTGCTAGAACAAACGTCATCATGAAACCCAGAATATTCCATTTCCTCCTTGTTTCGCTTGCCATTTCGCAAGTGGGATTTGCCCAAACAAGTCCACACCCGGAATCTGTCGATTCCAAATACTTCTCAGCAATGAAATGGCGCAACATCGGCCCACAACGTGGCGGCCGTTCCCTCGGCGCCTCTGGAAGCCCCGGTCGGCCAAACGAATACTACTTCGGTGCCACCGGCGGAGGACTATGGAAAACCACTGACGGCGGGCTGGAGTGGGCCGCTGTCACTGACGGGCAAATCTCGAGTTCATCCATCGGTGCGGTCGCGGTGGCCGAAACAAACCCCGATGTGGTTTACATCGGTGGCGGGGAAACGCAGCTTCGCGGCAGCATCACACAAGGCGACGGTGTATACAAAACCATCGACGGGGGCAAAACCTGGCGTCATCTTGGTTTAAAAGAGACACAAGCGATCTCCAGGATCCGTGTTCATCCTACGAACCCCGACATCGTTTATGTAGCCGCCCTTGGCCATCCTTACGGCGACAATGAAGAGCGCGGCGTATTCCGGTCAACCGATGGCGGAACCACATGGAAAAAAATACTCTACGTGAGTCCTAAGGCTGGCGCAGCCGACCTCATCATCGACAGGACGAACCCAAAAATCATTTATGCAACCACTTGGCAGGTTTACCGCCGCACCTGGAAGATGTGGGGTGGGGGACCGGATTGCAAGTTGTGGAAATCGGAGAATGGTGGCGACACGTGGACAGAGCTTTCCAAAAACCCGGGCATGCCCGCTCCTCCGCTGGGCAAGATCGGTATCACCGTGTCACCCGCCGACAACAAGCGGCTGTGGGCTATCGTCGAAGCCAACGATGGCGGGGTCTTCCGCTCCGATGACGCGGGCGCCACGTGGAAGAAAACCAATGAAGAGAGAAACCTCCGCCAGCGCGCTTTCTACTACTCTCGCCTCACGGCCGATCCCTTCGACCGCGAAACGGTGTACGCACTCAATGTTGACTTCTTCAAGAGCACCGATGGCGGCGTGACCTTCAAAAGCATGGAAACCAAACACGGCGATCATCACGACCTGTGGATCGACCCCAACAATCCGCAACGGATGATCCTCTCCGATGATGGGGGAGGAGTGGTTTCTGTGAACGGGGGCAAGTCATGGACCGATCAGGACTACTGCACCACACAGCTGTATCACGTTACCACTACCAACCACGTGCCCTATCACGTGGTCGGAGCTCAACAAGACAACTCTACCATTGCAATTCCCAGCGACGGTTGGGGACACATGAACGAGTTGGGTCAATGGGGTTATGATGTGGGTGGCGGTGAATCAGGATACATAACTTCTCATCCCGATAACCCCGACCTTTTCTACGCCGGCAGCCAGGGCGCCCTGCTCACCAAGCTCGACCGCACCACAGGACAGATCCGCGACATCCAGGTTTACCCGCGTTTTTTCTCCGGCGAACCGGCCAGCGCACTGCCTGAACGCTGGCAATGGACTTACCCCATCGTCTTTTCCCCGAAGGACTCCAAAGTACTCTTCACCTGTTCGCAGCATGTTTGGAAAACCACCGACGACGGCCAAAGCTGGACGGCGATAAGCCCGGATCTCACCTATGCCGATCCCGAGACGCTTGGGCCCACAGGCGGTGAGATCACCAAGGACATGAATGGTCCGGAGATCTATGCGACCGTCTTCGCCCTGGCTCCCTCTTTCCATGATGTCAACACCATCTGGGCTGGTTCCGACGACGGAAAGATCCATATCACTCGTGACGGCGGAAAGAACTGGGCGGACATCACACCCAAAGACCTGCCGAAGCATTCTGTAGTTGCCATCATTGATGAGTCGCGGCACAACGCGGGAACCGCATACGTCGCCGCTTTCCGTTATCAAGTGGATGATCGGCAGCCTTACGTATTTCGCACGCGTGACTTTGGAAAGACGTGGACAAAGATCGTTACGGGAGTAAAAGACGGTCACTTTGCCCGCACCGTGCGCGAAGATCACGTGCGACCGGGATTATTGTTCCTGGGGACTGAACACGGTGCTTACGTGTCGTTCACCGCGGGCGACGCGTGGCAGCCGCTGCAACTCAACCTGCCCGACACACCCATTCGCGACCTCGTGGTGAAGAACGATGACGTCGTGCTGGGTACCCATGGCCGCGGGTTCTGGATACTCGACGACATTGGTCCGATGCGACAACTCACTTCGGAGGTGATGAAGCAGCCGGTTACCTTCTTCCAACCTTCGGATGCCATCCGTGGCGTGTACAACGCGGTGTTCCAGTATTACCTGGAGAAGCCCGTTGACTCCGTTCGCATCGAGATCCTCGACGCGGAAGGGAAATTGGTTCAAGCGTTTCGCGGGGATAAGCCAGAGTACAAGAGCGATCCGAACATTCCCCGGTGGGAGCGATTGCCCAATCCGCCTACGACAAAAGTTGGTTTGAATCAGTTTACCTGGAACCTTCGGTATCCGGGTGCCACCGTCTTCGAAGGCATGATCCTTTGGGGAGCGAACCCGCGCAACGGCCCCAAGGCGCCCATTGGGAAATACCAGGTGAAGTTCAGCACGGGGACCTATTCAAAAACATTTGCGTTCCAGGTCAAATTGAATCCCAATCTAAAGGGTGTTACAGAGGCTGACCTGAAAGAGACGTTTGACCTGGCGATGAAAATCCGCGATCGTGAAAGTGCCGCGAACGAGGCGGTGATCCGAATTCGTGAAATCAGGAAGCAAATGGAAGCGGGGTTAAAAGAGACTTCAGATCCCCAGATCACGGCATATGCCAAGGACTTGCTTTCCAAACTGGCTGTGGTTGAAGAGGACCTTTACCAGGTGCGCAACCGGTCGGGTCAGGATCCGCTCAACTTTCCGATAAAGCTGGGCAACAGGATCGCCGCCGTGCGCCGAAGCCTGGAAACCGGGGATGCAAAACCGACCGCAGGAGTCTACAAAGTGTTTGCAGAACTGAGCAAGGATTTGGATGCCCAGTTGGTTAAGCTGGACAACACGCTGAAGACGGGCCTTGATGGACTGAACCCGCAGCTCAACAACAAGCAGTTGAAGGCGATTGTCGACACCAAGAAGTAATCTTGTGTTTCGGCTGGCAGTCCTCACGGGACTTATATTTTTGTTTTGTGAAGCCCGATCGCAGGCAATTTTTGGTGCGAAGGCGGGTGTGAGCATGTCGAGGATGACAAACGGCGCATCACAATCCGATTATTTGTTCGGGCTTAATGCTGGAATCTTTTTTCGGGGAGATGACCCGTTGACCTTTCAGATTGAAATGCTCTACTCGGGTCAAGGCGGCAGCTTTCCGGACCCTACCACCGGTCAAGTCGCTGAAAGGCGCCTTCACTACCTCACCCCCATGCTCTTGCTTCGCTATCAGCCGATAGAAACAGTTGGTGTGGTGGGAGGACTACAGATGGGAGTTCTCATCACCGCCAGGGAGGGCAATACGAATATCTCGGATAAGTATGACCCGCTTGACCTTGGTTTAAGCATTGGCGTGGACAAGGATTTCCTGGAAAGTGATCGATTTAATTTGTCATTCCGTTTTTTTCAAAGCCTCAGGAGAATCAACAGCCAGGTCATACAATTTTCGATTGGCATCAGGATTCAGGATCTCGATTAGATTTTAGGCGGCGAGCGCTTGCCCTGAGCTTGTCGAGGGGAAGCCGAGGCGCCGGATACTCCAAAGAATGGAACTCGTCATGCCGAGCGGAGTCGATGCGTGACATTAGGGTGCTTGCCGACCCGGTCACCCTTCGACCCATCGACTTCGCTCAGGGCAGGCGCGCTCAGGGTGACCTTTCGAGTTTTCCGAGCGTTGTCATGCTGAGCGCAGACGAAGCATGACCCTCGCCAGGGTACTTTCGAACCGGTCACCCTTCGACTGTGCTAAGGTTAATTGGCAAACCTTGCTGTTGGCAGTTTTCGTGGTTTGTGTATCTTGGTTGACCCAACTTCCCGCTCATGAAAAAACACCTCGGTATAATCCTCCTTGCATTTGTTTGCACCAATGCATTCGGACAGGTTGCTTTCGGACTCAAGGCCGGATTGAACCTCGCGGCGTTGAAAGTCAGCGCTACGGTTCCGGGCTTTGGCTCAGGCAGCAACACAACGGATAACCTGACAGGCTTTTGCGCCGGCGCTTTCCTTCGTTCGCCCCTCGGCGCAAAGGGAAGTTTTCAGTCAGAGTTAATGTATTCACGGCAGGGAGGTGGATCAACCAACGGCTCCGGAGACATAAACATCGATTACATCATTTCGCCTCTGATGTTCCGGTACCACGCCAGTGAGCAAGTCTCTCTTCAGGCTGGGCCCCAGTTGGGATTCCTGGTCAGCGCGGAGGCTTC
>CAZJWV010000160.1:0-5171 GCA_964549855.1 uncultured Ohtaekwangia sp. | reverse complement strand
TTTACCTTCCCGATCACGAGAAACTCAACACCGGCTTTCTTCAGCACGTCTTCTGCTTTGCCCGCCGTAACCTGAAGCACGACTCCGGGATTCTCTGAGAAGAGTGCAAGAACTGGATCGGAATCAAGTCCACGAGTATCGGCCTGAATCCCGGCGCCCGGTGTGGGAAAACACATTTCCAGCAACGTAGTAACGAGTCCACCGGATGAAATATCGTGGCCGGCGAGCACGCGATTGGATTTGACGAGCTGCTGCACAATGTCGAATGCCTTGGCGAAATATGAAGGATCACTCACCGTTGGCGCCTCGGCTCCCAGCTGATTCATTGCCTGGGCAAAGCTGCTTCCTCCAAGTGATCGCTTTGATTTCGAGAAATCAATGTAAATGAGGATCGTGCCATTAGTCGGCTTGAGGTCCGGGGTCACCGTCTGGCGGATGTCAGAAACCTCCGCCACTGTGGAAATAATCACCGTTCCCGGTGAGTAGACCACCTTCCCGTCAGGGTACTTCTGCGACATCGACAGGGAATCCTTGCCGGTGGGGATGTTGATCTTTAACGCCCGTGCGAAATTACTGCACGCTTCGACCGCACTATACAGCCGCGCGTTTTCTCCTGGAGTTTTTGCAGGCCACATCCAGTTGGCACTCAGGGAAACCCCTTTCAGTCCATGAGTCAAAGGGGCCCAGACGAGGTTGGTGAGCGCCTCGGCAATGGCAAGCCTGCTGCCTGCCGCGGGATCAATCAGCGCCGCCGAGGGAGCATGTCCAATCGATGTGGCCACGCCTTTGTTCCCGACAAAGTCGAGAGCCATGACAGAGACATTGTTCAAGGGCACCTGGATGGCGCCACAGGTTTGTTGGGTCGCGACACGACCAGTTACCGAACGGTCCACCTTGTTTGTCAGCCAATCTTTGCTTGCAACGGCCTCGAGCTGAAGAACCTGGTTGATGTAGTCACCGAGCTTTGACTCATCATACGAGAGGCTGGCCCTATTGACGGCGATCGTAGAGTCTTTGAGAACCGTTTTAGGCGACGAACCAAACAAATCGTGCATGCGAAGATTGACAGGAGGGATGCTGCCGTTGCTCCTCACGAATGAGAATTTTTGATCGCCTGTGGCCTTGCCTACCTCGTACATGGGTGCCCGTTCGCGTTCGGCGACCTTTCTCAGTGTGTCGACATCAGCGACACGAATGGCCAGGCCCATGCGCTCCTGGGATTCGTTGCTTATGATTTCTTTTGATGACAAGGTCGGATCTCCAACCGGGAGCTTGTCGATTTGAATAGACCCGCCCGTTGCTTCAAGGAGTTCGGAGAAACAGTTTAAGTGACCTCCGGCGCCGTGATCGTGAACGGAAACAATGGGATTGTTGTCAGCTTCGGCCATGGCACGAATGGCGTTCATTACACGCTTCTGCATTTCCGGGTTGGAGCGCTGCACGGCGTTGAGCTCGATGGCGTTGCCGAATTGCCCGGTGGCCACTGACGACACAGCGCTGCCACCCATGCCGATGCGGTAGTTGTCGCCGCCAAGAAGCACAATGGAGTCGCCCGCTTGTACAGCCTCTTTCTGGCTGTCCTTTTCCTTGCCGTAGCCCACTCCGCCGGCGAGCATGACTACTTTGTCGAATCCATGCGTCTTGCCCGGCTCCTCGTGTTCGAAAGTGAGCAGGCTTCCGCAGATGAGCGGCTGACCAAACTTGTTTCCGAAATCGCTGGCGCCATCGGATGCCTTGATGAGAATCTCCAGCGGTGTTTGATATAACCAGTCGCGCGGTGCAATACCTTTCTCCCAGGGTCGACCGCCGTCAAGCCGTGGGTAGGAAGTCATGTAAACGGCAGTACCTGCCAGGGGAATAGAACCTTTTCCGCCGGCAAGGCGGTCGCGAATCTCACCTCCCGTTCCCGTGGCCGCGCCGTTGAAGGGCTCCACGGTTGTGGGGAAGTTGTGTGTTTCGGCTTTCAGCGACAGCACGGAATTAAAATCCTGGACGGCGAAGAAATCGGGAATGTCCTGGCGGCGTGGTGCGAATTGCTCTATGACTGGACCCTTGATGAAGGCCACGTTGTCTTTGTATGCTGAGGCGATCTGGTTGGGATTCTCCTTCGACGTCTGTTTGATGAGTTGAAACAACGTCGACGGTTGTTCAACGCCGTCGATGATGAAGGTGCCATTAAAGATCTTGTGGCGACAGTGTTCCGAGTTGACTTGTGAGAAGCCGAATACTTCGCTGTCGGTGAGCTTGCGGCCCAGTTGCCGGCTCACGTCATTCAGGTAGTCAATTTCCTCCCCGCTCAGGGCAAGGCCCTCGTCGTCGTTGTATTTGCCGATATCCTCGATTTCGAGAACTGGCTCCGGGGTATGGATGATCGTGAACGTTTCCTGGTCAAGTGTGTGATAGAGTACTTGAAGCATAGGGTCATAAGCCACGTTGTCATTGGCGTGGACCGAAAACTCCTCCATTCTTTGAATGCCGCCGATTCCCATTGTTTGGGTAATCTCCACGGCATTGGTACTCCATGGCGTGATCATTTCCTTTCTTGGCCCAACAAAAAACCCCTCCAGCGACGTTTCGCGAAGGGGCTTGGCGCCGCCAAGGAGCCAGATCAGCTTTTCAATGTCGTCAACAGAAAAAGGGCGAGCGTGCCCGACCCCGTAAAGGGTGCCGGCCGTAGTCCTGAAATAGAGAATCATTGAGTTTTGGGAGCACAAAAATAGCAGAATTGACGGTGTCGAAGAAGGGAACAAGAATAAGTTGAAATGGTGGCTTCGGTACCCGGCGCTAGGTACTCGGCACTAGGCCCTCGGCAGTAGGGCAAGGCATCAGGCACCCGGTTTCTTAGCCGAGAACCGAGCCCCGAGAACCGAGTACCGAGCGGCAAAATCTCCCATCTTTGGTCAACTCTACAATAAACGCCGAGCCATCTCCGTCTGTAGCGGTATGGAACGGGCTATTGCGTTAAACGCCGTCCTCATGGAGGAAATAAAACAGCAGACATTCCGGAAAGAGAAAGGGAAGCTGTTGAGTTTCATCCGCAACCGGGTTTCGTCAACCGAGGAAGCGGAGGACATCCTCCAGGACGTGTTTTACCAATTCGTTTCCGGGTTTGAAGCCATCGGCTCCATAGACCGGATACCTTCCTGGTTGTACAGTGTGGCGCGAAACAAGATCATCGATCGATACCGCCGCAATGCCGTGCGTCCGAAGACCGCCTCTTTCGAGGGATCGCTTGCTGGCGGGGAAGATGCGCCGTTGACGTTGCAAGAGATACTTCCTGACCTGGATAATACGCCTGAAGGCACCTTGTTGAGGGATGCCATTTGGGAGGAGATCATGCTCGCCCTGGAGGAACTTCCTGCGGAGCAGCGGGAGATCTTCATTCAAAACGAGATAGAGGAGCAGAGTTTCCGCGAGATAGCAGAGCGCACCGGCGTTTCCATCAACACACTGCTGTCGAGAAAGCGCTATGCAATCCTCGCGCTGCGAAAACGGCTGCAGCGATTTTATGAAGACTTAATCAAGTAGCAAGAACTTAAATAACCTCAGCCATGGAAGACTACGCTGAAATGATCGTGAAGAGAATAGTAAAAGGATTTGTGATTCTGATAATCGGGATTGCAGTATTTGGCGGCATTGTGTTAGGTACCCAATGGCTGTGGAATACGTTGGTGCCGTCAATTTTTGGCGGGCCGGTGCTAAACTACTGGCAGACGCTCGGTCTTATGGTGCTGGCAAAGCTTTTCCTTTGGCCCATCAGCAAGGGCGGCGGCCACTGGGGTCGGCATAAGTCGGGATTCTGGCAGGCACGGTGGGAGCGGATGAGCCCGGAGCAGCGAGAGCGCCTCAAGGCGCGCATGAGGGACAAGTGGTGCGGACCAATGCCGGCCGAACCCGCAAAACCGGCGGCTGAGAGCACCCCTCAGGCCTAAGCGGGGCCAAAAGGCCCGAATTTTCACAAAAAATTTATCTGAAATCCTCAACCTAAGCCAGGGAACCCCGTTGAAGGAAACTGTGGAAACTTTGGATATCTTTAAAGTTTCCATAGTTTTGCGACCATTATGGAAGAAAAAGACATCAAAGAGAGGATTCTGAAGGGGGCGATGGAGCTCTTCATGAAGTACGGGGTGCGCAGCGTCTCCATGGACGACATCGCGCGGCACCTGTCGGTATCGAAAAAGACGCTCTACCAGTATTTCGCCGACAAGGAAGAGATTGTAACGACCGTGGCTGAGTTCCATCTCCATCATGAGCGGGACCAGTACGATGCCATTACCTCTGTTTCCGAGAATGCCATAGACGAACTCGTAAAAGTATCCGTGTGCATCAAAACAAACCTGCAGAAGATGAATCCATCGCTGCTGTTTGATCTTCAGAAATACCATCCGAAAGCGTGGAGTGCGTGGTTGGCCCACAAGCAACAGCACATCGGGCAGTCCATCATTCGCAATTTGAAGCAGGGTATCGAGGAAGGATTCTTCCGGCCGGAGATCAATACCGACATTTTGGCGATCGCACGGCTGGAGCTAATCCAGATCACTTTCGACGAGCGTGCCTACCCTCCCGACAAATACAACCTGGCTGAGGTGAACCTTCAACTCTTCGATCATTTTGTTTACGGTTTGCTCACGGACAAAGGCCGCAAGGTCTACGAGAAATACAAGCAACAACTGGCTTCGGCCAACGAACTAATCGCTCCCATTTTATGAAACGGACACTCTCCCTTGTTTTTGCACTTGCACTCGCCGCCTCAGTACAGGCGCAGCCCACAGCCACGTCGGCGGGGTTTACCCTCGAACAAGCTATTCAATATGCCCTGCAGAATTCTGTGCGGTCGAAGAATGCCCTGCTTGACCAGGACATTGCCCGCGCCAAAGTAAACGAGACAATTGGCATCGGGCTTCCCCAGATTTCTGGCTCAGCTTCTTTGGTCTCCAATCCTGAACTACCACGCTTCTTTGCTCAATACAACGGACCTGGCGGTTTCCTTGGAGATCTTTCAGGCGTTCCCGGAATTCAGCCTGGTGATGTGGTTGCCTCTTCAAACTTCTTTCAGCTGAAGAATTCCGGCAACGCCAGCCTGACGCTGAACCAACTCATTTTCAATGGCTCCTACATCGTGGGTTTGAAAGCGTCCAGCACCGATAAGTCCCTGGCGGTGAAGACCACGG
>CAZJWV010000159.1:0-5266 GCA_964549855.1 uncultured Ohtaekwangia sp. | reverse complement strand
TCGTAAAATGCGTAAAGTCCGTCGGCGTTCACTGTCTTCAAATTTGGTCGATACCCGCCAAACTACCCTGATTTCTGCTAACTTTGAGGCCCCAAAGCAAAACGTCAACAGTAAACAGTAAACAGTAAACAGTAAGCAGTAAGAAGTAGGCACCAGGACACCTCGACACCCAGACACTTAGACACCTAGACACTTCCTCCTATGATCGTCGGCGTACCCAAAGAGATTAAGAACAACGAAAACCGCGTGGCGCTCACCCCTGCCGGGGCGCAGGAGCTCACCCGTCGCGGACACACAGTTTACATCCAGGCGACTGCCGGCGAAGGCAGCGGCTTCAGCGATGACGAGTACGTTCGCGCCGGAGGCAAGATGCTGCCAACAGCAGCCCAAGTATTTAGCACGGCGGAAATGATCATGAAGGTCAAAGAGCCGATCGAACAAGAATACAGCCTCATTCGCAAGGACCAGCTGGTCTTCACCTATTTCCATTTTGCCTCCTACGAGCCCCTCACCCACGCGATGATCAAGACCGGCGCCGTTTGCCTCGCCTATGAAACCGTAGAGCGCGTCGATGGCAGCCTGCCGTTGCTGGTGCCGATGAGCGAAGTCGCGGGACGCATGGCCATCCAGGAAGGTGCGAAGTACCTTGAGAAGCCGTTGAAGGGACGCGGAATTCTGCTCGGCGGTGTTCCCGGTGTGATGCCTGCGAAGGTTCTCATTCTTGGAGGCGGCGTGGTAGGAACCAACGCTGCAAAAATTGCTGCAGGCATGGGCGCTGATGTAATCATTACCGACCTGAACCTCAACCGCCTTCGTTACCTCGACGACGTGATGCCTAAGAATGTGCGCACCATGGCGTCCAACGACTACGTACTGCGTGAACTGGTGAAGACCCACGACCTCATTGTCGGCGCGGTGCTTGTTCCGGGTGCGAAGGCGCCGAAGCTCATCACCAAAGACATGCTCAAGACGATGCGGCCCGGCACGGTGCTCGTTGACGTGGCCGTGGACCAGGGCGGGTGCATCGAAACCTGCAAACCGACTACGCACGAAAATCCCACCTATATCATCGATGATGTCGTGCACTACTGCGTGGCGAACATGCCGGGTGCAGTGCCGTACACTTCGACGCTGGCCCTTACCAACGCCACTATTCCATACGCGATCAAGCTTGCCGGCAACGGATGGAAGAAGGCCTGCCAAGACAGCATGGAGCTCCGCAAAGGACTCAATGTGATCCAGGGGAAAGTCGTCTACAAGGCAGTTGCAGAAGCATTCAACCTCCCGTTTACAGAGGTAAAGGAGTTCCTCGTGTAAGGGGAATCCAAATCAGTCCCTGCTTGCGAGACCCTTCAATTGCGCATTGAAGGTTTCATTAAAAAAAACGCAAATTTGTTCTGCCTCGATCGATTTTCCTCGGGGCCTAAGACTAGTCTGCCACCAATGAGGACCTTTGTTTTTTCGATGTCCATCACCGCACTCTTTCTCTTCGTCCAGAAGTCAGAAGGCCAGCATTTGGTGACTGGCTTCGAAATGCCAACACCAAAAGCAACCTCAAAGGCTAATGCCATGGCGGTAAGTCCCGACGGAAAGATTTTTGTCGCAGGCACGATTGACTTTGCGGATGGAATCCCAAGAAATAGCCTGGTAAGGCTCCTTTCGAACGGTAGCCTCGATTTTGCATTCCAGTTCAACTTGAAAAAGACCATAATCGAGTTGGGGCTTCTATCAACAGGAGAAATCATCGCACTGGACAGAGACTCACTCTATAAGATATCGGCGTCCGGAAATGTGATCAAGCGCCTCAAGACAGGAGTATTGACCAGCCCTTCCGACATGCAGATCTCTGGAGACTATATTTTTCTTGTGGCGAACAATCTCTTAAGAAAGTATGACGCTAGCCTTGTTTTGGACCCCACATTCAAGAATGATAATGCGTTTGCAGGTGGAGTAGCCAACGCGGTAGCCATTCAGGGAACAAAGGTTTTGGTAGGTGGATCATTTAATCAGGTAAATGGAATAACTCAGAACGACATCGCCAGGTTTGGCGCCGACGGTATTTTCGACAACACGTTCGTTACCGGATCTGGCACGACCGATTACATAGGCGGCCTCGTAGTTCAGGGTGATGATAAAGTCTTGCTGACTAAAACCTTTATCAATTCCTTCGACGGTTCTTTTTTTAGCGGCATTGCCCGGTTAAATGCAAATGGTGGAATAGATACCGGTTTCTCTCCCCCTGGTTTCAACGGCCCAACCAATACCGTTGTCATGCAGGGTTCCAAAATCCTGGTGTCAGCTTTCTTCAATGATTTCACGACTACCTCTAATCGTGTAATCAGGTTGAATGCAGATGGGACACGAGACCTGAGCTTTACTTCGCCAATCGATCTCATTACGGAAATTCAACTAACTGCTGGAAATGACTTTTTTGCGAATACTTCAAATCGCGCTCAAACCCAGGCCGTATTGAAATACACGGCGAACGGCGCAGCTATTGCCTTCAATAACAACCTGGAGCGGATAAGTTCCTTTAACAATGCCGCTTATCACGACGGTTACTTCATTGTTACGGGAGACTTCAACCGGCTGGACAACCTCGAAACCCTCCAGGTTGGGAAAATAAATCTTCTAGGCGAACTGGATGCAAACTTTGTTGTTACTCCGCAGGTAAACTCCGGGTCCACAGTCAACGGCCCTCCTATTGCTGTCAAAGTCAAAAGTGAAAATGAGATCTTCCTCTCGGTTGGCAGCAAGATTCTAAAACTTGATGGAGCAGGCCATCTGGTCCCAGGATTTCAGACTCCCCTCGAAGTATTGCGTACCAGCGGTCTGGGTGATCCTTTCTTTGCTCACCAATTCGAATTCTTAAGCAATGGGAATATTGTTACAGCCGGACCCAACGGAATTTACCAGCTGGATCAGTCCGGGAACCAGGTGCCAGGTTTAGGTGCGGATCAAGACATCAGTGGCACCCAATTCGCGTTCGACCTCCAGGAGAATCAAGTAATCTACGGTGGCGTTTTCACCCAGCTGAATAGTCAGCCGGTTAACAAGCTCGCGCGGTTGAACCTGAATGGTACCATTGACAACGCCTTTGCCATTGGAACAGGGCCATCATCCGGGGTATCCTTTATTAAAGCATTCCCCAATGGCTCAACCATTGTCAAGACGGGAACATTTAACGGGTCGTCAAGCAACCTGGACATTTACGCTTTGGATGCGTCTGGTGGAGTTGACGCTGCTTTCCTTACGAATGCTAATACAATCGCACCAGCTTCGGCATCTTTTGTGGATGGAGTGCTTCACAATGGCTCCTTTCTTTTCACTTATTTCAACTCGGGGTATCAAGTGAAAAAAATGGCCTTCAATGGCGCTCTTTCCAGCACGTTTAGTCTCGATAGCGACGTTCTAATAAGGCTTCCGGGTGGGAATCTGTTCTTGAGACCTTGCAACGTTGATGACAACATGTTCCTGCTTTTAGGTGACTTTCAAATCCTATCGTCACAGAAATTGACGAAAGGACTACTGTTCACTGAAAATTTTGTGCCTGTCATTTCAGCCGCAACAACGACTTTTGAAACCCCCGAGGACACAGGAATTGAGATGTCGTTAGATGACTTCTCTGTGACCGACCCCGACAACACCTACCCCGATGACTTTACGTTAATGATTCTTGACGGCAACAACTACTCGGTAACCGGATATGTGGTGACTCCCAGCTTAAACTTCAACGGTACCTTGTCTGTGGCTGTAAAGGTAATTGATGGTTCTCACAGCAGCCCAGTGTTCTATGCTAGCGTTGAGGTAAGCCCGGTCAATGATGCCCCGGTGGTGACGGGAACCGTCTCTCCCATTTCGACCATTGAGGAGACTCCAATTGATATTCACCTGAATGACCTTGTTGTTACTGACCCGGATAACGACTTCCCCAACGGATTTACATTCACCTTATCGAGCGGCAGCAACTATTCGGTTGCCGGGAATACAATCATACCCGCTGTCGATTTTGACGGAACGCTTGCAGTGCATTTGTTCGTCAACGACGGTTCTGCGAACAGCGCCGTGTACAATCTAAGCGTCGTGGTGGGTCCCATTAACGATATTCCGGTGGTTACAGGGATGATCTCGAGTCTTGATGCCCGCAGCGGCCAATCATTGGAATTGTCTTTAAATGATTTTGAGGTTGATGATCCTGACAATGATTATCCGGAAGACTTCACCCTAATAATTGATCCCGGCTTGAACTATCTTGCCATGTCCGGTTCGATCGTACCTGATGAGGGATTTATTGGTGAGTTGACAGTTTATGTCCGGGTCGACGATGGTGAGCTGACCAGCGATTCATTTTCATTTACAACCAATGTCCAGGTGGTGACGGCCTTGGGCGATACTGGCGGGTCAAATTATCGCATTGTTCCTAACCCAACTCAAGGGAACTTCAGGTTACAATACCCCGCGGAAATTGCAGCCGGGACAATTTATATCCTGGATACTTCGGGCAGGCGTCTCGCCCAGCAAGAAATCCTGTCAGGGCATAATAGCCTCTCCCAGGAATTGGACCTTAGCCATCTATCTGCCGGGGTTTACATCGTCACATTGGAACTGGCTGATGGTCGGCGGATAACCCGGAAGCTCATCATAGCCCGATAGTCAAGGCACCGCCCCTGCATAATCACTGGTTAGACTCTCCTGCTACGAACCGAGCGTTAGGCATTCTGCATTGGGTGCTGGGCTTTGGTCTTTCTTTGTTTGGACTCCTCAATCAAAGAGAGGAGCCCCAAATGCACCCGAAGCTGCTAAAACCCAACGCCCCTACCGCGAAATTTCATACAGAAACGTAATCGCAAATTTTTTCTGTGCATTCTCTTGTGTAACTGTTCGGTTACATTACATTTGTAACCGAACAGTTACACAAACAACCATGCGCAGAGATGTATTCCAGGCTATTGCCGATCCCACACGGCGGGAGATCCTCCACCTGCTGGCCCACAAGCCGCAGAACTTGAATTCTGTCGCCGGGAATTTCGATGTAAGCCGGCCTGCCATTTCGAAACACATCAAGTTGCTGACCGAGTGCGGCCTGATCACCATGCGGCCCCAGGGGCGGGAACGGTACTGCGAGGCAAGGCTCGAAAAGCTCAACGAGGTTTCCCACTGGGTCGAACAATACCGGCAGTTCTGGAACAAGAAACTCGACGCCCTTGAAAACTACCTCAACCAAATACAAGCCGACAAATCAAAAGCATCGTCAAAGTCAAAATCA
>CAZJWV010000158.1:0-5343 GCA_964549855.1 uncultured Ohtaekwangia sp. | reverse complement strand
GTCATCCATCGATATGCAGATCTTATACGACCTGTTTGGGTACTATCTCGAGGCATCGGCGGCCCTGAAAAGAAATTCGACTTTGGTTACCGAAGTCAAGAGTGCGCGGGCAAAACTGGTACCGCCACAAATCGGATCTAACGGCTCGTTGCAAGAGTGGGCGGATGACTGGAAATCATTGGAGGAGAACCACCGTCACTTCTCCCACCTGTACGGTCTGTATCCTGGGAAGGTATTGTACGAAAAGCGAACTCCCGAATTAACCGAAGCCTATAAGAAGGTGTTGGAAGAGCGCGGGGACGGCTCGACAGGTTTTTCCCGGGCCTGGAAGATGGCCTTGTGGGCGCGCCTCGGTGACGGCAACAGGTCTAACAAAATCTACAAAGGCTATTTGAAAGAACAGAGCTGTACGAACATGTTTGCCCTGTGCTTTACGGCTCCCCAGGTGGACGGAACCTTCGGCGTTACGGCGGGGATTACCGAAATGCTCATGCAATCGCACGATGGGTTCATTGATCTCCTCCCTGCTCTACCCGATGAATGGAGCGAGGGCGAATTCAATGGCGTGCGGACGCGTGGCGCATTTGAACTGAACTTTGCGTGGAAGGACAAAAAAGTGGTTCGGTTGACCATCTTGTCAATGGCAGGGGAAGTTTGCCGGATTAGGTCAAGCCCTTTGGTAAAAGTAACAAGCAATGGGAAGTCGATTAAGTATGCGAAGCTTCCAAATGGAATCATTGAATTCAAGACTCAACCGGGGCGGTCATATGAAATACGCTAGCCATGGATGTATGGCCGCACGTAGTGGCCAGGGAGCCCGCGCGCTTGGCACCTAAAGTTCTTATCCGGAATTCACCTTCGCCAGGATCGCTTTCCAAGTCCCGAATGCTTCCAGGCACATACTGCGATCGCGACCTGGTCCATATGCTTTGATCAAAGTAAGACTCCCAACAGCCTCGCGCGGAGTCTTGTAGTATCCAACCCCCCCCCCCGCCCCTCTTGCGGCCCCCTGTGACCCATCAGTGTTGTATAGCTCCAGAGTCACGCCAGAAACATTCGCGAATGTTTCGCAAAACACTTCACTCAGAAACAGGTTTGCGTGGCCCGCACGGATGACCTTTGATTCCATATTCATCCCGCGAAGGAGTTCGAGGCCATAAGCGAGCGCGAACGCAATGCCTTCCTGCGTGGCCCGGCAACGATGCGATTCGTGGTGCCGATCGTGATCAAGTCCATGCATGCTCGCACCTGGCTCCTTGTTCTTCAGTATCCGCTCTGCTCCGTTTCCGAACGGAATGAAGTACAACCCGTCGGAGCCCACGGGGGCTTGTGCCGCCAAGGCGTTGAGATGTTCATAGGAGATCAATTCCCCTTTCAAGGAAGACATCGTGCGCCGAAGCCGGCTGTACATCGCACCCGCCCCGTTGACGCACATTAGCACTCCAAGGCGAGGCGTTTCTTTTGTGTTATTGACGTGCAGGAACGTATTGACCCTTCCCTCACGATCAGCAACAGGTTTGTCGGTGACGGCGTAGATAACACCTGAGGTTCCGGCTGTAGCGGCCATCTCCCATGGCTGGAGCGCGTTGAGTGCAAAAGCGTTGTTCGGCTGGTCGCCTGCGCGATAGCCAATGGGTATCCCCTTTCTCAAACCCAGTTCGGTGGCTGCCTTGTCAGTGAGGTTCCCCTGCAAGGAAAAAGTTGGGACCACGTTGGCGATATGTGAGCGATCGAGCTTAAGATGCTCAAACAACCGATCGGCAAGCGACTGCTTCTGATAGTCCCACATGATCCCCTCCGACAACCCTGAGTCAGTTGTCGCGATCTCACCAGTGAGTCGCATGGCCAGGTAGTCGCCGGGCAGCATGGCCTTGTAAATCCTTTCGTACACCCGCGGCTCATTGTCCTTTACCCATTTCAACTTTGAGGCCGTGAAATTGCCAGGTGAATTCAGGAGGTTTCCGTTGCAGTAGTTCGGTCCGAGCGCCTGAAATGTATCCTCGCCAATCTGGACAGCCCTGCTGTCGCACCAGATTATGGATGGACGCAGCACTGCTTGGTTCTTGTCAACGACAACCAGTCCGTGCATCTGGTAGGAAATACCGATGGCTCCGATTGAGTTTGCCACTGCTGGTTTTTTCGCGATAGCAGCGTGAATGGCCCCGACGGCATTGCTCCACCACAACTCGGGGTCTTGCTCTGCCCAATTCTCTTTTGGGCGAGCGATGGTCATTTCGATTGAAGGCGAAGAACCAAAGCCAACCAAACGGCCTGTTTCACCATCAATGATGGATGCCTTTACGAACGAGCTGCCGAGGTCAATGCCGAGGAGGAGCAATTTGAAAATTTGAAGATTTGAAGATTTGAAAATGAAGCCCCCGGGTTTGCCGGCGGCTGTTTACAAATGACGATTGATGATGTTCTCAAAAAATTCTTGTTTTCCGCTGGTTGCTGTTGCATCCGGGTGTTCAAGGGCATAGGCTCTTAGATCTTCCAGCTTCATCTTGCCTTCTTCAAAGTTCTTCCCGGAGCCATTGTCAAAACTGCTGTATCGGTTCTTTCGCAGACTTTTATACTCTGATTTTTCAAGGATAGCATGGGCGGTAACCAACGCCCTTGCAAACGAATCAATCCCGCCGATGTGGGCGTGGAAGAGGTCTTCGAGGTCCGTCGAATTTCTGCGGACCTTCGCGTCGAAATTGATGCCTCCGCTCTTCAGGCCGCCGGCCTCCACAATGACAAGCATTGCTTCGGTGACTTCGGTGATGTTGTTTGGAAACTGATCCGTATCCCATCCATTCTGATAGTCCCCGCGGTTGGCATCAATCGATCCCAGTAAGCCATGATCTGCGGCAGTTTGAAGTTCGTGCTGAAAGGAATGTCCGGCCAGCGTGGCATGGTTGACTTCAATGTTGAGTTTGAAATCACCGAGTAGATCGTGCTGCCTAAGAAAGCCAATCACAGTCTCACAGTCGTAGTCGTATTGATGCTTCATGGGCTCACAGGGCTTGGGTTCGATGAGGAATGTGCCCTTGAACCCATTTCGCCTCGCGTAGTCTTTTGCCATATGAAGGAATCGGGCGAAGTGCTCTTTTTCGCGCTTCATGTTTGTGTTGAGCAAGCTCATGTATCCTTCCCGGCCCCCCCAGAATACATAGTTCTCGCCCCCCAAAGCAATGGTGGCATCGATGGCCGCCTTTACTTGTGCCCCGGCATGCGATACAATCTGAAAGTCGGGATTGGTCGCCGCACCATTCATGTACTTCTGATGTGAGAAGAGATTGGCCGTTCCCCAAAGAAGCTTTACTCCCGTCTCTTTCTGTTTCTCCACCAGGTACGCTGTGATTTTTTGGAGCCTGCCTTCGTTCTCCGACAGTGTTCCAGAATGATCAACAGCATCGTAATCGTGAAAACAGTAGAATGGCAAGCCTAACTTGGTCATGAATTCGAAAGCGGCATCTGCTTTGTCTTTTCCCCGCTCAATCGCGTCGCTCTTCTTATCCCAAGGGTGAATGTGTGTGGGCACTCCAAAAGGATCTGCGCCTGTTCCACAGAAGCTGTGCCAGTAAGCGCAAGCAAACCGCAACCAATCTTTCATGGTTTTCCCGCCGATCACCTTGCGCTCGTCATACCATCGGTAGGCGAAGGGATTGTCAGTATCGACACCCTCATACTTCACTTTTTCGACGGACTTAAAGTATTCCATGGTTCACGCTTTGCATTTTGCCTAGAAATATTCTAAAGATTTGAGATTTGGGATTTGTTTATTTCATCCCAGCCTGCTCCCTCACATACTCTGCCGCCTCCTTGTGGGTAGCAAACCACACATTGCCTTTTGACTGGATGTGGTTGATCAACTCTTTCAAAACGACAATTCGCGATCGGTGACCGATGTAGTGAGGATGCATCGTAAGCAAAAACATCGTCCCTTCTTCATAGGCAACATCGAATTCATCCTTCTGCACCTGCAGCCACTCGCGCGGGCCGGAGTAGCGGTCACCCCTCGGGTCAAGCAGCGGGGCATCGTCAAGGATCCACTCAACGGGCAATTCCACTATTCCTGTCGGCTTACCACCCACCACCAGTTCATAGGGCCGGTCATCAGACATCATGGAGCTTTCGTAGATGTACCCCATGTCCATGATGATCTGGGGTGTGACAGGACTGAAGTTCCACGAGGGTGCGCGGTAGCCGACCGGTGTCTCGCCGGTGAGCTCTATCAATTTCTTTTGGGCATTGACGATGAACTCACGCTCTTTCTCAGGGGGTACTTGCGTATTCCTTTCGTGGATCCACCCATGCACTGCGAATTCATGCCGGGGTAGCCTTTTGATTTCGTCCGCCATCCGGGGAACCAGGTGGAGGCTCAATGCAGGGATAAAGAAACTGGCTGGAACATTTTCAGCTAGCAATAGATCTACCACTCGTTTCAAGGCCACCCGTGAGCCATATTCTCCCCGCGACAGGTCGGAGATGGTTGGCTCTCCCTCCCACCACGCAATCGTCTCATTGTCTACATCGAAAGACAGAAGTACCGCCACCTTTGCACCGTTTGGCCAGCTTTTCGGAGTCAGGTCGCGCCCTGCGCGCACCTGGCCAACAGCCTTCTCCAGTCGCTCGACTGACCACGTCCATTTCTGTTCCGGGGGTGGTGGTTGGTCGGCAGGTTTGGTAGTGCAGCCAAGTATTAAGCCTGCGATGATTGTCATGAAAAGCCGTTTCATGGTAGTGGGTTCAAGGGTATGAAGATAAGGCTTTCGATTGTAGAGTGAGTAACCACCGCAAAGGCGCAAGGGCGCAAAGTTTCGCAAAGCGCTTTGCGGCCCTTAGCGACTTCGCGTCATTGCGGTGGTAACATCATCTTGTACGTAGGATGTCTCTTCCCATTTTGCGTCTGGGTTATTGCCGTCCAGATTGCTCATCGCAAATAGTGCATAGATCTTTTCTGAACCACACAAGGAGCATAATCGCCACCACCAAAGTGTGTAAAGTTATAAACAAAGGCGTCCCCATCAGCCAGGGATCTGCCAGGAAGTGCCGCTCGAGCAACAACCAGTTCAGGAAAAAAAACCCGTAGGCACCCATCACCAGCAGGGGAAGCACCATAAAGCCGACATTGTACAACCACCCGAAACGGTTTCGGACAGCGATGAATGAGGCAACGATCGGCGGCAACGCCATTGCTAGCACAAGAAGGATCGAGATAATTTCAAAGTAGGGCTCAAGAGTTGTTCCCTTGGTTAGGTTGCGTATCACGAGGCGCTCGTCGCCTCCGTGCATGAGCACGGTCATGATCCTCGCCTGGGGTACGTTGCCCCATATGCGGATGAACCCTAGTGATTG
>CAZJWV010000157.1:0-5391 GCA_964549855.1 uncultured Ohtaekwangia sp. | reverse complement strand
ATGCATAATAAAATATTCACTTACTTCGAACTCCAACCTAAGCCATATGAAAACCTACCCAATTCGGCTCGCCGCTCTTTGCATCTTGCTGCTTGCCTCGTGTTCCAAAAAGCAACCCGTAGGTCCTTCCACAGACCAGGTCAATCCTGCCTTCGCGGAGTACGTCTCCGGGTACACATCCGGTGTCATTGGTTCGGGTTCAAGTATTTCCATAAGCCTGTCCAAGGATATCGTTGAGTTTTCTGAGGTGGGACAGTCTGCCGACGCAGGCCTATTCTCTTTCTCCCCGTCGGTGAAGGGAACAGCATTGTGGCAGGATCGCCGCACCATTCGGTTCAAGCCTGACAACCGCCTCGAATCCGGCCGCTCGTATGAAGTATCATTCAAGCTTTCCTCCGTGATGACTGTACCCAACGAGCTGAAAACATTCACTTTCAACATACAGGTCTACCAACAGAATTTTGAAGTCACGGTCAACAACGTGAAGGCGTATGTGAAAACTGAACTTGGTCGGCAAAAGATTGAAGCCGTTCTCGTAACGGCCGACTATGCCGAGTCTGCGGCTGTAGAGCAAGTGGTGTCTGCCCGACAGGAAACCAAGGCCCTGAAGATTACCTGGGCGCACTCCGCCGATGGCAAGCAACATGACTTCGTTGTAGAGGACGTAACCCGCAGCGAAAAAGCAAGCACCGTCACCATCGCACTAACCGGCAGCCCGATAGGCGTCAATAGCACCGATGAAATGCCTGTAGAGATTCCGGGGTTGGCTGATTTCAAAGTGATCAGCGCACGGGTTGAGCCAGGCGGCAACCCTTACGTGGTGATACAGTTCTCCGATCCGCTCAACGAGAAGCAATCTCTGCAAGGCCTCATCACGATGGGGAATGTTCGTTCCCTTGATTTTGATGTGCGCGACAACCTGGTAATGGTCTACCCTTCCGTGAAGCAGAACGGCACTCAAACGCTGATCGTGGAGGCCGGTGTTCAAAATGTACTCAAATACAAACTGAAAGAGAGTCTTCGATTCGAGCTGCTCTTTGAAGCCATCAAACCGGAAATCAGATTCACCGGCAATGGTTCCATCCTCCCAAGTACCAATGGACTAGTACTGCCCTTCGAAGCAGTGAACCTGAAGGCCGTTGATCTACGAATCGTGAGAGTCTACGAAACCAATGTTTTACAATTCTTACAAGTAAATGACCTGAGCGGAAGTTATGAGATGCATCGGGTCGGAAAGCCTGTCTTGACAAAAACCATTCAACTGGACAATGCCGGCGCCAACGACCTCGGCAAATGGAATCGGTATACCCTGGACCTGGCCACGTTGATAAAGACGGAACCCGGAGCAATCTATCAGGTAAATCTCTCGATGAAACGCCGTCACTCCGTTTACCCGTGCGATACGGCTTTCGTTGATGAAGACGAAGGGTTCATTGATGGCAACGAATGGGCAAGCGAGGGCCTGGAGCAAACGAGCTGGGACGAGTATGAAGATTACTGGGAACCCGGATACGATTGGAGGCAGCGCGACAACCCATGCCACAAGACTTACTATATGGAAAGGCGCGGCATCAGGCGCAACGTCATCGCTTCCGACCTCGGACTTCTTTCGAAGCGGGGCAGCGACGGGAACACCCTGGTTTTCGCAACAGATCTCAAAACGACCGAGCCCATGTCCGGTGTCGGCGTTGAATTGTTCGACTTCCAGCAGCAGCCGCTTGGGTCAGGGTCAACAGGGTCGGATGGCAAGGTGGTGATCTCAACCACCCAGCCTCCTGCTTTTGTCGTTGCCAAATCTGGTGAGCAGCGGGGCTACCTCAAGGTGACTGACGGAGATGCACTCAGCCTGAGCAACTTCAATATTTCAGGCGAAAAAATTGACGGTGGACTCAAGGGCTTCCTCTACGGTGAGCGAGGCGTTTGGCGTCCCGGCGACTCGCTCTACCTGAGTTTCATCCTGGAAAGCAAGAACCGCAAACTCCCCGACAACCATCCTGTAGTATTCGAGTTGGAAAACCCAATTGGGCAAGTGACCACACGGGTCGTAAGATCAAGCTCAGTGAACGGTTTCTACACTTTCCCTTGTGCCACTGCAGATGATGCCCCTACCGGAAACTGGATTGCCCGGGCCAAGGTGGGCCCCGCCTCATTCACCCGGCAAGTACGGATTGAAGCCGTCAAACCCAACCGGTTAAAAATTACCCTTGACCTCCACCGCGACAAGCTCACCGCAGCGGACCCGGACGTCAGCGGAGACCTGAAGGTGAATTGGCTCACCGGCAATCCGGGGAGAAATCTCAAAGCCGAATTCGACTTGTTGTTGACCAAGGGCGATACAAAGTTTGAGAAGTACCCGGATTATGAGTTTGATAACCCATTCACTGCTTTCACCGCTGAGGATCAGCGCATCTTTGAGGGCAGCACCGATGGCGAAGGGCACGCCACGGTAAACTTCTCCATCGAAAGTGAAGAAAATGCGCCGGGGGCCCTCACCGCGACACTGCGGGGAAAGGTCTTTGAAGACGGAGGCAACTACAGCCTTGACCGGTTTAGTGTGCCTTTTTATCCCTACACCTCATTCGTTGGTGTTCGGCTTCCTGCCGGTGACAAGAGGCGTGGAATGCTCGTTACAGATACAACGCACCTGGCTGACGTTGTCACTGTAGATGCCGATGGCAACCCTGTCTCCCGTGACGGTGTTCAGATGTCGCTTCACAAATTGAACTGGAGATGGTGGTGGGATGCCTCTGAAGGTGGAGATGCCCAGTACATGGAAGAACAATTTGAAGAATCAATAGAATCGGGCACCACCCGCACGGTAAATGGGAAAGGCACCTGGGCGTTCAAGATCAAGTATCCTCAATGGGGACGTTTCTTGCTTCGCGCTAAAGATCCTGTCTCTGGTCACGTCACGGGGAAAGTTGTTTACATCGACTGGCCGGGCTGGGCTGGCCGGCAACAGGAAGGACGTGATGGAGCCACCATGCTATCGTTCTTCGCCGACAAGGAACTTTACAAGACGGGCGAAAAAATGACGCTCACGGTGCCGGGCAGCGCCAATAGCCGGGCACTAGTTACTGTGGAGAACGGTTCTCGCGTGCTTGAATCACAGTGGGTAACTGTGCAGGCAGGTGACAACACCATCACGCTGGATGCAAAACCGGAAATGGCACCAAACTCTTTTGTTTATGTCACGCTGCTGCAACCCCATGCCCAAACGAAGAACGACCTTCCGATCCGCATGTATGGGGTGATTCCCGTTCGCGTGGAAGATCCGCAAACGCACCTCGCTCCCACCATCACCATGCCGGATGTTCTTGAACCCGGCCAGAAGGTGACGGTAAAAGTTGGCGAAGCCGGCAACCGCAAGATGACGTATACCGTCGCCGTTGTCGAAGACGGCTTGCTCGACCTCACGCGTTTCAAGACACCGGATGCCTGGACGACGTTTTATGCCCGCGAAGCTCTCGGTGTAAAGACCTGGGATCTCTTCAACGAAGTGATGGGCGCCTTTGGCGGCCAGGTGGAACGACTGCTAGCCATCGGCGGCGACAATGAAATCGCCGGAAAGGAGGGCAACAAGAAAAGCAACCGCTTCAAACCTGTCGTCAAATTCATGGGGCCCTTCACCCTCGATGGAGGAAGCAACGAGCACAGTTTTGTCATGCCAAACTACGTAGGTTCGGTTCGCACGATGGTTGTGGCCGGCTACGAGGGCGCGTATGGCAAGACAGAGAAGACCACGCCGGTTCGTAAACCGCTCATGGTTTTGGCCACGCTGCCGAGGGTGCTTGGACCGGAGGAACAATTAAGACTGCCGGTTACACTCTTCCGCATGGAGCCAGGCATCAAGAATGTCAAAGTCGAAGTCAGTGTCGAGGGACCGGTGACGCTCACAGGCGCGGCCTCTCAATCCATCGTCATGAATGAGGATGACATGACTACGGAGTTTGATCTTTCTGCAAAAGCAGAAACAGGGATAGCACGCATCATCATCAAGGCAACCTCCGGAAATGCAACCGCCACGGACGACCTCTCCATAGAGGTGCGCAATCCCAGTCAACCGATAACCCGTGTGACTGAAGCAGTTGTAGAGGCTGGTCAGTCGTGGAATGGAAGCGTGACACCTTCGGGCCTGGCCGGCACCAACACCGCACTCCTTGAAGTGAGCAACATTCCGCCTATCAACCTTGGCCAACGGTTGGATTACCTGATACACTATCCCTATGGGTGTATCGAACAGACCACTTCAGCCGCCTTCGGCCAATTAAACCTCGACCGGTTTGTGCCACTCGGTCCAACGCGGAAAGCCCAGGTCAGCGCAAACGTAACTGCCGCCATACAGCGCATCCGATCCTTCCAAACCAACGATGGAGGTTTTGCATACTGGCCAGGTGGCGATGACGCCGACAGTTGGTCAACTTCCTATGCCGGGCACTTCCTCATCGAGGCGGAGGCTAAGGGATACTTCGTACCCAACGACCTCATGCGTCGATGGAAAGGTTACCAGCGTACCAAGGCGCAAGCGTGGCGGCGGTCGGGACAAGCTCCTGGTTCTGATCTCATCCAGGCCTACAGGCTGTATTCGCTTGCGCATTCAGGTGAACCCGATATGGGAGCCATGAATAGAATGCGCGAAGCGAGTTCCATGCCGCCCACTGCAGCGTGGATGCTCGCCGCGGCTTACGCACGTGCTGGTCAGAAGGAAGCAGCGAAAGAATACATCGCAAAACTGGCCACTACGGTGAAGCCTTATCGCGAGCTGGCCTACACTTACGGTTCCAATCTTCGTGACGAAGCCATTATCCTCGAGACCCTGACCCTCATCGGTGAGCGCGAGAAAGGTGCTGCCCTGGTCAAGTCAATTTCAACGTCGTTGAGTAATTCCGGCTATTGGTGGAGTACGCAGGATATCGCGTGGTGTCTCAAGGCGCTTGCCTCATTCACGGGACTGGACACTCGCGGGCCAATTACTTTTACCTACAGCTACAAAGGGAAAGATGAAAATGTCCAGTCAGAGATGCCCATGGCGCAAATTGACTTGGCCATCGAAGATAAAGGCGACGGGGCGATCAAGTTCACCAATACCTCGAAAGGCATAGCCTTCGTTCGAGCGATAACCCGAGGCACACCCTCTCGCTCTCAAGAGGAAGCTGTAGAGAATAATCTTTCCATGGCAGTAACCTATTCCACTCGCGAGGGAAGTACGCTCGATCCTGCCGGCATCGAACAGGGAACGACATTCGTGGTGGCGGTGATTGTCACGAATCCGGGCTTGCGGGGCGTCTACAAGAACCTGGCCCTGCATCATGTATTCCCTTCCGGGTGGGAAGTCAATAACCTGAGGCTGATGGAGTCGCAAGGTGCTCTTTACACGGATGTCGGCACCTA
>CAZJWV010000156.1:0-5411 GCA_964549855.1 uncultured Ohtaekwangia sp. | reverse complement strand
TACTAGCTTGCTTTGCCATACTGGGTAAATAGGTAGGGTAAAGCTAACGATTGGAGGGTAAGAAATTGGAAACTGGAAATTAGAAATTAGGGCAGTCTCCTAGTTTCTAATTTCCAATTTCCAGTTTCCTACTCAGTCTTCCTTGAGAGTTTGTGCCGGATTGACTAGCGCAGACTTGACCGCCTGGTAGCTTATCGTAATCATCGTGAAAATCCCCAGGATGACTCCAGCGTAAAGAAAGGGCTTGACGCCCAGGCTGATCCTGAAGGCAAAGGCCTGGAGCCATTGATCAAGGAAATACCACGCCACAGGGGCGCCGATAGCGAGGGCAATGGCGACTAACAGTGCGAAGTCTCGGGAAAGTAACTGTACAATGCTTGCTGCAGATGCTCCCAACACTTTGCGAACACTGATTTCCTTCGTGCGCTGGTTGGCGGTGTACGCCGTTAGACCAAACAGGCCAACGCAAGCGACAATAATCGCGATGAGTGTGAAGGTTGTCAAAAGACTGCCGGATGCCTGTTCAGAAGCATACATCCTGGCTAGCCGGTTGTCGAGGAAATTGTAGTTGAAGGGTTCGTTGGGGAACATCTCCTTCCAAATCTCCTGCATCTGCGCGATGGCCGGCTCGAAACGGTCGGACTCAATGCGGGCGAGAACTACACTTTGGAAGGAGAAGCTGCTTTCCGTGCTCATGATGACCAGAGGAGCTACTTCGAGGTGGAGGCTTTCGTAATTATAATCCTCAACAACACCGACAATCGTGTATGTCACTGAGGTAGTTGGTGTAGGGTTGTTTATCAATTTGGCACCCACCGGGCTTGTCAGTCCCAACGCTTTCACCGCACGCTGGTTGACGACTACGGAGAGTGAATCGTCAAACTCCTGGCTGAAGACGCGCCCTTCAAGGACACGAATCTTCATGGTTTCAAAATAATGATCATCGGCATTGAAGCCTTTTGGTGTAAAGACAGCCTCTGAGCCGGGCTGCTTGAAAAGTACACCATAGTAGTAACCTCCTGGAACGGCACTCCCCGACCCCACGCTAACCACTCCAGGTATGTTGCGAATCCGGCCCTGAACCCCCTCTGACTCATTCCTGTTGCTGTTGTGTTCGGCGACTACCAGGTTTTCCTTTTCAAAGCCCAGCGATTTGCTGTCGAGGTACTCCAACTGGTCGTAGACGACAATTGTAGCAGAAATCAAGATCACCGAAATGGTGAACTGGAAGATGACAAGACCATTGCGGAGGAGATTCCCTGCTGCGGAGCGCTGGAACTTCCCCTTAAGTACTTGTACCGGCTTGAGTGCTGAGATGTAGAAGGCCGGGTAAAGGCCGGAGGCAAGGCCAAGGACAAGCGTGGTAAAAAAAAGAATGACAATGGCTGGAACATTTCCGACAAGGAACAAATGCTTGTTGTAGGTCGAGTTGAAATAAGTCAAAGAAACCTCTACGACAACTACGGCAATGACCATGCTCAGCACGCTGATGAGCAATGACTCTGCGAGAAACTGTCCCATGAGTTGTCGACGGAGCGATCCCAGCACTTTTCTCACGCCTACCTCGCGGGCTCGCTCAGCGGACCGTGCCGTAGCCAGGTTGACAAAGTTGATCCCTGCAATAACAAGGATAAGAATACAGATGAATATGAGCACGTTTACCGCTGTAGCGCTGCCGTTGGCCTTTATTTCATTAACCCGATGCGAGGTAAGGTGAATGTCACCGAGTGCCTGAAGGAGAAAGGTGTAGCCATTGCCATCGGCGATGTATTTCTTGTAGGCGATACCGGTATCCCTTTCAATCTCGCTCGCCACATACTTCTCTACAAGCGGCGGCATCTTCTGTTCCACGGCAGCGGGACTTGCTCCTGGGCGCAGCCGTAGATACGTGAAGGTCCCGGCGATATAAAAATTGGGGTTTCGAATAAAATCAATACCACTGGCGGATGTGAGCGCGTCGAATTTCAAGTGGGAATTGACGGGAACGTCTTCCATCACGGCGACAACTTCGAGGTCGATGCCAAAAATCTGCAGCATCTTGCCGATCGGCTCTTCGTCACCGAAGTACTTCTTGGCCGTCGATTCTGTGAGTACGATGGTTGTGCTGTGGTGCAGTGCCCTTTCAGCATTGCCCTTGATCAGCCGGAAGGGAAATACGTCGAAGAAATTTGAGTCTGCGGCGAAGAAATAGTTCTCTGAAAACACATTGTCCTTGTATCGAACCGTCGTATTGAAGTTCGGAAAGCCAACGAGGCGCGTGGCTACCTCAACTTCCGGGATTTCTTCGGCCAGGATCGTCGCATAGCCCGATGGGATCATGGTAAAGTGGGCGAGCCGGTCCGGGTACTTGCGCTCCTCGACCATGCGGTAGAGCCGCTCATATTCAGGGAAGAACTTGTCGTAGGACTGCTCCTCCTGGACGTAAAGAAAAATGATGAGTGATGAAGCGACGCCGACGGAAAGCCCGACAACGTTGATGATGGTGAAAACCTTGTTCCGCAGGAGGTTGCGGAATGCGATTTTTAGGTAGTTGGAGAGCATGTTGTGGCCGGCTTAATGAGGAAACATGCCAAGAAGCATACCAACCCTAGTCTAGCGATGGGCTTTGCATTCAATACGTCAAGGCCACATAACCGTCCACCACAGGACAACGGTGTCCGAAGGTGGGAAGGTTGCTTACGCCCGTGTGTGGACGTTACTATCAGTAAACTGCTCCTATCCCCGCTTCCCACAGCTTCTTCGTGTAGGCAACTACCTCGGTTTCCATAATTGCCTTAGCGCGTCCTTCGAGTTCCGCCCACTTCTTGTCCAGTTCGGCCTTCAGGTCGCGATTGGGTTTGTTGACGCGTGGAAGATCGCTCTCGGTCTGGTTGACCAGGTACAGGTAGTTGGCTGAGAACTTGTTCTCGAAGTTATCCACGTCGTCATAGGCTTTCGATTTTCTTTGGACCATATCCCCATCCCAGGCCAGCATCTTCTTGGTGAGCGCCTCCCCTTCTTTTTTCAGGGCTGCGAATTTGGTTTGATCCCCCATCTCTTTGATAACCGCCTCAATCTGGTTGCGCGCCTTCTGCATATCCGTCACGCGCTTGTGCATGGCGTTGATGTTCGTCTCCATGCTTTGCATGAAGGTATGGTACTCATCGTAGACAGCAGGCGTGGTGGGATAGTGTGGGTTAGGCAGAATCTTGATGTCGGCCTTGCTCTCCTTGCCGGCGTACTTGATCGTTGCCGAATAACTTCCAGGTGAAGCCTTGTGACCACGGTAGCCACCTTCAACATACGCGCGCGGTGTGCCCAGCATGATCGGGTATCGCATGTCCCACACATGGCGGTTCAACCCTTTCGCTTTAGCGAGTGTTGGATTCGCCGGCGGACCGCCAGGGTAACTCTCAAATTTATCGTCCGCTTTGGAAGTGTAAGACCGAACCAGGCTGCCTTGCGCATCCTTGATCTCCAGGGTCACATGAACCGAATCAGGCAATTTGGGAAGGTGATAGTATATCACTACGCCGTTGGCCGGGTTGATGCCTTCGAATTCACTCAGACCGGTGAACCCTTCAACTGAGGAGTTGCTCAGCGGACTTCCCCAGTTTCCGATTACCGCATCCTCGGGCTTGTAGAGCTTAAACGTCTCGTCACCGGGTGTTACCTGCCGGATGAGACCCAGGTCGTCCAGAATCCAGAACGACCGGCCCATGGTAGCGACAATGAGATCGCTGCCCTTAATGAGCAGGTCTGTGACAGGAACAACGGGGAAGTTGAGTTGGAACGATTGCCATGATATGCCTCCATTGTAGGAGATGTACATCCCCAGTTCTGTCCCTGCAAAGAGCAAACCTTTCTTGACCGGGTCCTCGCGAACGACCCGCGTATATGCACCGTAAGGAATCCCTTTGTTAATCGCAACCCAGGTCTTCCCGTAGTCGGATGTTTTATAAATTCCCGGAGCGAAGTCGTTGAACTTGTAACGTGTTGTCGCAATGTATGCAGTGGCCGGATCGTGAGGTGAAACCTCGATAGCATTCACCAGGCACTCCGGCAAGGTCTTGAAAGCATTCACCCATGTTTTTCCTCCGTCACGGGTAAGGCTCACCACGCCATCGTCGCTCCCCGTCCAAATCACTCCCTTCTCTGTGGGTGACTCGACGACATACGCCAGGGTGCCATAGTTCTCAGCACCCACGGCTTCGTTGGTATAAGGTCCTCCTCCTTTGCCTTGCTTTTCTTTTTCATTCTTGGTGAGGTCGGGTGATGCCTCCTCCCAGCTCAGTCCCTTGTCGCGTGTGCGCAATAACAGTTGGGCTCCATGATAGAATGTGCCAGGCTCGTGCTTCGACCAGATGATGGGTGCGTTCCAGTTGAAGCGGTATTTCATATCCTTGGTTTCGCGGCCCAGGTATTGGATGGGCGCCGCCATGATACTCGTGCTCGCGTCTGCCTTGTGGCTAAGGAGTTCGATGGTCCCCAGGTAGCTGCCTCCCATCACTTCGTCAGGGGCGTCAGGGTCGAAAGCGAGGAAAGCGCTCTCCCCTCCCGCTGTGTAGGTCCAATTCTCGCGACCGATGCTGTACCGTCCCAGGGCAAGGCTTGCAATTCGCACAGTTGAATTGTCCTGCTGCCCGGCATAAAGACGATAGGGAAAGTTGTTGTCGGCGATCACACGGTAAAACTGCGCCGTCGGCATATTGTTCTCGGAAGAGAATGACTTTGCGTTGTTGAACGATACTCCAACGCCACCATCGTCGGCGATGGCGATGTTCTTGTTGTTCCTGGGATTGATCCACACGTCGTGGTAGTCGCCGTGCGGGCCATAGATATTCTCCCACGTGTTGCCGCCGTCGATGGAACGAAGGGCCGGTGCGCTCATCACGTAGACGATGTTTTCATTCTGCGGATCGGCATAAACTTCGATATAGTACCACGCCCGCTGCACCAGCCTGTGGTCGCTGCTTACCTTCGACCAGTTCTTGCCGGCGTTGTTTGAGACGAACAGCCCTCCTTGCTCTTTCTCTGTGTCGCTCTCGATAAGTGCATAGACCTTGTCCGGGTTTGCGCGACTCACCGAGATCCCCATTTTGCCAAGCTCTTTGGGAAGGCCATTGTGGATTTTCTCCCACGTTTCGCCTCCGTCGCTGCTCTTATAAAGACCGCTGCCTGGCCCACCGCTGATCACTTTCCACGGCAGGCGTTGGTGATGCCACATGGCGGCGTAGATCACCTGCGGGTTCTGCATGTCCATCGAGAGTTCGGAACATCCCGTGAGCTCGTTGACGAACAACACTTTTTTCCAGGTAACGCCGCCATCGGTGGATTTATAAATACCCCTGTCCTGTGTGGGTCCATTGACGGCCCCCTGGGCGGCAACGAGCAGGATATCTGGATTTTTAGGATGAATGACGATGCGTGCG
>CAZJWV010000155.1:0-5484 GCA_964549855.1 uncultured Ohtaekwangia sp. | reverse complement strand
CAAATCCCAAGTACCAAATCCCAAATCCTATGGCTGACAACAACGAGCTTATCAAACTCCGGGAGGAGCTGAAACAAATTCAGGACTCAACTAGCCGGACTCGCCGCCGCGCTGCCATTGGTTTTGTGATCCTGGTTTTTGCGCTGATTCTTTGCCTGTTGTACGCTTTCGTACAGCAAGTCGCTGCCACAAAAAATGCCGAAGAGGCACTCAGACAGAAAAATCTTGCCGATATGGCCCGCGTTGATGCGGAAAGAAACGCAGAAGAAGCCCGGCGCCAGGAGGCCATTGCCAGTGCCCAGAGGGCCGCTGCTGTGAAGGCTATGGAAGATGCCGCAATGGCGCTTGCAAAATGCAAAGGAAAAAAGTAGTCAGTCCCTCCCCACCCTAATCCATCTACCCATGGCAGAAAGCGAACTCATCAAACTCCGTGAGGAGTTGACCCAAATTCAGGACTCCACCCGCCGCACTCGGCGTCGCGCCGCGTTCGGATTTGTGATCCTGGTTCTCGGGCTGATCGTATGTATGGTCTACGGTTTTATGCAACAAGTCGCCGCGACAAAGAACGCTGAGGAAGCGCTCAGGCAAAGAATCATCGCAGAAGAGGCTCGTGTAATGGCAGAACGAAACCTTGAGGAAGCTCGGCGGCAAGAAGCAATCGCTAAGGAACAAACGGCCGCCGCCATAATAGCAAGGGAGGCGGCGCACACGGCCATAGAGAAGTGCAAAGGGAAAAAATGATGACGGAAGTTTTCCGTGTCACGCCAGCCTCAGGCATAGAAGTTCCCATCCTGCTGAGTGTTCCACATTCCGGTATCGCGTTTCCGGAATCCCTTCGCGGGGAGTTTGTCGATTCCTTGGCCGCCGCCCCTGATGACACAGACTGGTATGTCGACCAACTCTATGACTTCGCTCCGGAAATGGGGATCGCAATGATCTCCGCTCGAATCTCGCGATGGGTGATCGACCTGAATCGGAACCCTGACGAAAAACCACTTTACCACGATGGCCGGCTCATCACCGGTCTTTGCCCGACGACAACCTTTGTGGGTGAGCCGCTCTATCGCGACAAAAGGAAGCAGGTGAGCAGCAAGGAAGTACAACAGCGACTAGCCACTTACTTCAAGCCTTATCACGACCAGGTTCAACTCCTGCTCGACGGACTGCTGAGTCGCCATGGCCGTGTCTTATTGTGGGATTGCCACTCCATCCGGCAAGTAGTGCCAAGTATTCAAAAGGAACCTTTTCCCGATCTGATTCTTGGTACTGCCGACGGGACTTCAGCGTCGCCCGGACTTATCGAAGCCACACTCGGTGTGCTTGACCACTCGCGCTATGAAACGCGCCACAACTATCCTTTCAAAGGCGGATACATTACACGACATTTCGGAAGGCCTGACATCCAACAGCACGCCTTGCAGCTTGAAATGACAAAAGTAAATTACATGGATGCTTCCGAACTAAGCTATAACAAAGCAAGAGCGGATGAAATGCGCACGCTGCTGAAATCAGTCTTTGAAAAGTTGATCGACACTTTATGAAGTCGCTTACCTATGTCCGGTTCAAAGGACTTCTCCAGCGGGAAGATTGGCTGACGCCGGCGTATGTTGGCACAGACGCTAACGGCATCATACAGTATCTGTCGTCACAGCCTCCGACGGAAGGTACCGCCGTAGAAGCCATCGAAGGGTTTGCGTTACCAGGATTTCAAAACGCCCATTCACACGCTTTTCAGTACGCCATGGCCGGGCATGCAGAGATTCATCCGCCCGGAACTGATGACGACTTTTGGTCTTGGAGGGAAGAGATGTATGCAACGGCGCTGTCTGCAAGCCCTGACCAGGTGGAGGCCATCGCTGCCGTGTTGTATGCGGAGATGCTCCGGCATGGATACACCCACGTAGCGGAATTTCATTACCTCCACCATGAGAAGAACGGGAAGCCGTATACCAACCTCGCCGAGATGGGGAATCGGCTTGTGGCTGCAGCACGGCAAGCTGGGATCCGGATTACCCTGATCCCTGTTTTTTACCAGAAAGGCGGATTTGGACAGAAACCACAGGACCGTCAGCGACGATTCATCTCGGCAACCCTCGACGACTACCTTCGTTTGCTTGACGCATCGACAAAAACCATTCGCGAATACGATGACGCGTCGTTGGGATTCAGCGTTCACTCCCTTCGGGCAGTTGATTTAGAGTTAATTCCAAAAACACTTTCATCTGCACCCGGCAAACTCCCATTTCATATTCATGTTGCCGAACAGAAGAAGGAGGTTGCCGACTGCCTCGCTTTTTGCAAGGAGCGCCCCATGCAGTGGGTGCTCAACCACTTGCCGGTCGATTCGCGATTCAACCTGGTTCATTCGACGCACCTCGACGATGACGAGCTCAATCGCCTTGCCGCAACCGGCGCCCAGGTTGTGCTGTGCCCTTCGACAGAAGGGAATCTCGGCGACGGGATTTTCCGAATGAAAGAATACGTACAAAAAGGCGGGCGTTGGACCATTGGAACGGACAGTCACATCGGGCTCAACCCCATGGAAGAACTTCGGATGATCGACTACCGGCAACGGCTGGTTACGAATCGGCGCAACACATTTGAAGGCGATGCTGCGCACTACCTGATTAACGAATCTGTGACATCGGGCAGAGTTTCTATGGGAAGAGGCGTTCAAGAGCATTTTGCTCCGGGCCTTCCACTGGATACGGTTGTGTATAAATCCGATTCGCACCTGGTCGAAGTGTCACCAGCGTCGAAGTTGGCTTCTGTTCTTGTCTACACATCAGACTCGAGCCGCATACTCGGCACCATGGTCAACGGAAAATGGATTGTCAAGGACCAGCACCACATCCGTGGTCGGGCTATCAAGCAAGCATTTACCAAAGCCATGAGCACACTCCGGGACAGATAAGTATGCGCCGCGACGAAGAACACCTGGCTGCCGTCGTCCGCGTTGCTATTTGGACGGTCTCGGTTACACTCCTGCTGATGATTTTGTTTGTCCTGGTGTTAACGGGGATAGTCCAGCCGCCCACTGAATTCAAAATTGCAACTGAGTCCGAAAACAAGTGGGTTGCTCCTGATACCAATGCGATGCCAAACTCTTCAGAAGGGAACCTGATCCGGTACGGGAGAGAATTGGTGCGACATACGGCAAAGTACTTGGGCCCTGAAGGGAGTATTGCACCCATGACCAATGGGATGAATTGCCAGAACTGCCACCTGGAGGCAGGCACCAAACCGTGGGGAAACAATTTCTCCGCTGTCGCATCCATGTATCCCAAGTTTCGTGAGAGGTCTGGTAGTATCGAAACAATCACCAAACGCGTGAACGACTGCGTAGAGCGAAGCTTGAATGGTACCGCTTTGTCGCCCGATAGTCATGAAATGAAAGCGATTGTTGCGTATCTGCAATGGGTGGGTGGGGAAGTACCAAAGGGCACCGCACCCCCAGGCGTCGGTATCTCCGATGTACCATTCCTTGATCGGTCAGCTGATCCCGCAAAGGGGAAAGATGTCTATGCCCTTCAGTGTGCTCGGTGTCACGGGCCTGAAGGGGAAGGAACCAAAGCCGCAGTTGGACCTGGCTGGGTTTATCCTCCGCTGTGGGGCAACGCAAGTTTCAACAACGGTGCAGGACTTCTAAGGCTGTCGAGAATGGCGGGTTTCATTTTTGCGAACATGCCAAACGATTCGAAAGGAAGGGTATTGACACCGGAAGAAGCCTGGGATGTGGCGGCATATATTTCTTCCATGTCGAGGCCATCCCGTGACCTCTCCGGTGATTGGCCAGACCTGACTAAGAAACCATTCGATCATCCGTTCGGTCCTTATGCCGACGCGTTTCCCGAGTCACAGCATCGCTACGGTCCCTTCCCACCTATCATTCAGAGCAAAGGCAGTAAGCGGTGATCGGTGACCAGTAGACCCGGTTGGATCAGTACTTAGGTCTTGAAGCTCAAAATACTCCACCGCTTACAGCTTACCGCTTACTATTCCCAAGGTGTGTCTCAAACAGCTTGAGAATACGCTTGTACTCGTCCGTCCAACTGCTTGCTTCCACAAACCCGTGATCTTCCACGGGGTAAACGGCCAATTCCCAGTTGTCCTTTCCCAGTTCGATGAGCCGTTGGCTGAGTCGAACCGCGTCTTCAAAATGAACATTCACGTCTACCATGCCGTGGCAGATGAGTAAGTGACCCTTGAGGCCTGCGGCGTGATAGATCGGCGAGCTCTTGTAGTAGGCAACACTGTCCGTTACCGGTTCATTGAGAATATCGGATGTATAGCCGTGATTGTAGTGTGCCCAGTCGGTGACGGGTCGAAGTGCTGCGCCGGCCGCGAACACATCCGGTGTGGTGAACATCGCCATCAGCGTGATGAATCCGCCATAAGAGCCGCCGTAGATTCCGATGCGCTTTGGGTCAACGTTGTATTTTTCAACCAGCCATTTCGCACCATCCACATTGTCTTCCAGGTCCTTGCCGCCCATGAAGCGGTAGATACCCGTGCGCCAATCGCGGCCGTAACCGGCACTTGCACGATAGTCCATATCGAGGACCGTGAACCCGCGGTCGGCGAGCAAGTTGTGGAACATGTATTCACGATAGTAGCTCGCCCACCACTTGTGTGCGTTTTGTGTGTAACCTGCTCCATGCACGAAGATGACGGCTGCGCCGTTTGGATTAGCAGGCACATACACCCGTGTGTAGACATTCGCCCCATCACGCGCCTTGAATGTGGTGACCAAAGGATCGCGCCAAGCATAGGAGGAGAACTCCGGCGAAAGTGACTTGGTCACCTGCTGCGGCAATGCGCCAGACTTGTTCTCTTGCAAGAAAATTTCCCATGGCTTGTTGGTGTAGGAATACCGCAGGGCAAACCACTTCTGGTCGGGTGAAACGACAACATCATTTGCACCAGTTTGCTGAGTCAGGCGCTCCGGTTTCCCGCCACCAACCGGCATTCGATAGAAGTTCCGCTCCCCGGGATGCACTTCGTTGGTATGCAGGTAGAAATATTTCTTGTCGCGCGACAACTCAGTGCGCTGAACTTCCCAGATACCGGAAGTGAGGGCTTGACGTTTCGACGTCGTGAAGTCGTACGTGTAGAGGTGCGAGTACCCGGTCTCCTCGGAGAGGAACCAAAGGGTTTGATCGTTGACCCAGCCGACTGTAGCAGCTCCGAAACCGGCAGCAGGCCCTCCGACCCACGCATCATCATGAAGCCGGTCGATGGGCTTGAATTGAGCTCCGGCGATGTCGAGCTCGACGAGCCAGCGGTCCTTGTTGTCTTGCGATGTCACGACGACCACGTTGTGCGCACCACGGTCGCTCCAAATCGGCCCGAAGAAAACTACTCCGCGATTTTCCGCCTTGGCAGGTTTGCCATCCTTGGTGGGTTTCACGGGATAGTCCTTCCTGAACGCAGCGACATCTTTGATCCCCGGGATATTGTCAGTCTTCACCGCGACCACGGTGT
>CAZJWV010000154.1:0-5749 GCA_964549855.1 uncultured Ohtaekwangia sp. | reverse complement strand
CTGACCCCTGTCCCCTGACCCCTGTCCCCTGACCCCTCGTCTCCCTCCTCGTTCCTCAAGGTCGTCGCCGGGTTCACCCTTGCTACCCGCAATGTCTGAGAGCTGATGGCAATGATCGCAATCGTAAGCACCACCAAGGGCCCTGAGAATAAATCAAAGAACCCGACGGTCGGCCGCGCAACCATCCGCGAGAAGACAGTCTTGTCGAAAAGCCACCAGACCGTAGGAATGGCGATGAGGGTTGCCGTCAGGACAAGTATCATGAATCCCCTGCTCATCATTACTACGAGCGTTCCTTCAGAAGCACCCATGACCTTGCGGATGCTGATTTCTTTGAGTCGTGTTTCTGTTGTGAAGACTACCATGCCCAAAAGGCCCAGTGTCGCGATGGAAATGGCGAGGAAGGCAAGGAATCCAACCACTTTCATCATGGCCTTCAACTCATTGTAGGAATTGGCGATTTTTTCTTCGTAAAACTCGGCCTTGATCGGATGAACGGGGTCGATTTTTTTCCATGAAGTTTCCAGTTTGCTCATGAGTGCCGGCAAATTGTCCGATTGAATCTTCAGATTAACAATCCCGCCCCAGCGGGCCGGTATGTTGCCGTAGTAGCGTATGGCAAATTTGTCGAGGTTATTGTTTAGGGTGTTGTGATAGAAGTCCCGGATCACGCCGATGACCGTCGTTTTTTCACCGTCCAGGAACACTTCCTCGCCAATGGCGTCCGCTGGATTTTGAATCCCCATCCAATGAACCGCTTTCTCGTTCAGGATGACCCCGGCGTCCTTGACATTGCCGGAGGGCGTGAATTCAAAATTCCTTCCTGCCAACAACGGAAGTTCATGCAGCCTGAGGTATCCTGTATCGGCGTAATTGTAGTAGAAAGTCGCTGAGTCCTGTGGGTCTTTGTAGCGGATGTTGCCAGACCATGAGGTGCCTACACTATTGGCGAACATTGATTTTGAAACAAGCTTGACTTCAGGAAACTCGGCAAACTCCTTGATAACTAGGTCCGCTTTGTTGTACTGGAGATCGACAATGAGAATGTTCTCCGTGGCGAGGCCGAGATCAAAATGGAGCGAGAACCTGTATTGAAGATAGGCGAGGTTGACGGCCGCAATGAGACCCAATGACAAGGTGTATTGGAAAATAATAAGGGCCTTTCGCAAACTCACTTGTTTGAAGAGCTTGACGGAGGAGATATTCTTCAGCACTTGCGCCGTGTTCATCCTGGAAAAGAAAAGCGCTGGCATGACTCCGGCCAATACACCGACGGCGATGGCGAACAGCACAAAATACAGGTACGTTTCCGCAACAGGCAGCATGGTGACCGTGCTGGCGAAATGCCTGTCAAGACTTAGAAACTCTGGACGGAGGAGGAGGAATAACACGAATGCGAAACCAAGGGCCAGCATGGAGATGACCACGGCTTCCAAAATGAACTGGCTAAATACTTGCCGGCGCGTGGCCCCGATTACTTTGCGTATGCCCACTTCCCTTGTTCTTCTGAGGGCCCGGGCGATGGACAGGTTGGTGTAGTTAAAACAAGCGGAGGAGATAACGATGATGGCCAACCCTCCAAATACCCACGTGATGGCAGGCGGGAAGTTCGGTCCGATCTGGTTAGACAATTCTGTGCCGGTGACGACATCGCTCAGTTGCTGAAGATGGATCGTAACGGTTTCGCTCTTAAGGTTCTTGTTTTCCTCTTCGCTGATTCGGGCGAACGTTGTTTCTACAGCACCGAGATCTTGGTGTGGCGACATCACCATGTAGATGTAATTCTGCCAGATGTTGTCCCATTTCAGCCAGTACTGTTCCTTTTCGGAATTGTATTTTGCTTCGAGTGTTTGGATCGATCCCAGCATCTCGAAACGCAGGTGTGAGTTCTTCGGTGGGTCCTTGATCACCGCGGTGATGGTGTAGTTGACTGTGTCGACCAGCACGGTCTTGCCGACTACATCTGCAGTTCCGAACAAGCGTTGCGCAGAATTTTCAGTTAGCACAACCGCGTGGAGCTCCGACAAGGCGGTAGTAGGGTCACCAGCCAGAACCTCCCAGGTGAAAACTTTGAAGAACCCATTATCTGTCCAGAATCCGCTGAGCGGGATAGTCTTGTCGCCCGCATGAAGGTCCTTGTCGAAGCGGGCGCGGATCACCGTCATGGCCTCCACACCGCTCACCGATTCCATTATCCTTTTTCCAGCCAGAATGGAGGTCGACGCATAGGTGTTGGGTTCGTCCCATCCCACTCTTTGATGATTTGCCCTTACCCGGTAGATGGCGTCATAGTTCGTGTGGAATTTATCGAATGACTTAAGCTCAGCCAGGAATGTGATGAGGATCAAGCCTACAGACATGGAGACGGCCAGTCCGACAATGTTGATACCGGAAAACAGCTTGTTCCGATAGATGGTGCGCGTAGAGGTCTTCAGGTAATTACCCAGTACGGTGAAGTTTGACATATGGGCGGGTTGTGGTTTGCGAATGGTGTAGGAGCGAAGGAATTTGAAGACGTCGACGATGTAAATGAGGCGGGCTGTCCGTTTGCTTTTGTTGGACAAGTTGCGCTGGTAATATTCATAGAGGTCGCCCTCCAGATCCTCGAGCAGCTCCGGCCGGCAATACCAGCGGAGAAATCGTTGCGCCCAGCGCGGAGGATCTGGATGCTCATGTTGTTGCATACTTTGCGGATGGATGGCGGTTTGGCTTATTCCGGACCCATCATTCTGTTTTCAATACCTCGGCGGGATTGGTTCGTGCCGCCTTAAATGTTTGTGAAAGGATCATGGACAGGGCAATTCCAAGCACGGCGAGGACGCCAAGAGTCATTTCGGTAAAGGCAAGCGGCGCGTGGTTGGCAAATTCCGGGAACGCAACCTGTTCGAAGAAAAGTATGGTGATGGGGAGGGAGATCAGCGTGGCGATGGCGAGCAGGGTAAGGAATCCTTTTCCCAACAGGAACAGTAGCCCTTGTTCGGTAGCGCCGAGTACCTTGCGAATGCTGATCTCTTTTAACCTCGTTTCTGTAGTAAACACAACCATGCCAAGCAGTCCCATTGATGCAATGCTGATGGCGAGGAAAGCCAGGACACCGGCAACCTTGACCGACGCTTCGAGGCCCGAGAAGGCCCGCTCGAGCTGTTCAGAGTAGAATTTTCCCTCGTAAGGGTGTACCGGGTCATGTTTCTTCCAGATTGCCTCCAACTTGGCGCGCGTATCCACCAGGTCGGTTGATTGCACTTTGATGTTCAATATGGTCAGGCCTTCATTTGCATAGCGAAACATGACACTACGATCATTGTTTCGATCGTTGGAACGACCGTAGGAGAACTCCTTCACAACGCCAATAATTGTCACCTCTTTTCCGTCGATCTTAAGAACTTGTCCCAACGCTTTTTGAGGATCTCCTCCGGCGATCTGGAATTTCTTCAACACGTCTGTGTTTACGATTACCTCCGATTCCTCAATCTTACCCGTTTTGGCTGTGAAGTTTCTGCCGGCAAGCAACTGGTGATCGTGAAGCGCCAGGTAGTTTTCGTCTATGATGTTGTAAGCGACACCTGAGGAATCGTCAGGGTGCTCTGGTGATTTGACGGTGGACACCCAGTAGTTGCCAACGCTGGTAACTATTCTTGACCGTGAGATACCTACCACTTCAGATAGCTCGCCAACATCCTTCATCAATAGTTCCGGCTTGTTCCCCTGGAGGGGGAGGTTGATAATGTTCTCGGTGGAGTAGCCGAGGTCAAAGGCGATATAATGCTTGTATTGCTTGAATACGATGATGGTCGACGTGATCAGGATGATGGAAATACAGTATTGAACTACCATGAGAACCTTCCGCGCCGTCATGCGACGCGAGATGCCGATATTGGAAATGTCTTTCAATACCTGTATGGCATTGATGCGGGAGAAAAACAGGGCTGGAAAAAAGCCGGCCACGACACCCAGTACCAGCGCAAAGACTACGAAGAGCAATAAGTTGAACGGAGTCAAGGCCAACTGGTATAAGGCCTGCATGTCGCGTTCGAGGTTGAGAAAGTAGGGTTTGATGAGGAGAAACAGGAGCAATGCGATCACCAGGGCGCAGAGCGAAATCATCATGGCCTCGACGATAAACTGACTACGCACGTGTCCTTTGAGAGCGCCGACCACTTTTCGGATCCCCACTTCTCGCGTACGCCTCAACGACCGGGCAACAGAGAGGTTCGTATAGTTGATGCAGGCCGATAGGATGACGACAAAGGCCAGGCTTCCGAAGATCCAAACCGTGGAGGCACCCACCGTCTTGCCGATCTGGTTGTTGAAGTCGGGGCCAAGCATTACGTCGTCAAGTGGGTGCAGCCACAGGGCGATGTGTGTGTTCTTAACCGTGGGATCTTCACGCTCGCTCAACTTGTCGAGTTGAGGTTGAATAGAGTTGGGATCGCTACCCTCCGGGAGTAAAAGATATACCCAGGTACTCCAGATATTGTCCCACTTCATGCCTTCGGGCTGGTCTTTAGTGAGTATCTCGAAGGTGGGGAGTGAGCCCAACATCTCGAATTGCACATGCGAGAATTTGGGTAAATCCTTCAGGATTCCCGTGATGGTGTATTGTTTGTCTGCTTTCTTGAACGCATCCTCGTCAATCATGTACTCTTTCAGGGTAATTGTTTTGCCGAGTGCTTCCGTTTCACCGAATAGTTTTTTGGCAGCGGACTCCGTAAGCACAACGGTGAACGGATCCCGGAGTGCTGTTTCGGGATTGCCCTTCAACATTGGGAAGGAGAAAACTCTGAACAGGCTCTCGTTGGCCCACCACCCGGAGAGCGGGATGGTCTTTTCTTCGTATTGAACATCCCCGTCAAAGCCATTCTTAAATATTGCAACGCGCTCGACGCCGGTGAATTCATCTTGTATCAGCTTTGCTGCCTTCAGCGACGTGGTGGCCATGGGGTTGTTTTCGCGGCGCTTCAGGTACTCGAGGTCGCTGACGACCCGGTAGATGCGACTATGGTTCACGTTGAACTTGTCGTATGAGAAGACGTCGGAGAGAACGCCGATGAGCAGCAGCCCCACAGACATGCTGATGGCAAGCCCGGCGATATTGATCGCAGAAAAAAGTTTGTTGCGCTGCAGGTTGCGACCTGAGGTTTTGATGTAGCTGCCAAGCATAAGCCAGTGAGTTATGGGTTGAGGTTTGGGTTTGCGGAGGGTATAGGGTCGAAGGAATTTGATGACGTCGAAAACGTAAATGAGCCTGGCGCGCCGTATGCCTTTCTCTTTCGCGTTGCGTTGAAAGAATTCGAAGAGGTCGCCCTCAAGGTCTTCGGCGAGTTCTGGCCGGCAATACCAGCCGAGAAAGCGCGTGGCCCAGCGTGGAGGCAGTATTTCTTTAGGTTCGACCACCTAGGCTTTGGAAACTTTGAGTGAGAATTCCGGGATTCTTTTCCACAGTGCTTCGCGGGAGTCGCGGGCGCGAACGAGGGCCGCCTTGCCCGGGATGGTGAGCGTATAGAACCGCTTGCGTTTGCCGCCGCGCATTTTTGTCGCTTCCCCAAGTTTGCTTTTCACGAAGTCTTTTTCTTCGAGGCGGTTGAGCACGGCATGCACGACACCCAATTTGGTGGTGCGGCCCGTATGCCGTTCAATTTCGTCGCAGATGGCAACGCTATAGGCATCGCCGAGCAGGGCAGCTACCGTCAGTAGCACCAGTTCCTCGAATTCGCCGCTGTGGGTTCTTTTCATGAGAAGGGGAGTTGGG
>CAZJWV010000153.1:0-5822 GCA_964549855.1 uncultured Ohtaekwangia sp. | reverse complement strand
TGGGCATTGACCACCGCGTGTTTCAGCAATACGACCTTCACGTGCATGTCCCTGCCGGCGCCGTACCCAAGGATGGCCCTTCTGCAGGCATCACCATGCTGACGTCGTTGGCATCGACATTTACACAGCGCAAGGTGAAGGCCAAGCTGGCGATGACCGGCGAGATTACCCTGCGAGCTAAGGTGCTGCCGGTGGGGGGCATCAAGGAAAAGATTCTTGCCGCAAAGCGCAGCGGGATCAAAGAGATCATCCTCAGTGCCAAGAACCGCAAAGACATCGGGGAGATTGAGAAGACCTATCTGAAGGGCCTGGCGTTTCATTACGTGAACACGGTCGGGGATGTGCTCAAAGTGGCGCTGTTGAAGGACAAGGTGAAGCGACCTGTGGAGTTCACCGTTACTGAGACCAAGGTCGCCTAGTTTCCTTATTTTTACGATTCATGGATAGGTCACTACTTACGCCGCAACAGATCGTCGCGGAGCTTGATAAATACATCGTTGGACAGGTGGAGGCCAAGCGCAATGTGGCCATTGCCCTGCGCAACCGGTGGCGCCGCATGAATGCGTCGCCCGAGATGCAGGCGGAAATTGTTCCTAACAACATACTCATGATTGGAGCGACCGGCGTTGGAAAAACAGAGATCGCACGCCGCCTCGCTCGTCTTGCGGATGCACCCTTCGTCAAAGTGGAGGCATCGAAATTTACCGAAGTGGGCTACGTAGGCCGCGACGTCGAGAGCATGGTGCGCGACCTGGCAGAGCAGGCGGTGAACATGGTGAAGGCCAGGAAAAAGGAAGAGGTTAAGGAGCGGGCAGCTCAAGCGGTCGAGGAAATCATCCTGGACGCGCTCATCCCGCCATTGCGCACCAACAACGTCCGATCGGTGGAGTCTATGGAAAGCGGCGGAAACGAAATTCCTACGTCGGATGCCGAACTCAACGAAAGGACACGAAATCAATTCCGGGAGAAAATTCGCAGGGGAGATCTTGATGACCGTAAGATTGATATTCAATTGAGGTCTGGAGGAGGCTCAGGGAATGTGGGCATGATCGGCGCGGGCATGATCGATGAAGTGTCGATGATGAACCTCCAGGATATGATCAGCGGGATGATGCCCAAAAAGCCAAAGCGGCGGAAGGTGACCATCGCGGAAGCCCGCAAAGTTTTGCTGGAAGAAGAGGCCGCCAAGCTCATTGATATGGATGAGGTGAAAGACGAGGCGCTTCGCAAAGCGGAAGAGGCAGGCATCATCTTCATTGATGAGATCGACAAGATCGCTTCAGGCGGACAGAAGGGTGGAGGAGGCCCGGATGTCAGCCGTGAAGGAGTTCAGCGCGATCTGCTCCCCATCGTAGAGGGCAGCACGGTGAACACTAAACACGGCGTTTTGAAAACCGATCACGTCCTGTTCATCGCGGCAGGTGCTTTTCACGTTTCGAAGCCCTCCGACCTCATTCCGGAATTGCAGGGACGCTTCCCGATCCGCGTTGAGTTGACGAGCCTTACCCGTGAAGATTTTGTCCGGATCCTTCGGGAGCCCAAAAACGCGTTGACACGCCAGTACGAGGCGATGTTCGCGGCTGAAGGAGTGGTGCTCAAGTTCACCGACGACTCCCTCGAGGCGATAGCGCAGACGGCCTTTGACATCAACAGTGAAGTGGAGAATATCGGCGCCCGCCGCTTGCAAACCGTGATGAGCCGGCTGCTCAACGAGCACGCGTTCGACGTGCCGGACAAAATTCCGGCCGGGGCGACACTTGAGATAACCGCCGCCTTAGTAGAAGAACGCATGAAGGGGATTTCGAAGAACAGGGATCTTAGCGAATACATTCTCTAATTGATGCAGGGCCGTTTCCTCACCGCGGCATTGCTCATCACGTCTGCCTCTGCGGCGTCGGGACAGAACGTTGACACCACTTACATCAAATCGTACAAGGACAAGTTCTTTGTTTGGCCTGTCGCCAAGAATCGGTCACTTTCCTTCCGCCTGGAGGACCCGGAGACTGCCGGCCGGAATGTTGAGTTCAAGCCCAACAGTGCAACCGGCCTGGGCCTCGGTGTTTATCTCTTTGACCTTGGCATTGAGTTTACATTGCCCGTACCGAAGCCTAAGGACCAGGAAGACCTGTACGGTCACACCCGGTCGACCGATCTGCAGCTGAACATCCTCAGCCGGCGCTGGGGAGGCGACGTGGTGTACCAGCGATACAAGGGCTTCTACCTTTTCAACACCCAGCCAACTGTGCCTCCCGGCTATCCTTACCCTCAACGACCAGATATTGTCACGGAAAATTTGGGCATCAACGGGGTGTACGTGCTGAACAACTCACATCGCTTTTCACTGCGCTCATCGTTCACATTCGCTGACCGGCAGTTGAAGAGCAGTGGAGGTTGGTTGCTCAGCGGCAGTTTCAACCTGTTTGAAATTGATGGCGACTCCGCCATCGTAAATCCATTCTACCAGGTGCTGTTGGGACAAACCCGGTCGTTTACTTCACTCGACTATCGAACCTATGCGATTGCGCCCGGGTATGCGCACAACTTCATTATCCGCAAAAAGTTCTTCTTCAGCCTTTTGGTTGCCGTTGGCCCTGCCGTAAATGATTTCCGCTACTTCGACACCAACGGTGAGCGACACTCGGCTACGCATGTCAACAGCTACATCGATGCCCGCGCGGCACTCGGTTACGCCAATGACAAGTTCTTTGCGGGTCTTACGATCTCCAGCCAGACGCGCAACGTGGTCTTTGACGAAGTGCGGTTTGGAAGTGTCACCACCACGGGGCGGATCCTTTTTGGATGGAGGTTTACGGAGTGGGGGTTCTTGAAGAAGAGTGTGTGGGACCTGCTACCACCGTGGAAGAAAGGTTAAGCCCCTGCCCCTAAAGGGGATTTGAGTGTTTCCACAAGATGATACTGGATACTGGATGCTGGACACTGGATGCTGGATGTCTCTCTTTGCGATCTTTGCGCGCATTCCTCAGCGATCTCTGCGTTGATTCCTCTGAGTCGCCGGACAACTCTACCTTCGGGTTCTTCAGGTTTACTTCTTTGGATAATCGAAAATCTCCATCTTCCCGCACCCCCACGCCGCCTCTGCCCATGAATCAATCTTGAGTTTGCCGCTGACAAACCCTGCAGTCGGGATGTTGCCAATTTCTTCATTGAAAATCTCATTGACGAAATCAGTCAGACCAGGATTGTGGCCTACAATCATGGCACTGTCGTGCTCGTCACTGAATTGCCGGATAATGGAAAGGATCGTGTCGGACCCTGCATGGTAAAGTGATTTTTCTGTGCGAATATTTTTAAGGGGGTATTCCATTTCCTCCGCGGCTTTTTGGGCAGTGGTAAGCGCACGAACGGCGGGACTGGAGCAAATGAAATCGGGCTTGTGCCCACCCTTGCGCATTCGCTTCCCCATTTTCGGCGCATCCTTTTCACCACGTTGATTCAATGGCCGGTCGAAGTCGTCAAGCCCGGGGTTGTCCCAACTCGATTTGGCGTGCCTTAAGACATAAAGTGTTTTCACATTTAAAGGTACCAACTGCAAGCTGAAGTACTGATCTATTGAAGTTAATCCCAAACAGCCAGCAGCTAGAAGCTAGCAGCTAGCCGCTTATCTTTGCGCCCATGAGTGGGCAACCTTTTCGTAAACGACTGAAATACACGGCCATCTATTGGGCCCTGCTGACCACCATATTCCTTTCCCGTATTTCACCGCGGAGGTGGTGGCTTGGGTTTTTCGGCTGGGTGGGAGGTATCGTATTCCTCTTTCCTTCAAGGTACAAGGACCTGGTCATTGCCCACCTGGGACTTGCCTATGGTGGAGAGAAGACGCGCCGGGAGATACTCGATCTCGCCCGGCAAGTTTATGTAATGCTCGGACGCAACGGCGCCGAGAGCCTGCGGTCGGTGACTGTGACCACGCGTAAGGCAGTGGATAAGATCGTCACCGTGACGGGGCTTGAGCATGCCGACCGCGCGAGGGCGAAGGGAAGGGGAGTTGTCTACTTTACCGGCCATTGCGGTGCATGGGAGTTGATGATCCGGATATTCGCGCTCTATGGCCATCCGATGCTCGTGATCGGCACGACACTTAAAGATCCACGAATCAATGAACTGGTTTTGAATATCAGAAAGTTTCAAGGCTCGGAGCCCGTTGAGCGAGGCAAGGACATGTTCAGGCTGATCAAAAACTTAAAGAAAGGCGGCGGTGTTGCCATCCTCATCGACCAGGATACCAAGGTCAAGAGCCGGATGGTGAACTTTTACGGCATGCCAGCCGCAACCCCTGTCGGGGCGGCCTTGTTGGCGATGAAGACCGGTGCCGCTGTAATTCCGGCCACGATTCACCTGGGTGCAGACTGGAAACAGCACTTGGAGATTTTTCCGGAGGTCGAACTGGTAAACACAGGGGACGAGGAGAAAGATCTTGTCACCAACACTCAAAATTTCTCTGACATTCTTGAGGCGGCCATCCGCCGTCACCCCGCGCAATGGGTGTGGATGCATGAACGGTGGAAGACGAAGCCGGGGGAGGAGGAGCGCTGATTCCTGATTCCAAATTTCTAATTTCCAGTTTCTCCCCCTATCAACTATTTCGTTGAAATAGGTAAGTTTGATTATGACATTGCAGGGCTCTGGACGCATTCAATCAGTCGACTACCTCCGGGGCGTCGTGATGGTTCTGATGGCCATCGATCATGTGCGGGTGTATTCCGGGTTGCCTGCCGGCGGGCCTGAGGCGGGAATCTTCTTTACCCGGTGGGTTACACACTTCTGTGCGCCTGCCTTTGTTTTCCTTACCGGGACAAGTGCCTTCCTGTATGGCAACAAATTGAAAAATCCCGCTGCATTGAGAAAATATTTGTTCACTCGTGGTCTGCTGCTTATCGTCCTGGAGTTCACGGTCATCCGGTTTTCATGGACGTTTAATTTCAACTACGGGGAGTTCTTCCTCGCCGGAGTCATCTGGATGTTGGGCGCCTGCATGATTCTCCTTTCGCTGATGGTCAGCCTGAAGCCGCGTCTTGTCGGCATCATTGGGTTGGTGCTGATCTTTTTTCAGAGTGTATTTGCTTTGGTTCCTCAGCTGGTTCCTGAGTCAGGGAGAGATGCCTTCGGAACGGTCTGGGAACTGATCTACTCTTCGGGCTTCGACGGGCCTCCAGGAGTCACGATCCTTTATGTCCTGGTGCCATGGATCGGTGTGATGGCGGCCGGATACTGGCTTGGAGAACTGCTGTTGCTTGAACCCGCTAGAAGAAACAATCTGCTGATCCGTATCGGTGGCGCTGCAACCCTGTTGTTCGTCATCTTTGGCTCCATTTATTTTGGATTCATCTCGGAGGAAAACGAGGACGCGCCGTTCATCTTTCAATTGCTCAATCAACGGAAGTACCCAGCCTCTCCGATGTTCCTGTTGATGACATTGGGACCTTCGATTCTGTTGATGGCTTTCGTGGAAGAAGCGAGAGGTGGTTTTTCCGGGATCATGACCATGTTCGGCCGTGTGCCGATGGCCTACTACCTGATGCACATACCGCTCATTCACATCAGCGCTGTCGTCGTCAACCTGATTCGCGAGGGACGTACGTTTTCAGAATGGTATGCCACTGCGCCCTACGTCTGGTTCCAGGAAGATGGGCACCAATGGCCTCTGGCGCTGCTGTACCTGGTGTTTGTAATTGATGTGGTGATACTCTACTTCCTATGTCGATGGTATGAGCGATACAAGTTCTCACACCCGGAGGCGAAGTGGACGCAGTACATCTAATTCCTAATTCCTGACCCCTGGCCCCTTACCCCTAGCCCCTGGC
>CAZJWV010000152.1:0-5834 GCA_964549855.1 uncultured Ohtaekwangia sp. | reverse complement strand
GTGATTGGACAATTTCAAAGAGTCCGAATCTTTCTTCATCTTAGTTGCCGATAGACCATGGGCAACACCTTCGGCAAGATTTTCTCTGTATCCACGTTCGGCGAATCGCACGGTCATTCCATTGGCGCGGTCATCGACGGGTGCCCGGCAGGTTTGGCAATCGACGAAGATTTCATCCAATCCGAGCTGGATCGCCGCAAACCAGGTCAATCCAAAATCACAACACAACGAAAAGAATCTGACCGCATACAACTACTCTCCGGGGTTTTTGAGGGCAAGACCACCGGCGCACCGATAGCCTTGTTAATTGAAAACGAAGACGCCCGAAGCAAGGACTACAGCCACCTTGCGGATACCTTTCGTCCGTCCCATGCCGACTACACGTACGAAAAGAAATACGGGCTCCGCGACTACCGCGGCGGCGGTCGGAGTTCCGCACGCGAAACCGCCGCACGGGTTGCTGCAGGCGCTATAGCCAAGCTCTTGTTGCGTTCTGCAGGAATACAAATTCAAGCCTATGTGTCCTGTGTGGGCGACATTCAAGCTCCACCCTACACCTCTCTCGACCTGTCGAAAACGGAGGCCAACATCGTACGCTGCCCTGACCCGGCCACCGCGGAAAAGATGATTGCACTTATTGACAAGGTGAGGCTCGAGCGGGATACGATTGGTGGCATGGTTACAGGCGTGATTCGCAACACGCCAGTTGGACTCGGTGAGCCGGTGTTCGACAAGCTCCATGCTGCGCTGGGAAGCGCCATGCTGGGGATCAATGCCGTGAAAGGATTTGAATACGGCAGCGGGTTCGCCGGCACGCGGATGCGGGGCTCTGCTCACAACGATGCCTTTGTAAACAAGGGCGGCACGATCCGGACGACCACCAATCATTCCGGTGGCATACAAGGCGGCATCAGCAACGGCGAGGATATCTATTTCAATGTCGCCTTCAAGCCTGTGGCGACCATCATGCAGGATCAGGACAGCGTAGACAAAGAAGGCAATGCGGTGATTGTAGAGGGCAAAGGCAGGCACGACCCGTGCGTGGTGCCCCGGGCGGTACCCATTGTAGAAGCAATGGCCGCCCTTGTCATGGCCGATTTCCTGTTGTTGGACAAGACCAGCCGCGTGTGATCACCGGATAATCTTTCCTATACTTACAAAACAAAATCTCTTCCATGGAGCCTGTCACCCAGCCAAAAAAGAGTCGCCTCACACTATATATAATTGTGTGTCTTATTCTTGGCATTGGGCTCGGATTCATTTTGAATCAGACCTACATCGCTACAGAGAACCAGGAAATGGAAGTCAGCCTGGTTTCCATTGCGAAGATCAACACCGAACTGAAGATAACCACCGACAGCCTGGTACGGCTCAAGCTCGAAAATGAAAAGTCAGCGTTGAGCAAGAAACGTTCAGCCGCGATGGCTGCCCGTGACAAGAAGATTGAACCCTTCTCCATACTTGCTGATATTTTCCTTCGACTCATCAAGATGATCGTGGCGCCACTGGTGTTCACTACCCTTGTGGTGGGTGTTGCCAAGCTGGGAGATATCAGTTCGGTGGGAAGGATCGGTGGTAAAACCCTGCTTTGGTTCGTAAGTGCTTCACTGATGAGCCTACTCCTGGGTATGATTATGGTAAATATTTTCAAGCCGGGAGAGGCGATGAACCTGCCGTTACCCGATGCCAGCGACATGAGCGGACTTGCTGGCGCTGGTCTAACACTGAAACAATTCCTCTACCACGTGTTCCCAACCAGTTTTGTAGAGTCGATGGCCAAGAATGAAATCCTGCAAATTGTCGTCTTCTCTCTGCTCTTCGGGATCGGCACAGCGGCTATTGGTGAACAGGGAAAGGTGGTGATTACGTTCATGGATGCCGCCGCGCACGTTATACTGAAAGTTACGGGCTATGTAATGAACCTGGCGCCGATTGCTGTGTTTGGTGCCATGACGGCCATTATTGCTACGCAGGGACTTGGCATTCTCAAGACGTACTCCATTTTCATCAGTGAGTTCTATTTCACGCTCCTGATACTCTGGGTGCTCCTGTTCGTGGCTGGTTTTATCGTTATCGGCAAGCGCGTCATCGACTTGGTGAAAAGGGTGCGTCAGCCTACACTGCTTGCCTTCTCGACATCCAGCAGTGAGGCTGCATTTCCGATGACGATGGAGAAATTGCAAGAGTTTGGCTGCAAGGACAAGATTGTAAGCTTCGTTCTCCCGCTGGGATACTCATTCAACCTGGACGGCAGCATGATGTACATGACGTTTGCCTCCCTGTTCATTGCTCAATCGTACGGCATGGACATTCCCATCGCGACGCAGATCAGCATGCTGTTGGTGTTAATGCTCACCAGCAAAGGAATTGCCGGTGTACCACGGGCGTCGTTGGTTGTGATTGCCGGAACCCTCGCCACCTTCAATATTCCTGAGGCTGGTCTTGCCCTGCTGCTTGGCATTGACCCGCTGCTTGACATGGGTCGCAGTGCGACCAACGTGGTGGGCAACAGCATTGCTACAGCGGTGGTGAGCAAGTGGGAGGGTGCGCTGGAAGAACCGGCGGCCAGCTAACTCTGCTCGAATGTCTTCGCGGTCCCGTTTCGGGTACCGCGATCTTCACACTCTCCTATGAAAATGTGCCACTTCGACGGCCTCAATCGGTTGGGTCCGCCCTTGGACATCAATACCTAAGTAACCAGAAGGTCGCGGTCCCGATAGCTATCGGGATCGGCTGAAACATACGAAACCAGCAAGCCCCGTTAGGGGCGACATTTTGATTGCCCCGGGTTTTAACCCGGGGTAGAGAAAGAGAATCGTTTCAAGGGCCAAAGGCAGAACTGATTCTGTGAGGCAAATCCTATTGGCCCGCATGCGCGCACTATTTGACATGCGCGCACTGTTCGAAGGTTCTCTGGCTGATGAATTCGAAAAAATTTCAACTTATGTTGAAAACGATTTCAGTTGGCCCGATAGTCCGGTCCGCACGTGCGGGCCAAATCGTCATTCCTCACAGAATCGGATTTACCTGTGGCCCTCGAAATTTCAATCGATCCATTACCCCGGGTTAAAACCCGGGGCTATAAACATGTCGCCCCTACGGGGCTTCAACACACTTAAACTGCTCTCAGTATGACAATTTCAGGTCAGTCTGAGCAGCTTGTCCTGCCTGCCCGCCGAAACGTTAGTGAAGGTGTGAGCCTGTCGAAGGGCAGACGAAGGCTGGCCGGACCCGAACCAAATTCCGCTACTTTTGTTCTTATCTTTGCCAAGGAAAACTATGATTCAAGCCGCTCCCAAACCCATCAGTATTTATCTCGAGTCCAATCCGAACCCGAATTCGTTGAAATTCGTGGTGAACGAAATGCTCGTGCCGGAGGGCATGAGTTTTGACTTCCCGGACCCGGAAAGCGCCAAGGACGCACCGTTGGCCGAGGAGTTGTTCATGTACCCGTTTGTGGAGCGAGTATTTTACATGAGCAACTTCGTAACGGTTACGAAGAAAGAGGGCGTTGAGTGGATCGAGGTGCAGGCAGTACTTCGCGACCACATCCAGAAGTTCCTGGAGTCGGGGAAGCTCATCCTTGATAAGCGGGAAGAGCCGACACCTGTTGATGAAGAAGAGACCGATACGATCAAGCAGATCAAAAGTATTCTTGACGAATATATTCGCCCTGCGGTGGAGCAAGACGGCGGAGCGATTACCTACCATTCTTTTAAAGACGGCATTGTGACCGTCAGGCTGCAAGGGTCGTGCAGCGGCTGTCCATCTTCTACTGTTACACTCAAGGCTGGCATTGAAAATCTGTTTACTCGGATGATGCCGGAGGTGGTGAAGGGCGTGCAGGCTTGCTAACTCACCCCCCGCCCCCCTCTCTACTTCGTAGAGAGGGGTGTTGCGAAAGTTGTCCCAACAGTAAGTCTGACGAGGTGAGTTAGAGAGGGGGTGGCACGCCTTGGCGTGACGGGAGTGAGTCAACAAAGTCGCGAATGCCACCAAGGACATCCTTGCTGGGTTGCAAGGGTCCGGAGAAAGCGTCTTAACCGCAAAGGATTCAGACCTGCACTTCGAACTGGGTGGACGAAGTCAAAAAAAGTAATCGGTAACCGATGATATTTGGTGGCCTGCCCCGATGTAGCCCCGACGCGTAGGGGCGGAGTCGGGGTGAACTGGCCGGGAGAGATTAAGAAAAAGTGATCAGTCCCGATAGTTATTCGGGATCGGTAGCTGCACGGCCTTACTGATGATCCGGAAACGGCTTCCCTTTCCCCGTCTCACAATAGGCTTTCAGGCTCCGGAGAAAAAGGCTCCAGTCATAGCTGCACTGGCTGTACAGATCGGTGTAGTCCTTCCAGTTGTTGTGCTCGAAAAACAATTGGGTGGATTTACCGTCGGGCCGGAGGTTAAAGACAATCTCCGTCTTCAGCCATTGTGGATGTCCTTCTTTTACTTTCCAAACAACCCGGCGATTGGCCAGGGCTTCTGTCTGGTGCAGTTCCTTGAAGTAATCCTGTCCAAAGTAAAGCCGCAGCTTGTTCTCTTCCCCGGGCTTCGCTTCAACTTCCGTTGTCCACCAGGCAGCAAAGCCGTCTCGTGACGTAACCGCCGAATAAACGTTGCTCGGCGAGGCATCAATGATGATCAAGTGGCGAATGTTGGGCATAGCTTCAAATTTCTAATTTCTGATTTCTAATTCCTGATTTACCATCCTCTACTGCAGGGCTTCTCCTGATCCTTTTAGATACTTGTCCAAAAACTTCAACACTTCTTCAGATGCCTTGATCTGATTTTCTTTCTTCACAAAACCGTGACCCTCATCGGGGAAAATTACGTATTCAACAGGTACCCCGTTATTTTTTGCGGCTGCCACAATTTCATCCGACTCAACCTGCAGGACCCGAGGATCATTGCTGCCCTGAAGAACGATAAAGGGTTTTGTAATCTTATCGGCGTGGAATAACGGTGATTTGCCATAGAGCGCCACAGAATCCGGGCTGAACGGGTCACCTAACTCTGTGTAGAGAGCTTTCCTGTTGGATTCCCACCAGGGCGGAATGCTCTTCAGCGTGCGGATCCAGTTGGTCACGCCAAAGAGATTGACGCCCACTTTAAAATCTTCAGGCGTGAAGGCCAACGCAGCCATCACCATGTATCCCCCGTAGCTACCCCCGTAGATGCCGATGCGCTCTGTATCCACCCACGGCAGCGTAGCAAGGTACCCCTTTGAGGCCACGCAGTCCTTCAGGTCCGCATCTCCGTGCCTGCGGTCATCGGCCGCGTAAAACGTCTTCCCATATCCAGAGCTGCCGCGGTTGTTGACGGCGAGAACTCCGTAACCGTGATTCACGAGGTGCTGGAGTGAGGCCGAATAATTCAACCGCGTCTGACCGCCGGGACCCCCGTGGATCCAAAGCAAAACGGGAGCCTTCTCACCTTCTTTCAATCCCTTCGGCTGGTAGAGCAAACAGGGAATATCCATGCCATCGTACGACTTAAAGCGAATCACCTGCCCCGCCACCAGGTCGTCGGGGTTGATGTCTTTCGTCATCGTGTTGGTCAATTGCTTAACCTCCTTGGTCTCGAAATTGTAAACGAACAAATTGCTGGGCGACTTCGAGCTGCTTACGTAATAGCTCATCACTTTTTCGCTGTTTGAAATGTTAACCCCGGTGATGTCGCCTTCTGGTAGCCCTTCAATGGAAAGTTTCTTTCCGCCATCCGATTCATCGTAGATCCGCATTTCCGTGCGGGCATCATTGTTAACAGCTACTACCCGGTACTTTCCATTGTGCGACAGGTACGCGTACAGAATGTCCCAGGGAGCCTCCTCCACC
>CAZJWV010000151.1:0-5839 GCA_964549855.1 uncultured Ohtaekwangia sp. | reverse complement strand
TATGCTCCCGACAAGCCCTTCTACCTCGGCTCCATTGACAAGCTGATCCGTCAACACAAGATCGATCGTCCTGGAATTCTGACCTTCCAGTCGCCGCGGCGGGAGCCTCACGCCTTTGTTCTTTCCCGTACAGGCGACCTTCATGAAGCAGCTAGAAATCTCTTCGGCATGCTTCGGGACCTTGACCAACTGGATGTGGAGGCTGTGTTCGCGGAAGAAGTTCCTGATCGGGGATTGGGCCGGGCGATCAACGACCGGCTGAGGAGAGCGGCAGCCTCCTTTCATTAACGCCAAGTCCGAAGAGGGCAAAATCATACTTCACAGGTCAACTAACGAACTGGTAAGTATGCAGATGAGACTCGACGTGTTCCAGGAGCCGAGGAATCTGGTCCTTGTGATTGGTGAAGTAGATGTTACGGTTCCCTTGGTCAGTCTCCTCCCAGAATGCCTCACTTTCGCTCTTGAGGATATTGCAGTCCTCCTCTATCTCATTCACAAGGACTTGTCCGTTGGGAACTTTGATATCCGTAACCAAGGAGTCCAGCAAGGCATCAACAAATGAAAACTCATCTTTACTCATGTAGTACAGGCAAAGAGATAATTTGATAAGGCGCAATCCGTTAGCGCCCAGGTTTTGCCCCTCAATGTCTGCCATAGGGTATTGTCTCAGCTCACAGACATCACGCAATATCTTTCGTTGCAAGTCCTCCGGAAATCGTTGGTCACACAGGTAAGTCAGGTTTCTCTTCAATTCCCACGCAATTGCATCAATGAGAAAATTAAACTGCGGCTCGGTCATACGAAGCCTGGTCAGTTCGGCTGCGTATATGCCGAAATAATAACAGCAAACCTCTATCCTTTTTAGGTCCTTTCGCAACATGAAAGTCATGACTAGCTGATTATAATAGAAGATGATATTGTACGCATTGCGTATTTCGCGTGTTTTCAAAGCGTGATTGATGCCATACCGAAGCATCGTGTTGAAATTCAAGATCACTGCATCGGTTACATGATCATCGTCTTGTCGCACACTGGCGTTACCTATCTCAACAAGCTCACTCCCGCACAATGAGGCCAGTTCGTAGTGGCCTTCCCTGATGAGAAGCAGGTAAATGGCACTAAATGTCTTTAACACCTTCATCTCATAGAATGTTTTCTCCTGCTCCAGCTGTCCAAATTTCTCTTGCAGGGTTCGGAAGGAAATGTCATTTCTCACATAGATGCCCAATTTGAAAAATCGATCCGGAAAGGCCTTCTTGAGTTTAAGATAGATTCTTACCGACTTGCCCAAATGGCTAATGACATCACCTTTCGGTTCTTTAAATTGGGTGTACTGCAGTAGGTCATGAAGTTGGTTCACGGTTTGAAAGAGCGCTACCTGGTTCCTCTCTATCGCACTAGTTCTATTTTGTCGCGACCGTCTGATGGTTCTAGCATTTTCCCTGAAAATGTGATCTATCACATTCGTGTTCTTGGTATACTTGAGGATATAGAAAGTGTAGGGTATGGCCAGCAGAACGGACATTGGCAGCACCAGATAATTATTAATGAAGATCATATTGGAGAAGAACGTGGATGGGTTGTCGGCGATAATTTGCAAATAGATGTTTTCCAGCGTAGAAAGCATGATCATCCAGATGTACAACCGACCAATGGGATCACCCACAAACATGTCCACCAGCCTTGGCGTATTCTCTGAAGCAATGGATACCACGATGATCAGTGTGCCGAAGACCAGTGCGAGGAGGGATAACCATACCTCTGGCGCATAAGCGATCAATGCCGGGTGAGCCTCACCGGAAACTCCAATTTTTCCCAGGATACTGAACGGCAATTGGTAAGCCACAACCACGCAGGCAAATTTGATGACCACCGCCACGACAAGCATTACCATGATTTTTTGCGTGCGTCCCATACCCACTCAGAAAAGACTCTCCAAATCCAGGAAGAACAGGCCCGTCCAACCGATCAGAATGTGTGAAATGCTCACCCCAATCAGGTTTTCATGCCTGGAATACAGCCATCCCCAAAACAGCCCTGGCACAAAAACAATGGCACCCAGTAGGCCCCCCAGGAGGTGTACGTGTGTGGCAGAGAACAAAGCGTTCGAGATGATAACCGCTCTTAACGTAACATTCTCTCCCTTGAAGAAATGAACCAGGCTGCCCTGAAGTACGCCCCGCGCTATAAATTCCTGGATCGGAGAATGCAGTCCATACAATATGAAATTAAAGGCCAGGTACTTTTGATTGCCCACGTCAAAATTGAGAACAGGGAGTTCATGGTACCGCTCAACCGAACTAATCAGCAACCACTTGATCAACACCATGGCCCCAATCGTTCCTACCGACCATATAAGGGATTCCCTCACGGACCGTTTCCAATTGCGCGTAGTCAAGCCAAACAAATGAATGGGAAGCTTGTTGTGCCTGATCATGAGCGCCAGACCAACGCCGAAAATCAGGATGATGACAGCCGAGATGACAGACGCCCGACTGGCATCCATAGAGAGTGTGGTGATCTTATGGATAGCCAGGTTATAAAAGCACAGCAACCCGATCACATAGGAGAAGAAGATATTGGCCTTTGAATTGAGATTGGAATTCTGCAATTCCATTTTCAGGGCGCCTACTTCACCATCCGTCGTCTTCTTCAGTTTCGCCCCCGTCGCTCCCAAAAGGTTCCTCATCATTCGGCTAGCGGCTTTCGGGTACTGGTCCTCCAGGTGCTCGAATGCCTCACGCGACAACGCCAGGAGCTGAGCACTCTGTGTGCATTGAACGGATGCCGATCGGCTTCCACCTCCCGCGAAACCGAGCTCACCCACTGAGTCACCCGAGGTGAGCTCTGCTAAACGGAAATCCTGACCAACCAACCACGGAGCAGATTCAGTCGCGGTCTCCGTCTTTCGGATAACCTCAAGCCTGCCCGACAGAACTATAAACAGATCGATACTCTGCTGACCCTCTTCCAGCAACAGCTGGTTAACGTCCAGCACAACTTGCCTGAAGAACGGCAGGACAAGTCGTACTTCCATGTCGTCAAGACGAACAAAGAGCGGATGCTCTCGAATGGCCGGCCAGGCCGAGGCAAGTTCCATATCGAAGGTGATGTTCGATTCCATTTCTAGACAATAGCTGAGCCTGCTGTCACACCTCTAGCGAAACTTACTCGGTTTGGGTGTAAACCCTATAAGTCGGAATTCCACCGATGATGCAATCCTGGTCTTCATGCTTTTTAGTGTTGGCAGGTTGTCCATGTTGACCACTACATCATGACCATAGCCTATGCGCTCCAGCCTGGTACGGTCAATTCCGTAGTCAACGAGGTAGTCCACCACCATAGTGGCTCGTGCTTCCGAAAGCACATGGCTGATGTCGCGTGATTCGTGGCGGTTGGAATGTGCAGTGACCAGGACTTGGTAGTTTTTGTACAGCTTCATGTATTCGAGGATGTAGTTCAAGCGTTTCAACGCACCAGGTTGTATGTTGTATTGGTCATCGAGAAAAACCGAATCGAGCACCAACGTTTGCCCAATTTGGGCTTCATCGATCAGTTCATTCATCTTATTCAGCGGCTTCGTGCTTGGCTTGAACAAATAGGTCATGTCGAGGCGGTAGACGTCTGAGTTGGCGGGAGTCAGGCCCCGAGAGTAGTAGGCGTACCTGCTGCGTGGGGTAAACCCGAAATACGTATCATCGAATTCTGTGTTTATCCCTGGCCCGAGATTCTCCGGCGTTGACCATTTTGTCCAGGTGCTGTCCAACCTGCGGGAGACGAAGATGTCGTACATCCCATAACCGTTGTGACCATTGGAAGCAAAGTAAAGTGTGCGGTTGTCATACGCCAAGAATGGAGAAGTTTCATTCCCGACAGAATTGATGGTCTGGCCAAGATTCACACTTTCCCCGGCAGCGTATGGATACTTTGAGTCGGCATTGCGAAAGGCTACGTAAAGATCCAGTCCGCCGTTGGAATCCACCTTGCGTTCGGCTATGAGGAGAGCTTTTCGATCGCTGGAAACGTCGAAGCTTGTCCGCTCCGCGAGGTTGTAGTCGTTTCGAATCACCACCGGCTGAGGGAACGACCAACTGTCCCCTTCCCTGATAGATAGTGAGAGTCCCGCTCTCATTTTACCCCGTTTGAGGTACACATTGCCCAACAGAATGGTGTCTCCGTTCACGCCCACGCCGCAAACGAAGTTCGGCCAGGAATTATTCAAGGGCGCTCCGATGTTCCTGGCACCTAGCCAATCCTGCGTGGCATCGTCAAAGGTGCTGAACCAGATATCCTCGTCTCCAACTCCCCCAACATTGCCTGCAAATCCCTGACGACTGAAGTACAATCGCCTCCCATCCTTGGTGAGTGTTGGGCCGTACTCAATAAAGGGCGTGTTTACCTTCCCGCTCAGAGGTTGCGCGACTATGGCCGTCTCAATATTCTCAGCAATGCGGATTTGGCCACCTCCCAAGGTTTGGTCCTGCTGAGCGAAACCTGAATAGAGACCCGCGAGGGTCATTCCGGTAATCATGATTGCTTGTTTCATAGATGTAGGATTGAGTTTCTGGATTTATAGCCTCTCCTCATGAACTTGACTGGCCAAGGCAGATTCGATCAAGGGCCGTTCAAGGGTTGGACCGTATTCAATGAACTGGGTATTGACCTTCGGATCAAGTGGCTCGCCCACTACAGCGGTCTCAATACTCTCCGCGACTCGGATCGGACCATTCCCTGGACCTTGCCCAAAGCACGCTACCGTCCCAAACATGGCAATTGCGGTTAACCGGTTTCTCCAGGATTTCATGGCACTTGATTTGTGTTTCCTCAATTCAATTCTGGAATAGGTCAGTACTCACCTTTTTGCGATCGACAAAGTACATGTCCATTTTGCCCATGTTCTTGACTTCAATATTGCCTCGCCTTGTACAATCAAATTTGTCTTTGACCAATTGATAGGTGATGCCGGAAATGTTGATCCTGCCGGGCTCGCCGGCGGTCTCCATGCGGCTCGCTGTATTGACCGTGGCCCCCCATATGTCGTAAGAGAACTTGTTCCGGCCGATCACACCGGCTATGACGGGGCCTGTGTGAATCCCGATTCGCACATCCCAAGGCGGGTATCCGGACTTCAAATTGGCTTCCCTTCGGTTTTGGATAAACTCCAACATGGCCTGTCCTGCCAGTATGGCGTCAATTGGGTTGGAACTGTTCTTGGCCGGGATCCCTCCTGCAGCCATGTATCCATCCCCGAGTGTCTTGATTTTCTCCATCCCGTGTTGCTCGACAAGGGTATCAAAGCCGACAAAGAGGTAGCTCAGCTCATCGATGAGTGCTTTGGGCGACAACCCAACGCTTAGCCTGGTGAACCCAACAAGGTCCGCGAACAGAACTGAAACGATCGGGTAGTGTCGGGGGGTAACCGTCCCCTTCGTTTTCAATTCGTCGGCAATTGCTTCAGGAAGTACGTTGAGCAAAAGGGAGTCAGATTTCTTTCTCGATTCCTCGAGGGCTTCTTTCTGCTGGTTTAGTTCTTCACTTGAGTCCTTAAGCAAGTTGGTGCTGATTTCCATTTGCTGCACCATTTGTTCCAGTTGTTCACGTGACTCCGCCAACTCCAATTGAGTGCTTAGCCTCACCATCAACTCATCGGGGTCGAAAGGCTTGGTCATGAAATCGCACGCCCCTACTTTGAATCCCTGTACTGTAGTGCGCTTGTCCATGTTGCTTGTAAGAAAAATAACCGGAATACCCTCCGTCGCCGGGTCTGCCTTCAATTGCTTACACACTTCAAAGCCATCAATACCCGGCATTTCAATGTCAAGCAAGATCAAGTCAGGCC
>CAZJWV010000150.1:0-6196 GCA_964549855.1 uncultured Ohtaekwangia sp. | reverse complement strand
GGGGAATCCCATGGATGTTGCCCCACATCGCGTCGTATTCCGCTATCGACAAGATTTCGGAAGCGATCGAAGTATTGAAAGGAAAGTATCCGGTGGGAAAGTTCGTTGCCGGCAACCTTCCTCCGCTTCCCTACGAGGACAATTCATTCAATGCGGTGATCAGCTTTCAAGTAATTGAACACATTGAGGACGATGCGTTCTTCCTGAAAGAAATCCATCGTGTGCTCCGCCCGGGTGGTGTTGCCCTGGTGACAACACCGAATCGCCCTATGTCTTTGTCACGCAATCCATGGCACGTGAGGGAATACACCGCTGACGAACTTAAAGGTCTCGCCAGGGAGATATTTCCAGTAGTGGAAATGAAAGGAATCGCCGGGAACGGGAAGGTGATGGAGTACCACGAGCGAAACCGAGCTTCCGTGAAACGGTTGATGCGGTGGGATATCCTGGATCTGCAGCACCGGCTTCCCGCCTCATGGCTGCGGATTCCCTACGACCTGATGAACCGCCTCAACCGCAATCGCCTTCAACAGGGTGCGGACGACCTGGTGGCGGGAATCACACATGAGGATTACGTCGTGACTAGCGATGCCGCTTCAGCGCTTGATCTGTTCCTAATAGCGCGAAAATAGTCCATGGACTCTAGTAATCCCGACGATCAGCAGGGCGTACCTGGAGTCCTTCCATGATCCGGTTGTAAGCATCCTCCAGTTTTTTCCCCAATTCGGCCTCGCCATTTTCATAGAGGAGGCGCTGAAGTTCCGCGAGGATGTAGAGGTTCCTTCTTACTTCGATCGACACGCCCGTGTATTTGTTCATCTCGTAGGTGATCATCTCATCGGCGCGTGTTCCCATGAGGCCGGCGATCTCTACGGCCTTCGCTTTCTCTCCCGCCCGGAAAAGCAGCTCCACGGTCGAAACCGTTGTCACATCGTAGCGAACAGCGGCATCGGACATTTTAGTGAGGTTGAAATTAAGGACTTCACGTGCCCGAGTAGTGTCCGCCTGGTCGAGCATGGCCTCGGCAAGCGAGTTGAGTGATCCCCTGTGGTTCTGCACAAAGCCACGATAGTCCTCGTTAAAATAAAGCTTCGGATTGTCCAACCCGCGGTAGCCGAAATCCTTTGTCATTTTTTTGTAAGACGACTCTACATTGACAAGGTTCTCCCGCTCGGTGTTGTTGCGCACGGGCAATACCCTGTAAGCATTGCCTTCCTGAACGACGTAGTCCCTGATCTCGACATTCAGTTGACTGAGCGAAGTGAAGTTCAGGTAGATTGGCCGCTCCCAGTTGGACGTTGCCAAGAGATCGAGGAACGCCAGGTCTTTCTTTTCCAGGGAATTGCCCTTTAACTTAAACCGCATCTGGTCGACCACCAGGTTCTCCATCCCTTTCGGGATGACGCCCTTGGCGATCACCTCTTCCCGGTTTACGTTCAGCGTGAACACTTTGCTGGGCACCAGGTTCGTACGATCATAGCGGAGCTGGGCATAATTCTTTTTGAGGAGTTCCAGGTATTGTCGAAGGTCCATGCTGGCGATCTTCATGTCAGCGTAGTACAACACGTCGTTGGGCCCGCCCTGTTTGTAGTTGTCGAGTGTGAGGGTGTACTTGAACGGCTCCGATTTATTTTGTTTGAGCATCGATTGAGCGATGTACCAGTCGGTGTTGTAGTAGCTGAATACGATGACGCGGACATCGGTGCGGTGTTCCTCCACTTCCTGCGCATACCACAACATGAAAGTGTCGTTGTCGCCACCCGTAAACAGGATTCCGTTTTCGTCGCACGACGAGAGGTAATTCTTTCCGGAGTCGACAGAGAAAAACCGGTCGCTGCGGTTGTGGTCGTCCCAGCCATCGAAAGCCATCAGGAACGGGGCAGAAAGCGCAACGACGGTGGCGGCGATGGCACTGGTCTTCAGGTTTTTCAATGCCCCATTGATCAGGGTTGCAATGGCTATGACTCCGAACCCAATCCAAATGGTGAAAGCATACGTTGATCCTGAGTAGATATAGTCACGTTCGCGCGGCTCCACCGGGGGAGAATTCAGGTAAACGACTATGGCCACCCCGGTCATCACAAACAATAGACCGACCACGGCGAAGTTCTTTGTGTCTTTTATGAACTGATAATACATGCCGATGAATCCGAGCACAAAAGGAATCATGAAGAAGTTGTTGCGGGCCTGGTTCTCAGCCAATTCTTGCGGAACTTTTTCAAACCAGTCGAAGGGGCCAAGCCAATCGGCATCCTGGATGTCGCTCGTGCGGCCGGCGAAATTCCACATGAAATAGCGCATGTACATGTGGCCGATCTGTTGCCGGAACATATAGACTATGTTCTGGGTAAAGGTGGGACGCTCATTTTCGCGCAGCCCCATGAGGTTCTGGTACTGTTTCTTGTACTCCGGATTCCAGGCGCGTGGAAGAATCGTCTCTTGCCCGGGCTCATACACGTAGTCGTACTTATGGTCTGTGATTTCGTACTTGTCTTTCCCCTTGGTGTAGACCGGCGCTCGCTCTTTGAGCTCAATCGGCCGCGCTGTGAAGTAGGGTCCATAGAGAAGAGGACGACTTCCATACTGCTCACGCTTCAGGTAGCGTACAAATGACATGACGTCTTTCGGGGCATTCTCGTTGATGGGTGTGTCGAAGTTGCTACGGATCACGATGGTGGCATATGAACTGTAACCGATCAGTATAAAGGCCGTGGAAAGAAGAAACGTGTTGAGAAGCGGTTTGTCCTTTTTCTGGCTGAAGACGATTCCATAAACCAGGCCACCGATCAGCAGACCAACAAAAACAATCACGCCTGATCCAAACGGCAGTCCAAGATTGTTGACAAAGAAGACTTCAAATCCACCTGCGAGGGATGGAAGTCCGGGAACAATGATGTCGTTGATGAAGATGACGAGTGCACCGCTGATGCCCAGCGCCGCGATGATTCCCCAACGGGTTGGCGTGTATTTCTTAAAGTAGTAGATAAGTCCCAGCGCCGGGATGGTGACCAGGTTGAGCATGTGGATCCCGATCGATAGACCCATGATATAGGCAATGAAAATAAGCCAGCGGTTGGCGGTTGCCTCGTCGTCGATGACATCCCACTTGAGGATGGCCCACACTACAAATGCCGTGAAGAACGCGGACATGGCATACACCTCAGCCTCGACCGCCGAGAACCAGAACGATTCAGACCAGGTATAAGCGAGAGACCCGACCAGTGCAGCACCGATAACCATCCATACCTGGCCTTCGGTCATTTCTTCGTCCTTGCGGATGCCCAACAACTTGCGGCCAAAAAGGGTGATTGTCCAAAACAGGAAAAGAATCGTGAACGCACTGGCAATCACGCTAAGGCTGTTGATCCAATAGGCGACCTTGGTGACATCACCAAAAGCCAGGAAGGAAAAGAGGCGACCCAACAACATATACATCGGCGCACCGAGTGGGTGCGAGACCTCGAGTTTGTAGGCTACGGCGATAAACTCACCGCAATCCCAATAGCTGGCCGTCTCCTCGAAAGTGAGCCAATAAGTGACCAGGGCCACGGCAAAAACGAGCCAGCCGCCGACGTTATTGATTGATTGAAACCGCATGCATTCGTGATAAAGGGGCGAAAATAATCAATCCGGGGCCAAAACGTTTAAAAACAATAGACAGTACTGTTTTCAATTCAACTTGGTCCCTCGCGAAGCTTTTGGCGGTTGGCTATTGGCTCTTGGGAGACACCACTACGCCAATAGCCAAAAGCCAACGGCCAACAGCTTCAGGTGGGAACTAGTCCAAGTGTAACCACATCCCTCTTCTAGTTTCGCAGTTAATAGACGATCATGTAAAACACCAGCCAAAGGAGAAACACAGGGACATAAAACCCGAGGACAATGATCCACGCCGGCCGGGCTGTTTTTCGCGTATAATGGGTAATGCCGATAACCAGCAGGTACCAATAGAGTGGTTCAAACAGGTTAAGAGCCTTGAATGGATAGGCGTATCGTGGAGAATGCAAGGTTATTTCAACAGAGTCCACAAGGTTCATGATGGACAATGGATAGAACGATTGAATGTGATAATAGTTTGGGTCCTTTACCGCAACAAAGAACCAGGTGATCTTGATGAGTTCAGGAATGATGAAGACAAACTCGGCCACGATCACAATCTTCCAGCATTCGGCGAAGGTGACGCGATACCCGAAAAGGAAGCACCCCACCCAGATGGTGAATCCCAGAGCCGTAAACTTCCATGCATAGATGAGCGGTATGGATAGGTATTGCAGCGCACTTCTGAGGTGTAACAATGAGCCCATGGGTTGATCGGCCAGGAACTCAAATGCAGCTGTTTGGTTCTCGATCATCGACTTCTTCACAAATAGCAGGGCCAGGGTGACCAGGCAGAGGAGGAGGAACAGCTGGCGACGGGAATAGCCATAGATTGATTCCCATTCCGATTCAGTCGACATACAAAAACTTGGTTTAGCGTATTTTTGCCGGATTGAAAGATAGGTGGAAAATATTATTCGTGGCATCGATGATGCTTTGCCCGGGAGCATTCGCCCAGGAGAAGCAGGACACGACCATCATCCTCATTTCCAGCATTACCATCCAGTTGGAAGCAACCGAGGCGTTGAACGATATGTACAACTTTAAGTTCGAAAAAGCCGAGAAGCAGTTTCGTTGGTTCAAGCAAAAATACGCCTGGCATCCGTTGCCCTACTTTCTCCTCGGCTTAAGCGAGTGGTGGAAGATCATGCCCAGCCTGGAGAACCGCGATCACGACGACCGGTTCCTGGCTTACATGGACAGCACCATTCGCATTGCGGAGAATTTGCACAAACACTATCCCCCATATCGCATCGAAGCGGCCTTCTTCATGGCCGCCGCCTATGGGTTCAAGGGACGTCTTTACTCGGAAGAAGAACGAAGGGAATGGCGGAAGGCGGCTGTCGCCGGTAAGCATGCCCTGCGATACCTTGAAGAGTGCAAGGAAAAGGATTACCTCAGCCCTGAACTGTTGTTCGGCGACGCACTCTATAACTATTTCTCAGTATGGGTCCGTGAAAACTATCCGGCGCTGAAACCACTGCTTTGGTTTTTCCCGAAAGGGGACAAAGAATTGGGACTGAAGCAGCTTCGCGAAGTATCCTACAACGCCTTTTATACACGAACCGAAGCCATGGTTTGGCTTATGCGAATCTACAACAGCTACGAAGGCAAAAACGAACAGGCCCTGCAGCTGGCCGAGTACTTGCACCAGACCTACCCCGACAACCCCTACTTTCATCGCTACTATGCACGAATGCTTTACACGCGAGGCATGCACACTGAAATGGAACGGGAGTGTAAGGCCATCCTATCCCGTATCGACAGCGGACGCGTTGGGTATGAAGCTACAAGCGGAAGGTACGCGTCATTCTTCCTGGGACAGCAGGCAGAATTTCGGCGCAACAAGGAAGAAGCAAAGGCCTTTTACTTGCTCACCAAACGATACGCCGAACAGAGCGGGGCAACCGACTCAGGCTATTATCTTTACTCCCTGATTGCCCTGGGAGAAATTGCCAGCCAGCAGGGCGACAAGGCACTGGCGCGCCGGTATTATGAGGAAGTCAAGAAGAAGGCAGGACGAAAGAATGAAGCCTTCAAAGACGCCAAGCGCCGACTGAAAGAACTGGAAAAAGGTGATTGACCGACCACAGAACTTTAACCATAGCATCGTTGAAGAAAAAAGCATTGATTACCGGTGTCACCGGACAGGATGGCGCCTACCTCAGCGAACTCCTGTTGGAGAAAGGGTACGAGGTGCATGGGATTAAGCGGCGGTCGTCGCTGATCAACACAGCGAGGATTGATCACATCTATCAGGATCCGCACGAATCCAACAACCGTTTCCACTTGCACTACGGCGACCTAACCGACGGGATGAATATCACACGGGTTATCCAGGAGGTCCAACCAGATGAGATCTACAACCTGGGTGCCATGAGTCACGTGAAGGTTTCTTTCGAGGAACCCGAATACACGGCGAATGCAGACGGGCTGGGGACGCTTCGCATCCTGGAAGCCATCCGTTTACTTGGATTGAAATCGAAGACCAGGTTCTACCAGGCCTCGAGTTCAGAGTTGTACGGGCTTGTCCAGGAAACACCCCAGAACGAGAAGACGCCGTTCTATCCACGGTCACCCTATGGAGTGGCCAAACTCT
>CAZJWV010000149.1:0-6225 GCA_964549855.1 uncultured Ohtaekwangia sp. | reverse complement strand
CGACACCAAGACACCACGACACCAAGACACTAAGACACCACGATCACGCATGAATGACCTGGCGCTAAACGATCTGCTCTACAAAATGGCCGATGATTTACTCATCCTCGGTCACCGCAACTCTGAATGGACGGGCATGGGCCCGCTGCTTGAGGAGGACATAGCCTTCTCGTCGATGGCGCAGGACAAGATTGGGCAGAGCTATGCGCTCTTCCAGATACTTCAGCAGCGCGGCGATCATTCACCCGACATCGTAGCGTTTACCCGCAACGCTGAGCAATTCCACAACTGCATCCTTTGCGAGCTTCCCAACCAGGAATACGATTTCAGCCTCATCCGTCACTTCCTTTTCGACACCGCTGATGCACTGCGCTGGGAAATGCTTACCCGATCATCGTTTGAACCCCTCGCACAACTTGCACGGAAGGTGCAGGGAGAGCTGAGGTACCACACCCTTCACGCCAACACCTGGGTGGCCCAGTTGGGATCAGCCACTGAAGAAAGCGTCGGAAAGTTACAGCGCTCCCTTGTAGAAGTCCTCCCGTACGCGCTTGGCATTTTTGAGAAGTCGCCGCACGAGGCCGCCCTGATCAGCGACGGAGTTTTCGCCGGCGAGGATGCGCTATGCAAAGCATGGATGGCACAAGTCGAATCGAAGATTTCCGGCACCCGGCTTCAACTTCCTGACTGGAAGCTACAGGTGCCTGTCATGGGAGGTCGCGTCGGGAAACACAGTCCACACCTTCAGCCAATGTTAGAGGAAATGAGCGAAGTGTTCCGTACTGATCCGACTGCTGAGTGGTAGGTGAGGGGCCTTCTAGGGGATTCAGATTCAGTCGTTAAGCAAGAGTAGGTAACCACCGCAAAGACGCAATGACGCAAAGGACCGCAAAGGGCTTTGCGTAACTTCGCGCCTTTGCGCCATTGCGGTGGTGAGATTGCACTTCACCCGAAACCGGGTAGTCGATGCCTAACCGGGTCCCCTACCTCACAACAGCGAGCCTTCCACTCAATCGGAATACCTGGCCACCGATTGTTGCAGTAAACCGATAGACAAAGATTCCAGGAGGCAACAAATTCCCCTGCGCATCCGCAGCTGGGATCCGCAATTCGTTGGTGCCGGCATGAAGCGCCTGCACCTCGCTGGAAAAAGTCTGGACAGGCAACCCGGCAGCCGTGTAAATGTCCAATTGCCAGTCGTCGGGATCCTGCCCTCCAACAAAGACGCTGAAGTTGAAAAACTCGGACGACGGGTTGGGGTAGACCGATCGAATGAGGAACCCAATCTCATCGCCAACAGCAAAAGATACTTCATACGGCTCGTCACCGCTGGAATTTCCATTCGCATCGGCTGCCTGAACCCGCAAGGTGTAAAGGCCTTTCTCGAGGTGTGGCTGATAAGTCACTTGAAAATCATTGTCAGATGTAGCAGGCAGCCAACTTAGTTGAGGGTCCGTGAATGCGATTCGTTGAAAACACGAGGAGGTGCCATCAGGACAGGACCCTGGACGAAGGAAGAGATCGACACCCGTGGTGTCGGACTTTAGCAGAAATGGGTTGTGGTCGATTACCGTAGCACGAATCAATGGCGATGAAGACACTTCGTCGCCATTGACAACATGCCTTCCGTCAATGGTTACGTCAAGGACAGGCCCGGTCAGGTCCGCTTCTACATTCAACTTTGCGTACAAAGGCAAAATATTGTTGTCGTAATAAGTCTCGGGCACCACTCGCGGATTGACATAGATGGTGACATCGTTGACTCCGCCCTTGTTGCGCGTATCGACATCAATCGTAAAGTGAGTCGTGTCGCCGGGGGCCGGTGCCTTGATGCGAAAAGTCTGCCGATCCAGTTGACGTCCTATGCGGGTAAACACATCGGCACGGACGGTAAGGGAGTCTGTAAAGGCCACGGAAGAGATATTGGTGAAGCCATACGTCGCAGACCATGGCGCGCCTTCCTGAACAAATTCTGCATCTGGGGTTCCGCTATAGGTGACTACACCCTCGGCCACCGGCGTGAACGACACCAGCATGGCGCGCAGCTGGGCGGGTGTAAGGTCTACTGTGTCGGAAGTATGCATTGACAACCGGAGGTATGGATACTGATTCGCGTCAATGTCTTGCAAGAGGCTATCTCCCGCTGGTACGTTTTTCACCAGGGTTTCGGTCCCAAGAAGGTCCACCCCTACTACATCGAAGGAAACACTGTCGGCGCCATTTTTCTCCGAGAGCCTTGTGGCCAGTTTTCCCCACGTGGTTGCGGGCCCAATGAGATCCGTGGTCATTGTTCCCTCATCGTGACGCCCGGTAATTGATGTGTTTACAGAGAGCAACTGCGCATTCAGTGGTGCGGTTTGCGGCCGGATGACAGTCGCCGTACCGGGAGCGCTGCCCTTCTTGGCAAGGATGATAAAAGGCTCACCGGGTATTAGTGTGTTGAGCTGGCTGCTCGAGATTCCCAATTGCGCCAATGCAAAGAGCGTTTGAGAACTCCACAACGCATAGCTGGGATCACCGATGGAAAACAATACTACGGAATCACTTGGCTTGACGTTCGCCACATATTGACTGATACCCTTGACAAGGTCCATTTCAGGCCGCTCATAGCTGTTTATCAACTGGGGCTCCCGGCCGCAATTGCGGGGATCGAAGAGGCTGAATGGAACTCCCCCATAAGGTGCCGAAGAACTCTTATCGAAAGCAATGAGGTTCAGCGTGTGATTTCTGCACAACTGGCCCTGCGTGGCAATGTTGAATTCCTCCCCGTTGATTTTCACAGACACGCCTGCGGGATTGCTTGGGTGGCCGCTGCCGGTGGTGAGCACGCTCACCGTCGAAGTGGTGCCAATGAATTCCAGCCGCTGCGTGGCACCATTCCAGGAAAGGCCAAGCGGGTCGTTTTCCTCCCATTGTCCCATGCGAACCTGTGCCCACCCTGACGTTTCTGCCGATACCCGGGTAAATGAAGATGCGACCCACTCCGAACTTTCACCAGGCAATGGAGTGGCAAGGCGGGTGCGCCAATAGTAAGCAAGGGAATCCTCCGGGAGCAGCGGTGTTGACCATTTGCCCAGTCCCTTGGCTGAAACTGTCTTGTGAATCAGGTAAGGACTGTCGAATGAGTTAACAGTGTCCAACTCCAGGATGAAATCACGCACATCGGAGGTGAGGTCGGAGTGCTGAAACGAAAGCTCGACAGAAGGACCCTCCACGATGGCAAACGGCGGGGGAAAAACCTGGCGGGCACCATTGCTTGGAATAAAAAACACGGCGCTTGAAGAATTGTTGGATTCTGACAATTCGTTAATCGTGTTGCCGGCATCAAGGAACACGGTGAAGAGATTGTTGCCAGCTTCATTGTCGCCGACACCTTTGTAAATGATCATCCGTAGGGTCTCTTCATAAAATACTGAAGCGTACAAAGAGTCAAAGGTCACCACGCTGCCGTCACCCAAGGTACGTTCGACACGCACGTGCAGCGGTGCAGGTTCAGTACGTCCGAAGTTTCGCACCCTGAACTCCAGGGCAAAGGAGTCCAGCCGGGCAGTTACGCTTCCGCCATCAAAAGAGGAGAGGGAAATGGAGCCCGCCGAAACTTCATAGTCCGGTTGATTTGCACCGAAAAGTGATACTGCCGGGTCACCGAGAAGCACCATTTGCTGCACTTGCGTCACTGGTTGAACGGAGCTGCCGTTGGCGGCAAGGTATCGTCGGCCGGTTTCTTTCTGAACCTCCCCCACACCCTTGTGAATGTAGACGGAGTCGCCGAAAGCTACCTGGTAGAACGTTTCGCTGTAATTCTTGAGTGCATTCAACAAGCCATATGAACTGTGCGCAATGAAGGTGGTTGCTCCCTTGTTGGCAGTGAGTATCCAGTCTTCACCAAAGGTGACGCGATTGTCGAAGAACCTGCCGGCATTGCAGCCGTTGATCAGGAAGCCCGGGTACTTGCCCTGGTTCTGATAACCCAATGTGGGATCACTGACGTAGCCAATGTCGATATCGATGGTGCCGGGTCCCGAGTGGCCATAGAATGTAATGAGGCTCAGCCCGCTGTTCACCTCGTCTTTGACGTTGATGAGTTCAACGTTCAATGTTTGCTTCGAAATCGTTCCCACCTTGCCCCCGAGAAAATGGTCCTCTGCGATGGCCTTGAACCCGTCGACGAAAGTCCTAAAGAGTTGTGGTTCCCCTACCTGTATGCCCCCGCTCAAGTGAAGAACATCCTTGCGCCATAATGCATCGAACGGTGTCGCTTCAGACTCTTTGACCTTGTTAAGGTAGGCGGCAACCTGTGCAGGGGTACTTGCCGTGAGGCGACCTACCGGGATACCCGGTTCGAACCCAGCCCCATTCAGTCCTGCCGTGAATGCCATGTCGGCACCAGGAACACCGGCGGGCGGCACCAGGTCATGCATATCGCCTGGAGCGTGTGAAGTTTTGCGATGGTAGCCCTGGCTAGCCTCCAGTCCTTTGCCAATGAGAAAAAGGAACCGGGGATCGCCACCAGCATCAAGAAACTTCATGAACTGGTAAATGGCTCTCGGTGATGTTTCGCCATAGTTGAATTGATCATACAGCTGATCCATGGTCACCGTCAGTGTGTCGTAACCCCCACCCTGCGGAGATGCACGGTAGGCGGCGTAAGCTTCCACAGGGTTCGAATAGGCAAGAGCCGGCTTCAAGAGGGAACGATGGGAGATGATAATGTAATCTGCCTGTGATGGCACGAACGAGCGGAAAGTGATTCGACTCAGGACCGTGGTTCTTACTGAATTAGTCACGAGCAGGGTCCTGCCTGAAGTTGCGTTGTCTACTACCGCGCCAAACCCACCAGCCACAGCCGTCGTTCCAATCAGGCGAAGATTGGCAGGGTCGGTGATGTCGTAGACTATTGATGACGCTACTGGATTCAGAATTTCGATGTATGACTTCCCTCCGGCGTTTGGCAGGAGGCGGAAGATCTTGTCGACGGTGGAGCGGGCATCATAATCCTGCGTCATCGTCACCTTGAGGTACGATACACTCACGAGATCGCGGGTACCTGTTGGCGTGAGCTTCACCCTAACGGTCATTCGGCCATCCAGACCGATGTCAGGCCACGTAACGGGCAGCGTCAGGCGGGCCATTTCGAACCCGAAGAAATTGGCCGTCCCCACCAGGTGAAGCGCGCCAGCATTTGCACCAGCGTAAATCTCGACGTTGTGAAAGACTTCATCGCGGCCTGAGACAAGCAGGTCGAGTGTTGGAGATCCCGCCGACGTAACCGGGCCAAGCAGGTTGTCGATAACGAAATCTTGTTGACCGGTGCAGCCTCCCAGTTGAGTGCAGATCAATGGACCCGACCATCCTTCCGAACTGGAGAATGCAGTCGATTGAACTTCCCCGACGTTTACAAAATTGGTGGTGAAGATCTGGAGCTTCTCAAACTGGTGTGCCGGCTGGACGGGGAGGCTGGTGCTGTTGGTCTCAAAGAAAGTGTCGACTCGTTTGCCGGGAACTGGCAACGGGTTCCAGGTGAGAAAGTAGGCGGCAGAATCCGAAAAGAGGTTGTAGAAAGTATGCGGCTGCGACGACGGGGGATCGTACAGGTCGGTGTCCAGCGTTCCATCATTCCGGCGTCCGTAAAACTCGATGACATCGGCCGGATCGAACACCGCATCGTTTTGGCCTGTCACGATGATTGCCTGCTCCACTCCACGATGGTAAAGGTTAAGCTGTCTTGGATCGATTGAGCCCAGCGGCACACCTGCCGCTTGCAAGTCCGTGTAGGTTAGCCGATAGATGCCATCGGCGGCCACCGGGATTTTAAAGTAAGTCTGGCTGAAGTTGATCCAGCTGTTCGGTGCCTGGGCCAACGCAGGCATGAACGCTATGATAGCGATGGCGACCATCCAGACCCGCAGTGCCTCCCTTAATTGCATCAGACTGACCCTCTTCAAGAAGGTAAATACTGTGGGTACCATGCAATGTAAATGGCCAAAATCCGCCGAATTTGAGGGTTTGCAAAAATACGGTAATGATATACCAGTTGACACTAGATTTTAATAAAAGTGTAAATTGCGCCAGACAGGCAGGCATTTTAACCCTTTAGAGTAAGATTTTTGGAGCAAAATATTTTATGGTCATCAGGTCGAAAACGCACAACGTGGCACTAATTTAGACGTAGAATACACAAGTTGTCCACAATCCAATGTGGATAACTCTGCGTCAAATGAAGAC
>CAZJWV010000148.1:0-6284 GCA_964549855.1 uncultured Ohtaekwangia sp. | reverse complement strand
CGGCAAATTGTACGTCTTTGGTGGAAGGCAGGCATTCGTACCTACACCTGATGTGGGTGAGGACGACATTTTCGTGCACGATATGGCATCCGGTGAACCGCAGACCCTCAAACTGCCAACTCCGATGCACAGGACATTCGCCGCGCGCTATCGTCACTTAATTTATTTGGCTGGACAGCGCCACACCCCGAATCCAGATCCTGCATTGACTGAGATTGAAACGATATTTGGCGTGTTTAACACCCGCACTAACTCCTTCACGGTTATCCCCAGCAACAACATTGACTTCACTGGCAAGAAGACCGTATACGGGCTGACCATCGTCGGCGACATGCTGTACATCCTCTACGGTACTTGGGGGGTTAGTACGTTCTCAATCTATAAGACTTCATTGGGGGCCAACTGACAAAGCGGTAAATCGGCAAGTTGGTTCGTGGTGGGTCAGACTGTAGCGATCTCAATTCGTAACACACAAGTACTCGAGTGTGCGAACCACTGATCACCGACTTACCGATCACTGATTTACCCACTATCGGTCAGCATTGTTCATATTTGAACGACCGAGGAGCGTTGGGACCCTGAAAACGCCCTTGCACTCATTGGCACCTTCATTGCCATAGACCTGGCGCAACAACTGGCCTAAACCATGCTCACCAACTTTCTCAAGATCGCCATGCGGAACCTTTTGCGGAACCGCGGCTTTTCGATCATCAACATCAGCGGACTTGCTGTAGGGATGGCCTCTGCCATACTTATCCTTTTGTGGGTAAAGCATGAATTCAGTTACGACGCGTTTCACACAAAATCTGACCGCATCTACAGGCTCTACAGCCGCGACGTGGGTAACGATGCCGTCAATGTGTGGGGATTCACTTCATCCCTCCTCGGCCCGGAGCTGGCGCAGTCCTTCAGCGAAGTAGAAGACCAATCGAGGATATCGGTTGTCTTTTTCTTGCTTACCAACGGGGAGAACAAGCAGAACATTGGCGGGGCGTTCGCCGACCCGTCGCTGCTTTCCATGTTCGACTTTGCCTCGGTGGACGGCCGAAAGGCAGAATTCAAGGACGACTTTAGCGTCATCCTTACAGAGAGCCTGGCAAAGCGGCTGTTTGGAAATGAAGATCCAATCGGCAAGTCGGTACTCGTGGAGAACCGGGACCAGTTTACTGTGACTGGAGTTGTGAGGGATCAACCTAAGAATACATTTTTCGAATTCGAGTTCCTCGTGCCATTCAATTATCAGGAGCGGCTTGGATGGATAAGCAACCCACGCTGGACCTGGAGCAACACGTGCACGTTTGCATTGCTGAAGGAAGGAGCTTCGGGAGAAATGTTTGATGAGAACGTACGGAACCTCGCTAAACAGAAAACCAATGATCCGGAGACAACGCGCGAATTCCTTGCGCATCCACTCTCGAAGGTGCACCTGTACAGCCGGGCCGAAAATGGCTTGCTGACTGGAGGGAGAATTGAGATTGTGAGAATGCTCACCTGGGTTGCGGTGATTATCCTTGCCGTGGCCTGCATCAACTTTATGAACCTGAGCACGGCACGGAGTGAGAAGCGCGGCAGGGAAGTGGGCATCCGGAAGGTGGTGGGTGCGGGGAGGCGTACACTCATCGCGCAGTTCATCGGTGAGAGCACGCTGATCGCAATCGCAGCTTTTATAATTGCTGTGGCGATGGTGCAGCTCACCCTTCCATTGTTCTCGGAAATCGTGGGTACGCCGCTCTCCGTCGAATTTGGAAATCCTCTCTATTGGCTGGCTGCCGTGGGTTGCATTCTCACTACCGGGCTGCTTGCCGGCAGTTATCCTGCATTTTTCCTTTCTTCTTTCCAGCCAGCCAGTGTATTGAAAGGTGCGTTCATGAAAGTCAATTCCATGATGGCCCCTCGCAAGGTGCTGGTAGTACTGCAATTCACCTTTGCCATCACGCTCATCATTTGTACCCTGTTCGTGAAGGAACAGGTGCAGTTGGCGGAAAGTCGTGACATGGGATGGGACAAAAGCAACCTGGCATACAACTTTACACAGGGCGACGTACTTCCGAAATACAACCTGATACGTAACGACTTGTTGGAGAGCGGTGCCGCCGTTTCCGTAAGCAAAACATTCTCGCCTATTGTCAGAAACTGGGGCATTTACAACGACATGTCATGGTCCGGGAGCACGGCTGATGACAAGAAGACCATTTTCGTTCGCTTCGGAATTGATGCAGGGCTAACCACAACGATAGGGGCGACCATCCTCGAGGGAAGGGATCTGAACGTTGACTTGTATCCCGCTGACAGTTCCTCCATTTTGTTAAACCAGGCAGCCGTGTCGATCATGCGACTCAAAGATCCGGTAGGGGAGGTTGTAAGGGACTCTTTCGGAAACGAGTTCAAGGTGGTGGGCGTTGTTAAGGATTTCATCATGGAATCGCCGTATCAAAATGTGTCGCCGATGATTGTGCAGGGCTGGCGCGACCAGTATGGATGCGTGCATTGGAGACTGAACCCGGCAAAGACGGTAACTGAGAACCTTGCCCTCGCCGAAAAGGTTTTTAAGAAGCACAATCCTTCCTATCCGTTCGAGTACGTTTTCGCCGACCAATCCTACGCAAGAAAATTTGGCGACGAAAAGCGTGTAGGAACTTTGGCGGCTCTTTTTGGCGGGCTGGCAGTGTTCATTTCTTGCCTGGGCCTGTTTGGTCTGGCAAGCTACTTCGCCGAGTTGCGAACGAAAGAGGTTGGCCTGCGTAAGGTAATGGGCGCTTCGGTGCCGGGCCTGGTGACGCTCTTGTCAAAAGATTTTGTGAAGCTGGTGTTCATTGCAATCCTGGCCGCAACTCCGCTAGGGTGGTGGGCGATGGACAGCTGGCTGCAGAACTACAGTTACCGGGTGCCTTTGAGCGCCTGGGTGTTTGTGTCAAGCGGACTCGTTGCCATTGTGATTGCACTCCTGACGGTGAGCTTCCAGGCAATAAGAGCAGCCGTGGCGAATCCGGTCAAGAGCTTGCGAACAGAGTAGCTGACGATTCGAAGCCTGTATTCTTCAGCGCTACTTACTTTTTTTGATCGTTCATACCAGCCTTGAGCATAACAGAGGCGGTGTATATTATAACTATGATCACCAGCCAGCGGAGTGTGTCCAACGGCAACGACTTAACCACAAATGCGGCGATCAGAACGGCTGCCAATCCTGTGAAGCTGATAATAAACGATGCACGGCGGTTGTAGGCGCCCTCCTTGATGAACCGTATAGAAGCCATGGGCATCAACACGGCGCAAGAGCCCATCATGATGGGAAAGGCTACGGCCGGCGACATTCCTAAAGCGAACACGAGGGCCATGCATGGCGCGTACAGCCCGATGCCGGCCGTCATCAATGCACCCAGCACAAAATTTACTGCCACGCCGATCGCCAGCTTACTACCCTCCAGGCCGATCGCTTCGCCGCCACCTTCGATCCAGTTCATTTTCGAAGCAATCATGAATCCGCTGGTAATGAGGAGCGCAACACCCATGGTAAGGCGGATCTTCTTCTCGGAAAGTTTGGCTACCACCCCAGCACCAAGGACTGCGCCAAGGCCTGATGCGGCCAACATCGTAACCAGCGTGATAGGCTCTACGGTTACAATTTGAATGAAGATGATACCCTGCACCATGGTGGGGATCGCGTTGGCGACATTCAAAGTTCCGGGGATGAGTTTGTCTTCCACCTGCCTTGTGAACTTGAACAACGCCGTTTCGATGGCGAACGAACCAATACCCAGTGTGTCAAAAAAATTTCCGATAAACCCTATGGCGCCGCACTTCCACCAACTATTTGGCTCCAGGGACTCTTTGTGCCTGAGATAATCTCTAAACAATAAAATACCAACCAAAACCCCCAAGCAAGAAAGGCTGATCCAAATTGCGGCTACCATCGGTTTGAATTAAGTCTCGTAAACAGGGGCATAAATTGTTACATTCGTGTAGATAATAAAAATGGTTTTTTGGTGAGCCACTATCCCAGCATATTCAACGATGTGATTGGACCGGTGATGCGGGGACCGTCGAGTTCGCATTGTGCCGCCTCGCTGCGAATTGGGCGATTGTGCCGCGACCTGATGGATGGCGATATCCGTGAGGTTTACATCGAATTTGATCCAAACGGCTCCCTGGCTACCACCCACAAGGGTCAAGGCTCGGATATGGGGTTGTTCGGAGGCTTCCTGGGGTGGGAGGCTTACGACGAGCGACTGCCCGACTACCAGGAGGCAATCGACGCGGCCGGGATCAAGACCAGGATTGAAATTCATCCCATCGGGGCTACCCATCCGAACACCTATCAGATAACCCTCAAAAACAACCGCGAAACACGGAAGGTCATCGCGCTGTCTACCGGGGGAGGAATGATTGAAGTGATCTCGATTGACGGCGCTGCGGTTAGCATTTTCGGCGACTATTTTGAGACCTTGATTTACACGAAGTCACCCGACAAGGTGATTGCTCTCCTGCATGGTTCGATGAAAGTGGATGAGGTGGAGAAGCGCATAGGTGATCATAGCTACGTAGAGATCAAGTCAAACTCAAGGATGGACAATAGTCTTCTCGAGGAGTTGAGAAGCATGGATGAAGTGCAGTTTATTAAGCAACTCAATCCAGTCCTTCCTGTATTGTCACGCAAGGGCCTGGAAGTTCCCTTTATCACCTGCGAAGAGATGGAGCGATACAACGAGGGAAAGAACCTTTCCCTCTGGGAGCTTGCCGTGCACTATGAAGCAAAACGCGGGAACATTTCACAGGACGAAGTGTTTGAAAAGATGCGTGCGATCGTCAACATCATGGAGAACGCGATCGACCTGGGGCTGAAAGGAACAAACTACAAGGACCGGATTCTAGGACCTCAGTCTGTAAATTTTAAGAAGAAGCTGGATGCTGGCTCACTGGTAGAGGGAGATGTACTCAATCACGTCGTCATGTTCACCTCGGCCATGATGGAAGTGAAGAGTTCAATGGGAGTAATCGTTGCGGCACCTACGGCTGGTTCCTGCGGAGCACTTCCCGGCGCACTGATTGGGACGGCGCGGGCACTTAAGATACATCAGGATGAAGTTGTGAAAGCCATGCTGGCCGCCGGGATCATCGGAGTCTTCATTGCGGCACACGCGACATTTGCCGCTGAAGTTGGCGGCTGTATGGCAGAATGTGGGTCAGGTTCCGGCATGGCTGCGGCGGGCATCGTCAGTCTCAAGAAGGGAACCCTTCAACAGTCAGTAGCTGCGGCTTCCCTGGCGTTGCAGGCTTCCCTGGGAATGGTATGCGACATGATCGCCGACCGCGTAGAAGCTCCCTGCCTAAACCGCAACGTGATGGCAGCGTCGACATCGATCTCCTGCGCGAACATGGCGCTGGCTGACTACGACCACTTGATTCCGCTCGATGAGGTAGTTGAAACGATGAAAAAGGTGGGAGACGCAATACCCAATACCCTTCGCTGTACTGGGCTCGGAGGTCTTGCGATCACCAAAGCAGCAAAAAGAATTGAGGCGATGCTGGCAGAGCAAAAAGGTGAGGTGATACAGCAGGAGGGTAAGAAGTTCTTTAAGGTTTGCTAGCCTAAGCAACCCAGCCAGCGGTAGGGACTTCCAGTTTTCTATCATCCCAATCAGGGTATTCTTAACACAACCACTGACAATCCAAGGCTTCCGGGAGGAGGAGTTAATGCGCCCGCTTAAATTCGGCATCGCTTAATTGCGGCCCTACTTATGGAAGACTCACGAGTTAAGCTTGGCCGGAAGATGTATGCTATTTGCATCATCTGTTTTGGGATCCAGCAGGCGGCTTACGGATATATCAGTCCCAATTTTGTGCCGATCGGGCTGAAAGATTCGCTGATCTGCCAATTGCTTGCGTACCCGTGGTGCATTGCTTTCATTCTCTCAGGGATAGCATTCCTGTTTGATAAGAAAGCATACGAGGTTGCGCTGATTTCCGGGGGAGTCTTCCTGGGATTGTTTGGACTAGTCTATTTGCCTTACCTCTCATTTGTCCATGACAAGTCAGACGTGTTTTTTGAATGGGCGCCTTCATTCATGGCGATTGCTTTCGCAGGAGCATCCTTCATCTTTGCCGGATCTTTCAATCGCGATGCCAGCCGTGCCAGTTCACTGATCATTGCGTTGGAGCGGCTCAAGCCGTTAGGTGGTGTTTTCTATTCCGTCATGCTGGTAGGATTTGGCGCCATGCATTTCGTCTATGCGAAAGGAGTGGCCATGTTGGTACCTAACTGGATACCATTGGATCCCGTATTCTGG
>CAZJWV010000147.1:0-6493 GCA_964549855.1 uncultured Ohtaekwangia sp. | reverse complement strand
CATCCTACTAAATTCCTCCTCAGAACTAATCTTTACCCCCAACGCCACCGCCTTCTTCCTTTTCGCTGGCCCCATGTTTTCACCAGCGACCAGGTAGTCCAGCTTGCCGGAAACACCGGACAGCACCTTCCCTCCGTGGGCGACGATCACGTCTTTGATCTCGTCGCGCTCGTAGTGCTCAAAGGTGCCCGATACGACGAAGGACTTCCCGCCGAGAGCGTCGCTGACTTTCTCCGCCTCCTTGAATGTTGATGTGAATTGCAGGCCGGCCTTGCGCAGCCGCTCGATCTCCTTGCGGTTGTCCTTGTCTTTGAAGAAGCTCACGACGCTTTCGGCGATGATTTCCCCAACCTCGGGGGCCTCCAGTATTTCTTCCTTTGATGCTTTGGCGAGGTTGTCCATCGTCTTGAAGTGACGCGCCAGTTTCTCGGCTACGGTCTTACCCACGTGACGGATGCCGATGGCGAAGAGGACAGCCTCGAAAGGGGTAGCCTTGGATTGAGCGATGCCGCCGAGGAGGTTCTTGGTGGAGAGCTCCTTAAAGCCTTCCAGTTTCATGACGTCAGCTGCCTTCAGGTCGTATAGATCAGCGGGCGTTCTCAGTAACCCGAGATCAAACAGTGATTTGATGGTCATCTCCCCAAGCGAGTCGATGTCCATGGCCTTGCGCTGGATGAAGTGCTCGATACGGCCGGTGATTTGCGGCGGACAACCGTGGTCGTTTGGGCAATAGTAGGCGGCTTCGCCTTCCTGCCTTACCAGGGGAGTGCTGCATTCGGGGCACTTGGTGATATACTTTACCGGCTTGTTAGACGGACTTCGTTTGGGCAGGTCGACGCCAGTGACCTTGGGAATAATCTCGCCACCTTTCTCTACGAAGACAAAGTCGCCGATGCGGAGGTCGAGGCGCGCGATCTCGTTAGCGTTGTGGAGGGATGCACGCTTGACAGTGGTACCCGCGAGGAAGATCGGCTCGAGCTCGGCAACCGGTGTGACGGCCCCTGTACGGCCAACTTGATAAGTAATGCCATTGAGGCGCGTGCTCATGCTTTCCGCCTTGTATTTGTAGGCGATGGCCCACCGTGGACTTTTGGCAGTGAATCCGAGTCCTTTCTGCTGATCGATGCTGTTCACTTTGATCACGACGCCGTCTGTTTCCAGCGGCAGTCCCTGGCGTTTCTTCTCCCAGTGGTCGATGTATTTGAAAACCTCGTCGAGCGACTTGCACTGTTTATAGGTCTGCGATACCTGGAAGCCCCATCCCTCGATGGCCTTGATTGCGTCGGCATGGGTGTCGATTCCCAAGTCTTCGCCGAGGAGGTAATAGGTGAAACAATCCAGGCGACGCTTTGCTACGATAGAGCTGTCCTGCATCTTCAGGGTGCCAGATGCCGTGTTGCGGGCGTTGGCGTAGGTTTCTTCGCCAATGTCTTCGCGTTCTTTGTTTAGCCGTTCGAATTCCTTTTTGGGCAGGAACACTTCGCCGCGGACTTCGAAGTAAGCGGGGATGTTCTTGCCTTTTATTTTGAGGGGGATAGATCGAATGGTACGGACGTTGACCGTGACGTCATCTCCGCGCACGCCGTCGCCGCGGGTGACGCCACGTTTCAATATCCCGTTTTCGTAGATAAGACTTATCGACACCCCGTCGAATTTCAGTTCGCAGAAGTACTCGTACTTCTCCCCGTCGAGGCCCTTTGACACCCGGCCGTCGAAGTCTGTGAGTTCCTCTTTTGAGTAGGTATTACCTAAGGAGAGCATGGGGTACTTGTGCACCACGCTTTCAAATTCCTTCGATATCGTGCCGCCCACTCTCTGCGACGGGCTATCCGGCAACCGGCAATCCGGGAACTCGCTTTCGAGCTTGATGAGTTCCTCCAGCAGTTTGTCAAACTCCTGGTCGCTTATTTCAGTCTTGTTCTTTTGGTAGTAGAGGTCGTTGTGGTAGTTGATTTCGGAGGTCAACTTTTCGATTCGTTTTCTTGCTTCGGCCATCGACATGTTTCAAATATGGCGAATAGAGGGGAGGGGGGCAAGCCAAGATTTGCTTGTGGCTGCGAAGGAAATATGTCTAGATTAGGAGAGATATTTCAAGGTGACCAAGAATAAAGTCTTCACGGCTAATAATTGAAAGATGAATTACATCAAGCAGGTGTTAAGTTGATTTTGGGCCGGAATCTGAGGCCGACTACTTCTTGGCGTTTCGCTCCCAGTTCAAAATAGCATCGGCAGTACTTTTTGGATCCAATTTCTTCAGCAATCCACTATAATACTTCGCCATCTCCATACTTCCAGCTTGATAATACGCTTCACCCAGCGTGTCCATGTAGTTCGCTTGCCCCGGTTGGTATAAATTCAACACCTGTGCCCAGGCCACGGCATTTTCATACTTCTTCTGCTTCAGGCAATCATAGACTGCCGAGTTGATCAATTGGGGTGACACACTCTTTTCGACCAGGTGAGCGAGCAGACTGTCGCGGCGGTGGGTGAGGATAGGAAGGCTCACATCGCTGTAGGTTTTCACCGCCACATGCATGGGCGTCCCATGCTGCTTGAATTCTTCGAAATAGGACTGGTTGAACGCCGGTGTGCGATAGCTGTTGCTAGCTGCGTCATATTCGGCTGAAAGTTTGAGCAGGCTCTCGACAGGGGCCTTGCGTTCTAGGATCGCCTTGTCCAGGTCAGAGACCCGGTCGTTATACAAGAAAGTCGGACGCTCTTCAAAGTCCACTTGGTTCATGGCGCACATGCAGGAAGCATACAGCGATTTGTCCTTGGGGAAATAGAAGAAGAGGTAGTCTTTGGTTGGCTTGAATGTGTAGTCCTCATTGAGGAACCACACCTGGATGGGGTTGGAGGTCTTGGAGAGCAGCACCGTATCGCGGTCAACGAGACTGATGAGCTTCTGATATTTCCTGGCTTTCGTGGGTTCCATCAGTCCGTTCTTCATGCTGTAGTCCCAGTTCGAGCGCGCCGCGACGAGTGTGGCGCCATGTTCAAAAAATGGAGTGATCCCTGACAGGCTGTGAAGATGCCAGTGGGTGCTCAAGACATACTTCACCGGCTTCTTGTACTCAGCCTTTAGATAGTCAAGGTAGCGCTCGGCCTTGGGGATGTCTTCGACAAGGTTCGTGGCCCTGTTAGCGCCGTCTTGGTGCATAGGCAGCTCGATTACGACCAGGAACTTTGGATACTCCACCACGGTCGAACGCACCCCGGTTGCAGAGTCGAGCTGGATGAACGAGATATCCTTGCTGAAGGCCGTCCGCTGGTAATGGAATTTCGATTGAGCGGCGCTGGTCAAGGGGAGTAACAGAAATAGGAGGGTAACGACTTTCATGAAGTGGTGTTTTGACAAAAGTCGATCGTGGGAGGAAGTGGTGTTGTTAAGGGGTTGTGAAGAAGTGTTATGAACTAGTTAAAGTGGCCCATCACAAGTAGGAATACCCATGTGAAGTCGCTGGGCGCTGGGTACTGGGCACTGGGCGCTCTCGGCTTTATCTGCGAAAATCTGCGGGAATGCATTTTGGCTTTAACTCGTGGCCAAGGATATTGTATCAACCAGGTATCTTGGAGTCAAATGAGCTGCCAATGTTTGATCCTGATCCTATGGCTTGTCCCTTGCCTGGCACTTGCTCAGGAATGGAGAATCGGCATTATCAATGATCCTGATGGATTTACAAACATCAGAAAGGATAAGGGTTCTGCGTTTGAGGTGCTGGATACCCTTTACGCGAATGAGCTATTCTCATTTGTCGATACACCAAATGAGAATTGGCTCAGCGTGCGCGTGACCAGGTACTATGATAGTGCTACATACATGGCGGAAGGGTATGTGCACCGGACCAGAATTAGAGAAGTTGACAAACTTCCGCGAGAGCAGAGAAAGGTCTTATTCACCAACATACTAAAGATCGAGAGAGAGTTGTACCAGAGGACGCTCTTTGGCGAGCCCAGATACCATTACAGCAAGGAAACTCATTTTCATGAGTATCAATTCGATCTTTCGCTGCCTTGCATGGTGAAGTATTTGTGTGAGACGAAGGACAAGGAAATGGTTAGGTTGTACCTCACGTTGTTGCAGACAGAAAGCGGTTCGGCCGATGAGGCGATCCGCTACCCGTTGGGTGAGTTGTTTGCTTGTCATCCTGAATGGATGATCCAGCAAATCAAAGACTATCCGTCGTTGCTTGATGACCTCACGGGCAGCCTTGCCGGGTATTTCAATGAACAAAAAAAGTGGGAACCGGTAGACCGGCTGAAAAAGAAGTACGCTGAGTTGTTGAAAGCATACGGACTTCCGGAACAGGATTTTTCAGGGTACGAAGGAAAGTGAGCGCGTATAATATTGATTACCGAATACTGAATCTTGAAGTTTGATCTATTTGGTAATTGTAAATTGTCACTTGTCAAATAATTCACAATTCAACATTCGATATTAGCCTGCCCCGGCGTCTCGGCCGGGGGTATTCAATATTTCCCTCTACGCTTTCCCAATGAGAAAACTCCACCCTTACCAGCTCTGGTTCCTGATCCCTGGCTTTCTTTTGATGGGTACCAGCATATGGGTGCCGGTCGACTATGCGTACAAACAGTTCTTCTGGCTTAGGACTGAGGCGTTGATTGGCGAACAAGAACTGGTCTATGAAGGCGGCGAAGCGCAAGTCTACTTGAACCTGGAGTTCACCGACGTCAATGGCAAGGTGCACCACATCAGGGACAATAGCGATGATGACTTCAACCAGGGAAGCGATGAGAAGCACCTGATCGTGTACTATGACCAGTCCAATCCTGGGAGCGACGAATTGGCCAACCACGGAAGGTAGTTGTGGATAATTTTCATTCCTTTTGCCTGGTTGCTGCTATACCTGGGTTGGCCGAACAAAGAAGAAGATGGCACAGGGTGATTTAGGGGTAGAAATATTGAATACTGAATATTGAATGTTGATCTATTTGACAACTGTAAATCTCGAAATGGCGGCATTACTTCTCATACTTGAACTTCTGCCCGCCCACCGATGCCTCGTACATAAGCCCGCCTTTCTGCATGGTGAATACCATTACGCCGTCCACATACTTGGCGTTGGCAGACGCACCAGCGGTGGCAGCCACGGCTGAGACTTGCGCGGAAAATTCAACCCGGTTTTCCTTGAATCGATCGAGATCTTTCTTTGCTTCGAAAAAAATAACCTCGCGATACGCCTGGCCACCGAGTTGGAAGCCGATACTCACCTGCTTCATGCTTGCCAGCCCGGCGAGTTTGCCCCGTTCATACACGGTGCCATTGCCTGCGGCACCCCCGATCCCGATTGCTCCTTTACCCACGTTGGGCAGGATCACGTACCCATAGGCTTTACTGAAAAGCCCAGCCATTTTAGGGTCAGTCTTCAGAAACTCCGCCTTCGCCTCTTTGGCATCAGCAGTGATTTTTTCGCGTTTGGATTGAGCAGATGTTTGCGAAGGCATCAATAATCCAGTGATCACAAACAGGGCGGCAATTGTTTTCATCGGCAGGTGAGTTATCCTACCAAAGTACAAAACAGGAATAACAGTGCGGCTGGGCATTGATCTCGCTTCGATTGTGCCGACGGTTACCTGTGAGTGTGAAGAATGCCCTCTCGCAGATTCACCGACCCACCGATCCACCATTCAACATCACCACCCCCACCAACCCAGCCGTCTCCGTCCTTAGTCTGTTCGGCCCAAGGCTCACTTTCTTGAAGCCTAATGATAATGCCATTGCCAGTTCTTCGGAAGTAAAATCTCCCTCCGGCCCGATCAGCAGCACACAGTCGCTTCCCGGTTTCGCCAGCTTCAACAAATGATCAGGATTCGATTCATCCACGTGGGCTATGAACTTTTGTGATTCCGTCACGATGGGGAGAAATTCCTTGAAATCAATCATGTCCCAAACCTCGGGTAGCCACGCTTGTTTCGACTGTTTCATGGCGCTGATGGCTACCTTTTGCAGCCGCTCCAGTGGGACGACCGGCCGTTCTGATGTCTTGCACCGGATAAAAGTGATCTTTTCAATCCCGATCTCAGTCACTTTCTCCACCAACCATTCCATTCGGTCAGTGTTTTTGGTCGGAGCGATAGCCAGGTGGATACTAAAAGGTCTTGGCGGGACTTGCCGTGTAGCTGCGATCTTGAAAGCGGTTGCTGGGTTCTGGGTACTGGTTATTTCAGCCTGATGGAACGAACCTTTTCCATCCGTAATTTCTATTTTGTCGCCAACACGCATACGAAGTACTCGGACGGCGTGGTGTGAATCCTCCGATGTGAGGTGGGATTTGGCTGGATCAGGCTGATAGAAGAGCGGAAGGCCTGCCCTGAGCGGAGTCGAAGGACTAGGCATAGGATGCCACCAGCTTCTCCACCAGGGCAACGTAATCCGTCATGGCCGCATCTTTCGTCTTCCCCTTTTTGCCGGCCCAGGCATCGTACTTGGCGATGGCCTTGAAATCAAACCCTCCGGGACGGTCGCCGGTTA
>CAZJWV010000146.1:0-6680 GCA_964549855.1 uncultured Ohtaekwangia sp. | reverse complement strand
CCGGCACTTCGACGGGTGTCACTCGTTTGAAAAGTTGTTGGTAAGGAATGTATTTGTACTGACCCTCCTGTAGAAACCGTGCCGTGCCCTGCCCGGCCATAACTACGTTGCGCGGGTTCCAGGTGAACTTGTAACGCCAAGGGTTGCCCGGATCAGTTTCCGGTGCGATAAGACCCCCGGTGAACGATTCAAAGGAAGTTATTTCATTTCCCTCCGCACGAAGGCGGTCCATCACCTGCATGGCGCTCATGTGATCAATGCCAGGGTCCAATCCACATTCGTTCAGGAAAAGAAGCCCAGCCGATTTGGCATCAGCATCGAACGCTCGCATCTCAGGAGACACATAGCTTGCTGTAATCAGGTGCTTGCGGTGATCAAGGCAGATCTTGGCAACGCGCGGATGGAGCATGGCAGGGAGTACGGAGATCACAACATCATGCGCGGCAATAACACCTTCGGATGCCGGGTCGTTGATGTCGAAAGCGATCGCCTTTCCCGTGACGTGATTACACACGCGTTCACGTGCTGCCTCCAGGCTGATATCGCCTACGGTCACTGACCATTTCTCGTTAGCCGCCTTGGTGAGGAGGTAATCAATGAGTGACGAGGTGGAGCGTCCAGCGCCAAGAACCAGAATAGAGGGCATGAGTTCCGGGTTTTGCTGCAATTTATCAGTAGTGGGTCAATTTCTCCTCCTCAATGTCAGGCTTCGTCTGCGCTCAGCCTGACTCACTCCCACGAGTTAGAAAGGAAAATCCGTCACCCTGAGCGAAGACGAAGGGTATCCTCTATTATCAATCATTTCCCATTTTCCGTACATTCAGGGTGCAACAGGTGTAGGACACTCTATGAAAGACATCAAGGTCTTTGGCTCCCTCGAAGCCCTGGACGCCGAATCGAAATACCTCGTCCACAAAGCGAAGGAAGCGACGCAGCACGCGTATGCGCCCTATTCGAAGTTTCATGTTGGAGCCGCGCTGCTCCTGGAAGATGGGACAATGGTGCCGGGCGCAAACCAGGAAAATGCTTCCTACCCCCTATGCATGTGCGCTGAACGCGTCGCACTCTATGCAGCAGCGTCCCAGCATCCCGGCAAGGTGATTAAGAAGCTTGCCGTCGTTGCGCACAAGAAGAATCACAAGGAATTGTCAAACGCCAGTTCGTGTGGCGGCTGCCGCCAGGTGATCCGGGAATTCGAGGAAAGACAAGGTGAACCCATCCAGATTGTCATGTTCGATGAAGACAAGTGGATGCTCTGCTCCTCCGCCGCAGCATTGCTCCCCTACAGTTTCCGCTCGGCCAATCTGAAGGATTGACTGAATTGCATGCAGGACCCTTCGACAAGCTCAGGGCAAGGAAAAAGCACGCACTTCGATTTTGAAGCCCGCTACTTTACCGCCGGACAACTTTCCCCCAACACACGACAGGTATGGATTGTATTTCACGGGTATGGCCAGCTCGCCTCCTACTTCTTGAAGAAATTCGAATTCCTCGCGGAAAAAGGAATCTACCTCATCGCGCCGGAGGGACTTTCACGATACTACCTTTCCGAACTCACTGAAACTGGTCGCCCTGACAACCGGGTTGGCGCGACATGGATGACTCGCGAGAACCGCTTGATGGACATCGCCAACTACGTGCGCTACCTCACTGCAGTCGCACACCAGGAGCTTAGAAACAATAAAGCACCCGTTACCCTCTTCGGCTTTTCACAGGGATGCGCGACGGCCTGCCGGTGGGCGACTCAAGGAGGTATTAATTTCGAAAGACTCGTTCTTTGGGCCGGCCTGTTTCCTCCTGACATGAATTTTGAAAGGGGGCATTCATTGTTATCACAAAGGAAGACCTTGATGGTGGTTGGAAAGGATGACCCGTACCTCACTCCTGATCGGATGAAGGAGTTCGACGAGTTAGCGGCTAAGCTGGGTATCACTCCGGAGAAGATTCAGTTTGAGGGGAAGCATGAACTGAATCCTGGACTGTTGGAGAGACTTGCGATGGAATAGAAGTCAAAAGTCAGGAGTTAGAATTCAGAAGTCACAGCTAAAATGAAAGTACTCACCGCAAAAGAGATAGAGGCTATTGGGATGCCAACGGCTATTGAATTAATGCGGGAGGCATTTCAATTGTTGAGTGCTGGGAAGGTGAAAGTGCCATTGCGAACATCGATTGAGACTGATGACAAGTCGGGGATGGCGCTGTTCATGCCGTCTTATGTCCCTGAGTGGAAATTGTTTGGACTCAAAGTGGTTTCTGTTTTTGGAGGAAACACCCCGCCTATTCCGGTCATTCATGGACAGATGCTGGTTATGGATGCGACCAACGGAAGTGTGGTGGCGATGCTGGATGCGCCGGCTGTAACTGCTTTGAGGACTGGGGCCGCATCGGGTCTGGCTACAGAACTTCTCGCCAGACCGGATGCCAGCACACTTGCGATCTTCGGAACCGGCAAACAGGCATGGACCCAGGTGGCCGGGGTTTGTGCCGTTCGGAAAATCAGCAAAGTATTAGTAAAGGGAAGTTCACCCGCGAATGAAGCGGCATTCGTCAGGCGAGTCTATGAAAAGTATCACGTTCCGACCGAGTACCTGGGCCCGCATTCGAATCTCAAACAAGCTGACATCATCTGCACCGCCACTACATCGCACGAACCCTTGTTTAGGTTCCCAGACTTGAAGCAAGGTGTTCACATAAACGCTATCGGATCATACAAGCCCACCATGAGGGAATTGGGGGAAGATGTAATTGCAGTCTCCAGGCTGGTTGTTGACCAACGGGAAGCCTCACTGCATGAAGCAGGCGAACTTGTAATCCCGATCAAGACAGGCCAACTAACTGCGGATGTGATCTATGGTGAACTTGGTGAGATCGTTGCCGGAAAACCTGGTCGAACAAATGCAGGTGACATCACGGCTTTCAAGTCAGTTGGAAATGCAATCCAGGATTTAGCCATCGGCCGACACATGGTTAACCAAACTTAATTGAGACATTTGAATCACCCGGGGCTTTCTTCTTGGCTCTTGTGGTCTATTTTACGAGCAAGCCAGTCATAGTTGGTGACTAGTAACCATCCAACAAGAAGCTGTACCGCTGCCAACACCAGGGCTTGGCCATCCGTGTCAGGATGTTCAGTAGGTCTAACCGCTTCTCTCACCTCCCAATACAAAAGGCGTAGGACCTGTGGCAACTGTTTTACTACCTGAAACCCACCAATAATGAATAGTCCGGCCATAGCTATCTGAGTTGAGGTTAGACCCGCAAACTCAATTCGAGTGTCAGAGAAGCCAGATCCAAGCCTAAGGCGGTCGACAACCCAGGGAGCCTTGAATGTGAGAAACCAGAAAATCAATACCTGGATGACTACAAAGGCCAGACCGTAAAGGATCAGGGTGAAATCTCCTGATTCGTTCAAATGAGACAGGTTTGGGAAAACTGACCAACCGTATATACTCTGAAGAAGGCAGTAAAGGCCGAACAGCTTTACTATCAGAATGAATAAGTCTCGTGTTGTCATTTGTCAGTTGGTTTGTTGAACATCAAGTAACTGGTCAACCTATTGATCTTGGCATCTGTGAAGTGGAAAACATCGCAGAAGACCGCATCAATCTTGTTCCCATCCTTCATTTCCGCTTTCACAGAACCCTCCGCTACAACCATGTTCCCTTCCTCAATGAGCCGTATGATCTTGATTTCCGGGTGCCCCGCTGCATTTGGGTTTTCAATCTCTTTATCAAAAGCTTCCTTCCCCTTGTGCAGAAAGAATCCCGGCATGTCCCACACCACATCGTCGGTCAGGCACGACAAAATCGCTTTGTGATCCGTTGCACGAAAGGCATCCATATAATCCAACACTACTCTTTTCTGTTGACTCATATCTTTCGGTTCACTCTAGTCCATATTAGTTTCTTCAACCAGTAGTCAGGGGTCAGGGGCCAGGGGTCAGGGGTCAGTCTATTTCTTCATCATCTCTCTCAAGAATCCCCAACCGTACCCAAAAAACTGCGTCATCGCGGATGGCGCGCTGAGGATTGCAGCACCTACGGAACCCGTCACCCGGAAACAATCGATGGTGAGCGCTATCCAGTATACTATATAGACACAGTACCCTACCACAGCCAGCTGACTGTTCCAGATGAACACGAAAGGAAGCAAGAGAAAATCAAGAAGGATCAGTGAAGGCAACCAGTGTATCGGCTTCACTTCCGTGGGGTGTGCCTTCCCTACCCTTACTCGTCCGGCACCAAATCCACGCACTTGCTTGAAAAACGCTGAGAGACTCGTTCGGCGCTTGTGGTAAACAAAGGCGTCCGGAATCAATCCCACGCGAAAGCCGGCGTTCCGCATCCGCACGCTCAGCTCGATGTCTTCCGCCAACCTTTCGAACTTAAATCCTCCCGTGGCTTCCCACACCTTCCGGCTGAAGCCCATGTTAAAACTCCTTGGCTGGAACTTTGCCGCTTGGTTTTTTCCCCCACGAATTCCCCCGGTCGTCAAGACCGACGACATCGTGTAGCCCATGGCCTGCTGCAGTGCTGAAAAATCGGCGCGTCCGCGGTCGGGTCCGCCCCAGGCGTCGAGGGATTCTGTCTTTAAATAGTTGTCTACGACCGAAAAATACTCCGGCGGAAGGATGCAGTCGGAATCGAAGACAACAAAGTATTCTCCCGAGGCCTGCTGGAACCCGAAATTGCGGCTTGGGCCAGGACCGGTGTTGGGCTTGGTGAAGTACCGAATGCGCAGCCGTTTGGTGAAGGATTCGTAAACACTTTCCGACCGCTTTGTGGAGCCGTCTTCGACGATCAGCACTTCGAAATCGGTAAATGTTTGTTGGGTCAGGCTTTCCAGCAACTCGCGAAGCTCGTCGGGACGATTATAGACCGGGATGACGATGCTGTATTTGGGACTACTCATGAGGCTCAGCAAAAGTACTCAAATAGGGTTTCAGGTTCCAAGTTCCAGGTTGATTCAGATTTAGCTATACTCACTTATCCTGAAACCTGGAACATGAAACCTGGAACTCGCTCGAAGCCGGCAAGCAACTTTAACCCAGTAACGGCGCTTTCGAATTCCTCCAATCCCCTATCTTGCTGCTTCATGGATAATTTCGTTGTCTCCGCCCGCAAGTACCGCCCGCTCGGATTCGAGGAGGTGGTGGGCCAGGAGCACATCACAACGACGCTCAAAAACGCCATCGACAGCAACAAGCTTGCCCAAGCCCTTCTTTTCTGCGGTCCCCGCGGCGTAGGCAAGACCACTTGTGCGAGAATCGTCGCCCGGATGATCAACGGCTTCGAAGAAAGGGCAGAAATCAACTCGCTCAACATCTTTGAACTCGATGCGGCCTCCAACAACTCAGTGGAAGACATCCGCAACCTCATCGACCAGGTGCGCTACCCCCCGCAGTACGGCAAATTCAAGGTCTATATCATCGACGAGGTGCACATGCTTTCCAACCAGGCCTTCAATGCCTTTCTGAAGACCCTCGAAGAGCCGCCGTCCTACGCCATATTCATCCTGGCTACAACAGAGAAGCACAAGGTGATCCCCACCATCCTCTCTCGGTGCCAGATTTTTGACTTCAATCGGATACAGATCTCTGATATCGCAAGGCAATTGAAAGTGATCGCCGACCGGGAGAAGATCAAAGCGGAAGAAGCTGCTCTTCACCTCATCGCCCAGAAGGCAGACGGCGCTTTGCGTGATGCACTCTCCATTTTTGACCTGATGGTGACGTTCTCCCAAGGCAAGGGAGTCACGTTCAAAGACGCGCTGAATAACCTCCACATCCTCGACCACGAGTACTATTTCAAAGTGGTGGATGGCTTGCTCGCGCAGAATCCAACCGGTCCCCTGCTGCTTTTCGACGAGATCCTCCACAAAGGGTTTGACGGACAGAATTTCATCGTCGGGTTGAGTGAGCATTTGCGCAACCTCATGATGACCCACGACGAGCGAACGGTAAAGCTCCTGGAAGTTCCCGACACCATTCGCAAAAAGTATGTCGAGCAGGCCAGGACTGCCCCCTACGGACTCCTGCTTTCCTGGTTGAACATCGGCACCCAGTGCGACATCAACTACAAGACCAGTCGCAACCAGCGACTGCTCGTGGAGCTGGCCCTGATGAAGATGGCCCATGTGCGATCGGTTGTATCTGCTGACTTGCCCGACGTAGCCTCGGCGAAGTCTGGCGTTTCCGTCCCTGCCCCGCCCGCAGAATTAAAAAAAAAATTGAATTAACGTCCTTCGACTCCGCTCAGGATGGTTCCGAGGCTTCTGCGGCTCCGGTGGCTTCGAGAGCCTCAGCCACCGGAAGGCAGGAAATGACGCCAGGCCCTGCACCGGTTCCTGAGGCGTCCGAGAGAACTGAAGAGCCTCCAGTATCTGCTGCTAACGGAGCCAACCGGCCCAAGTCGAAGTCAACGCCAAGCCTGAAGAACATTTTTGATGCGCCCGCAGCCTCTGAGCCGGTGGTGACACCCGAAGTTCACCAGAAATCAGCCGATGTCACCGGGCCGCAACTTCGAAAAGTGTGGGAAGAATTTGCAGAACGTCGCAAAGGACAAGTCGCTGAGTACCAATTGTTGCAGCGTGAGTATCAATTTGAGCCTCCCCTGATCACTATTAACCTCACCAACCCCGTGGAAGAGGCTCTGCTGGAGAATTTTCGTCGTGACCTGGTG
>CAZJWV010000145.1:0-6717 GCA_964549855.1 uncultured Ohtaekwangia sp. | reverse complement strand
CCCGGGTGCAACCCGGGGTTGTGATTGAGAGATTGAACGAGGGCCACAGGAGGGATTTGATTCTGTGAGGTACCCCTGTTGGCCCGCACCACTGAACCATAATCGGGAGATGCACACCATTGTGGGTAGGAGGCGGGATGCAAAATGCAAGATACAGGATGCTCTTTGCGAACCTTTGCGTCATTGCACCGGAGTTTACGCGCCGTAGCTTCAGCGAAGGCGGGCGGTGGTTACCGGACACTGCAAAAAGAAAATGAGACCGGCTACGAACTGGATTTCTGGGTGCTGCGGACTGAGCTCTGGCAGAGTCTGCATTGGTCCGAAAGCAGTTCTTTATTGATTTATATCTTACGTTGCATAGGCAATGCCGGATTGGGTAGTCACATGATTAACTAATGGAGGACAAAGATCAAAACAGCAGATTTGCTTGTCCATGTTGCGGATTTAAAACGCTGGATAAAAGACCTGGTGGAACATATAACATATGTGCGGTATGTTTTTGGGAGGACGATCCAGTTCAATTTAACGATCCCGACTATGAAGGCGGAGCAAATGAAGTTTCTCTTCGACAAGGACAAAAAAACTTTCAGGAGTTTGGAGCTTGTAAAAGGGATATGATCAAAAATGTAAGGCCACCAAACATTGAAGAGCTTCGGGATAACGACTGGAAATCTCTGACATAACGGCGCTCAACATAAGCTTTAACAATTGCAGGCCAATGCAAAATCATCAACGAAGAGTAGAATTGCGATAAAATTGACTGAACTTACCGACTGCTTCTGAACAACTGTACGCAACACTTCGAATGAGCAGCGCTCCCCCCACCAAACCCCGCATCGGCATCACCCTCGGCGACCTCAACGGCATCGGGCCGGAGGTTGTGATCAAGGCCCTTGCTGATGCCCGCATCCTCAACTCACTTACCCCGGTGGTATACGGCAACACACGCGTCCTCTCCTACTATCGCAAGCTGATGAACCTCGAAGAGTTCAACTACAGCCAGGTGAGAAACAAGGGACAGTTTTTTCCGAAAGCAATCAACGTGGTGAACTGCTGGGAGGAGGAGATCCGGATCACACCCGGGCAACCATCGAAAGACACGGCGAGGGCCGCTTTGATGAGTCTGCGCCAGGCGGTGGAGGAAGTGAAAGAAGGTCACCTGGACGGATTCGTTACAGCGCCGTTCGACAAGAACATGGTGCACGGCGACGACTTCCCTTACCACGGCCACACTGAATACCTCACCGAAACATTCAACGCTACCGAAAGCCTGATGCTGATGGTCGGCGACAAGATCAAGGTGGGCCTCATTACGGAACACTTGCCCATCAGCCAGGTTTCGAGCGCCATCACGAGCGAGCGCGTTGAGTTAAAAATCCGGTTGTTGGAGCTTTCGCTGAAAAAGGACTTCCTCATTTCGAAACCACGCATCGCCGTGTTGGGCCTCAACCCCCATGCCGGCGACGAAGGACTGCTTGGCCAGGAGGAGCAGACCATCATCAAGCCGGTGATCCATGATTTGAAGAACAAGGGCAAGCTGATCTTCGGTCCTTACCCCGCCGACGGATTTTTCGGCTCCGGGCAGCACGACAAATTCGACGGCATCCTGGCGATGTATCACGACCAGGGGCTCATTCCCTTCAAGTACATTGATTTTCAAAGCGGGGTGAACTTCACCGCCGGGCTTCCCACGGTCCGAACCTCGCCTGATCACGGCACCGCCTACAACATCGCCGGGAAGAATGAGGCAGATGAAGGTTCCCTGCGCCGGGCCATCTTCCTGGCGGCCGATATTATCAACCGGCGGCGGTCGCCTTCAGACGGTCAATAGCTCCACTTCGTCCTGTTCATTGTCGCTCCATCGATCAAGGATGTGATGCTGCCGCGCTTTGGGTAGATTTGATTTCCAGCCCTCCACCCATGGATATTGTAACGCAGAAGAAGCTGAACATCCTCATTCAACTTGCGCTTTCCGACAATGATTTCGCGGACTCCGAGCGTGAGCTGATCAACAAAGTGGCCCGGGAGCGGAATTTTCCCCAGGACGCGCTAAACGAACTCATCGCCAACCCCGAGCCGATCGGTACCCTGGGCGCCCTGTCTTAGAAGCAGAAACTAGACTACCTCATTTCTTCCATAGAGCTCGTGCTCGCGGACTCAAAGGTGAAGGAAAGTGAGATCCTGATGAGCGAGCACATCGCCATCAAGCTTGGCTACTTCAAGACTGTCGTCCATCATCTAATAAGCAATTTGGGGAAGAGACCCCTGCAAGAACTCCAGCTGAGCGATTTCCGTCAAGTCTGACCCAGCCCTCAGCTTAGGCAAAGTCCATAGTCCATGGTCCACAGTCCATGGCATGCTATGGTCCATGGACCATGGACGATCGACTCTCAACACCCGCGACGCCCTAAATGGGCTAAATGGGGCTCAATAGAGGGCGAAATGCTAGGGAGCTCCCAGGGGCCTCAAAATCCCAGAAAAACCTATAAATTTGCGCCCCTATTTCGGATGTGATGAGGGCGGCTGACTTTACGATTAATATCCAGGGGCTCAGCCAGAAATCCCACCGGTTCGACTTCTCGGTCGGCGACGATTTCTTCACCCACTACGGCAAAACCCTCCTGGAGGGAGGTCGTTTTGAGGCCATCATCACCCTGGACAAGCGGGAGACGCTGATGGAGGCGGATTTCGAGATCAAGGGGTCGGCCAGCCTGGTATGTGACCGGAGCCTGGAACCCTTCGATTTCCCGATGGACCTCCACCGGAAGATCCTGTTCAAGTTCGGGGCCGAGACGAAGGAACTGAGCGACGAGATCACGGAACTGGCCTGGGAGCAGGCGACTTTGGACCTTGGCCAGTACCTGTACGAACTCATCACGGTGAACCTGCCCATGAAGCGGCTTCACCCGAAGTTTAAAGATTTAGAGAACGAAGAGGAAATTCGGCTGGTGTATTCCTCCCCGGCCGACAAGACTGAAGACAAGGAGGAAACGGTCGACCCCCGTTGGGAAAAATTGAAAAAGTTAAAGTAATCTAATATGCCTAACCCGAAACGAAAGACATCCAAAACCCGTCGCGACAAGAGAAGGACCCACTACAAGGCGACACCCAAGCAGTTTGCCATTGACCCTACCACCGGCGAGCATCACCTACCCCATCGCGCCTTCTGGCACGAAGGCAAGTTGTACTACCGCGGCAGCGTGGTGATGGAAAAGCAGGTACTGGCTTAACCGTATGAATCAAGGGGCCGGTCCCGATAGCTATCGGGACGGGCCTTTGTTTTTTTACGACAAACCCATGAGCAAAAAAATCAGAGCAGCGATTACCGGGGTAGGCGGATATGTGCCCGACTACATCCTCACCAACAAGGAGCTGGAGACCATGGTCGAAACCAACGACGAATGGATTGTCTCCCGCACCGGGGTTAAAGAGCGCAGGATCCTGAAGGGTGAGGGCCAGGGTGTTTCGGTGATGGGCATCGCCGCGGTTAAAGATATGCTGAACAAAACCGGCATTGACCCGAAGGAAATCGACCTGCTCATTTTTGCCACCATCTCTGCCGACATGACTTTCCCGGCGACGGCCAACATCGTTGCCACGGCTGTGGGAGCGGTTAACGCCTTCAGTTACGACCTCGGAGCCGCCTGCTCAGGATTCATCTATGGCCTGGCTACCGGCGCCAGCTTTATTGAGTCAGGCAAATACAAGAAAGTGGTGGTGATCGGTGGCGACAAGATGTCGGCCATCATCGACTATACCGACCGCTCCACCTGCATCATCTTTGGCGACGGCGCCGGTTGTGTACTCCTCGAGCCCACTACCGAAGACCTGGGTGTGATGGACTCCATCATGAAGAGCGACGGATCTGGCGAATGCTATTTACACATGAAGGCAGGCGGAAGCCGGATGCCGGCCTCCCACGAGACCGTCGACAAGCGGTATCACTATGTTTATCAAGAGGGATCTGCAGTCTACAAGTTTGCCGTAACCAACATGGCTGAAATTGCAGCCCAGGTAGCCGAACGAAATGGACTGAAAGCAAATGACATTCAGTGGCTCGTGCCGCACCAGGCTAACAAGCGCATCATCGATGCAGCGGCGAGTCGTGTGGGGCTCAGCGATGACAAAGTGATGATGAACATCCAAAAGTACGGCAACACCACTGGAGGTACCATCCCGCTCTTGCTCTGGGATTATGAGAAAAAACTGAAGAAAGGAGACAACCTCATCATCGCCGCGTTTGGCGGTGGATTCACCTGGGGCGCGCTCTATGTAAAGTGGGCGTATAATGCGAAGTAGCGCACATCCCCTGTAATTGTAAATACCTTATTGATTTGTAAATTCAATCCCTCGTATGGCAACTATCTCTGACTTGAGCAAAGGAAACTACATTCGATATAACGGCGACGTGATGCAGATTGAAGAACTCCAGCATCGTACGCCTGGAAACCTTCGCGCTTTCTACCAGATCAAGATGCGCAACCTGCGCAACGGCAAACTCGCTGAGAACCGCTTTCGACCCGGCGATTCCGTTGATCTCCTGAGCGTAGAGACCAAAGAATACCAGTACCTGTATGCCGACGGCGAGAGCCTCGTGTGCATGGACAAAGACACGTTTGACCAGATCTACCTCGACAAGGCGTTGCTCGGCAATACAGTAAACTACATCAAAGAAGGCGTGACGTTGCTGATCGCTTTCGAGAACGGAGCAAATGCAATCACTGCCGAAGCTCCCTCCCATGTAGTTATGAACGTGACATACACAGAACCCGGCATTGCCGGCGACACTGCTACGCGCACACTGAAGTCTGCGACCATTGAAACCGGCGCTGAGATTCGAGTACCCTTGTTTATCAACACGGGCGACAACGTAAAGATCGACACCCACACTGGCGACTATATCGAGCGAGTGAAATAGAAACAGACATGAGCAAAGCCTCGATGAGCAAGAAACCCAAAACCAGCCCTCCCGATAGCCATCGGGACGGGGGCGATTCCTCACCCAACTTCTCCAACATGAAAACCAGTGAGATCCGTGACCTCATCGATTTCATTTCCCAGTCAGGGTTGAATGAAGTCAACATAGAAACCAAGGAGCTGAAGCTTCATGTAAAGCGTGAGCCAGACCAGAAGGTGATGAAGTCTGCCCCGATGATGACTGTGCAGGCCCCCTCGGCGCCCATGCCTTCCATCCCTGCACCAGCACCTGCTGCGGCACCCAAAGCGGAAAGAGCCCCTGCCTCTTCAGCGAAGACTGTTGAAATCAAGTCGCCCATGATCGGGACCTTCTATCGCTCTTCAAATCCCGACACGCCGCCGTTCATTTCCGTTGGCGACAAGATTTCGAAAGGACAGACGGTCTGCATTATCGAGGCCATGAAACTGTTCAATGAAATCGAATCGGAAGTATCTGGTACGCTGGTTAAGGTGATGATCGAAAACTCCACGCCCGTGGAGTACGACCAGGTACTGTTTGTAGTCGAGCCCGACTAATCGGGTCTTGCCACGGATTTCACGGATTTGCACGGATTAGTACAGCGCACGAATGGAAGGTATGTTTAAGAAGATATTGATTGCCAACCGGGGAGAGATAGCCCTCCGGATCATACGTACCTGCAAGGAGATGGACATCAAGACGGTTGCTGTCTACAGCACCGCCGACCGGGAAAGCCTTCATGTGCGGTTCGCTGACGAAGCAGTTTGCATTGGCGCCCCTCCCAGCAAAGAGTCTTACCTGAACATTCCCCGGATCATTTCCGCTGCCGAGATCACGAATGCGGATGCGATACACCCCGGCTACGGCTTCCTTTCCGAGCGTGCCGAGTTTTCGGCAGTTTGCCAGGAGTACGGCATCAAGTTCATCGGCCCTACCCCGGCGATGATTAACGCCATGGGCGACAAGTCGACGGCTAAGGACACCATGAAGAAGGCCGGCGTACCGGTCATTCCCGGCTCTGATGGCTTACTCACTTCGCTCGAAGAGGGCATGAAGTTGGTCAAGGAAATAAAGTATCCTGTCATCGTCAAGGCTACGGCCGGCGGCGGCGGCAAAGGGATGCGCATCATCTCAGACGAGAGCGAGTTCAAGAAAGCCTGGGACGACGCCAAGCGTGAAGCCGGTGCCGCATTTGGTAACGACGCCCTGTACCTTGAGAAATTCGTGGAAGAGCCTCGCCACATCGAGATCCAGTTGGTGGGCGACCAATACGGCAAAGCCTGTCACCTTTCCGAGCGGGATTGTTCTATTCAGCGCCGTCACCAGAAACTGGTAGAAGAGACTCCATCGCCGATCGTTAGCCAGGAACTCCGCGAGAAGATGGGTGAAGCTGCCATCAAAGGCGCCAAGGCCATCAACTACGAAGGTGTAGGCACCATCGAGTTTCTCGTCGACAAGCACGGCGACTTCTACTTCATGGAGATGAACACCCGCATCCAGGTGGAGCATCCAATCACGGAAGAGGTAACTGATTACGACCTCATCAAAGAACAAATCAAGGTAGCAGCAGGTGTGCCGATCTCCGGCCGCAACTACTTCCCGAACCTGTTCGCCATGGAATGCCGCATCAACGCAGAGGATCCCACGAAAGACTTCCGCCCGTCACCAGGAAAGATCGTGAACCTGCACCTCCCCGGTGGCCACGGCGTGCGCGTCGACAGCCACGTTTATGCAGGCTACACCATTCCCTCCAACTACGACTCCATGATCGCCAAGCTGAT
>CAZJWV010000144.1:0-6719 GCA_964549855.1 uncultured Ohtaekwangia sp. | reverse complement strand
TAGGCATCGGGTGCATGCCGACGAATGACTTTTGTTCTGCATTCCGGATGGGCCCATCGACAACATTGCCATTGGGATTCGGCCTGTCGAGGATAATGAGTTGCTTCCCGTTCTCCGCGCAGGTCTCCATCATATAATGAAGTGAACTCAGGTAGGTGAAGAACCTGGCGCCCACGTCCTGAATATCGAAAATCACGATGTCCACATTGGCCACTTGCTCCGGGGTTGCCTTGAAATTCTTTCCATAAAGAGAAACAATGGGGATTCCCGTCCCGGGATCGACGCTGTCGCCGATCTTCTCGCCGGCATCGGCTGTGCCGCGGAACCCGTGCTCGGGTGCAAATATTTTTACCAGGTTTACTCCGCGAGACTTCAACGTGTCGGCGAGGTGCCGTTTGCCCACAACAGCCGTGTGATTCACCAACATGGCCACTCGTTTGCCGGCAAGTTTGGGAAGCAGTACATCGATCTGATCTGCACCCGTCATGAGACGAGAGGGCTGCGCGGACGCCGTGGCCAGCGGAACGATCATTAACAACAGAAAAAGTCTTTTCATTTAGCGTTCTTTACATCAGTACTTTCAAAAATACGGCAAACTTGAACCTTTCCTACTTCCTTGCCCGCCGAATCAGCACAGGCCAATCGTCCGGACTGGCAGCGGCCATCCATAACATCGCGATGGCCACGCTGTCTATTGGGCTCGCGGCATCGATAGTGTCGTTCCTGATTATGGAGGGGTTTGAATCCACGGTCAAGAATCGTGTGTACAGTTTCAGTGCGAACCTTCTGATCACGAAGCTCACCTTTAGCAATTCGATGGAGGAGCAGCCCATCGATTTCAACATTCCCCTCGTGCGCAACCCCACCCAGTTTGCCAACGTCCGTCATGTGCAGGAGTATGGTCACAAGACGGGCCTGGTAAAATCGAAGGAAGATGTGTTGGGCGTCATCGTCAAGGGCATTGGGCGCTCGTTCGACCAGGAAGCATTCGCCGGTAACCTGGTGGAGGGGCGCTTTCTCGAATTCCCTGATTCCGGCTATTCACGGGAGATTGTCCTCAGCCGCGTGATTGCCAGCAAGATCAACGCTCATACAGGAGACGAGGTCACCGTGCATTTTGTGCAAGACCCACCCCGCTTCAGGCGGCTCACGGTAGCCGGCATTTACGAAACAAACCTCTCCGACTACTTTGATAACAAGTTCATACTTGGCGACATCCGGCTTATCCAGCGACTCAACGATTGGCCCGACAGTGTGGCAGGAGGGCTGGAGGTGTTTGTTCGGGATATGAACAAAGTGGATGAGACCTACGAGGCCATCGGCAGGGCCATGGATTTTGATCTGCTCGTGGAGCGTGTCAGCGACAAGTTCATACAAGTATTCGAATGGCTGGGGTTGGTAAGCCGCCAGGTCAACATTTTGCTGGGCGTTATCCTGGTCGTTGTATGCGTGAACATGATCTCCGTGATTCTCATCCTCGTGATGGAGCGCACGCAAATGATCGGACTGCTCAAGGCCTTGGGCAGCACAGAGCGCGTCATCAGATCTGTTTTTATCTACCAGGGGGTGCGGCTCATCTTGAGGGGACTTCTGCTGGGCAATGCCATCGGGTTGGGATTGTGTTTCCTCCAGGACCAGTTCAAGATAGTCACCCTCAATCCGCACGACTATTACATGAACTATGTGCCGATCGCCTGGAACTGGTCAATGGTGCTTACGCTCAACCTGCTGATGTTCGCCGTGGTTACAATAGTCTTGTGGATTCCGACAGCGATTATTTCACGCATCAATCCCATCAAGGCGATGCGGTTCGATTAATGCCACGGATTACACGGATTAACACGGATTAGTGCAGTTACCGTCCTGGTCATGCTGAGCGCAGTCGAAGCATGACGTGGGTTAATCTTGACTTAGGATTTTCGCTCGAACTTGCGGAACCAACTCCACACTTTCATCTGGATCACGCCGAGGAAGGCTTCCTTGAAGATGCTGCTCGACATTTTTGACTGGCCGCGGGTGCGGTCGGTGAAGACAATCGGTACTTCAATCAGCTTGAATCCGAATTTCCAGATGGTGAATTTCATTTCAATCTGGAAAGCATAACCTACGAAGTGGATCTTGTCAAGTTCCATGGTCTCCAGCACCTGGCGCTTGTAGCAAACGAACCCGGCCGTGGTGTCCTGGATGTTCATTCCCGTGATGAGACGGACGTACATGCTGGCGCAATAGGACATGAGGACACGACCCATGGGCCAGTTGACGACGTTTACACCGGTGACATAGCGTGACCCGATGCTCATGTCTGCACCTCCTGTGTGGCAGGCCTCGTACAAACGCGTAAGGTCTTTGGGATCGTGCGAAAAATCGGCGTCCATCTCCAGGAAGTAGTCGTAGCCCTCGAGAATACCCCATTTGAATCCTTCGATATAAGCGGTGCCCAAACCGAGTTTGCCTTTTCGCTCCAACAGGTGCAGTCGTGGTTCAGGGGAGTTGTACTTGTCCTGGAGCCCTTTCACCACGGCGCCGGTGCCATCGGGTGATCCGTCGTCGACGATCAAAAGGTGAAAGGGAAAAGGTTGTGCGAAGACCGCCTCGATGATGGCCTCGATGTTCTCCAACTCATTGTAAGTGGGGGTGATGACGAGCGCGCGGGCCACGAGGCAATGGGGGTTGTAAGCAAACTTAAGGAAAAAGGCTTGATATTTGGCCTTCGAGGAGTTAGGAGTTAGGAGTTAGAAGTTGGGAGAAATTGTCTAACTCCTAACTTCCAACTCCAAACTTCTCTTACCGCCAGACTTGAAGAGCCTCGACCACTTATGCACAAATGCGTTTTCCTTGATCGCGACGGTGTCCTCAACAAAGACAACCCGGACTACACGTTCACCGTCGAGTCGTTCGAAATTCTTCCTGGCGTCATCGACTCACTCGCGCGACTGAAACGGGAAGGGTATCTCCTCGTCGTGGTCACCAACCAATCCGGGATTTCAAAGGGACTCTACACTGTTGAACAGATGAAGGCCTGTCATGAGTTCTTGCAAAAATCATGTGGCGGCATCATCGATGCCTTCTACTATTCGCCGTATCATCGCACCGTCACGGCTTCACTGCTGACCAAGCCAGGTACGCTTATGTTTGAAAAGGCAATTGCCAAGTTTGGGATTGATGTGGCGAAGTCGTGGATGGTAGGAGATCGGGGCAGGGATCTGGTGCCAGCAAAGAGACTGGGGATCCGGACTATTCAGATCGGGGATGAAGTTGATGTTCCTGAGGAGCGAGGGGAATTTAAAGTGGACAGCCTGGAGGAGGCAGCAGAGGTGGTGATCGGTAATCGGTGATCAGTGATCGGTGGAGTTTGGATACGTCTACTTGGCGGCTCCACAAAAGAGATTTGCCTTACTTATCATTGCGGAAAGCATTCTGCCAAGCTTCTCATAGTCGCTGATCAACTCATTGACAGTCGTAGAGTCAAGAAGCTCACAATCACCTGCTGTTTCCATCCAATGTTGAGTTTCGAGTTGTTCTCCATCGCCATCCGTCAATTTGGATATAAAATGATTCTTATACCTGCGTTTTGCCCATGCTTCAGCGATTTGCGCACCAACAGACCTTGATGATCGCCGTATTTGACTGGTGAGTGAATATTGCTCCTCCTTCGGAAAATTGGCACTCAACTGATAGATCCGGAGAGCTAGCTTCCTGGCAAGTTGATACACCTCCAGTTCCTTGAAAGAGTTGGCGTGTGGCATTGGTTGAATTTGTACAACAACACTACTGACCGCCACAAACAAACCCAAGAACTCCTGTGTACGGAAAACAGAACTTTAACTGCAATCCACCGATTACCGATTACCGATCACTGATCACTGATCACTGATCACGGATTACTGATCACCACTCAAGCAAGCTCAAGCTCGCTAACCTTTGTTTCCCTTGCCAACTTAGTCTGCAAATCAGTCGGTACAGGAACGAATTCTGCGAAGCGCTGGGTGAATGTGCCGCGGCCTTGTGACAGCGACCGCAACGTCGTAGAATAGCGATCAAGTTCTGCGAGTGGCGTGCGCGCCTTGATCACCTGGTAGCTTCCCTTGGTGTCGATACCCATGATCAGGGAGCGCCGGGTCTGTAAATCTCCCATCACATCGCCAACCACCTCTTCAGGAACCATGATCTCCAGGTCGTAGATCGGTTCAAGGAGCTGCGGCTGGGCTTGCATAAAGGCGTCTTTGAAGGCCATCATCCCGGCAATCTTGAAACTGAGGTCGTTGGAGTCTACTGCGTGCATCTTGCCGTCGAAGACACACACGCGCACGTCGCGGACGTACGAGCCGGTAATCGGCCCTTCTTCCATCTTCGCCATCACGCCTTTAAGGATGGAGGGGATGAAGCGCGTTTCAATCACGCCGCCAACGATGCAATTATAAAAGGCAAGCTTGCCGCCCCATTCGAGGTCAATGATCTCCTTGCCGCGCACGCTGTAGTCCGTGGGTTCGGGCATTCCTTCGTGGTAGGGCTCCACCTTCAGGTGCACCTCTCCAAACTGCCCCGCGCCGCCAGACTGTTTCTTGTGACGGTAGCTCGCGATGGCAGACTTGCGAATGGTCTCCCGGTAGGAGATACGTGGCGTCACGAAATCGACGTGCAGGCCATACATCTTTTCCAGGAACCACTTACACACCATGAGGTGCAGTTCACCCTGGGCAGAGATAATCAGTTGCTTGAGCTCGCGTGAGTAGGCCACGTCGACAGTAGGGTCTTCCTGGTGAATCTTGGCGAGCACTTCGCCTATCTTCTCATCGTCGTTTTTGCTCTTGGCAATCACGGCCGTGCGGATGCGCGGCTCGGGGAAAGCGATGGGCTCAATGGTTGTTTCTTTTCCTTTTTCGTGAAGGGTTTGATTGGTGAAAGTATTTTTCAACTTCAGTGTAGCACCGATATCGCCGGCCACGAGCTTTTCAACAGGCTGCCGCGTTTTGCCGTCGATGATGAAGAGTTGGTTGAAACGTTCGGATGCTCCCGTTGTGCTGTTGATAAGTTCAGAAGCCGGAGTCACCGTACCCGAGATTACTTTGAAGAAGGAGAGTTTTCCAAGATTTGGTTCGATGTGCGACTTGAAGATAAAGAGTATGGTGGGGCCTGCAGGGTTGTAAGGTACTTCCTTGCCGTCCGTTGTTTTCTCCGGTTTGGCCTCACGTGGCACGGGGGCGACATTGTCGATGAATCCCATCATCCGGCCGCTGCCCATGTTCTTTTTCGCACTCATGCAGAACACCGGGAAGCAATCGTGGTTGATCATGCCGAGCTTAAGACCTTCGCGCATCTCATCTTCGTCGAGGGTACCGTTGGCGAAGTACTTCTCCATGAGCTTCTCATCGTTTTCGGCGGCCTTTTCGACGAGGGCGTTGTGAAGTTCGTTAGCCCTTTCCTTTTCACTGTCAGGGATCGGCAGCTTCTGGGGCTTGCCGCCTTCGGCAGGGAACTTGTACATCACCATTTTTAGTAAATCAATGATGCTATCGAAAGCTTCGCCCTGGTTCAAGGGGTATTGCATCTGAGTAACTGCCGAACCAAAGCGTTCGCGCAGGGAGGCGAGAGAGGCTTCAAAGTCAGATTTGGGATGATCGACCTGGTTGATGGCGAAGATCACCGGCTTGCGAAACTGCTCGGCGTAGTTCCAGATGAGTTCGGTGCCCACTTCCACGCCGTGCTGGGCATTGATGGTCACCACGCAGGTGTCGGCGACACGCAGGGAGGAAATCATTTCCCCGGCAAAGTCGTCGAATCCAGGCGTGTCGATGATGTTGATCTTAAAGTCCTTCCATTCGGTGTGGAGGCAGGTGGCAAATACCGAGTTGCCCCGTTCCTGTTCGACTTCGTGGTAGTCGGACACCGTGTTCTTTCCTTCAATAGTGCCCCGGCGATGAATAATTCCCGCCTCGAAAAGCATGTCCTCGGCCAGCAGGGTCTTGCCGGCTTTAGGCGCCCCCAGCAGCACAATGTTCTTGATGTGTTTGTCGTCGTAGGTTTTCATAGGGAAGGCTTATAATGATGAATCAGAATCAAATAGGGGGTAGGAAACAGGCAACAATTGACATAGTCATTGCTTTCAGTGCGTAGGATGTAAGGGGTGGATAAAAGTTAAAGAAAAAAACCGTTCGCCCTTCAACTTATTCCAATTCCATTTTTGGCAACCCTTATCTCTCAGTTTTCACAGGGTCCGCGGGCTCTGCTAAAGGAGCCACTGCCGCCTTGGCAAGATCCCCGGGCTGTGATTTAGTTCATTCCGGCCCCTGACAGGCGTCAGGATATGGCCCAGAAGGCGCCCTTAGATATATTCTGTCAACCACGAGGGGTTGACCACTGGAATCAACAAAGAAGAAAACCAACAAAATCTATGAAATCGCGCAAAATAGGAATTGTCATAGCCAGCCTGTTTGCTGTTGGCTTGATGCTGTCGGAATGCAAGCATGACGACACTATTGTCCCCGCCAAGGGACCGGATCCGGACAATTTTGTACGGGGCACGGAATCCATCAGTTGCTTGACTTGTACACCCCTGGTGTCAAACGGTGCGAGTGCTGACTTCAACACGTCTGGTGTTCCGTCGGGGCAATGGTATTGCGACAAGTCGCACTCCAATGTCATGTGGGAGACTCCTTACAAGGGAGTAGGGTCCCTGCTAACGGGGCGCTTTAACTACTTCGTCCTGGAGAACGTGGTGT
>CAZJWV010000143.1:0-6862 GCA_964549855.1 uncultured Ohtaekwangia sp. | reverse complement strand
TTTGAAAATGGGGATCAGGCTATTGGTTGGACTCTGCTTCGTAGTCACGATAATAGGGTGCGGTGGTAGTGGTGGTGGCGTGAAAATGAAGAAGCTTATACCGGACCCGGACAACGGAGGGCTTTTCTTGCCGGGAGGATTTCAGGCGTTGGTGGTAGCGGACAGTGTGGGGCGGGCGAGGCACCTGGCGGTGAATGGCAACGGAGATATTTACGTCAAGCTCATCGTGACTACCGGCCAGATGTATGACCTGATCCAGGGGAACGCCGCGCTGCGCGATACGGATGGAGATGGCAAAGCCGACATCATTCAAAAGTTCGGCCAGTATGCCAATGACGGCCCCTTCGCTACCGACATGCGGATTCGGAATGGTTACTTGTACTTCAGCACGGAACAAGTCGTTTTCAGGCAGATGCTTTCCGCGGGGAAATTGATCCCGGAAGGCGAACCAGAGGTGCTCCTTGTTGATCATCATCCACCGCAATGGCACAATGCCAAGTCGCTGGCGTTTGACAACCGGGGAGGGATGTACGTCACCTTCAGCGCGCCGACAAACGCGTGCGAAGACTGGACCTCGGTGAAGGAAGGGGGACCCACGGCTGGTGTGAAGAGTCACCAGCCATGCCCCGAGCTCTCGGACCAAGGCGGTATCTGGCGCTTCGATGAGAACAGGATTGGTCAGCGGCAATCAGATGGTACTCGCTTTGCAACCGGGTTGCGGAGTATCGTCGGGATTACATGGAATGATGAAGACAGCAGCCTCTACGCTATACAGCACGGCAGAGACTACCTTGGTGAACACGATCCAAAGCACTTCAGCGCCTGGCAGAATGCGATGATGCCTGCGGAAGAGTTTGCCCGGGTAAAAGAGGGCGAGGACTATGGATGGCCGTACACCTACTTCGACCCGATTCAAAACAAGCGAATGGTAGCGCCCGAGTACGGCGGAGATGGCAAGAAGGAAGCAAAGGGCTACGCAGATCCGCTTATGGGATTACCCGCACACTGGGCGCCGAACGATCTCTTGTTTTACAAAGGGCGCCAGTTTCCTTCCAGGTATCGGCAGGGAGCTTTCGTCGCCTTCCACGGCTCAACAAATCGCTTCCCATACCCTCAAGGCGGATACATCGTTGCTTTCATTCCCTTTGAGAACGGAAACCCGACTGGCACCTGGGAAGTTTTCGCCGATGGCTTTGCCGGCGTTGAAACGATCCGTACGATGGCCCAGGCGAAGTACAGGCCCTGCGGTCTTGCCGAAGGACCAGATGGGTCCCTTTATGTGTCAGACTCGAAGAAGGGGAAGATTTGGAGAATACTTTTTACGGGAGACCCCAACAAGTTTGGTGAAGCTGAACTTGCGACGATGGAAGCAAGGAAGAGCTTGAGTCACTTGAAGACTCCGGACGAGAAGCTGGATTTGTTGAAGTAGCACAAGAGTTCTGTGGGTAGCAGAAACTATCCATCCCGGGAGGGTACGGTCACCACCGCAATGGCGCAATGACGCAAAGTTGCGCAAAGCCTATTGAGTTCCTTCGCGGTCCATTGCGCCTTTGCGTCTTTGCGGTGAATACCCGCACGTCCGGGTTAGAGCGAGCGTCCTATTTACAGAGCTTCGCAACCACTTTCTCTGCTTCTTTCAATCCCAGTTTCGCCGCCATCCGCAAGTCATTGCATGCAGCAGCATCGTTCCCAGAACGGTTGTGCGCCAGTCCTCGGTTGTACCACGCGAGGGCATAGGTACCGTCGAGAATGATGGCAACGTCATAGTCCTCGATGGCCTCCTTGAAGTTGCCCAACTTGGAGACAATGTTGCCTCTGCACGCCCAGGCCTTGGGGTTCTTTTCATCGAGCTTGAGGGCGTGGCTGTAATCGGCGAGGGCACCCGCATTGTCCTTCATCTTTTCTTTCACCACTCCCCGGTTGAGGTAGTTTTCAGGGTCGTTGGGTTCTAGCCGTACCACGTCGTTGTAGTCTTCCAGCGCACCTTTGAAGTCGCCCTTCAGGAGCCGCTGGTAACCCCGCTCTGCACGCGGGTAGGGTAGCGTTTCGCTCTTCTCAATGGACTCGCTAAGCAGTTTCTCAGCCCCTTCGGTATCCCCACTCAATGATTTAAGTGCAGCTAAATTGTGGATTGCCAGGGAGTAGTCAGGATTTATGCGAAGCGCTTGTTCATAATCCAACGCAGCGCCGGCCTTGTCGCCACGCTCAACCCTGGCGATGCCCCGGTTGACGAAGTAGGCCGCATTGTTTGGCTCCAGGGCAATGGCAGAGTCCAACCACTGGATGGCAATGGCGTAACGCTTGAGGTGGGTCTCAATTTGGCCCAGGTAGTTGTAGATGTAGTGCTTGAGGCCACCTTGAGCAGTTGATATGTTGACACCGGAGCCGGTCTTTTCCTGGCTGTAGTAGATGGCGCCGGTTTCCCTTGGGGGTGGCATCGTGAGCAGCTTGAGGAAGTCCTGTCGGGCTGGCAGGTACTGTTTTGCTTCGAAGCGGAGGATGGCCCTGCTGAAGAGGCCTTCAGAGTCTTCCGGCCGCAGGTCCACGTAGATGTTAAAGTCCGTGAGGGCCTTGGCTGATTCTCCGAGGTGTTCCCTTGCGAGCGCCCGTGAACGATAGGCATCGGCGTACTTGGGATCCAGGCGAATAGCTTCTGTATAGTGAGCTTGTGCTTTGAAGTATTCCTTGTTGGCGAGCGCCTTTTCACCCCGTTCAAAGAGGTCGATGGCCTTGGCTCGGCCTGCGACGGCAGCCGCCTGGGCAAAGCACGAAAGCGTCAAGCAGAGCAGGGCGAGAGTAAGGGGCGCAGATTTCTTGTTGGCCATCGGAGCTTCCAAGTTAGGAAGTACCTCCGCAGGATTCCAACCGGGTCACAAGGATGCCACTTTGCCAGGTTAGAAGGGACTAGCCTGGTCCCTGCAATGATCCTTCTCCTTCTCCTATTTGATCTTTCAAACGCAATGCCCTTGAATCTGACCCCAGTCTGAGACTATTACTGTGTCTTGCAAGTATTCCTGGTGACCAAGTTTTCCGCTGAAGTCAAATCGTGCCCCGTTTCGCGACACGGTCCCCTGGTTTTGATAATAGACTCCCTGCGAATCATAATTACGATCATGCATGTCAAGGGAATCCAACGCCAGGAAAATTGATTCCGAATTCGGACGGATTACCAATCTGGGCTGTGTGGGGCTCCTTGTGTCCGAAAACAGAACCGGCCCGGAATGGATTCCGAAGATCACAAAATCTGAATAAAAGTCTGCGTCCGGTATGTTGTATTCCCTTCCTTTGAATGTGAATTGGCAATAGGCGGCAGGTTCAACAGGCTCTTTGCAGGCATCCAGAGAAAATATCATGAGAGCGACAACCAAAATCGGTACCCGTTTCATTGACTTTGAGATTTGATGAGCATTCGGCTTTCTCAAAGCTATAGCCACTTGGAGCCGCTGTAGTACTGATGTCTGCGCTTACCAAATCAGATTATTGCGTTAATCGCAAAAGTCGCCAGTAGCATGAAAATACGACGTGAAGCAACTACTCTACCCGTAGCGTTTTTATGGGACTCAGCTGGACTGCCTTAACAACGTGCACGCTGATGGAGAGCAGTGCAAAAACCAGGCAAGCGACCAGGGATATGAAATAGTCAGCCAGGGGAACATCCACTTTGTAGGCGAAAGAAGAAAGCCATTCGTTCGTCAGCCACCAGGCTACCGGCCACCCGATCAACTGGGCAAGCGCAACCAGGAGGAGATATTCCCTTGAAAGCAGGTTGAACAAATCGCGAACGGATGCGCCCATCACACGACGTATCCCGATTTCTTTCAGCCTGCGACTGATGCTGTAAGCGGAGAGCCCGAAGAGCCCCAGGCAAGAAACCGCAATAGACAACGCGCTAAAAGAAGAAAACATACTGCTGAGTTTCATCTCCTGCTTGTAAAGGCTGGCCAGGTCGTCGTCGGCAATGAAATATTCGAAGGGCTTGTCTTCGCTGAATTCCTTCCAGCGACTCTTCAGGGTGTTCATGGAATTGGCAAAATCACCGGGTGCCAGCTTGACCAGGAGGTAGTCGCAGTAGAAGGGGTGCGTGTTGACAAAGATGACCAGCGGATCAATTCGATTGTAAAGCGATTCAAAGTGAAAATCCTTAACGACTCCAATTACTTTTCCCTTTCTGCGGTTTTCTCCTCGTGTATAGAAGATGAGTTCAAAGTCTTTTCCAACCGGTTCTGACCAATTCAACAACTTGGCGGCCGCTTCATTGATTATAAATGCTTGCGTGGTATCGGCAGGGTTGTCGGCTGAAAAATCACGTCCGGCAACGACTTCCAGGCTGAGTGCCTTTACAATGTCCACATCGCCGCCGAGGGCCTTCATGGACAAACGTTCTTCAGCGGTATGGTCTTCTGGTGTGATTCCCCAGCCATGGAATTCTTCCCGCAGGGGAAATGAAGAAGCAACCGCGACATGCTTGACAACGCTCTCGGAAAGCAATCCTGACTTGAGGGATTGGTAACGGCCTCCCATGTTCCGGTCAAAGAGACGGATCGCTACCAGCTGGTCTTTGTCAAAGCCCAGGCGTTTCTCGCGCATGAACCGCGTCTGCCGGTCGATGGTGAACATGCCCACGATGAGCAGGGAGGACACGATAAACTGAAACGTCACCATTGACCGTTGCAGCACAAAGCCACCGCCTTTGGTGCTGTTCATCCTAAGCATGCTGGCTGGGCGGTACGTCGAAAGAAAGAACGCAGGGTACATCCCCGCGATGAGCGTGAGGACTACCAGCCCACCCAGTGCGCCAAGGAGATGAACCGGCTCGAAGAGGGTGAAAATGCTAATATTCTTTTCCAAGAGATCGTTCAGGTACAAACGGAAGACTAGTTCGGCAAGGGCAACGCCCAGGACCATGGCCATGAGTGCGGTGATAAACGATTCACCGAGGAACTGGCCGATGAGCTGCCGTCGTATCGCGCCCATTACCTTTCGCATGCCCACTTCCTTGGCCCGCTCGGCGCCGCGCGCCGTTGAGAGATTGATGTAATTGATGCACGCCAGGAAAAGAATCAGCGCGGCTACGGCTGTCAAAATCTGGACGTAGATGTAATTCGAGTTTGCCTGCCATTCGGCAACCAGGTTGGAGTGCAGATGAATATCCGTGATGGGCTGTAAGAAGTAGGTGCGGTCATTGGGCAAGATGTACTGGGGATGGGTCTTCTTCACCGCCAGGTTGATTTCTGTTTCCAGCTTTAGCCGATCGTAGCCCTCGGCGGCCTCCACATACACAAACATGGGCGGATAAAACCAGCTGTCGAACCAGGGCATCGTCTTCTCCAGCGTTGTCATCGAGGCAAGGAAGTCCGGGTTGAAGTGCGAATTCTGGGGGATGTTGTCGATGACTGCGGTAACATTGAACTTGTATTTGCCCCGTTCATCTTCGAAGGTCAGTTCCTGGCCAACTACATCGACGGTGCCGTAGTACTTGATCGCCATCCTCTCCGTTAACACCACGGAGAATGGGTCTGTGAGGGATGTCGGCAAGTATCCGCGCTGGACCTTCATGGGAAACATCTCGAAGAACAGGGAGTCTGCGTAGCAGAACCGGCTTTCCCTGATCTTCTCAATACCGTCGCGACTCACGAGGCCGCTGTAGGGGAAGATTCGGGAGGTGCGCTTGACTCCGTGGAGCGTTTTGTTCAGGGCAGGTGCCACCTTCGACACCGCCATGGCCACATGTTCTTCGATGCCGTCATTCATCCATTGCAGGGTGACCCGATACAAATTCTCGCTGTTCGGGTAGTGCTTGTCGTAGCTCAGTGTGAAGAGCAGGTAGCCAGCAATAACGATGACGCTCGCCAGCCCGAGGGTGAGCCCCATGAGGTTGATGATGGTGAAGAGCGGCTTCTTGATGAGGCTTCGGAACGAGAGCGTGATGTAACTGCGCAACATCGTGTTTTGGAATAAGGTGAATTGGCGTTTTAGCAATTTCGGTCTGATGAAAGCCAGGGCCTCGAGACAGAACAGGAGGGAGGCATATCCCTTTCCTTTCGCCGCCAGGCGACGGTGGAAGTCTTCGGTCAGATCTCCTTCCATCTCCTCCACCAGGCTCTCGTGACAGAGCCTGTGAAGAATTTCAATCGGCCAGCGGGGAGGGGTTTGCATCCTAGTTTCCTTTTTGGACGCTTATCTGAGGAATGCCAGTCCAGAGTCGTTCACGCAGTTCACGCGTTTCGCCCAGTGCCTTGAGTCCGTAGGCCGTGATTTTAAAGATGCGTTTCCGCTTTCCCCCACGAACGGGAGTGGCGTCGCCCATCGAACTCTTGACAAAACCCTTCTCTTCCAGTCGTTGAAGTGTGATGTGTATCGTGCTGAGGGTGAGGTCTCTGCGGGCTTGTTCCGCAAGTTCAAGTCTGATGCGTGCACCATAGGCTTCTTCTTTGAGGGCGCTGATCAGCAGTAGCACGAGTTCTTCCAGTTCGCCGAGGTTGTATCGCTGCATATTGGATGTGTACGGATTACATTTGATTTTGTCGATAATATACCGGGATATTTTTGATATTTCCAGCCACCTTTGGATTGAAGCCTGCTAAAACTATCTTTGCAGCCTTGTTTTGAGGAACCATCCACCTGGAACCTTGAACTTGGAACTTGAAACTGATTTTGGACCGGTAGTTCAGCTGGTTACCCCGACAGGTCGGGGCCTGCGGGAATGCCACAAGGTCTTGAAAGGAAGTAGTAGTTAATTGGACCGGTAGTTCAGCTGGTTATCCCGACGATATGGCCTTCGGCCCTAAGTCGGGACCTGCGGGAATGCCACAAGGTCTTGAAAGGAAGTAGTAGTTAATTGGACCGGTAGTTCAGCTGGTTA
>CAZJWV010000142.1:0-6863 GCA_964549855.1 uncultured Ohtaekwangia sp. | reverse complement strand
TCTGCTGATTCAATCCCGCCCAGCGCCGCATTGAATCCTGCCCACTTCGGCGGGCATCGTTAAGCCGAAAGGTTTCCTCATTTTTCTACCCTTAATTCGCTTATTCAATGCAAGCGCTGCGTAAAATATCTTCATTCCTATCCCTTTTCAAACAGGCTGTCCTCGGCACGGAACAAAACTTCACCGAGGGCAGTATCAACAGGGCCATCTTCCTCCTCTCCATCCCGATGATCCTCGAGATGGCCATGGAGTCCCTGCTGGCCGTCGTCGACATTTTCTTCATCAGCCGGCTCAACGACAATGATGCCGTTACAGCCGTGGGCCTCACCGAGTCAACCATTGCCATCGTGTATTCACTGGCCATGGGGCTGGGGATGGCGGCGACAGCGATGGTTGCACGCCGTGTGGGCGAGCAAGACAAGCCCGGTGCGGCAGTGTCGGCAGTTAATGCCATGTATATCGGCGCGGTTATTTCTGTGGTCATCACGATCGTAGGGCTGTTCTTTCACAAGGACATTCTGCGATTGATGGGTGCAACAGATGCAGTAATCAACGTTGGTGCTGGCTACACCTGGTGGATGCTTGTTGGAAACTTCACCATCGTAGCCCTGTTCCTCGTCAACGCCATTTTCCGGGGTGCCGGCAATGCCGCCATTGCCATGCACTCGCTGTGGATTGCCAATATCCTCAACATGATCCTTGACCCGATCCTCATTTTTGGATGGGGCCCCATTCCCGCCTACGGCGTAGAGGGGGCGGCTATTGCCACCAACATTGGTCGCGGATCGGGCGTGCTATATCAAATATTTTTCATGCTGGGTGCAAAAGGCGTGATCCAAATCAAGCGAGAGAGCTTGAAGTTTGATGCTGAGATCATCGTGCGACTGCTGAAAGTGGCTGCCGGGAACGTGGGCCAGTTCCTCATCTCCACGGCGAGTTGGCTTTTCCTGGCACGCATCATCGTCAACTTCGGCAGTTCTGCGTTTGCCGGTTACCAGATTGCCATACGCGTGATCATCTTCACGATCTTACCCAGTTGGGGCATGGCCAACGCTGCAGCCACGCTGGTAGGGCAGAACCTGGGAGCGCAGAAGCCTGAGCGTGCCGAACAATCCGTCTGGCGTGCAGGCTTCCTTAACATGGTGTTCCTGGGACTTGTATCGGTTGTCTTTTACTTCATCTCCGAGCCGATCATGAGGATCTTCTCAACCGATGACCAGGTAGTCTGGTACGGCACGCAATGCCTGCGCATCGTAGCGCTGGGCTACTTATTCTACGGGTATGGGATGGTGATCGTGCAGGCCTTCAACGGCGCCGGAGACAGCCGCACACCCACGATCCTGAATCTCTTCTGCTATTGGTTCTTCCAGGTGCCGCTAGCCTGGGTGCTCTCCTCGTATTTTGAGTTGGGCGCACTGGGCGCGTTCTGGGCGATCGCAATTGCGGAATCGGTGATTGCAGTGGTAGCCATTCTCTTGTTCCGAAGAGGGACCTGGAAAGCTGTTAGAATCTAGTCTCAAGTTGGAATGTCTTCGCGGTTTCGCACGTCTCGGGCGAATACCGCGATCTTTGCACACTTTAGGACCGCATTCCCTTTCGATCGCACGGAATCGATCGATTCCGGGATGATAGGGAGCACTTCATCGTGCAGTCCAAAGATCGCGGCAGCCGAAACGGCGCCGCGAAGACATACTCTTTGCGGGCAACCGTTCGCTACGAGTCCTTCCTCTTCCCAAACGCCGTTTTCGCCGCCCGCTCCAACTCTTCCCCAGCCTTCTTGAGCGCCGCTTCCACTTCCTTCCAGCGTTCCTTGTCCTTTGCTTCGGCCTTTAGCTTTTCGGCTGAAGCCTTCAGTTCAGCGTACTTGGCGCGCAGGTCGGATTCCACTCTTGTGCCGGCTTGCTTTGCCTCGGCGGCGAACTGATCAAGCCGTTTGCCGAGGTCTTTAAGCAGTTTTTCTGCTTTTCCTTCTTCACTTGTTTCCATAACGTTTTGATGTTGATTGGCTAAATTACAGACTTTAGGATGCTAATGGAAAAAGCCGCCGAACAAGATCCCCTCGACCGAATTCAGCAGATGCTGGAGCACAAATCGACGGCCAAACAGGTGACCTACAAGAAGTTGCTGGATGCCTTCGAAGTGCTCGCCAAGGAATCGAAGCGTGTGACTGCCGAATTGAAGAAGAAAACAAAGCCAGGCGACTCCGATGTTACGGTTGACTTCAAGCGCGTCAACGACCACGAATTCAACGTTAAAGCAGCCGGTGACATGCTGGTCTTCGTGCTGCACACAAATATCGTCACCTTCGACGACGGCCATGAAGTGATGAAGGATCCTTACATCAAGGCTGCAGAAATCAACCGGTACTTCGGTCAGATCATGATCTACAACTTCATGAGCGACTCTTTGAAGTTCAACCGCCTCAACGACCCGGGCTACTTGCTCGCCCGCTTGCTCATCAATCACGACGGGCGCTACATCATCGAAGGAGAAGGCAAACTCGGCGTAGTATTCAGTCACATCTCCGATGCCCCGATCACCGAAGTTGACCTGAGCATCCTCGTCAAACTGGCGTTGATGCTGGCTATCGAGAACGACTTGATGGTACCGCCATATCCGCAGGTGAAGTTCATCACGCTTCATCAGAAACTTGAGAAAACGTCAGAACTCGGAGCAGGAGAGAAGATTGGCTTCCGGATGAGTTATCATGGGAAGACAGAAGGATAGCAGATGGACAATCCTCATTTCAAAATACGGAGTTCCAGTAGTCAGTGGCTAGTGACTAGTGGCGAGTGGCCAGCATCCAGCATCCAGCGACCTGCGACCAGCAACCAGCATCGTCCCTGGGGAGTTCGCATTTCAGTGCTGCTACTTTCTTTCACTATTCTCCTCGCGTGTGCTTCCAACAAGCACAAACCGCACAAGAAGCTGAAGCCCGGCAAACCCATCCCCTGTCCGCAGAAAGATTGTTAGCCCATGCGAAAGATCATCCTGGCGATCGATGGCTACTCCGCCTGCGGCAAGAGCACCACCGCCAAGGAGGCCGCACGCATCCTGGGCTACCGTTATATCGATAGCGGTGCAATGTACCGGGCTGTTACGCTCCATTTTCTCGACAACCACGTTGCCTTCAATAACCCCCACGAGATTCAGCGGGCGCTGGCTAATATTCGGATAACCTTCCGGGTGAATAGCGAAGGCAAGTCTGATACATACCTGAATGGATTAAATGTTGAGCGTCAGATTCGCGACATGCGCGTATCGGAGAGCGTAAGTCCCGTGAGCGCAATTCCAGCGGTGAGGCACGCCTTGGTGGACCAGCAACGCCGAATGGGCAAGGAGCGCGCCGTCGTCATGGATGGCCGGGACATTGGGACCGTGGTCTTCCCCGACGCCGAACTCAAAATGTTCATGACCGCCGACATGCTCGTGCGCGCTTTTCGCCGGCAGAAGGAGCTCCTGGCCCGCGACGAGATGGTCGATGTCGATACCATCATAGAAAACCTGAAGAAGCGTGATGAAATCGACAGCACACGCAGCGAAAGCCCACTCCGAAAGGCGGCAGATGCCGTGGAGATGGATACCACCTGGATCACCATCCAGGAGCAAGTAGATGAGGTGGTTCGCCTTGCCGTAACCCGCATCTTCCAGGGGAAAAGTCGTTAGTCTATGGTCCATAGTCCATAGCTGACTATCGACCGATGCCAATGAATGCTATGAACCATCGACTGTGGACTAAGGACATTCAGCCAACTGTCTAAAACTTCCTAAAAACGCTGAAAAAACCTTGCCCGGAGCGGATAATTACTAATTTTGCCATGGCCTGAAAAACCCCTTATTCCTTATCGTAGTCCATGGGCAAGTTCATTCGTCTCAAGAAGGGATTTACTATAAATCTCGCAGGGAAAGCCGCTCCTAAAATCGGGGAATCTAGCCCCACCGACACCGTCGCAATCAAACCCACTGATTTTCACGGTGTCTATATCCCCAAGGTAGTTGTCAAGGAAGGCGATACGGTGAAAGCCGGAAGCCAACTGTTCCACGACAAGAAGCTCGAAAAGGTTCAATTCACCTCACCGGTTAGCGGCGAGGTTGTGCGCGTGACCCGGGGCGAAAAACGTGCCTTGCTCGAGGTTGTGATCCTCGCCGACAAGACAATCGAGTATCAGAATTTCAAGAAGCATTCCGTATCGGAGATCGCCAACCTTTCAGCGGACGCCATTAAGGCTCAACTCCTGGAATCGGGTGTGTGGACCAATATTGTACAACGCCCTTATGGTGTGATCGCTGACCCTTCCGTAGTCCCCAAGGCAATCCATATTTCTGCGTTCGACACGTCGCCGCTGGCACCCGACTACAGTATTCTCTTCAAGGGGCAGGACCACCAGTTTCAAACCGGCATCGATATCCTCAAGAAATTGACACCGGGCCTGGTGCACGTCAATACACACACGACGAGTGATCTATCGACGGTCTTCGCACAGGTGAAAGGAGCAGAGCTTAATAAATTCTCTGGCCCACACCCGGCCGGTTGTGTGGGAGTGCAGATCCATCACATTGATCCCATCAACAAGGGCGACGTGGTCTGGACCATCAACCCTGCAGGAGTTATTCAGATCGGGAAACTGTTCTTACAAGGAGTTTACGATGCCTCACGGATCGTGGCGGTAACTGGTTCCGAGGTGAAGTACCCGCAGTACGTGCGATCGATTACTGGTGCTTCCATCAAAAGTCTAGTCGACAAGAACGGCGTTACAGAACACGTGCGTTATATTTCCGGCAACGCGCTGACAGGTACCAATGTTGGCAAAGGCGGACACCTGGGCTTCTTCGACCAACAGCTGACCGTGTTGCCGGAAGGCGACTTCCCTGAATTCCTCGGTTGGATTATGCCAGGTCCAAACAAACTTTCTACCCAGCGCGCATGGGGATTATTCTCCTTCCTCACGCCCAACCACGAATTCAAACTGGATACGAATACGCACGGTGAACACCGGGCCATGGTGCAAACCGGAGTGTGGGAAAAACTGGTGCCGATGGACATCTTGCCCGGCCATCTGATCAAGAGCATCCTTGCAGAAGATATCGACGAGATGGAAGCGCTGGGTATTTACGAAGTCGTAGAAGAAGACCTGGCACTGTGTGAGTTTGCTGATGTATCAAAGCACAATGTCCAGGAAATTTTGCGCGAGGGACTGGAATTGGTTCGGTTGAGTTAACAGAGTATGAAGTTCTTGAGAAAACAGCTTGACGCGGTCAAGCCCAAATTCGAAAAGGGAGGCAGGTACGAGCGTTTTTACTACGCTTTTGAAGCCTTTGAAACCTTTCTTTTCGCGCCGGATACCGTAGCCGAGCCGAAGGGTACCCAGATCCGCGACGCCATTGACCTCAAGCGGCTCATGATGACCGTGGTTATCGCCATGCTTCCCTGCCTGATTTTCGGTATGTGGAATGCGGGTCACCAACATTTCCTTGCTCTCGGGCAGACAGCAGCCTTTTCAGCCGAGATCATGCTCGGACTGAAAAAAGTAGTTCCCATCATCATCGTTTCGTATGGTGTTGGGCTCAGCATTGAATTCGTGTTTTCCACCATGCGTCGACACCCGGTGAACGAGGGCTTCCTCGTTACGGGGATGCTTATCCCGCTCGTAATGCCCCCAGACATCCCGCTCTGGCAAGTGGCGGTCGCAACCGCCTTTGCAGTCGTCATCGGCAAGGAAGCCTTTGGCGGAACCGGGATGAACGTAGTGAACATCGCCCTTACGGCTCGTGCGTTTCTCTATTTTGCCTACCCCTCACAGATTTCCGGTGAGGTCTGGACATTCTTGGGCGATGGCGCCAAGCCGGTGGCCGGTTATTCCGGTGCAACCCCCCTTTCCGTGGCCGCCCAGAGTACCGGCAATGTCGTACAAGATTTCTCGGAATTCGGCGCCGGGTGGGCCGATGGAATCTACAGTCTTTGGAACATGTTCCTCGGGGTGATCCCGGGCAGCATTGGCGAAACATCCACCATCATGTGTCTTATCGGCGCCTTCATTCTCGTGGCCACTGGCGTCGGCAGTTGGAAGATTATTGTGAGCGTCTTTGCGGGAGCTTACGCCATGGGCCTGTTGCTCAACGTTCTTGGCACAAGTCCTTTTACCCAGCTTCCGGCACATTACCACCTCGTAATGGGGGGCCTTGCTTTCGGAGCCGTGTTCATGGCTACCGACCCGGTGACGGCTGCCCAGACGGAGACAGGAAAATGGGTGTACGGATTGATGATTGGTATGTTTACGGTGTTGATCCGCGTATTTAACCCGGCTTACCCGGAAGGAATCATGCTGGCGATACTTTTGATGAATGTCTTCGCGCCGCTGATCGATTACTTTGTAGTGAGTGCAAACAAAAACCGCAGATTAAAACGTGCGACAGTCTAACAGTTACATCGTCCTCTACGCTTCGGCCATCACCGTAGTATGTGGTGGGCTCCTCGCGTTTGCCTCAGTAAGCCTGAAAGAGAAGCAGGATTCCAATATCGCCATGGAGAAGAAGAAGAATATTCTCTCCTCGGTGGTTGTGCTGAATGAGGGCGATGACGTGAACGTTCTGTACGAAAAGCAGGTTAAGGGTTTTGTGATCGATTTCTCGGGCAACGTGAAAGATGGGATGCTCCCCGAACAAGTAGACCTTGCCAAAGAGTACAAGAAAGCGCCAGCCGATCGGATGCTTCCCATTTATGAGTTCAGAAATGTGGCAGATCCCACCAAGGTGGAATATGCCGTTATGCCCGTTTTCGGTTACGGACTTTGGAACAACATCTGGGGTTTCGTGGCCGTGAAGTCAGATTTTTCCACCATTCAGGGTGTGAAATTCCAGCACGC
>CAZJWV010000141.1:0-6918 GCA_964549855.1 uncultured Ohtaekwangia sp. | reverse complement strand
ACCAGTTTGCCTCGTAATCCTCGCTGTTTGTAATTGTCTTCGATCATCGCCGGGGCCGCTAAAAAGGCCATTTTCTGCTCAAAAACAAAGTTTTTTGATTTCCTTAGGAAAATTCAACGGGATCAGCCTACTTTGAAGTCCTCTTAAATCACAGTGAGTACTATTTTGCCATAGCGTTCAACTGTGAACCTGACCCTGGACAGTAGAAGTGGCCAAAACCACAGTCTACTGTAGGGGCCAGGAGAGTTATCCAAAGCGGCCCCTTTCCGGGGCTTTTTTATATCCCAATGAGTACAAAAGGGGCCCAGAAGTAGGGTGCAGCAAACCGGTTCTTCTTAACCATGTTTGCCTTTGCCTGTCGCAGAGCCCGCCGTGCCCCCAATGCGGGCTGGGAAATCAAAATCTGGTAAAAATCAGTCATCAGTTCGGCGGTTGATTCATCGGCGACACTCCAATAGGAGACCATTATAGATCGCGCACCGGCGTATACCAGCGCCCGCGAAAGACCGATCACTCCTTCGCCTTTAGACAGTTTCCCAAGACCGGTTTGACATGCCGACAGCACCGCGAGATCCGCATTTAGCTTGAGGTTGAAGATCTCTCCCGAAAACACATTGCCGTCCTCCGACTCCGTGTCCTGGAGATAGATTCGCGAAAGCTCGGGGGAGACCTCGTCGACCACCCCGTGTGTGGCGAAATGCAAGTATTGAAAACCAGAGAGGTCTCCTGACTTCACAAGCGCTTCATTCGCTTGCCTGCCGGTGATTACGCGGGCATCCGTTCCGAAAAGCTTCGAGATCGCCGTGACCTCTTGCTGCGTGGCGGGCAGGTCGTTGAGATTGTCTTTGAGGGGAAATGAAATGGGCGCACAGAGTAGTATGGATTTCCCCGCGCTGGCCGTGCGTTTTGATTTTTGCAACAGAAGGCCGGCGGAGAACTCATAGCTCACGGCCATCTTTGTTCCCAGGTAAGGAAGTGATGCATAGGCATGGTCTTTAGGCGGAGTTCCCAGGAGAAGCGCCTCGAAGGGAAGTGTTCCGAGTTTTCCGGCGGGAATGATGATCAACTCGTCAACCGAGGGTATGCCGCGCAGCAGCAACCGCGACAACTGATCTGCTGAATGCATGTAAACATCGGACGCTGAATAGAAAATGCCATTTGCGAAACCGCGGAGAAGCTTGTCGAAGTCGGCCGGAATGGTAGAGTTATAAAGCCTGAATTTTGTTGGGGTAATGACAAATGAATAAAGCCTGGCCTTTTTCTCTGCAATGAAATAGCTGACAACCACTTGCCCATCTTTCAGCTGCTTCTGGACGTCGTTAATGGATGGTGCAGCCCGGTTGAACTTCAGGTTGAAGTAGTCCGGATAGTCCTTTTCCAACTTGCGCACAAAGGCCTGGTAATCGCGATGCGCACTAAACAGTTGCTCGCGCAACCTGGACTCTTCCTCTGCAGAAGGTTTTTGCGATAGTTTTTGTGTAAGCAGGGCAACAGTGGCTTTCTGTTCATTCTCCGATTCCAGCAGCTCAGCAGGAATACCGGCAAACGATTTTGCCTCTGCATCAGCGATGGATTCAAAGAGTACCGCAGACTTGCTTTTTTCCGCAAAATAGAATGAGGCTTCCAGGTAGCTTTTTCCGCGAAGCGTCATCTCGCTGATGGCCTGCGAAATCCTCACGCCGCTTTCATACACATCCGCGGCGCTGGCACCCAACTCGAGTTTGTCGCTTTCGTTGGAACTTCCAAAGCGAATATTGTCGATCAGCGTATCGCAAGACTGTAGCGTGCCAAGGGCCAATTCGAGATCTGAAAGCTTTAATGTCTTTGTGAAATGCCTGGTCTCCAGGGCTTCAGCCTTCTGGCGCAAGGTGTACAAAAGCACTTTGGCGTTGTAGTACTCGCTCACCCGTGGGTTGGTGGAGGTGAGGGTGGCCGCGAAGTTTGGAGCGTTGGCAATGAGGGCCTGCTGGTAAAAATTAAGCGCCTTGTCGACCTCGCCTCCTTCAGCCGCCAGGATTCCCATCTGGTTTAATACGGCGGAGATGTCGGAGTGGCGTTCGCCATAGGCCTTGCGATACATGGCCAATGCCCGGTCATAATACCCCATCGCTGATGAGGCGTTTCCCATTTGCGCGTAGGTCAACCCAAGGTTCAAAAGGGTGAAGGCATAGGAAGGATGCCCATCCGGGTAAATCCGTTTCCAAATAGCTTCAGCTGTTTCGAAGTTGTTGACGGCATCCCCATAAAGACGAAGACTTCTGTAGACAAAGCCCATGTTGCTGCTGGCGATGGCGATTTTCCGGTGTTCTTTGCCATGGAGTTTCTCATAAACTGCCAATGCCTTCTCGTAGTATTCCAAGGCCTTGTCCGGATCGGAGGATCCGTAAATCAATCCGAGATCGTTGTAGGATGCTGCCACTTCTTCGCTTTCTTCGCCGGCCAGTCGTTGCCGGATTTGCAAGGCCACACGTCCATTTTCCTCGGCCTGGTTCAACTTGCCGGTGGCCAGGTATACGGCGCTCAGCATGGACAGCGACCGTGCCGCCTCAAGGCTATTGGACCGGCCTGCGCGCTGGAACAATTCCGCTGCTTCTTGCAGGTTGGTGAGCGCCATGTCGTTGCGCGCCCGGTTCAGGTGGAGAAATCCAAGGTTGGTTTTGGTCTCGGCGAATTGAAAGGGGTCGTTGCCTGTATCGGTTGCAAGCCTTGACAACTGTTGCTCTGCTTCGGTGAGCTTTCCCTGGAGAATCAGAACCTCGGCCAGCTTGTTGCCGAATCGATTGCGTACCGCGAGATCGGAGGATTTCGCAGCATCAGTTGCAAGAGATATCGCAGCTGCGTAATTGCCCGCTCCCGCCAGTGAATCGATCCGTTGAACAATCTTTTCCTGGCCATAACCAGGCAGGCAGAGAAGAACAACGAAGAGGAGCGGGAGTGCCCTCATCAGAATCGGTACGAATAGGTGAGGGAAGTAACCAGCTCGCGGGTAAGACCATCAGGACTGAAATCGCGTTGCACCATCTTATGGCCCACCAGGAGGCGTAGGCCTGACTGTGCATTGAAATTGTAGCCAGCCGTGAGGATCCAGGAGAGTGCGAGGCCCTTGGCCTCGTTTCCTTTCGCATCTACCGACGTCCGCTTTCCTGCAGGGTTGGTGATAACGTCGGGACGAACGCGGTAGATAGGCAGGAGGCCAGCCGAAAAATTGAAACGGGAGAGGCGGAAGTTGCGCTCCACCCGCAGCATGACATCAATTCCCCTGAAGAGGTCCTTGGAGTTGGGGTACTGCATGATGTAGAGGGTATCGCCCGGATCGCCTTGCCACTGCTGCCAGAGAAACTGGTTCCCATTCTGGTTGAGGGGAACCTGGATGCCGGTGGCAAACAACCACTTTCGATTGATCATCGAGATGCCGGCGATGAGGTCAAACGTGCCAAGGCTTGTTTGATAATACATGGGCAGCGGATTGACACCCGCGTGCAGGTTGGAATTGTTGGTTGGCAATTTGGCACCGAACGATGCATTCAGGTCAAACCGGTCGTTGCTCATGAGATTCCGTGTGTAGCAGAGCGATATATCGCCGATGGAAGCTGTGCTGGCCAGCGTTCCCTTCACCCATTGATAGGGCACCTTTACTTGCAAGGTGTTCCGCGAGTTGAGACTAAAATTGAAGTCCACGGTGGCAACCTGGATCACGGGGGTTAAAGAAGTGGTTCCACGGTAGAGGCTGAACTCTATGGTCTTCAGCTTCAATTGTACATGCTTGTTGTAGGGCTGATCGGGCTTCATGGCGCCCATGGTGCAAAAGCCGGCGTCGCTGCAGCCTTGCCCAATCGCCCACGGCCCACTCAATAACAATGCAAGGATGATTCCACCAGCGCGCATGGCGTACTTTGTTGCTAATGTATCAATCTGGGAGAAGATCAGGAAGGTAAGCAGGGCTCAAGCCTGAAGTTTCAAGGTTTCAGGCCGCTGGTTTACGGTCTCTAACCTTGAACCTTGAACCTTGAACTTGAAACCTACATCCCAAGGCTCTGGTTCTCGATCGAAGCGAGTTCGATAATCTTCGCGTACTCGGCCGGACTCAGGTCGTTGAAGAAATAGTGAACCGGGTTTACTTGTACCCCGTTGATGAACACTTCGTAATGTACATGGGGAGCAGTTGAGAGGCCGGTATCTCCAACGTAACCAATGAGGTCACCGCGCTTCACACGCTGCCCATTGCGTACAACGAACATGTGCATGTGGGCGTACCGCGTGCGGTATCCGAAGCCATGATCGATCATCACTTGCTTGCCATAGCCGGTGAAACTGATCTCGACGTGGTCGATCGTGCCGTCGGCGGCTGCGTAGATTGGCGTGCCGATCGGTGCAGCGAAGTCAATGCCGGGGTGCATCTTCCTCACTTTGTAAATGGGGTGAATGCGAATGCCATACCCGGAGGCGAGCACAACGGTTGGCTTCTTGGGAACCGGCTGAATGGCAGGGATGGCTGCAAACAACTTCTCCTTGTTTTCTGCAAGCTGAATGACTTCGTCGTGCGATTTCGATTCGATGTACACTTTCCGCCGCAATTTGTCGACGGCCTCATTCAACTGCACAATCAAATCTTCGTGACTGATGTCCTTGCTGCGGATGTCGGTGTACCGTTCGGCACCACCCACGCCGGCTTCCCGGATGGACTTATCGATAGGCTCCGCACCGAGTACTACTCGGTAAATATTGTCGTCGCGGTAAGACATGTCGGCAAGGATCTTATCCAGGTTGTCGACTTTCTGCTTGAGGTCCTGGTAGTAGAATTCGAGCTCTTTTACCTCGTTCTTGAGGATGAGCTCCTTGGGTGATTCGAAGTAGTTGCTGGACAGCCACAGGAGCCCGCCCGCCATGATCAAAGTCAGGGAAATCACACCGACGACGTTGAGAACGACATCGATGGGTTTCTTCTGGACTCGTACGTACTTACAGGATTCTGTATCGTAGTAGTACTTAATCTTCGCCATTTAGGGTCTATTGGGTGGAAGGACGGAACGCCCTCATAACTTGTTCATTGCATTCGAGGTAGGGTCCGCCAAGCAAATCTAAGCAATAAGGAATTGCTGGAAAAATTGCGTCCAGGCACTGGCGGATTGACCGGGGTTTGCCCGGCAAATTCACTATGAGCGTCTTGCCCCGGATTCCGGCCGTTTGCCTCGATAATATGGCCGTAGGCACGTATTTCAGGCTTTCTGACCTCATCAATTCACCAAAACCAGGGAGCATTTTGTCACAAACGGCAAGGGTAGCCTCTGGGGTTACATCCCGCACGGCAGGGCCTGTTCCGCCCGAGGTTATTATAAGGCAACAGCCCTCCTTGTCGGCCATGCGGATCAGGGTCTTTTCGATCTGATCCTGTTCGTCTGGAATGACTTCATAAACCTTTTCCCATTCGGACTTGAGGTATTCACGAAGGGTCGCTTCGATGGCCTTGCCTGGAAGGTCTTCGTACTCGCCCCGGCTCGCCCTGTCCGACACGTTGATGATACCGATGCGAGTCATGCGCTACGCGATGGTTTGATGCGGGCCGACCTTCCTTTCTTGAACACCTTTCTTAACTGCGCCTTGCCTTTGCGCAACTCCCGCTGCGCTTCGGCCGGTAAGGCAACAACTTCCTGGCAGGCGGTTGAACAGCAACCATTGTATTTCGCGGAGCAGGCGTCACATTGTATGAACAGCAGGTGACATCCATCGTTGCGGCAATTCGTATGGGTGTCGCACGGCTTTCCGCACTGATGGCAAACACTGATGACCTCCGGGGAGATTCGTTCTCCCAGCCGTTCGTCAAAGACAAAGTTCTTACCGATGAACTTGTTTTCAAGACCCTGGGCTTTCACCTGGCGCGCGTATTCGATGATGCCTCCGTCAAGTTGAAAAACATTTTTGAATCCCCGGTGACGCATCCACGCACTCGCCTTTTCACAGCGAATGCCGCCAGTGCAGTACATGACGATGTTGTTATCCTTCTTTTCCTCTAAGAGGTTCTCCACAACTGGAAGCGATTCTCTGAATGTGTCAACATCAGGACAGATGGCGTTGCGGAAGCGGCCCACTTCACTTTCATAGTGGTTCCGCATGTCGACGACGATTGTGCCTGGCTCACTGCTTAGCTTGTTGAATGCCACTGCGTCGAGGTGGGTACCGGAATCCTCGACATCGAAGCCATCGTCGTTGATGCCATCGGCCACAATCTTTTTCTTCACGGCAATCTTCAACACAAAGAAGGACTTACCATCGTCTTCCACCGCCACATTCAACCTGACGCCCTTCAAGAAACCAGTATCGTCAAGGCTTCGTCTAAAATCGTCAAAGGCCTCCTTCGGAAGACTCACCTGGGCGTTGATCCCCTCTTTTGCCACGTAGGTACGCCCCAACACGCCGATTGCCTTCCACACCTTGTATAATCGGTTCCGGAATTGTTCGGGATCATCGATGCGGTGATACTTATAGAAGGACAGGGTCATGCGATCTCCGCTGCCAGCGTGAAGCTGATGTTTCAGGAGTCGACGGTTTACCCGGTTATGAAGCGTGGCCATGGCCGCCTATTTGTCGGTTGAAGACTTCAGCTGACCGCGAAGGAGGAGGTTGTAATCCTCACAGCTTAACGAACCTGTTTTGTTGCAGAAACCGCAAGTCGAGTACTTTTCACCAAGGTAGTCGCGCTTGATGACGACCGTGGAGCCATTGCAAACAGGACAAACCACTTTGCCCGCCGGACCGCAATCGATCGTGAAGTCACGGGAGAGAACCTCGCGCGCCTTGACATTCTGCGTCGCGCGTTGTTTTACAAGCGAATCCTCGGCGCGCTTGAGCCAAAGGGAAGCATCCTCAGAGTATTGACCAGTGGTTCCTTTTAACTGGATATACTTTGTGAGCCAGTCGACG
>CAZJWV010000140.1:0-6953 GCA_964549855.1 uncultured Ohtaekwangia sp. | reverse complement strand
AACAATCGGGGTAAAATGCTGAATGTAAAATGTAAAAGGGGGTTACACTTCTACATTTTACATTGGCTATTCAACATTTTACATTTCTTCCGCGCCAGATCAAAGAACCCTGTCTCGAAAGAGATGGGTTTTTTGTTTTAGGACCGGTTAGAAGCCAGGACCCGGTGGAAATATTGAATACCGAATATTGAAGACCGAAGTATTTGGGAAGTAAAGGAAGGAGCAATGTTCAAGGCGCAAGTCCACCCATTCAATATTCAAGATTGGGAATTCGGTATTGGACGAATCATTCAATTCACGTACTTCCTCAGCATCTCCTCGTAATCCAATCTCGCTTTTTCCAGGATGGCAGGAAACCGGGGGTCACTTCTTAACGGATCCAGCACCGGTGAGTTTTTCAAATGGAGATATCGACCGCTCACTTCCAAAACATCCAGCGCCTCTTTTTTCATGCCAAGCGCGAGGTAAACTCCCCAGGTCCTCGACAGGGAAAGTGCCTTTTCCTTTTCACCTTTCAACGCCGCCAGGTGTGCTTCATAGAGGGAGGTGTTGCTTTCACGATTTATGGACTTCACTTTTTGTATCGTTTCCTCCGCCTCCTGTAATTGCCCGGACCGAATTTTCAAAAGGGTTAGGGTGTTCAATCCACTAATATTCTCAGGCTGCATTAAGAGCGCTTTTGAGAGGAGCGACTCTGCCTTATCATGTTCTCCAAGATCAATGTAGATCTGAGCCAGGAGGACATAATAATTGGCGTAGGTTGGATCAAGCGCAATACTTCTTTCCCGAAGTTGAATGGCTTGATCATAAAGCCCGTTTTGCGCGTACGCAAGACTTAGCTGGTCAACAACAATCGAGTAATTGGGCGCGATGGCAACAGCCTTTCGCATGTACTTGAAGGCGCTGTCTTTATCTGCAGCACTCCGGTTCTGTTTATTGGAAAATGTATACGCACTTACCGAAATCACATAGGGGTCATTAGGATTCAGCCGGATGGCAATCCTCGAACAGGAATCCCGAATAGTCTCGAATGTGATTTGCTCCTCTATAGATTTTGCAAGGAAGTTGCGATACGTGTCATACAAATCAGCGAGCCCCCCGTAGGCCAATCCATAGTCAGGATCCAGCTGGATCGCGGCATTGAATTCTTTCTGCGATTCAAGAAAATAGCTCTTCTGCCGTGTGATGTAGAACATGTCTATGTGCATGTAGTAGCCCCTGAGATAGTGCTGATAGGCCTCCACCGATGAAGGCCGCTCGCTTTTCATAGTCTCATGCTCCCGCGGCGTTAACTTCCTTTGCAATGAACGGGCGATCGCCTGTGAAACTTCATCCTGAACAGCAAAGATGTCGGCCAACGGCCTTTCGTAATCTTGCGCCCACAAGTGGGTTTCATCTGCAGAAGAAATAAGCTGGGCGGTAACCCGTACCTGATCACCTGACTTCCGGATGCTGCCCTCCAGCACATGGGTGACATTGAGCTCCTTCCCAATCTCGGCGATAGACATCCCCGTCTTCTTGTACTTCATCACGGAGGTGCGGGCAATCACTTTCAAGGAATTAATATGAGCAAGGTTTGTGATGATCTGTTCTGTAATGCCATCACTAAAATACTCTTGTTCGGGATCCTGGCTCATGTTCACAAAAGGCAGCACGGCAATGGATTTCTGCGTATCCTCAGAGTCAACACTTGAGGTGCCACCCTTTCTGTAAAAGCTGTACCACATGACACTCATGATCAGTACTGCGATGAGGGAAGCACCAAGACCTATTCTTCTTCTGCCTGATCTTGATGCTCGTGGTGCAGAGCCGTCGTGCGTTACTTTCCCAGCGGTGGGATTCTGCATTGCGGCAAGAATCTCCTTGATGGCATTGGCCACCTTGTTGATCTGGTCGCGATGGAAAGTCTTATTGAGATTGTCCTGGGGGTGCTCTTCCTGGGCACGCAGTGGCCTGTTCACGCCGGCAGACCGGAAAATGAAATCCACAGCCCTGAGCACGCCGCCCATTTCGCTCTCGAGGAGTTTTTTATCCTCAGAGTCAAGGTCGTGTATTCTTATAGGAAGGATTCTGCTTGAAACGTTTCCGCTGGCCAGCGTGATGTCTCTTCCGATCGAGTCCGCTTTCGCCTTGTTGTTGAATGCGCAGAACTCATGCTCCCAGGCAAATGATTTTGGATCACAATACGTTTGCGAAAGGATGGGAATGAAAATGAGGCACTTCAGTTTATTTTCAAGGCTTTTGTCTACGCTGTGTGTTTCCAGCAGCCCATCGTGCGGGTTGGAGTCAAAGTAGACGGATACTGGCTGCTTGATGGTGGCGGCGAGTTCTTCCTCCAAGGCCTTGACAAACTCCGTTACCCAGCCTGAACGGTTGTCGTTCTGACGGTAGGAGATGAATATGTCGTATTCGTAACCGGGGAGAAGAGAGGGCATTTTCAAAGATAGCAACTCACCCCCGTCATTCATGCAGTTTCCTCAACTCTCACAGCACCCCTCTCTACGAAGTAGAGAGGGGAAGGGGTGAGTTATCCCACCCGAATCTCAATCATCCCATCGAACCCAAACAAACGCCTGGAGGATTCCAAAACTTGCTGTGGCGTCACCCGCTGCAGATGACCTAGCAGGTGATCGTAGTAGTTCGCGGGCAAGCGAAACTCGTGCAGGTTCCTAATCTTCTCGGCAACGGCAAACAATGTCGCATTGTCGCTCTGCCAGCTCCCAATGAAGTAGTTCCGCGCCACCTCAAGCTCGTCGACGGGAACAGGCTCTTCGTGCATGCGCTTGATCTCTTTCTGAATTTCGTCTATGGCTTTCTGGGTATTCTCCTGGTTGACCTCAGCACTGATCGTCCAAAAACTGCCGTGTTGAAAGTGCTGCATCGCGGAATAAATGCCGTACGTAAGCCCCTTCTCCTCCCGGATGTTCTTCATCAGCCTCGAACCAAAATACCCGCCGAGGATGTGATTGGCCATCACCGCGCTGAAGTATTCGGGATCGTCGCCCTTCGCGATGCAACGTTTTCCCAATCGAATGGAGGATTGCACGCTTCCCTCTTTGCGGACTAAGTGTGAAGCTCCCGTCTCGATCGGAGGCACTGTTACCAGCTGAGCCTTCGGCAAAGGAGACGAGAAGAGTGCGCGAATGCGTTCAAGATCCCGGTCATCAACTGCGCCCAGGAAATATCCCGAAACCAGGTGAAGATGCTTCGCTGCATGAGTCCGAAGGTCACCTGGATGAAGGGCAATAGCGTCGGCTTCCTCCGTCAGGTTCCCGTAGGGATGCTGGGGGCCAAACAATGTCTTGCGAAACTCGCGTGAAGCAACTACGCTCGTCTTTTCTTTGCTGATCCGAAGGTTTTGTATGAACAGTTCTTTCTCTTTCCTCAATTCATCCTCTGAAAAAACGGAGTCCGTCAGCATATCGAGCACGATATCGACGGCGGCAAAGAGGTTCCGCTTCAACACAAACAAGGAAACAGTCAGTGTGTCGAATCCGGCGAGAATTTCGAGGGTGGCCCCGAGGTAGTCGAGGGCTTCCGCCAGCTCAGCGGAACTGCGCGTGCTTGTGCCCTTCCTCAGGAGTTGCGAAACAAAATGACTTGCCCCGGATTTGGCCTCAGTCCACTTACCCGCGTTGAAGACCAACTCGAGTTTGCAAACGTTTTGAGAAAGCCCCCTGAAAGCAAACAATGGCTGCCCGCCAACAAAGGCAAGCGCTTCAGGTTGAGTGAGTGAAAAGTCGGAGGAAAGATGAAACGGAGGAGCTTGCGTCCGGTCCAGCATGCTCATTGATCGGTGGAAGCTTCTTCTTTGGTGGGCTTCATGAAGAGGACGAAAACCGTGAACCGGAGGGTCTCGGCCAGCGCATTCTCACGCTTATTGGTGGGCACCAGGTACGCGATGTCCAGTCCGAACTTGTCGACCTTGGCCCCAATGCCGAAGGTGAGGTATTTCCGGTCACCCTTGTCCTTTGCTTCATAGAAGTAGCCAAGCCTGCCAGCGAATGTGTTGTTGTACCAGTACTCTACGCCCAGCGACGTGGTGATCTCCCTCATTTCCTCCGAGAAACCGCCGGGTGCATCGGTGAAAGAGCCAAAGACGCCGGAAAGCATGGAGGGCGAAGGGTTTGTCCTTTCGGAAGGCACCATCAGTTTGTTAAAATCCAGGAGGAAAGTGAATGTATTCATTGGACCGACTTCCAGTTTGTATGCGCCACCGATCCTCAGGTTCGTAGGCAGGAAGTCGGAGTTGTTCACGTCTGAATAGGAAATCTTGCCTCCCAGGTTGGTGATGGTGGCACCGAGGGAAAGGCTGGAGTTCTTCCATGTGTACGGCTTCGTGTAGTAGAAGCCCAGGTCGACTGCGACAGAGTTGCCCGGACTTGCGTCATAGGAATTCGTTGAAAGGTACCCGGTAAGGTTCGAGTGAATGTACCGAAGTGCGCCGCCGATACTCACGTGCTCAGTCAGCAAGCGGGAGTAAGTAACATCGAAGGAAAACTCGCGGGGATTATAGCGGCCGAGGAGATCTGCAGGATCCGGACCCTGGTTAAATTGCACCTCACCCAAGTCGAAGTATTTCATGGAGAAGGCAACCGCCTGGCGTCGATCAATTTTATAGAATCCACTGAGGTAAAAGATGTACATGTCGTTGATGATCTTTCCAAGCCATGGCGTGTAGGAGGCCGATCCGCCAAAGTCTTTGTCGATGAAGACGAGCTTGGCCGAGTTCCAATAGCCCGAGTTAGCATCCGGTGAGCTGGCTACGCCTGCATCGCCGAGTGCGGCGGCCCTGGCATCGGGGGTAATGTTGAGAAAGGGCACGGCCGTTGTGATCACGTGATTGGTACTATCCTGCCCCAACAACGTCTGACCGTGTGCCGTTCCTACATAAAGAACGGCGGCTAAAGCCAGAGCTAACTTGTTCATAATCAACTTCTAAGCGTCAAAGATAATCAATTGAGTAATATAACCTTTGCTATTCGTTCGTTTTTCGTGCCGTCCAGCAGGGAACGAATACTTAGCTTCATCAGGTATAAGCCACCGGGTAATTTGTTTCCGTCAACCGTGGCTCCATCCCAGGGGGGAAGGTCCACTTTATACGTGCTACCCATCACTTGGTAAGTGTTGTAAAGCACAACTTTTCCCATGCGGTCGAATACGGTCACGGCAGCCTCAAGATCTTCGCCCGGCCGACTGTGTTTGAAATGAAACACGGTGGACTCTGAAAAGGGATTGGGATAATTCAACCACTGCTCAATTTGTATTCCAGGTGAGTCGGTCACATAGAATATCAGTGATGCAGTTGATGAGTTTCCAAACGTATCCGTCGCCTTTAGTTCCAGCGTGTGACGACCCGGTGATAATCCATCGATTGGGTAGTCTACTTTTCCCCGCTCGTAGTTATCTACATCAGACTGATAATAATCGTTCAGTACAATTACCAGCGTGTCGTCGAGGATGGCCTGGAGGTCTGTTGCAGGATTGAAAGAGGAAATATCAATACCGTTGTCGTCTGATAAAATGGCGATGATTCGGCTCGAGGTACCGACAAGTCCACCGCTGATGAACGTCGTGTCTCCCATGAAAGGCTCAATGTCCGGCCCGGAGTCATCTGTGCCTGGATCTGATTCAAGCGCTCCCACCTTAACCGGTGCGTATGCTCCCAATGCGTCCTGCTGCCCGGATGTCGACCACGCATACATGGAGAATTGCCCCATGCCCACCGTTTGATCGATGGATTCCGGGACGATGAACTCCGCTTCAAACTGGCCATCGGTTACAGACGCCTGGCCACGAAACAGGGCATCGTCGCGAAGGGTAAATGCAAATGGCGGATTCTCGTCGCCGAGGGTTGTGTGCGCGGTGAGTTTATCAAAAAAGGTAATTTGAACCTTTCCCTGGTAAGAAGGATCCATGACACCCTGGAACCCAACATGCCCCGTTACTCTTACCCGGCTTAGCGCCTTCAGCGTGTCTGAGCCAGAAGTAAGGTTGGTGACATTGTCCAAAACGGCCTCGTAAGATTCGATCGGGGGCAGGAGGGATGGATCACCAAGCAGAGAGAAGTTTCGGTTCTGAACTCCGCTCATGCTGGTGTTCTTCGTGAGCCTGAAACCCGACCCCCAATCTTGGATCAGGCCGCTGCTCCGGGTGAACAAGCTTTGATACAGGGCAGTGTTCAGTGCGAAATTGGTGCTCGCATACACCGGTCGTGACGTGGTCACCAATCCGATCGAACCAGAGTTCTTTCGAAATAGTGAAAGCTCGGCCGAGGATATGATGCCAGGATCATCACTTCGGCCGAACTCGCAGGTAGCCGTAACGAGGAATGGGTAGCGGTTGTGCGGTTTCCAGGAGTCAAATGAAAGCTGGTCAAGTACGCGCTCCTGCATCCACTGGAGTTCGCTGCCATGCCCGGTGAAGTTGATTATGCCCGTACCGTCGTTGACGGCCTGGTCGAGGGCCTTGCGCGCCGCGTTGGAAGATTGGCCGCCGTTACCTGAGTTTTGTGGATAGTCGTCGAGGTACAACTTTCTCACCTCCATTTCCGGTTGAGCAGTTTCCATGGTCGTACCGAGTTGGTTGGCCTGCGATTGATGCAGGTTGTTGTCACCATCGTCGGCTACAAAGAGTATGCGCTTGCGCCATGGACCACGGTTGCCACTCTCATAGGCAATCAGTTTATCAACCCAGGCGGCAGCTTCCTCGACTTTCTTAACAGGAATCCTCCCGACGCCAATATCAAGGGTGTGTGGTTCCGGTGGGCTCTCTCCCCAGTTGCCTTCTGAGTTTTCAAGGAATCCGAAGTAGTCATCCGACGCGTAGGTCGCGAGGGGGTCAAGTGAGTTTCGTGACTGGTAGGTGGGAACAAAATTCTTGTTGAACGACAGGATGTCTTTGTAGTCGTACGATCCTCGCCCGAAAAGCAAGAGGTTTTTCAAGCCGACGTC
>CAZJWV010000139.1:0-6971 GCA_964549855.1 uncultured Ohtaekwangia sp. | reverse complement strand
CGACTATCCGGATTCCCTCGCCGGGCAACGTGAGCAAGTACTCAAATGGTGCAAACTCCTCGCTGACCAGGGGTTTGGCGCTATGGCCTTCCCAAAAGAAAATGGAGGCGGAGGCGACATGGAGGCTTATTTCGCCATCATGGAAACCATCAGTTATCACGACCTGAGCCTGACGATCAAATTCGGCGTGCAGTTCGGGTTGTGGGGAATGAGCGTGTACTTCCTCGGCACAGAGAAGCACCACAAGAAATACCTCAAGGACATCGGCTCGCTGGAGTTGCCCGGCTGCTTTGCGATGACAGAGACCGGCCACGGCTCCAACGTAAAAGGCATTGAGACGACGGCGACCTATGAACATGCCACACGCTCGTTTGTGATCAATACTCCTCACGAGGGTGCCAAGAAAGAGTACATTGGCAATGCAGCGGTGCATGGACAGGGAGCGACGACGTTTGTCAAACTCATCGTCGAAGGGAAGGACTACGGCGTGAGCGCCATTGTCGTTCCCCTGCGCGACAAGAAGGGCAACCCCGCGCCAGGCGTCACCATCGAAGATTGCGGCCGCAAGATGGGTCTCAACGGTGTCGATAACGGGAAGATTCACTATAACAACGTGCGGGTACCCTACGACAACCTGCTGGACAAGTTCTGCAGTGTTGACGAAAACGGAAAGTTTGCCAGCCCCATTGCCAGCGACAACCGGCGGTTCTTCACCATGTTAGGCACGCTCGTTGGTGGACGCATTGGTATTCCACGCTCCGGCAATGCTGCTTCAAAGTCAGGACTGACGATCGCATTGCGCTACGGCGACAAGCGCCCGCAGTTCGGACCTGAAGGAGGTGCCGAAGTGCCGATCCTTAACTATCGACAACACCAGCGCCGACTCATCCCCTTCCTTGCCACGGTGTATGCGCAACACTTTGCGCTGCAGTATCTCACCGAGCGCTTCTTGAAGCGTACGGAGGCTGACATGCAAGAGATCGAGGCGTTGGCAGCGGGCTTAAAATCATTCACGACCTGGAACACCACCGCCTGTCTTCAAATGTGCCGGGAAGCTTGCGGAGGAAAAGGCTACCTCTCCGAGAACCGGATTGAGCGTCTTAAGAATGATTCCGATATCTATACTACGTTCGAAGGCGACAACACGGTACTCATGCAGCTTGTCGCTAAGAGTAGGCTCTCAGAGTTCAAGCAGTCGTTCGGCAACATGAACCTCTTTGGCGTGTTGAATTACGTCGCCGATGCGGCAGCGACGTCCATCAGTGAAAAGAACCCGATCATCACCCGCAGCACAGATGAAGCCCACCTGCTGGACTTTGAGTTCCACATGAATGCGTTTGAATACCGTGAGAAAGAGATACTGACGTCGTCTGCCAAGCGGCTTCGCAGTTTGATCAAAGGCGGCATGGACAGCTTTGATGCCTTCAACGTGAGCCAGGCGCACTTGATCGATGTAGGTGAAGCCCATATCGAGCGCGTTATCCTGGAACGGTTCATCAAGCAAGTGAATGATACGAAGGACGCCGGTTGCAAAGCCGTGTTGACGAAACTCTGCCAGTTGTTCGCGCTCTGGCATATCGAAAAACACCGTGGATGGTATCTCGAGAACGGTTACATGGAAGGTGCCAAGACGAAAGCGATTCGCAAATTGACAAGCCAACTGTGTTGGGATCTGCGTCAGGAGGCGGTGCCGCTGGTTGATTCGTTCAAGATTCCGGAGTCTTGCCTGGGCGCGCCGATTGCACGAAGGTAGCGAGTACGCCCCCACCCCCTTCCCCCTAAAGGGGGAACCATGTTCACCGAAAGCGCAGGCAAGCATCTCGCATCCAGCATCCCGCATCTCTTTCAGAATTGCTGTTATGCTAAATTGCGATGAGTTCTATTTTAAGCTGCAGCTTCTTTAGGTAAACTATTTCACATTTCGTCTGGGTTCCCCTTGTTCTTCAGTATTTTCAAACTGAACAAGTACTGCACCGTGACGTTGTGCTCGTTGATGCCGGTGAGGTGACTCTTACCGAAGGTGAGGTTGTAGCCGTATGCCACCTTGAACCTGGCGAGGCCAAGGCCGGCTTCCGGGCGAAAACAGAATCGCGTCCAATTCCCGTCGGTGTAGTAGATCATGTTCATGCCCAGGCCAAGACCGTTGGTTACCCAAAATCCGATCTTCGGGCCCCATATCGTCTTGCTGGCAGTTCCGATTTCCGTGGAGATGTAGTAGTTGTACCCGAACATGCTGTTTCCTATCCGGTTGAGCTGGTTCTTGGCGATGCCGACTTCCCAGAATTGGTTCTGCATTGCGTTATAACCCGTGAGCAGCGAGAGGTAACTGTTTCCTTCCAGGCGTGGGGCCTGGCTTTGACACAAGCCCTTGGTTGTAATCCCGAAAGCTATCGGAAGCCAAATGAGTACGATACGGATCCTCAAACTGTGGGAATTGGGGATGAAGGTGCCAAAGCTAGACTCAATTTACGGTTTTCGGATCGCACGCAGTAACCGGTGGGTCAGTGAATCAGTGGGTCGGTGGATCGGTAGGTCGGTAGTTCGGTGCAGCATTAGTGCACTCGGTCCGTGGGCGATGCATTGCTAGTCCGGTGTCCCTTACCCCGCAGTGGGTGAATTACAGGCCAGACAGACCGAATTAGGCTCATCTCTCCCACCCAGAGGTCAGTTTCTCCGTAAGAAACCAGCAAACCAAACCCAGTTCCCTATGAAGAAGGTCTTTTCTCTATTGGTCGCACTTTGCCTGCTAGCCGCAGCCACTGACACAATCGCCCAAGGAATCACAGTCCCGAATCCAGCCAGTCCAAAGGCCAGCGTTTCGCAAACCGTTGGAATCTCTACCGTTGCACTTACTTACTCCAGGCCCTCTGTACGTGGTCGTGAAGTTTGGGGCCAGCTGGTGCCATACGGCTGGAATGCCCAGAGCTTTGGGTCAGGCGTCACCGCACCATGGCGCGCAGGGGCGAATGAAAACACCGTCATTACGTTGTCGCACGACTCGAAGATCCAGGGAAAGAGCGTACCTGCCGGCTCCTACGGCCTCTTCTTCACCATCAACAATGACAACACAGGAGAGGTTATCCTCTCCAAGGACACGCGTTCCTGGGGGAGCTTCTGGTACGAAGCATCACACGATCAAATGCGTGCACCCATCAAGATCAACGACAATGCATTTACTGAAACGCTCACCTTCGATTTCGTCCGCTCTGACAAGAACTCAACGGAGCTGGTCCTGAACTGGGAGAAGAAACAGTTTCCAGTAAAAATTGAGTTCGATACCGACAACATCGTGATGGCCAACGCCACCGAACAGCTGAAGGGAACTGTCGGTTTCAACTGGCAGGGCTACGCCAGCGCCGCCAACTATGCGCTCAACAACAAAGTAAACGGCGAGCAGGCCATGAAGTGGATCGACCAGGCCATCGCGGCGAACAAGAACTTCCAGACACTGCAAATCAAATCCGGCCTTCTTCGTAATGCGGGTAATACCGCCGAGGCTGACAAGGTGATGAAGGAAGCGGTTCCACTGGCTACTGAAGTGGAACTCAATGCCTATGGCTACCAACTCCTTGGAGCCAATCAGTTTGACAAGGCCATAGAAATACTTGCCCTCAACACGACCCGTTTCCCGGCCAGCGCTAACGCCTGGGACAGCCTTGGAGAAGCGTATGCGCTGAAAGGAGATAAGGCCAACGCCATCAAGAATTTCAAGAAGGTGTTGACGATGAACCCGTCGGCGCCGATTCGTGCCAACTCGGAGAAGTATCTAAAGCAACTGGGTGCGATGTAGGACAAGGGCCCGAAACCGGAAGAGAAATTGGTCCCGGCCAGGTGCCGGGATGGAAAATAGAAATTATAGGGGTTCTCTGGTTTCTAGTTTCTGAATCACTTACATCGAAGATTTTGGTTGTGCTAACTGGCTATTTTGTTTTCTTAAAAGTCTCAACGAGCCTGAAGCCACCATTTTTCACAAACCTGTCGAACTGGGAGCGGTTTGGATTGAAGATGAGTGTGGAGTCGCTGGTTGCCAGAAGGGCTCGCAACGCCTGGATGTCTTCCTTCGTTTGGGTGGATCGGAACAAGATCTTGTTGCTCTTCAGTGATACCAGTTTAACGTCCCACTTCTTGTCGGCCAAGCGCTTACTGACGAGGTAATCTTTGCCATACTTCCTCAGGCAATCTCCGCCGGGCAGGAACAATACGGTGTCGTCATAGCTTGCAAGTACCCTTACACTGTCGCCGCTAAGCTTGACACGGAGAAAAACATTTTTGTCGTAGAACGAGGTGTCCTTCCTGAGTTTCGCCCGGTCCGCTGAATCCACCTGGTTGATGTGCATGCTGTGCCGGTCAGTACGATGAACGAGGATGCCCCGGTCGTCGACGACCATCTGGCTCGAGTCTTCCTCACCCACGTACTTACCCTTGAGCGCGGCCGGGATGGTCGTGAGATTCTTTACTCCATCTGGCTGAGGCTTTTCAAAATCTGCCTTGTCGCAGCTTCTTACCGCTGCGGCCGCAAGCATAATGATGGCGAATTTTCCGATCATATAACTATTTCCAAATGTTGCCCTTCAATTCAAATCGATGAAGAGAGAACTTCAGTCCTTTCATCCTTAATCCTTCCATCCTTCAATCCTTCCATCCTTCAATCCTTTCGATCAAGGTCTATCTTGAATAACATCTCCTCCATATTCCCCTTGTAGACAAAAGTTTTCAGCTCCAGTTTTCTTTGGGACCCTCCCCTGAGTTCCAACGCCGGGTCTGCATGTTGGCAGGTGCGCTCGGGGTTGGTCCACAAGTTCCCGGTCTCCTTCGTATAGGTAGCTGCGACCCATTGCCGGTCTTTGGAAAGGGTGACAAGAAATGGACGATTGGTTGCCCGCGATTTGTTGTATCGAAGAATTCCGTCCGGGCCACGTTCCTTCCGGTTTGGTGGAACAGGCCACTCGTACGACACGAGGTAGCGGCATGGTAACCACTGCTCCAACGGAAGGGTCAACCGATCCGGTGTTTCCAGTGCGAGCAATTCATAGCCTTCTCCAAGGTGCACATAGGTGCGCTCCAGGCGTTGGTCCGCAAAATCGGAGTAGAGTTTTACACAGGTCACCGCTTGCAAATTGTTGTAAGTAATATTCGATGGATTATCGAATTCGTACGTCATGCGCAGCCCGTCGGCCTCCACTTTTGCAGTGGCCACTAGTGTGATTTCGTTAGGCAACCGCATGTAATAGCTGACTTCTTCGGGAGATATTTGCCAGGAATATCCATAAGGATCATTGGCCCGCGTGTTCATGTACAGGTGCTCGACGTCGCCGGTGGATATGTTCACCCCGGTAATGTGTTCCGGAAATTCGATTTCGATGCCACGCTCCGATTCCGGTTGACCCGGCAGCAGGAGTTTGATCAGCGGCCGTTCTTTTTGCAGGACGATCAGCTTAAGCCCACTGTCTGACTGGGCATGGGACGACCCTGCCATGAAGGCAAGGAGGAGCAGAATCACCGCGGAATTCCTGAATTTCACGATGTTAATTTATCAAATTCCTTGCCGTTAAAGGAGACCAATCGCTGCGGCATAGTCTCCCCGCAGGTCCTCGGGCAAGGAATCAAGGGTTGCCTGGATCTTCCTCACCTGTTGCTGGTAAAGGTTCACGATAACCGGACTCTTGCGAAAGTCGACACCGGAATTCCGAAGCGCCAGACAGAAGTGAATACGAAGCTCCAGAGAAGTTGCCGGCAGGCCGGAGTATTTAGACTGCTTGTTCACCATCCGCAGGATCTTGCGCAGGCTCTTCTTGTAGTAGTATAAGTTCTTGTTTGGGATGGCGGCAAAGGCTTCCTCAATATCACGCTTCCCCCCTTCTATGAACCCTGCCTCATCTTCCGATTCATAAAGTAAATAGGTGAGCAGTTCCTTGTTCTCCACCTTGTACTTCGCCATGCGGACGCAAAGTTCAGTAAGGCGCGAGGGATCTAGGCTGCTTAATTCGCGTTTGAGTTCGGCAAGGGTCGCAGACTTCATGGAGTTGGTTTCAGGAATTAGGAATCAGGAATTGGTTTCTCTCCACCACGTTTGCCCAACAATCGGGTTCTCCATTTTCATGGTTTCTCCAATTCTCGGCATTGCCAGTTTCGCGTTGAGTTCCGTTGCCTTCGTATGGGCTCGCTCAATCGGATCCGTCCATGTATGCGTCGCAAGCTTGAACTTGCCCCAGTGTACGGCCATCATGGTTTTCGCGCCAAGGTCGATACCCGCCTGTACGGTGTCTTCCGGCATCATATGAATGTTGGGCCACTTCTCGTTGTACTGACCGCACTCGAGCAAGGCCAGGTCAAAACCGCCGGCATGTTCACCGATCTTTCTAAAGTTGGCATCATAACCGGAGTCGCCGCCGACAAACACTTTCTTCCCTCCTGACTTCAGAATGAATGCTGACCAGAGCGTCTGGTTCCGCTTGAACACCCGACCGGAAAAGTGACGCGACGGAACGGCCGTAAGCTCCAGGCCAGGAACTATCTGGGTACTCTCCCACCAGTCGAATTCGTGGATCTTTGTAGATTCCACTCCCCAATGCTCCAGGTGAGCGCCCACTCCCAAAGAGGTAGCAATGATTGGCGCGCGGGATGCAAAATATGGCACCGAAGCATGGTCCAGGTGGTCGTAGTGATCGTGCGTGAGAATCAGCAAGTCCGGATCGGGGATATCATCAATCGAAATCGGATGAGCAAAAGGAAAAGCAACGCTTCCCACAAACGAAAACGGAGAGGCGCGTTGGCTGAAGACCGGGTCGACAAGGATCAGTTTGCCGTTGAGGGCCAGCAAGTATGACGAATGTCCAAACCAGGTGACCGAAGGCTCCTCGCGTGAGATTTTTCTCAAGTCGGTTTTCACGGAGGGCAAGGAGTGTGTAGGTTCGGTTTGAGGATACTTTCCAAAAAAGAAATCGTAGATCATCTTCGGGTAAGTCACACCT
>CAZJWV010000138.1:0-7063 GCA_964549855.1 uncultured Ohtaekwangia sp. | reverse complement strand
TCCACCTATCGGAGTGCGCAGCAGTTGGTATACCTTATCGACCTTCGCAAGAACCTGCCCGACTCAATAACCACATGCACCGGGAGCCTGAGCTTTCACTTCCGTGATGTGGTCCCTTCGAAGACCGAGTACACTTACTACAGCGACTGGGCCGACGTCTCCTTCCCCGCCAATGCCTTGTACGATACACTCTACCTTCATGCAACGCATCGTCGCGAGGATGACCGGGAGTACTTTGTGCTGGGTAGTCGCATTACACCCCTGCACCAGTCGCTTCGCGTTACCCTCAAGCCGGAAATACCCCTGACACCGGCAAAGAACCTCGCTGTCTACAGGCGCGAAGGATATTACTATGACTATGTAGGCGGCGAGTGGTCGAATGGAAAGGTTCGTTTCAACACGCAGGAGTTGGGTGAGTTCACCTTTCTCACCGACACCATCCCTCCATCAGTAAATCGCATACGGCTTAACCGCGAAAGTGCCCGCTTCCGCATCCGCGATGGCCGGTCAGGAATCAACTACTACGAGGCCAGCATCAATGGCCAATGGCTGTTGATGGCCTATGATTTCAAATCGGGGATACTCCAATCAAATAAACTGGATCCGAAAGCTCCGCTGAAGGGCGACTTCGAATTGAAAGTCGTTGACCGCGCCGGAAACGAGCGTATCTTCAGGCAAAAAATTCAATAGACCATGGCACTCAAGATTGGCAGCAAAGCCCCTGACTTCAAAACCGTCGATCAGCATGGCAAGGAAGTCTCCCTCGCATCCATGAAGGGCAAGAAATTCGCGCTCTATTTTTATCCCAAAGACATGACGCCGGGCTGCACGGCCGAGGCTTGTGATCTGCGTGACAACTATGCCTCCCTAAAAAAGGCGGGCTACGAAATCCTGGGCATCAGCACCGACGACGAAAAGCGTCACCAGAAGTTCATCGAGAAAGAGAGCCTGCCCTTCCGCCTCCTCGCCGACACCAGCAAGTCGGTGCACAAGAAGTTCGGCACATGGATTGAGAAATCAATGTACGGCCGCAAGTACATGGGCACCCAACGCATCACTTACGTGATCGACGGCAGCGGAGTGATTGAGAACATCATCGACAAAGTCGACACCAAGAATCACGCTGCGCAGATTTTGGGGACGGCTAAGCCGGTGAAGACGTCAAAGTAGTTCGTAGTCCCACGCCGAGATCGGTGGGTCGGTGAAATAGGTGGGATCGGTGGGTCCGTGCCCCTAACCCCTAAAGGGGAACCGTGAGAACGGTAAAATGGAGTTCAGTAATCTGCAGGTTCTTTGCGGTCCTTTGCGTCTCTGCGCCTCTGCGGTGGTTACCGACTCTTTAGGGTTTACGGAGACTTCCGTCCTTGAGCATTCCCCCGACTTGTGCGTCTTGTTTTCGGTCATGCTTCGGCTGCGTTCAGCATGACGGCACTCAACACTGTAAGGGATTAATTCCTCACTTTTCATTTTTCATTCTTCATTTTTCATTCCATCTTGTTTTCTTCACCCACTCAAAATGAAGAATCTCCTCATCCTCGCTCTTTCCCTTACCGTTTTTACAGCGACGTCTCAAACGGCAACCTACGACATCGTCCTTTCCAACGGCCGCGTCATGGACCCGGAGACTGGCCTCGACGCGGTGCGTCACGTGGGGATCCGTGGCGGCCGCATCGTGGAAATCTCCGCCACGCCGTTAACTGGGAAGGAAATAATCGACGTATCCAACCTCGTTGTCTCTCCAGGCTTCATCGACCCGCACGTTCACGGCATGACCAACAAGGAACATGAGTACCAGGTCCACGATGGCGTGACCACTGCGCTGGAGCTTGAAGGAGGAATCGAAGACATCGGAGCCTGGCTGGCAACCCAACAAAACAAGACTATAATCAACTACGGCGGCAGTGCCTGCCATCCGTGGGCCCGGGCAGAGCTCATGTACCAAACGGCACAGAAAGCCGGGAAGAAAGAGCTGGAGAAAGGAAGCCCAAAATTCAATTACATGCCGGTGGGCTCCGACATGCAGGCCAGCCTGGACTTGCTGGACAAAGAGTTGAAATCCGGTGCGCTTGGCATCGGTGTTCCTATCGGTTACTATCCCGGAGCAACACGTGAGGAAGTCTACAATGTCTACGAGTTCGCCGCGGCACGCAAGACCATGGTCTTCACCCATGTGCGTGAAGGAAAAGCGATGGCCATCCAACAGGCCATTGCCGATGCAGCTACCACCGGTGCCGCGTTGCACATCGTTCACCTCAACAGCATGTCTCTTGACGAAATCCCGTTAACGCTGCGGATGGTTGCAAACGCACAAAAGCAGGGACTGAATATCACCACCGAGCTTTACCCTTACACTGCAGGATCCACAAGTCTGGAGTCGGCGATTTTTGATGAAGGCTGGCAGCAGCGTTTGGGCATCACCTACAAGGACCTACAGTGGGTAGAAACCGGAGAACGATTGACTGAAGAAACGTTTGCCTCATACAGAAAGAAGGGAGGCATCATCATTCTCCACAGTATGAAGCCGGAATGGATTGAAGCTGGGATCAAATCTCCCGTCACCATGATTGGCTCCGATGGCATGCCGTATTCACGTCTTGCCCACCCACGAACCGCCGGAACCTATGGCAGGATATTGGGCATCTACGTGCGCGAACGCAAGGCGCTGACACTGATGGATGCCCTCCGCAAGATGACCATCATGCCCGCCCAGCGCCTTGAAACAATCTCTCACACGATGGCGCGCAAGGGCCGCATGCAGGTTGGCGCCGATGCCGACATCACCATTTTCGACCCGAATACCATCATTGACAAAGCCACCTTCGAAACCGGCCTGGCATTCTCTGAGGGTGTTCATCATGTGTTGGTTAACGGCACCTTTGTAGTACGGAGCGGGAAGACCATTGGGAATGTGTTTCCGGGGCAGCCGATTCTAGGCAAACTCAAACAGTAGGACCTTGATGGAAGGATTGAAGGATGGAAGGACTGTGCCACAGACTCCCTCGCCCCTGGCCCCTAAAGGGGAACCACGTGTTCGATGGATCGGTGGGTCAGTGAATCGGTGGGAATCGGTTGGTCGGTAACATTGTATTCCTTTGCGGTCCTCTGCGCCTTTGCGCCTCTGCGGTGGTTGCCCGGTCTCCAGGGTTTATGGAAAGCTCCTTCGGTGAGCGATCCGTATCCTCCTTGTTTGCAGACTCGTACATTTAGACCTTGATTAAAGGATTCAATTGATTGTCTTGATCCTAAGAGTTCATAATCAAGAATCTAGAATAAAATCAGGAATCAGGAATCTGGAATCTGGAATTCGGATCTCTTGCAGGCTCGAACTAATTACTTAATCTTGGCGTCGAAACATTATCATGCCCAAGCCCGACCTGGATCACTTAAGAAAACTCTGCACTCAAATTCGCCGCGACATCGTCCGCCAGGTGTACAACTGCCAGTCCGGCCACCCGGGGGGTTCGCTGGGATGCACGGAGTTCTTCGTCGCCCTCTACTTCCACCTGATGAAGCACGACCCCCGCTTCCACATGGACGGCAAGGGGGAAGACATGTTCTTTCTTTCGAATGGGCACATTTCTCCGGTATGGTACGCCACGCTAGCCCGCGCAGGGTACTTTGACGTGGCCGAGCTAAAGACTTTCCGCCAGATCAACTCGCGCCTGCAAGGCCATCCCGCCACCCACGAGCACCTCCCTGGTGTCCGTGTTGCGTCTGGCTCCCTCGGACAGGGATTGTCCGTGGCCATCGGGGCCGCACTATCCAAGAAACTCAACAAAGATCCACATACCGTCTTCGTCCTCATGGGCGACGGCGAACAGCAAGAGGGACAGGTTTGGGAAGCGTCGATGTTCGCCGCCCACAATAAGGTCGACAACCTCCTTGCCTCCATCGACTACAACGGTCAGCAGATCGACGGACCGGTAGATCAGGTGCTCTCGCTCATGAACCTCAAAGCAAAGTGGGAAGCCTTCGGCTGGACGGTGGTGGAAAGCAACGGCAACGACCTGGAGGGATTGATTGCCACACTCGAAAAAGCAAAAGGACTCCTCGGACAAGGTAAACCAGTACTCAATCTCATGAAGACCGTGATGGGTAATGGGGTTGACTTTATGATGGGGCACCACAAGTGGCATGGGGTGGCGCCGAATGAAGAGGAGTTTAAGAAAGCGATGGCGCAGCTGGAGGAGACACTTGGAGACTTCTAGTCCTCTTGCGTCTCATCTGCGTCGGAGTCTCCCCGCTGTAGCTTCAGCGAAGGCGGGCGACTCTGCGCGCAGTTTTTCGGAAATTGGAAATTAGAAAATGGAAATTGGAGGCTTGAGCAAATGTTGAAATTTACAGCTACGGATAAAAAGGATACGAGGAGCGGTTTCGGAGCCGGACTCCATGAGTTGGGCAAGACGAATCCTGAAGTCGTTGCACTGTGCGCCGACTTGTTGGGCTCTTTGAAGATGGACGCCTTCAAGAAGGAGTTTCCAGACCGCTTCATCCAGGTTGGCATTGCCGAGGCTAATATGATGGGCATTGCAGCGGGGTTGGCGACGGGGGGAAAGATTCCCTTCACGGGCACGTTTGCCAACTTCTCCACGGGGCGTGTGTACGACCAGATACGGCAGTCCATTGCCTACTCGGCGAAGAATGTAAAGATTTGTGCTTCACACGCCGGGCTCACGCTGGGCGAAGACGGCGCCACGCACCAGATCCTCGAAGACATCGGCATGATGCGGATGCTGCCAGGGATGACCGTGATTGTTCCCTGCGATTTCGAACAAACCCGCCAGGCGACGATCGCGCTGGCTTCTCACGCGGGTCCGGCTTACCTCCGCTTCGGCAGACCCGTGTGGCCGATCTTCACCACGGGGAGGAAATTTGAAATTGGAAAAGCGGACAGGATGGTAGAGGGCAAGGACGTCTCCATCTTCGCCTGCGGACACATGGTGTGGCAGGCGCTCGAGGCTGAGACAATTCTTGCGGAGAAAGGCATTTCAGCCGAAGTCATCAACATCCACACGATCAAACCCCTCGACACCGAGGCCATCATCGCCTCTGTTCGAAAAACCGGCTGTGCCGTCACATGCGAAGAGCACCAGCGCAATGGCGGTCTCGGTGACGCTGTGGCACAAACTCTCGCTCAGCACCACCCTGCTCCCATCGAGATGGTGGCGGTCAACGACAGCTTTGGTGAAAGCGGGAAGCCGCTGGATCTGTTGAAGAAGTACGGGCTGGGGCCTGAGGATGTGGTGAGGGCTGTGGAGACTGTTCTTGTCAGAAAGAGCTGAAAGGGAATATCCACTATTGAATATTGAAGTTGAAGGGAGATTCAGTTGAATTTGATTGAGACTTCAAGATGACCCCCAAGCCCTTCGGTAATGATCCGTTGAAGCGTCGAAAATCGAACATCCTTCAGGTCCTTTTCAAGTTTTGAAATGTAAGACTTGTTTGTACCAGACAGCTCAGCAACCTGTTCTTGTGTCAGACCCTTTTCTTGTCTTGCTTGTTGAATAAGGACTCCGAGTCTGAATGCTTCGTAGCCAGATTCAAATTTGTCCCTTTTCCTTGTCCCTCTTTTGCCGACTTTTTTGTCGATAAATTCACTCAGGGGAGTCACGGTCCTTTTCTTCATTGTACTCTCTTTTGATTCTTTCAGCCTTCCCAATTTCCCTGTCAGGTGTTTTTTGAGACTTTTTTTGAAACCCATGTCCAACTACAACAACACTATTGCTGTCGAAGAAACAGAATACTCTAAAGATATTGCTGCCACTCTGGATCCTGATTTCATAAATTCCGTCCGTACCTTCCAAATGCTTGAAATAGACCTCCGGGATTCTATCCAGGTCCTCCACCAATCTTAAGGTCCAAAGTATCTTCTTCTGAACCTTCGGGGTCTGACCGTCATAGAAGTCCTGAAAATAGTTCTTGAAGAACAGGAGCTCACGTCTCTTGTTCATCGGTGTAAAGATAATGGAAGTAGTCCAATTGGACAACTTCTGTTTTTACTGAAGGTTCCAGGAACCAGTACTTCCAATGCATGCATCAAAATTCCGCAATCAGACTTCACACAAGGAAATTCCGGGATGTACGGATTTCCTTACAATTGGACCGCGGTCAACGACAGTTTTGGGGATAGCGGGAAGCCGCTGGGTCTGTTGAAGAAGTACGGACCGGGGCCGGAGGATGTGGTGAAGGCGGTGGAGAAAGTCGTAGCAAGAAAGAATTAATCCGCTTCTTATTTGACGCTCAATGTTCTGATGATTGAAAGAAACTTCTCCTTGTATGTTGAGAACTTCTTAGTCGAAGAGTAAGCTACAATGATGTAGAGTTTTTCATTCGATACCAGAACATAAATTAAGTTAGTAGTTAATAAGCCATCCTTGGCCTTGAATTGAATTTCAATCCATCGTGCCCTGGATCCATTTATTGCTTCAATGCCTTGAGAAATCGGATTGTATTGATCAAGCGCTTTAGGGAGGGCATGTATAACATAAGTATTATAACATTCGTCAAGGCTCATTCCATTAGCCGGGGCGATTGAAATCCCAAGGTTCTCATTTTCATGGTCGGTCACGCCTTCGGATGGCGCAAAAACCATTACATGGCCTGGCATCTCTTCAAGGGTCCAATTATCAAAGTACTTAAATTCGAGTTGACTAGATTTGTTTACGTAGCCTTTGGATTGGCCGTACACTGCACATGATGAGAAAATAATTACGCAAATGGCAATTCTGGAATACATTGTCATTATACTTAAGTGAATCTCACACAATGCTCACTTATCAAGTCACTTCAGTCAGAAAATACTTTTTCCTTTGTGAAATTACAATTTAGGGGCGATTCTTCAGAGAGTTTCGCCATGTAAGCAGTCCATTGTATTTGCCCGCTATCCCCCTAACTTAGATGCCTCTACCCCTCGTGAAGCCCCGACACCTACATTCCTATGCGCGGTACTGCCTCATTGCATTTATAGCCATTAGCTATTCGCTATTAGCAATACGCTCTTCCGCCCAATCCTTCGGCTACCCTGCCGTCTTCCTCAGCCATCAAACCTGGAAGGATGCCCAAA
>CAZJWV010000137.1:0-7207 GCA_964549855.1 uncultured Ohtaekwangia sp. | reverse complement strand
CGCCCGCGCAACGATGATCGGGACCATAGCGACCATGTTTGTCTACATCCTGGCCACCGTTGCCGTCATGGGAATGATCCCTGCCTCGGACTTACGGATGTCCAATGCCCCATTTTCCGATGCTGCCACCATCATCTGGGGAGACGGCTCGCTCTTCCTCGGCATCAATGCCCGGGAGATGGTCGCCCTGGGAGCAATCGTCTCTACGTTCGGAGCCCTCAACGGATGGATCCTCCTCCAGGGCCAGATCCCATATGCTGCAGCGAAAGACAAAATGTTCCCGGAAATCTTCGGAAGAGAGAACAAGCGCAAGTCACCGTACATGGGCCTGATCATCTCCAGCATCCTGATCACCATCCTGCTGCTTTCAAACTTGTCGAAGGGCCTCACGGAGATGTTCACCTTCATGATTCTTCTCACGACGATCATGGTGTTGGTTCCTTACTTATTCTCTGCTGCTTCCTATGGTGTGATTGTTCTTCAAAACAGGTTCTGGAAAAAGGAATCCATCAGCAAAATCATCATCGCGATTGTCGCTTTCATTTACTCGGTATGGGCCGTGGTGGGGTCGGGGCAGGAGATTGTCTACTGGGGCTTTGTCGCCCTGCTATGCGGAATTCCCTTCTATGTGTGGATGAGGCGCAAGCGGGACGATGAACCACCTAAACCATGAAAACCTGCCATTCGGAATATGGCAAGCTGGTTTCCGTCTTTGTCAAGAGGGCCGCTGATGCATTCTTGGACGATGACCACGTTGAGCGAGACTGGAAACGTCTGAACTTCCTTTCGAAACCAGATTTCCGAAAGGCTTTGAGAGAGTATGAAGCCTTCGAATCGCTGATCAGCACTTCAGGCGCCAGTTTGAAGCACTTTTCCGAAGACGACTCGACCACGCTGGATTCGATCTACTGCCGGGATGCCTCCATTGCAACCGATCGGGGTGTGATCCTCTGCAACATGGGTAAGCCAGCCCGCCAGACAGAGCCTGAAGCTCAATCACGGGCCTACCAGGCCCAGGGAATACCCATTTTGGGCAGCATCAAATCGCCAGGAACCCTCGAAGGCGGCGACGTAGCCTGGCTTGACCCCAAAACACTGGCGGTGGGACACACTTATCGCACCAATCAGGCGGGGATTGAGCAGCTTAGGGCCCTTCTTAAGCCGTTGGGGGTGGATGTGCTAGTCGCAGACATGCCTCACTACAAAGGACCCTCGGACGTTTTCCACCTCATGTCGGTATTCAGTCCCGTGGACAAGGACTTGGCCGTTGTGTATTCTCCATTGATGCCCATCCCATTTCGGAATGAACTGTTGGTTCGCGGCTATCAGTTTGTCGAAGTGCCGGACTCGGAGTTTGATTCCATGGGATGCAATGTGCTTGCCGTAAGCCCACGAGAGGTGATCATGGTGAGGGGTAACCCCCTGACCCGCGGTGCGCTCTTGAACACTGGTTGCAAGGTCTCTGAATATGACGGCGAGAACATCAGTGTGAAAGGCGGGGGCGGACCCACATGCCTCACGCGACCGACGCAGAGAGAGATCTGACCCCGCCATACTGCGCTTGGCTCATTGAGCCGGGCTCATTTTGACGGGGTTAATTTAAATGATGACCATGATTGATTGCAATCACCCGGACGGTCAGGTGAATCAAAAAAATCAGTAGAATCACAGTCATGAAGCCATTCGGATCAGCGCTTCTGTCTTACGGACTTTCTGGAAAGGTGTTCCATGCACCGTTTCTCGAAGCGCACCCGGGCTACAGGTTGCTTGGCGCCTGGGAGCGGAGCAAATCGCTGATCAAGGCCGACTACCCAGATGTTCGGTCTTATCGTTCCATCGACGAGATCCTGGACGACCCGGCAGTAGACCTGGTAATCGTCAACACCCCTACGTACACCCATTTCGACTACGCGTCGAGGGCATTGTCTGCCGGAAAGCACATTGTGGTGGAGAAGGCATTCACCACCACAGTTGAAGAAGCACTACAGCTTGAAGCCTTGGCGAACCGTGTCGGAAAACTCCTTGCCGTGTATCAAAACCGCCGGTGTGACGGTGATTTTCTTGCGGTTAAAAATGTAGTCCGGTCGGGGGACCTGGGCGAAATCGTTGAAGCACAACTCTCCTTCGAACGATACAACCTCGTACTCAGTCCGAAGGCCCACCGTGAAGAGCCGGGTCCCGGGGCCGGTAATCTCATGGACCTTGGCCCTCATCTCATTGACGAGGCACTTGTACTTTTTGGAATACCTGATGCGGTCTCTGCGGTACTCGACGCCAAAAGACCCGGGTCAAAAGTGGATGACTACTTTGAACTGATCCTGCATTACCAAAGCAGCAGTGTCAAGCTTCTCAGTAGCTACGTGGCAGTCAAACCTGGTCCAGCCTTCATAATCCATGGTACAAAAGGAAGTTTGGAGATGCCCCGGCTTGACATCCAGGAAACACAACTCAGGCAGGGAATTAGCCCAATTGACCCTGATTATGGCAAGGTTCCCTCAACAGCTGCAGGAACGCTTACCCGCCATGGAAAAAACGGAGCAGAAGTAAGTCCATTGGTTCCGGCTTCAGGCAATTACATGCAATTCTTCAACGGGATGTTTGCGGCATTGAATGGTAGAGGACCCGTGCCGGTAACAGGAGCTGAAGGAACGGATGTGATGAGGGTGTTGGCGGCCGCTCAAAAGAGCGCCACTCTAGGAAAAAAAATCAGTGTATAGCCGCGCTCAACTGCTTGCGGTACTCTCTCAGCGTGATCATCTTTTCCGCATGCTCATCCCAGAGCTTGAGCCGGAAACACTTCCACACATCAATCGGGTTCCATGAGGTGGTTGATACACCATGAAGCTCAGGCATGCTCTTCATGGCTTCGGGCAGACGATAAAAGGGGATCCGGGAATTGATGTGATGCACATGATGATATCCAATGTTGGCGGTGAACCAATGCATCACCGGGCTCATTACCATGAAGCTCGTGGACGACAGGGCCGCATTGGTGTAGGACCAATCATTGTTTTCGCGAAACTTGGCGCCGGGGAAGTTGTGCTGGCAATAGAAGAGGTAAGCCCCCATCGCCGACATGATGAAAATGGGTACAAACCAGGTGAGGACGTAGACTTCGAAACCAAAGAAGATCCAAATGGCGACCCCGATACCAAAGTGCACAAGGCAGGCAGCGAGTGAATCCGCGTGCCTGCGGGGACTCTCCAGGAAGGACTTTAGATTCAGCCAGTAGATGAACAAGGTAAAGTAGCCCAGCAGGACGGTGAGGGGGTGACGATTCAGCAAGTAAAGGCCGCGCTGCGAAGGGCTGAGGCGCTTGAAACGGCTGGCGCTTACGATCGGGTAAGACCCAATGCCCGACATGGTCAGTTTTGAATTGTTGTTATGATGGTGCTCATGGGAACGAACCCAGATGCGTTCAGGAGCAAGTACCATGAATCCCACCCCTTGCATGAGTATGTCAGCCGCGCGTGAATGCAGCAGGATTGCCCGGTGCTGGTAGTCGTGGTAAATGACGAAGAGCCGAACGTACAGGAGGCCGCAAATCAGGCTTGCGGCAAGCCGGGCCAGGAGGGGAATGGAAGTAAAGAAGCACAAAGTGATCATCCCGGCGATAAGTACCAGGGTGATCAGGAATTCGTACCAGCTCCTGAGCTTGTTTTCTCCTATGAATTGCTTGCTGAAGGCAAGGGTCTCTTTGGCCGTCCGCACCTGGTAGATTTAAGTCAACTATTAAGGCTGCAAATATACGAATTCCTAGGCCTGCACAGGTCGTTTGTTCTTCCACCGCTTGTGCGACCAAAGCCAGATAACCGGCTCCGTTATGATATCCTTTTCGAGCCTCCGGGTAAACCCTTCAGAAATCTCATTTTCTCCCGTTTTTGATGGCTCTGGGTAGAGGACCTCAAGCCTGATAGTGTAATGACCCCTTTTCGGGCGTGCGCCGTGGAGGTAAACCACAGGAAAACCGAATTTGCTTGCCACCTTCTCGGCGCCGGTGAACACAGATGTCTCCTGGTGAAGAAATGTAGTCCAATACGCCCCGATAGGAGCGGCCTGGTCGGAGATAAAGGCCGTCATCGTGAGGCGGTTCTTGTTAGTGACCATGGTGCGGAGTGTCTGCTGAACCGGCGTGATCTCTGTGCCGAACTTGGTCCGCCAGGAGGTCATCATACGGTCGAAATATGGATTCGTCAGCGGCCGGAAAACAACCACGAGCTGGTGGTCGGTGTTCAGGGTCATGCAGGGCCCAAACCACTCCCAGTTTCCGTAGTGGCCGAGCATGAGTACAACGCTTTTTCCCTGTGCAAACAAGTCGCGCATCAGCTCCGGATTCTCAAGGATCACGCGCTCCTGGTATTCCTTCTCCGTCATTCGCATGGTCTTGATGGTTTCGAGCATCAGGTCGCAGAGGTAGTTATAGAATTGCTTGTAGATGACTCGAAGCTCTGCTTCTGTCTTTTCGGGAAACGAATTCCGGAGGTTGGTCTTTATGACTTGTTTGCGGTACCCGACACCCCGAAGGAGCGTTGACAGCACATCACTTAAGGCATAAAGCGCCGGGAAAGGCAGTGAGGCAATCAGGTAGATGAAAGGGTATGCCAGGTAGTATGAGAGTGCTTGCATAGGGCTTTGACTATTCTTTCTATCGACTAGCTCGCCTCATTATCGAGTCAATTGTGCAATCACTGCATTCCATCATGGCAATCAAATTAATCAAGCGAATCAAAGTCGAGAATCAAAGTCCAAAAATACGCGTTGGCATGTCGGGGGGCAATGCCATGGAGATTTGGTACTTTTCAAACCCAAACGAACTCAATCTCATGCCAATGGTAACACGTCGTTCTTTCAACAAGCTGGCCGCTTCGATGAGCCTTGCACCGTTCGTTTCCTTGACCGAAGCCTTGGGGATGCAATCTCCACCACGGTGGCCGGGTTACGAGAAGGCCCTCGTCATAGATTTTCTCGCCAGCCCCGGGCCATTCAATACTTCGGAGCGGTTCACAACCCTTTCCCCCGAGATGGTCGCCAATGCCCGAGCCTCCGGCATCACCGCCGTGAACCTTACAGTAGGTGGGGCCGGGACGGTGGAAGAGAACTTCGGACGCATCGCCATGTGGGAGCGCGAGATCGCAGCACACCCAGAAGCGTTGATGCAGGTGAGATCAGTGGCGGATCTGCAAGCGGCCAAGGCGCAAAAGAAGCTGGGCCTCATTTATGGTTTCCAGGATTCGTTTGTGTTTGGAAACGATCTCTCGCGCGTAGACCTGTTCAGCAGCTTCGGCGTTCGAATCGTACAGCTCACCTACAACGTGAGAAACCTTATCGGCGATGGCTGCCTGGAGCAGGCCAACGGAGGCCTGTCGCAGTTGGGCCGTAGCCTCGTTCAGGAACTCAACGCGAAGAAAGTCCTCATCGACTTATCCCACTGCGGTCAGCAGACGACGGCGGATGGCATTCGCGAATCGAAACAGGCTGTTGCCATTACCCATTCGGGCTGCTGGTCGGTGGCACAGCGGCCGCGCAACAAGCGCGACGAGGAACTGAAAGCCATGGCAGACAAGGGGGGCGTTGTTGGGATTTACCTGATGCCTTTCCTGACCATGGGCATGCAGCCGGCCGACCAGGATGTAGTGAAGCATATCGAACACGCGATAAACGTCTGCGGAGAGGAGCACGTGGGTATTGGCAGCGATCTTTCCATTACGCCGCACAATGTAACGGAGGCCTACAAGAAATCGCATGCCGATTTTGTGGCCATGCGACAAAAAGCTGGCATCGCTGCCCCCGGTGAGGATCCGAATGTATACATGTTTGTGCCGGAGCTTAACGCACCAAACCGCATGGAGTTGATTGCAGAACGTTTGCTCAAGAAGGGGCACTCCGAATCGCGCGTCGAAAAAATTATCGGCGGCAATTTTGTGCGATTGTTAAAGGAGGTTTGGTAGTATTGCCCTCATGCCGATAGACGCCCACTTGCGTACGACGCCATCGATTGTGATGGCGCTGTTACTTTTTGCCCTTCTGATCGTGACGTACGTGCTGGCCAGCCGGTTCCGTGCCCTGCAGCAACAAAGGAATCCCGCCTTTGAAAAGACAGACCTTACGGCCATCAACGGAATGTTGCTTGGCCTGCTGGGATTGATGCTGGCATTTACTTTTTCAATGGCCAATGAGCGTTATGATATGCGGCGTGGGCTTATTGTAGAGGAGTCCAATAGCATCAGTTCTGCCGTGCTCCGTGCCGATGTGCTGCCCGACAGCGTGAGGACACGCATAAGATCGATGTTGAAGGTTTATGTAGATGAGCGAATTGCATTCTACGAGGTAGGGATGGATCTGAACAAAGCCTATACGCACTTCATGCGGGCAGATTCGATCAGCTCCAAAACCTGGCAGCTTGTCACAGCCTATGCGCGGGTCAACCACAGCGCAGTTCTGACTTCTGGAATCATCGGTGAACTCAATGCAATGATGGATATCACCACCACCCGGCGTGCGGCAGGGGAAGCGCAGCTGCCGAACTCGATAATCTATTTTCTTTTTGCCTTGTGCTTTAGTTCTGCGTTTCTGCTCGGATACGATCACAAAGGTCCGCTCAACTGGGTCATCGTTGTTGGCTTCTCACTCATGCTGTCGGCAACAGTGTTCACCATACTTGATCTCGACCAGCCGCGGTCTGGCCTCATTAACATGGACGCGACCCATCAGCGGATGGTGGATTTGAAGAAGATGTTCTGACCATTGGTCCCCGCCCCTCGACCAAAGTGGGTGAATTACCGGCCGTTGACAATTTAGGAGTGCCTGGGAATTGAAAATTGGTCTATTTTCAACTCTCCAAAACCAATCATTATGAAAAAAAACAGACTTGTGTTATTGCTTTTCGCCGTGCTTGTCAGCATGGCCGCTGTGGCACAAATGACAACGCCACCCAACGGGGGGAACCAACGCGGTGAAGTAACCCAGTGGATGGGCCTTGTAAAAGTTACCATCAACTACAGCAGCCCTGACGTCGCTGGGCGCGAAGGAAAAATCTGGGGCGGGCTTGTTCCTTATGGCATCACTGACCAGAGCCCCATCCCTTGGCGCGCGGGTGCAAATGAAAACACAGTAGTCACTTTTTCGCATGATGTCCAGGTAGAAGGGAAGCCACTCAAAGCCGGCACCTATGGCCTGCACATGATTCCTGGCCAGGAGGAGTGGACCA
>CAZJWV010000136.1:0-7221 GCA_964549855.1 uncultured Ohtaekwangia sp. | reverse complement strand
GATAGCTCTGCGGATAGACGAACAGCTGGATCACCAGGGTCATGCCGAGCATGGCGCCCGCGCCGAGGCGCGTCGCCAGGCCGAAGGCGAGGAGAATCGGCGCGGTCAGTTCAACCGCCGTCGCCAGGTAAGCGGCAAGCTCCGGCGGCAGCAGGGGAACTTGATACTCCTCGCGGAACAGCAGCAGCGTGGTGTCCCAGCTAGCCAGCTTTGTCTGCGCCGAGCGCCAGAACACCAGGCCCATGCCGAAGCGCATGAGCAGCGGCGCGATGGCAAATGGCACCCGCTCCAGGAGCGCCAGTGCGTTCAGGAAAAAGCTGGCGATGCCGAAACTCGTTATCCTTGTTGAGTTTCTGCATGTACGGCTGTTTTTCAATTTGGGCGCGAATCTCTTCATCGTTTGTTTGCACAAGCAATTCACCTTCTTTCACGCGACTGCCTTCCTTGAAATTGATTGTAGGAATCTTGCCGCTTGACTCAGCCTTGAGCTCAAGAGATTCGTTTGCCAGAATGGAGCCTGTGATCACCAATGTGTTGTCGAAGGACGCGGGTCTCATCACGACGCCATCCACCGGCAGGGCAGCTTGCACCGCGCCCGCGCCAGTCGGGGAGGCGGATTTTGTGCTCAGCAGCCCCAACTTGGGCAACGCCAGCAGGAAGATGATGGCCAGGATGACGACTATGGGAAGGATGCGTTTCATTCTGATTTAGGTCGGAAAACTATTGCAGGTCAAGGTATTGGTGATGCAGGCGCAGCACTTGGGGAGTTACCAGGTGGGTTTCGTCGTTTACGATGATGTCGTCGGCGCGTTTCATTTTTTCTTCGTCCGGCCATTGGGTTTCCATGATCGCTCGAACCTCTTTTTCGGTCCGTTGGGGATCGCGGGCCAACACGCGTTGAACACGGAGGGGAATTGGCGCCTGGACCACAATCACTCGATCCAGGGAAGCAGTCACCCCCGCTTCGTACAGGAGGGCCGCCTCACGTATCACATAGGGTGCATGCGTGAAGGCAGTCAGCCAGGTTTCATAATCCCTGGCTACCCGGGGATGAACCAGGGCATTTAGCGCGGCAAGCCGGTCTTGCTTTCCAAAGGTGGCTTGGCTCAGGAACGTTCTATTCAGGCTGCCATCCGGATGGTATGCCAAGTTTCCGAATTCTTTCTTGATTTGATCGACCAGTATTCCGTCAGTGGTCATTACATTTTTCGCACGGGTATCGGCATCGTATACGGGAATTCCCAGGCACCCGAAAATCCGGCAAACCACGGATTTCCCGGAACCGATTCCGCCGGTTACCCCCACTTGAAGAGTGCTTGCCATGTCACGGCTGCTTGATGATCTCCACGGAGTCTATCGCTGTCACAAACGCATAGGCGGGAAGCTGCAAAAGGGATGGCTTGACGCGGATCGTATCACCTTTCCTCGGGGAGACCAAAGGAAACTCGGCCGCAACAGCCATCACGTCGGTCTTGAAGCGCTCCTCTTCACGCTTGGGAATTCGAAACCTTACCTCGACACTGTCGGGGTTCGTCTTCACGGTGCCCCACGACTTGGGCCTTGTGATCACAAATCGGCGGCTGATCTCCACGATGGGGCCTACCTCAAACATGATTTCTGCGACGGGCGGGTCCCGCTTGATGAACTCACTGTTGGGGAACCGGACTTCAAGGCTTTCTCTATAATATGCGCCAAGTCGACGGGCCGGGACGGGGACTTCCAGGGAATCAGGGAGTGCGAGAACATAACTTTGAGGCCCTTCGAGGTGAATGCTGTCAGGAAGGATTACCACCGGGCTGATACGACCCAGCGCATTGCGGAAGGTAATCTTGCTGATGTCCGTGACAAGTTTGATGGTGCGGGTGGCCTTGGGTTCAATGGCCAACCTCAGCGTGTCCAACACCACGTAGTTCAATGTCATCGCGCCCAACTGACTAACCACCTGGGGTTCCAACGCGCTGCCGGCAATTCGCTTCACATCGGCGGGCCGTTCAAGCGCGATGGTAACTACCGGGACCTTCTGACCGAGCGACTTGCGGAGTAGCTCCCAGCCGATGCCTTGCACATTGACGGCAATTTTGTTGGGAACTGGTTGGGCCGGTGCGTAGCGCGATTCGTCATACGTCACTTGCAGCCCCAGTGCCAGGTTGGTGGAGTATGTCTTGTTCAGCGCGCTGAACAACCAGAAAACAGACGCGGCAAAAACCGACAGGGCCAGCGCCGTCCAGTTGGTGCGGTCAAAGCGAAACAGGTTGATGATGAGACGTAAGAACTTCAATGCTCAACCGTGGCCGGCTTTAAGTGATTTTATCCTTGGGCCTTCTTGGCCGCTGCCTTGCTCGATTCCATCGAGATCGACGTCTTGGAGAAACGGATGCGTACGCCTCGTTCGAATTCGAGAATGATCGTATCGTCCTCGACTTCGGCGATGCGGCCGTGAGCTCCGCCTATGGTGACCACCAGGTCTCCTTTCTTTATTTCTTCCTGGAATTTCTTCTGCTCCTTGCGGGCCTTCTGCTGTGGCCGCAGCATAAAGAAATAGAAAATGCCCACGATGGCGACAATGAGAACGAGTTGGTTCCAAATGGATCCCTGGGGCTGGGCTTGTAAGAGAATTGCAAACATGAACGTTTAGATTTTAATCGCGCAAAGGTAGCTATTTTGAAGGCAACCGGGCATTACACAACAAGAGGTGCGCTGACCAACTTGAATAGCCCTGTATTCATCCGCGTAAATCCCCGCCTGCGCCAAGGCTTCGGCGGGCAATCCGTGGCAAAAAAAAGTCCCCGTTGGGGGACTTCTTGTTTCTAAGGCCGCTATTGGCTAGCGTGTGGGCCCCTTCTGATCGGCATTCGGTGTCACCATGGCTTTGAAGCGAAGCGTCGTGGTTTTCGGCCACGTGTTCGCAGTCACCGTGATGGTCTTATTGTTGATGCCGGGCTTGCCCTTGCTGTCGAACTCCGCCTTCACGAAGCCGCTGCCTCCGACTGGGATCGGGTCCTTGGTCCAGTCAGGAGCAGTGCATCCGCAGGAGGGTTGGGCGCTTTGGATAATCAGGGGTGCCTCACCGGTGTTTTTTACTTTGTAGACATGAATCACCTTTTGCCCTTCGTTAATCGTACCGAAGTCGTGGTCTACAGATTCGAATACAGCCACTGGAAGGGGGCCATCCGGTTTCTCATCGGTGGTTGAAGGGGTAGGGGTAGGCGTGGTCGCAGCGGCGTTGGACTTGTTGCCTTCAAGTTGAGCCAGGCGGCTTTCCAATTCGGCAATTCTTTTCTCGGCCGCTTTATCCCGGCAGGAAGCTCCAAGGAAGAGAACGCCAACTAATGACAGGAGGAGGATCGTGTTTTTCATATATCGAAATCGTGCTACGTGTTGTAAAACTAGATAAGAAAATTGCGGCACAGGTGACCTTAACAAATCATTAACTCTTTTGGCTTCCGCGGATTTGTTCCAGTAAATCATCCACGTCTTCCAGCAGGCGTTCTGCCTTGCCTTTGGCTTCGGATACCACCTTTTGTCCCTGCGATTTGGCTTCAGAGGTCAGGGGAGTTTCTTTCCCGGCCACCAGGTCATTGAGGAACTCCTCGAGGATCTTCTTGTACTTGTCGAGGCGGAACGAAAGCTTTTCGCGTGTGTTGGAGCCTTTGTCTGGAGCGTACAATATTCCCAGGATGGCGCCCGCTGCCGCACCAGCCAGAAAGGCGATCAAAGCGCTGTTGCTGTTCTTGCTCATAACCTGTCGATTTGGGCTTCAAAGATAATCAAATGGATGCGACCTGAAACAGCCGCTCGCCTTCGAAAATTGGGCCTTCCCGCCGTACCCATTAATCCTTCAATCCTTCAATCCTTCCATCCTTCAATCCTTCCATCAAGGTCTCACTTGTTATCGATGAGCCCCCGGCCACTCTTTTTAATCTTGCCTGTGCCGGTCAACTCCTTTGACATTACATCAAGGATGCCGTTGATGAATTGCCTGCTTTTCGGGGTGCTGTATTCCTTGGCCAGTTCGATGTACTCGTTGATGGTGACCTTGACAGGAATGCTGGAAAACTGGATCATCTCTGATAATGCCATGTGAAGAATCACCCGGTCAGTCAGCGGCAGCCGATCGACTTCCCAATTTTTCGTGTGACTGGCAATGAGCGCATGGAAAGATTTGTCCAATTGGGCCGCACCTCCAAAGAGTCGTTCTACGAAATCCTTGTCGTCGTCCCAGTTGAGTGAAAGTTTCTGCAGTTCGATCCCATCCTCAGTGCCGAATGACTTGAGGGTCTTATCGGTCATGCTGCGGATAATTTCGTGATCCTCCGTCCACCAGAGGTCCTGGTCTTCGAACCAGGCATTGATGGCGGTTTTCCCCAGGACAAGTTTTCGGATCAGGTGCTTGATGATCTGCGTGTGGTCGTCAGCCGACGGGCGTGTCGCCTCGAGGTATTCAAGGAAGGTCTTGTCGGCCTTCACACATTCCCGCCACCAGTCTCTCACGCGCCCCATATCCTCATCCCAGCTTCCACCGTGCCGAAGGGATTCGCGACGCAATTCAGTGTGGTCGCGCAGGGCAGCCACGTAGGGATTGTTTCTGAAGTTGGTTGTCGTTTGCCTTTTGTCTTGCGCCGCGACCGCTGCGAATGCGGGCACAAGATTCAGCACCAGGTAATACCAACGGTTGATCTTCTCCACGTCGAGGAGAATGTGCTTACGGAAATGAGCGAGGTCTTGCCGGGTCAGTTTTTCATGGAGAGCGAGCGCCGCGTCAACGGATTCGCTGATGCGGGGATCGGGATGCTCAGGAACGGTTTCGCCCCGAAAGCGTTTTTCAAACAAAGTGAGGGCGACGTCCCGTTGTCCCTTGAGCAATTCCTTATCCTGAACTTTCATGGAATTCAGGTCCGGCGTGAAGAACTCTTCAATGGAATCATGCGCAAGGAGGTAGTCGGCTTCCTTGCACTGCTCGTAAGCAAACAGGGTTTGCATGATCTTGATGCGAAGGGTCCGACGGTTGAGCATGACAAGGAACGGTAAAAAAGAGTCGGCAAGTTACATTTTGTGGGTGATAAATAGTTGTTTTGAACCTATTTTCGATGCTGACGTTTACGTTGGGGAAATACTGTGAAAGAACTCGCCTCCCTGAATCATTATTTGCTCCGTTACAAGGGCCTGCTTTTTTGGGGCCTGGTGTGGGTAATCATCTCCAACATCTTCCAGATCGTACCGGCCCAGATGGTTCGCCGTGCCATCGACCTGGTCACTGACAATATCAGCCTCTATCGCTCCTTTGAAGGCACGGTTGCGCAGGCCAGTTTCTTCGAAGTTTTCACGCAGGGCATTCTTATGTATGCCATCCTTATTCTGATCATGGCGCTGCTGCGTGGGCTTTTCCTCTATTTCGTTCGGCAAACACTCATCGTCATGAGCAGGCACATCGAGTATGACCTGAAGAATGATGTGTTCCAGCACTACCAGACCTTGCCATTAAGTTTCTACAGGCGCAACAACACCGGGGATCTTCTCAACCGAATTTCGGAAGATGTAAGCCGGGTGCGGATGTACCTGGGCCCATCCATCATGTATGGCCTGCAGCTCATCACCCTCTTCCTGATCCTGATTCCCGTGATGTTCATGATCAGCGTGAAGCTGACGCTCTTCGCCCTTATTCCGCTGCCGATCCTTTCCTTCAGCATCTATTACGTCAACAACATTATCGAGCGACGCTCTGAAGAGATTCAACAAAGCCAATCACGACTCAGCACATTCGTACAAGAAGCCTTCTCGGGCATACGCGTGCTCAAATCTTTCAACCGGGAAAAGGAATCCATCGACAGGTTTACCCGGGAAAACGACGAGTACAAGAAACGATCGCTTCGGTTAACCCGCGTGCAAGCTCTTTTCTTTCCGTTGATGTTTGGCCTGATCGGACTCAGTACCATTCTTACGGTCTACGAAGGCAGCGTGGAGGTAATTGAAGGGACACTCACATTCGGCAACATCGTTGAGTTCGTGATCTACGTCAACCTGCTTACCTGGCCCGTGGCCTCCCTGGGATGGACCAGCAGCCTGGTGCAGCGGGCCGAGGCCTCCCAGAAGCGAATCAATGAGTTTTTGCGCATCAAGACAGATATTGTTTCGACGGCCAACCGCGTGCTTCCCATCCAGGGGCGGATTGAGTTTCGAAACGTAACCTTCGTCTACCCCGACACAGGCATCCGCGCTGTCCATAACGTGTCCTTTGTCCTTGAGCCCGGTGATTCCCTGGCCATCATCGGGTCGACGGGTTCCGGCAAGAGCACCGTCGCCAGCTTGATCTCACGTCTGTATGACATCACGGAAGGGGAAATTCTCATTGACGGCATTCCAATCACCGAGTATGATCTAACGTGCCTGCGGAGCCAGATCGGGTATGTGCCTCAGGATGTTTTTCTCTTCAGCGATACCATTTACAACAACATTGGATTCGGTCTCCAGGTCCCCGACGAAGAAAAGATTCTGCAGGCGGCCCGCGATGCAGACGTTTACCAGAACATCATGGATTTCCCACAGGGATTTGCCACGCGCGTGGGCGAGCGGGGCATTACACTTTCAGGCGGCCAGAAGCAACGAGTATCGATAGCGAGGGCCATTGTCCGTGAACCACGGATCCTCATGTTGGATGACGCACTTTCTGCAGTCGACACTAAAACAGAAAATACCATCCTCAACAGCATGCGCGGCGTGATGCAGGGGCGCACAACGCTCATTGTTTCACACCGGGTGTCGTCAGCCAAGTTGGCAAACAAAATTATCGTTTTAAAGGACGGAGCCATTGCCGAAGCTGGGACTCACGAGCAGCTGATGGAACACGATGGTCTGTACCGGGAATTGTACGATCGCCAGATGCGGTCCGAAATGCTCGAGGAGTAATCAGCGAGCCTTCAGTTTTACGTACGTCAGCTTGTAGGTGATCTCGGTGTCACCCTTGTTTTCGACCCGGATGCCTTCCAGGAGTTCGCCGCCTGTATCGCGTGTGAATGTGAACGCTTGGTCTTCTTTCCCCTTCGGGCCATAGTGCTTGTACACAAACAAGTTGTCGGATGAGGCTTGCTGGAATTGGCCGATGATCGAATAGCTCGTTTGATCTTGCTTGTTGAGAGAGAGCTCTATATAGTTCTTGCTTTCCTCGCCCTCACGAAGAATTGCCACCGTAGCGTAGTTTTCCTTGCGGTCTGTTGTTTTCTCCCG
>CAZJWV010000135.1:0-7316 GCA_964549855.1 uncultured Ohtaekwangia sp. | reverse complement strand
GACGCCAACCAGAAATGGGATGTGCCGGAGGCGATCGAAAACATGAAGTCATTGGCAAAGTTCAAACCCTACTGGATCGAAGAACCGACTTGTCCCGACGATATATTGGGCCACGCAGCGATTGCGAAGGCCGTTCACCCAATCAAGGTGGCCACGGGCGAGCATGGCCAGAACCGCGTAGTATTCAAGCAGATGATGCAGGCAGGCGCATTCGGCATTTGCCAGATCGACAGTTGCCGCGTGGGAGGCGTCAATGAAAACCTCATCATCATGCTCATGGCTGCCAAATACAATATTCCTGTTTGTCCGCATGCCGGCGGTGTTGGCCTTTGTGAGTACGTTCAGCATCTTGCGATGATTGACTACCTGTGCATCAGTGGAACGATGGAAGGCAGGGTGATTGAGTATGTAGACCACCTGCATGAACATTTTGTTGATCCGGTTCAAATCAGGCAGGGACGATATATGCCACCGACCCAACCCGGGTACAGTATCGAAATGAAACGAGAGTCCATGGCGCAATTCACTTTCCCCGACGGACCGGTTTGGCAGGCTGAATTAAAACTCGCGGCAAAATGAGCAAGATGAAAGGCCGGAACATCATCGTCACAGGCGGCGCAAGCGGCATCGGGCTCGCCATCGCGCGACGTTTTGCAAGAGAAGGAGGTAACGTGACACTGGTTGACAACAACGCGGAAAGTGGTGCAGAAGCAGCAAAGAATCTGAAAGCCGAAGGGGTGAACGTGAACTTTGTACGATGTAATGTCGCCAACCACGACGAAGTACAAGGTACCTTGGGGAGCATCGTGCATCCGGATGTGCTCGTCAACAATGCAGGTGTGGCACATGTAGGAACGGTCGAACAGACCTCACCCGAGGATATGGACCGGCTTTATGATGTTAATGTAAAGGGGATGTTCAATTGCACCCGGGCCGTGATTGGAAAAATGGTAAAACAGGGCGGGGGAGTAATCCTTAACATGGCTTCTGTTGCTGCCGTGGTGGGCATACCTGACCGATTTGCCTATTCGATGACGAAAGGTGCCGTCGTGAGTATGACCCTGTCGATTGCCCGCGACTACGTGGACAAGAAGGTACGTTGCAATTGCATCTCACCTGCGCGAGTGCATACTCCGTTTGTTGATGGTTTCCTGGCCAAGAACTATCCCGGGAAGGAAAAAGAGATGTTCGACAAACTGGCAGCTACCCAACCGGTGGGCCGGATGGGAACGCCGGAGGAAGTGGCCTCGATGGCGCTCTTCATCTGCTCCGATGAAGGTGCGTTCCTTACCGGCTGCAATTTCCCCGTCGACGGCGGGTTCATTGGATTGAAAATGTAGCCCCATGAAACTCATTCGGTTTGGAAATCCTGGAAGCGAGAGACCTGGTGTCTGGTCAGCCGATGACAAACCACTGGACTGCACCGGTTTCGGGGAAGATTGGACGGAGGCTTTCTTCGGATCGGATGGCTTGAATCGCCTGAAGAACTGGTTGAAAACTAACCAATCGAAGTGCCCTGTCGTAGAGCCCGGCACAAGGCTTTGTCCACCGATAGCACGCCCTTCCAAGATTATTTGTGTTGGGCTGAACTACTCTCTGCACGCAAAAGAAGCCGGGATGGAGATTCCCTCACAGCCGGTGATCTTCATGAAGGCCACGTCTTCGCTGACGGGGCCTAATGACAACATCATCATACCGAGGAATTCGGAAAAAACCGACTGGGAAGTGGAACTGGCACTCGTCATCGGGAAGCGTGCCGCCTATGTCGATGAAAAGGACGCGATGAATCACCTGGCCGGCTACGTCTTGCACAACGACGTGAGTGAGCGCGACTTTCAGCTCAATCATGGCGGGCAGTGGGTAAAGGGAAAAAGCTGCGACACCTTCGCGCCGCTGGGACCTTGGTTGGTAACCACCGAGGAAATCCCAGATCCTCATAAGCTGAGGTTATGGTTGAAAGTAAACGGCGAGTTGATGCAGGACAGCAACACAGCTGACATGGTGCACCGCGTACCAAAGCTGGTTAGTTACATCAGTCAATACATGAGCCTTTTGCCCGGGGATGTGATTTCGACCGGAACGCCTTCCGGTGTAGGCATGGGATTTAAGCCGCCGAGGTATTTGAAAGAAGGTGATGTAGTTGAGCTCGGCATTGACGGTCTTGGCGTGGCGACCCAAAGGGTTGATTCCTGGAAATCCTGAAAGGGATGCGAATTGACGCACACCAGCATTTCTGGAAGTTCGACCCGGTGCGCGACGCCTGGATCACTGAAGACATGAAAGTGTTGCGAAAAGACTTCATGCCGACCGACCTGGAGCCGATTCTTAAGAGACACCAAATCGACGGTTGCGTTGCCGTGCAGGCTGACCAGTCAGAAAAGGAAACCAAATTCCTATTGGACCTGGCAGCCAACAACCAGTTCATTCGCAAAGTCGTGGGATGGGTAGATCTCTCCGCTCCCAACGTAGAAGAGCGGTTGGAGGCATTACAGAGTCATCAAAAGCTTGCAGGCTTCCGGCACATTTTACAAGCTGAGCCTCCTGAGAAAATGGCGGATAGGCCGTTCCGGAATGGGATAAGCAGGCTTGAGGCATGTGGATATACGTATGACATACTGATCCATCCTGATCACCTGCCGGCCACACTTGACTTTGTTGATGCATTTCCAAACCAACTTTTTGTGATCGATCACCTGGCCAAGCCGGTCATTCGCGAAAAGAGAATCGAACCCTGGAAGAAATTATTCGGCGAACTGGCCCGACGGGAGCATGTGTACTGCAAGCTTTCCGGGCTCGTTACGGAAGCAGATCTAACACGTTGGAAACCTGAAGACTTGCTCCCTTACCTCGACCACGCACTGGAAGCCTTCGGACCCACGAGGGTCATGTACGGATCAGATTGGCCCGTGTGCCTGCTAGCGGCAAGCTACGACAGGGCGATTGGAGTGATAGATCAATATGTAAATCAATTGAGTAGGGCCGAATGCGAAAAGGTCATGGGTGGAACGGCTTCCCATTTCTACCGCATCGCAAATTGAATTAGCTTTAGGAATGCCCAAAACCTTCGCCTTGGCGCTCGACCTGAAGGATGACTCGACGCTCATCGCCGAGTACGAAGCGCATCACCGTAAGGTACCGGAGGTAATAAGTAAGAGTCTTAAGGACGGCGGGATCCTGAGCATGGAGATTTACCGGTGGAAAAACAGGTTGTTCATGGTGATGGTCACCACTGATGATTTTTCGCTGGAGGAAAAGATCAGGATTGACAGCCAGAATCCCGATACCCAGGCTTGGGAAAAACTCATGTGGAAATTTCAGCAGCCATTGCCCGGCGCAAAGCCAGGTGAAAAGTGGCAAATGATGACTCAGATCTATGAATTGTAGGCGATGGATCTGAAGTTAACCAACAAGGTGATCATCGTCACCGGCGGCGCAAAGGGAATCGGCAAAGCGATCGCCATCAAACTTGCCCAGGAAGGAGCGATACCGGCTATCATAGGCAGGAAACAAAAGGACAATCAACTTGTCGTAGATGAAATTCTGAAATCCAGGGGACAAGCATTCGCAACCGAGGCAGAGTTAACTGAAGACAAGGAGTGTAATAAGGCAGTCGAGGCGATCAGGAGCAAGTTCGGACGCATCGATGGCTTGGCTAACAACGCCGGTGTCAACGATGGCATCGGGTTGGCAAAGGGCGACTATGAAGGGTTTGTGTCATCACTGCATAAGAACCTGATCCATTACTACTTGGTGGCGCACTACGCATTGCCAGAGTTGATTAAGAGCAAGGGGCACATTGTGAATATCAGTTCAAAGCTTGCTGAAACGGGGCAGGGGAACACATCCGGCTATGCGGCAGCCAATGGAGGGCGAAATGCACTGACCCGGGAGTGGGCTGTCGAATTGTTACCACACGGAATACGCGTCAATGCGGTGATCGTGGCGGAAAGCTACACACCGCTTTATGAATCCTGGATCAAGACCTTCCCGGACCCCGAAAAGAAACTCAAGTCCATCTCCGACAAAATCCCCCTTGGCAAAAGGATGACTACGCCTGAGGAAGTTGCCAATACGGTTGCTTTCCTGCTCTCGGAAGTCTCGAGTCACACCACGGGTCAGCTGATCCACGTTGACGGCGGTTACACCCACCTCGACCGAAGCCTTTCGTGATCGCATCCAACGGATCTCAGTCTTACCGCGTGCCACTGGTCCTTGTTACCAGTCTTTTCTTCTTTTGGGGCTTTGTTCACAACCTGGATCCCATTCTCATTCCGCACCTGAGAAAAGCATTCTCACTCAGCTACCTACAATCCGCTTTGGTTGACTCTGCTGTCTTCATTGCTTACTTCGCCATGGCATTGCCTGCCGGCATTCTCATGCGGCGATTCGGTTACCGCGTTGGGATTGTTACTGGCCTTGTGCTGTTTGGCGTTGGCTCCTTGCTATTCCTGCCTGCGGCCGACACACGTGAGTATGGATACTTCCTCGGTGCGCTGTTCATTATTGCCAGCGGTCTCACGCTGCTTGAAACAGCGGCCAACCCCTATGTCACGGTGCTTGGACCCACTGAGTCGGCGGTCCGGCGGCTGAACTTCGCGCAATCATTCAACGGCCTGGCGGTGGTGCTTGCACCCCTGGTTGGCGGCCAACTGATACTTACAGGCAAGGAGGTGACCGGTGCGGAGCGTATCACACGGTCGGCATCGGAAATTGACTCCCTTCTTGCTGCGGAAGCCGCAACAGTCAAGGCTCCTTACCTCGTCCTTGGCCTGGTTATCCTGGCAGTGGCTGTGTTGTTTCTCATGGTCAAACTTCCGGAGATCGCAGACGCAGAGAATTCTCATCATTCCGGAAAGAGCGTTCTTCGTCATCGACACCTGAGATGGGCGGTAGCTGCCCAGTTCATGTATGTCGGCGCCCAGGTCTGTGTCACCAGTTTTTTCATCAACGTTGCCGTCTCAAACGCGGGCATCAGCGAGAAGGAGGCAGCCGTCTACTTGGGGCTTGGCTACGGCATTGCCTTTATGTCAGGGCGCTTCTTTGGCACGTTCCTCATGCGCTACATTCAACCTCATATTCTACTTAGAGTCTATGCTATTATTAATGTGTCTCTCAGCGTTTTATGTATTAGCACTCAAGGATTACTTGTCGTCTTTTCCCTAATAGGAATCGGCTTCTTTATGTCCATTATGTTCCCAACAATCTTCTCCCTGGGAATCCATGGACTAGGATCTGAAACTAAAATGGGCTCAAGTATGATCATTATGGCCATCGTTGGGGGAGCACTGCTTCCGCCGCTCATGGGTTATATTTCAGATAGGGCAGGGGGTATACAGGTCGGTTACGTGGTGCCGTTGGCGTGCTTTGTGTTTATTGCCTGGTATGCCTGGAGGAAGTGGGAGCCTGTAACGGTAATCGGTGATCAGTAATCAGTAATCGGTAAGCAGTAGTCTAGATTAGGAATTAGGAATCAGAAATCAGGAATGAACGCGTACGACACCCGATTTCCCTCAATTGATGACTTGCGCCATCATGCAAGGAAACGTATGCCTAGTTTCGCCTTTGAGTACCTCGATGGTGGCTGCAATGAAGAGATTAATTTGTTCCGGAATACAGATGACATCCGGAGAATCGAGTTGCGGCCGGAGTATACGTCTCAATACCCTGGCGCGAATCTCTCCACTGAACTTTTCGGCACCCGGTATGATGCTCCATTCGGTGTAGCGCCCATGGGGTTGCAGGGGATGCTCTGGCCCCGCAGCTGTGAGATTCTTGCCATGGCGGCAACTGATCACAACGTGCCATTTGTCCTCAGTACAGTGACAACCGCATCTATCGAAACGATTGCCAAACTCACCGGGGGCAAGGCCTGGTTCCAGCTTTACCACCCTGCTGAAGACAAGCTGCGCGACGACATACTCAATCGCCTGGAGGCCAATGGATATGAAGTCCTTGTGCTCTTGTGTGACGTGCCTTCCTTTGGATTTCGTCCAAAGGATATCCGCAACGGTCTTTCCATGCCGCCGCGCATGACACTCAGGAACATTTTCCAGATTCTGACGCATCCAGGATGGGCCATGGCAACGCTTGGCGCCGGCACGCCGCAGTTTGCCACCATGAAGCCTTATATGCCTGCAGGTATGAGCATGAAAACACTGGGCGCCTACATGAGCCAGACTTTCAGCGGTAGGATAGGAGAGAATCGAATTGCAGCCATTCGCGATCGGTGGAAAGGCAAGCTGGTGCTGAAGGGTGTAGCCAGTGAAGCCGATGCGGAGACAGCCATGAAGCTCGGCCTTGATGGAATCATTGTCTCCAACCACGGCGGGAGGCAAATCGACGTGGGCGAGTCGGCCGTGCGCTCGCTGCAGACATTAGCACCTAAATACAAGGGTAAAATGACCGTGATGATGGACAGCGGCATTCGGTCAGGACCAGACATTGCACGAACTATTGCCGCCGGCGCCGACTTCGCCTTCCTGGGCCGAACGTTCATGTACAGCGTGGCAGCGTTGGGTGCAGCAGGTGGAGATCATGCCATCGAGTTGCTCAAGACACAGTTGAAGCAGGTGCTGGAGCAGCTGGGATGTGAAAAGCCATCTGAACTATCTGGCCGATTGATTTCGAAACCATCTATAAGTATGTCAGTCAATGAGAGCCGATAGATCTCCAGAAACTGGCAAAGTGATGAGACTGTGTGCCTTCATTCTATGTTTCGCATTCTCGACTAGCGTCGCGCAGGAATCTATACTGCTTGCCAACGCCAACGTTGTTGATGTGGCCAATGGCACTGTGTCACCCGGGAGCATTCTCATACGCGACGGCATCATCGTCAGGACAGGCACGCCTGATCAATTGAAGAATGTAAACGTGAAGTATTATGTGGAATGCAAGGGTAAATATGTAATTCCCGGGCTCTGGGACATGCACGTTCACCTGGAAGGGGCGGAGCTGGTGGAAGACAACCGCGCGTTGCTCCCGGTATTCCTTGCTTATGGGATCACCACGGTCCGGGATTGTGCCAGCGATCTCGGAGAACAAGTCCTTGCCTGGAGGAACTAGATCGCCGCGGGAAAATTGACTGGTCCAACCATATACACCGCAGGGCTGAAACTGGAAGGGAAGAACTCCATTTGGAAGGGTGACCTCGAGATCGAGAATGAAGCAGAGTTGAAAGCCATGCTCGACAAGCTGGATGCGTTCAAGGTCGACTTCGTGAAGATTACCGAGAATACTCTTTCAGGAGACTTATTCCTGAAGAGCGTAAAGGCCGCTCATGCCCGCGGCTATCGGGTGTCTGGTCACGTGCCCATGGA
>CAZJWV010000134.1:0-7329 GCA_964549855.1 uncultured Ohtaekwangia sp. | reverse complement strand
ATCCGACTTTGTTTATCGAATGATTCATGCATACGGAGGTGTGAAGAAGTTCTACAGCCATTACATAATATCTGCCGTGTCTCCCCTAGGTTTTACAAAAGGGGGCAAGAACATCAACTACTACGATGAAAAGAAACTTGAAGAAGTCGTTCGCCCTTTTGCAATTGACTGCATTAATCGAATATTTCAACTGAACATCGACCGCTCACGCTGCTATTCTATCGGGGAAGGGAAGAACTTCAAGTTCTTGCAGGGCTTGAACAAAGAAAACGGTTGGTTTAAGGAAATAATTCCCTTGGCCCATCCGAGGTTTATTATGCAATATCGACGCAAGCAGTTGCAGAAATATCTGAATGTATATGTGAACGAACTAGGTAAGAGGTAGCCAGTAAATACAGTTCTCACGTTCCCATGAAATATCTTACCGGTCCGCGTCTCGCGGTACCGGTACCCTCCAGATAACGCACACACCCTCCTATCGCACGTTTCCGAGCGCAGGGGCATTTCATAGAAGATCAAGCACCTTGATTGCCCAAGGGTACCGGAACGCGAAACGCGTCCGGTATGACATTTCATAGGATGGAATCAGGGATTTAGTCTGCGGTTAGCCTTTAGCTCTTTTCTTCGCTCCTCTCACCGGCTGCGCTGTCCACGGGTCTTCGGGCCAGGAGTGCCTTGGATAGCGCCTTCTCAATTCGTTGCGCACTTCGTGGTATGTATTCTGCCAAAAGCTTCTTAAGTCCTGAGTGACTTGAACCGGCTTGTAACCCGGTGAGAGCAAGTGAAGCACAACTTTTACTTGGCCGTCGTTTACCGAAGGGGTGTCGAGCAGGCCAAACATCTCTTGCAGTCGGACTTCCAGCGCCGGCGGGCTACCATCCTCGAAGTAGCGAAGCTTTATGTTTGAGCCAGTTGGCACTTCCACGCGATCCGGTGCGAGAACATCAAGTTTCGACTGAAGCTCCCAGGGGATCAGCGCCTTCAACATACTCTCCTTGTCCAACTTCTTCAGCTCACTCTCCTTCCGTACTCCCGCCAGGAAAGGAGCAAGCCACTGATCAGGGTGCGCTATCAGCGACTCCGTTCGAACATCGGGCCACGCTTCCTCCTTTCGCCAGGCACGTAGACTCATCATCCGCTGCTGCATCTCAACTTCCGATTCATCCCATCCTAATAGGGCGAGCCCCTGTTCACGTAGTTGGTCGCACAAGACTGGAATCGCCTGCTCATCAGTTAGCGCGTGAATCGGTGTGGCCGACAGGAGTAGGGAACCGATTCTCTTCTCCTGGGTCCCCACGACTCGGCCGCCCGAAGGGTCCCACCTCACACTTTGCTGCGGCTTGGCGCGTTCTTCGAGATCAGCAAGCGCAATAGGAGCCGCAATAAATATCTTTCCCTCCCCTTTCCCAGAGTCAAGAATAGCTGCACAGATCCACGGACTATGCATCAGCGGGTCATGAGGTGGCAGTTTGGCGACGCGGCCATTGCTCAGTGTGTAGTACTCTGTCCCTTTGTTATTTTGTTTGGCAATGCGCTCCGGGTATGCCGCGGCAAGCAGGCGGCCTGCTTCGTGGTCCGAAGGCATACGGTTGTCCGCCTCAACGGACAGGAACTTCCTCCACTGTTGCGACAACCGCTCCATGCGTTCCAGCAGTTGTCGGACTGCGCTCACCCGCTCACCGGCTCTCCAGCGGCGCAACATCTCCACCCGAAGGGTAAGGTCTGCACCCGCATCTCTTCCCAACGGGTCACGCTCTTCAATGAGTGCAGCAATGTCGCAAGCCAGCGCCTGGTCAGCAGGAGAATGAGACTCCAAACCAAGCATGTGAGCAATGCGCGGATGTGTGGGAAACCGGACCATTCGACGCCCCACATCGGTGATGCCCTTCGCGTCGATGGCCTCGAGTTGCTGGAGAAGTTCTTTGGCCTGGCTCACCGCCCCGGCCGGCGGCGGCGACACCCAGGTGAGGGATCCGGGATCGGTCGTACCCCATTGGTAGAGCTCGAGGACCAACGGCGCCAGATCCGCCTCAAGTATTTCTGGTTTGCGATGGGAAACTAAAGATCGATTGACTGCTTCTGTCCAGAGACGGTAACAGACACCGGGACCGAGACGACCGGCACGGCCTGCACGCTGATCGGCAGAATCGCGCGTCACCCGTATCGTGTCGAGCCGCGTCAACCCGCTCCGGGGATCAAAGCGAGGAACCCGGCTAAGCCCGGCATCGATCACAATCCGGATGCCCTCGATGGTCAGTGATGTCTCTGCGATCGAGGTAGCCAGGACAACCTTTCGTCCTCCATCACTCCGGGGTTCAATGGCCTCTTGTTGCTGCTTGAACGGGAGGTCTCCAAAGAGAGGCACCACATGCGCTGCCAACGGGGCCTTTTCCAACTCAGCCAATGTCTGATGGATTTCCCCTGCGCCGGGCAAAAACACAAGTGCATCGCCGGATTGCTCTGAAAGCGCTTTACGTATCGCTGAAGCAGTTCTTACTGCCACCGGCTTGTCACTCTCATGCGATTGATAGTGTATCTCCACCGGGTGTTGCTTGCCCTGCGAAACGACCGTTGGTGGGTTTCCGAGCACAGTTGCCAGCCCTCCGAGATCGAGGGTTGCCGACATGATAAGAATGCGGAGGTCAGCCCGCAGTACTTGCTGAATCTGCAAGGTCAATGCCAAGGCGAGGTCAGCCTGCAGGCTTCGCTCATGAAATTCATCAAAGATGATCAGCCCGGCTTCTTGCAGGCTACTGTCGGTCTGAAGCCGGCGAGTGAGAATTCCTTCCGTAACTACCTCGATTCGGGTTTCCGAGGTTACATTCGATTCAAACCTGACCCTGTAACCCACGGTTTGCCCAACTCTCTCATTCGACAGATGGGCCATCCGCTGTGCCACCGATTTAGCGGCCAGCCTCCTCGGCTCGAGCATGACGATGCGTTTGGCTGCCAGCCAGGGTTCATTGAGCAGCTCGAGGGGGACAACCGTGGACTTCCCGGCACCGGGAGGAGCCTGGAGAATTACAATACGGTTGGAATGCAACGCATCCCGGAGGGACGGAAGTGCTTCCCGTACTGGAAGGTCCATGTACATGGAAGCAAAAATAGGTGAATACAGGGAGTGGGGCAGTCTCTCCACCGTGTCGTCAGGCTTCGTCTCCTTCGACAGGCTCAGGACAGGTGCGCTCAGCCTGACTAACCTGACTAATGAGGGTTCAAGGTCACCCTGAGCGCAGACGAAGGGTGCCCGACGAAGGATAAGTCAACTAATGAGCATCTCCACCCGCTTCATGGTCTCTTGCGGGGTCTGGCGATTGCGGATGTTGCTGTGGATCACGTTGATGATTTCCTCCACTTTAGGCTTGGGGTAGCCAAACTTGATGGCAAACAAGTTCGACAACTTCCGTTCCTCTTCATGCACCGAGGTGTCGACGGCCATCATATGGACCAAGTCATACAACTGACTGAATTTTTCTTTGCTGTCAGCCGGCACCTCAAATTGAGCCGAGGCCGGATTGTTTCGAATCTCTTTCAATTGTGATTCGCTGATATTGTTCCTTTTGGCGATCGCCTTGAGCAGATCCATTTCTACATCTGCAAAATGACCGTCGGCGGCGGCCATTTCGATCAGGTTCCTCATGTGACTCCTGGCCGTTCCTTTTCCCTGGCGGAAAAGACTGATTACATCTTTGAAATTCATACTGAGGGGTGAGTGGTTTTGGTGGTTCAAATTAAGCACCAACTTCCAACGTCAAAAGAAAAGATCGACTAAATGCGGGCCTGGTAGGTGTAGAGTTCGAAATACCTTCCCTTTCGCTGAATAAGTTCTTCGTGGGCGCCGCGCTCCACCACACGTCCCCCTTCAATTACAAGGATTTGATTGGCCTGGCGAATGGTGCTGAGCCGGTGTGCGATTACGAACGTGGTGCGGCCCTTCATCAGGCCACGAAGGCTCTCCTGGATGAAGGACTCACTTTCCGTATCGAGGTTCGACGTGGCCTCGTCGAGTACCAGGATTCGGGGGTCGGCCAGGATGGCCCGGGCAATGGCAATCCGCTGGCGCTGTCCTCCTGAGAGCTTAACGCCCCGTTCGCCAATGACGGTGTCAAGCCCCTGCTCAAATCGGTCAGTGAATTCGTGAACGTGCGCTGCATGCACCGCGCGTTGCAACTGCTCTTCTGTCGCCCCTGGGCGCGGAAAAAGGATGTTTTCGCGAATAGTACCCTCAAAGAGAAAGTCATCCTGTAAAACAACTCCCAATTGGCTCCGATAGCTGTCCAGAGAAATGGTGGCCAAATCCACCCCGTCCACTGTGACCCGGCCCGCCTGGGGCGTAAGGAAGGAAGCTGCCAACCCGGCAATCGTGGTCTTACCGGAGCCCGAGGTACCCACAAGGGCTGTCACTGAACCGGAAGGTGCGGCAAAGGATATGTTTCGGACTACTTCTTTCCCCTCTTCGTAGCCGAACGCGACATCTTCAAAAACAACGTCCCCGGAAATGGGGCCGATCTTGGTTGTACGGACTGATCCGTCATCTTCCGGCGTCATGTTCATGAGTTCTTCCGTGCGATCAAGGCCGGCAAAGGCCTCTGTCAGTTGGCTGCCGATGTTGCTCATCTGCACGATCGGCGCGATCATGAAACCGAGGTAGAGCGTGAACGAAAGGAATTCACCAAAGGTCATCTGGTGATTGATGATCAGGTAGCCGCCGATGCCCATGATTCCGGTCGAGGCCAGTCCTAACAAGAATGATGCTGAGCTGGTGATGAGGCTGGTAGCCGTCAGGCTCGCCTTGATGTTGAGGAAGAGCTTTTCCACGCCAGCCTCAAATGTTTTGATTTCCTGTGCCTCGGCGTTGAAGCCTTTGATCACGCGGACTCCATTGAGTGTCTCGGTTAGGCGACCGGTGACATCGGCTGTGATTTTTCCGCGGTCGCGGAAGATGGGGCGGATCCTGCTGAACGCTTTGAGCGAAATGAGTCCGAAAATGATGACCGGTACGAGCACGCAAACGGTCATCAGTGGACTGATCCTGATAAGGAGCACCAGGCAAATCACAGAGGTCAGCACCCCTCCAACCAATTGAACCAGGCCGGTACCTACCAAGTTCCTCACCCCCTCCACGTCGTTCATGATCCGGCTCACCAGTGCCCCGGACTTGTTGTTGTCGAAGAAGCGGATGGGCAGCCTGAGCACCTGCTTGCCTACTTTCGCCCGCAGCTGGGAGATCAGGTGTTGCGCCTCCACGCTGAGGATCTGGGTGAGCGCGTATGACGTCACCGCCTGGACAGCGATGGACCCCGCCACGGCAGCCAGTACAATCTTTAGCATGTACAGGTCGCCTTTAGCGATCACGTCGTCCATGAGGTATTGGGTTGCCCCTGGCAGCACCAAACCTGCCAGGCGACTGATAATGATGAGGAACAATCCAAACAGCAGAATGTTGCGGCGGGGCCATATAATGGTCTTGAAAACCTGTGTGATAGTAACTTTGGGCTTTGCCATGAGTGAGTGTTGGAGGTCGGGGGTGCAATATTACGAGGCAGACGCATTGAAAGGAAGTTTATTGCAGACGTCGGGGCAGTAAGTATAGACGTTCGCGTAAACCCTTGAGACCCTGTAACCACCGCAAAGTCGCTAAGACGCAAAGGGTCGCAAAGTCACCTACCTTAGAATTTATTGACAAATCTTCTGAAACCCTGTTTGAGAAGGGGAACATTGAAGTTGATGAGGAAGCCGAGGCGCTTACCCGCAAGTTTGAGGTAACTGATAACCTGCGCTTCGTGAACAGTCAAAAGGACCTCAACAGATTTGAGTTCGAGGATAATCTCAGATTCTACAAGAAAATCAATGATGTACTCTTTGTTGAGTGGATGATCATCGTAGATAAGAGGAACCGGGACCATAGTATCGATATTAATGCCCATCGATCTTAGTTCATGAGCCAGGCATTTCTGATAGATTCCCTCGAGCAGTCCGGGTCCCATTTTCCGGTGAACTTTCATGGAGGCAGTCAGTATTTTGTTCGAGAGATCGTCTAGCTCTTCGCGCGTCATTTCACAAAAGAGCGTCGATTATGACTGGCTGCCAAAAAATAACCTGACGGAAAACCTGACTAATTTAGACACTACCCTTTGCGAAACTTTGCGTCGTTGCGCCTTTGCGGTGGTGACTCGGTCGCCGGTGGGTGGTCAATCTGGCTTCAAATACCAACCCGCATCACACGAGGTTCACATGGTACACATCCGTCTCATTCCTCACGATATTGCCCACATGAAAGCCCCCAGGTTCTGAGATCTGCTCCAGCAGGTCAAAGACCTTGCATGATTTAGGAAGCCCGGTGAAGATCAGCAGGAAAGTGAATGGTTGTTTGTCGGGGATGAGTGTCCAAAGGGGTGCATAGGTGATGTTTTCTGCATGGATGAGCTCCGCTTTGGCGGATGAATGCCGATCCAACAGGTAGGTGGTCTTCCAGATGCGGATGAGCATGTCCTGCCACTGGTTGTCGAAGTGGCAATGAACATAGACGTAGGAGTCGTTCATCAACTCCGGGTGCAGCGCCGCCAGCGTGTCGAGGTCGACGTACGGCTTCGCTTTAACGGGAGTGTCGATGGTGGTTACTCGGGACACGGAACAAAGGTCGAGGTGAAAGCACCAAAACCCAAGCACCAAGCACCAAATTCCAAGCACCAAAAAACAAGACTTATGTTGGGATTTGGTTTGGTACCTCAAAACAACCCCCACCGCCGTGTCGTCGTGCAATACGCGTTGTACGATTCACCAAACATTCTACGAAGCGTCGGCTCCTCGTAGAACACGACCATTAAATGCGTCACGGTCAGGAACGCTACTGTATACAATACCAATGGCCAAGAAACATAAAACAACGACGCACCGACTAGTGCCAGTGCCGCTCCCGCGTACATCGGGTTGCGGAGAATTCTGTAGGGACCGTTAACCACGAGGTTCCTTGGCGGGTCAAATGGTGCCGGCGTGCCCTTGCCTACAAACGTGAATGTCAGGATGCACCACAGGGCAAAGAGTGCTCCAACGGTGCCAATAAGTAAACCAGTGTACTGAAGTGTTCCAAACTCGGCGGGGTAATCGATGCCCGGTCGTTGCAATACCTGTCCCGGCAAATAGATCAGCACCAGCGCCACGAAAAGGGAGGCATAAATGATGGTTCGTATGAGTACTGCCATAGGGTGAAGCTAATAGCTAAAAGCTGAAGGCTAATAGCTAAAGGCAAAAATTCAAGGGCCTATTTTGAGTTTAATGGATCCCTGTTCAAGAGCTCTCCCAATTTCCTGAGTTTTGTATTCATCACTT
>CAZJWV010000133.1:0-7411 GCA_964549855.1 uncultured Ohtaekwangia sp. | reverse complement strand
TCACCGCACCGATAGCACCGTAGTTCACCGCATCGTCTGCATCAAGGTCAAAGTAAGGTGGTTGTAAGATTGCCGCGGGGAAGACGATCTCGTTCATCGGCGGGTTATAATATGCATTTACCGTCTGCGGCGTCATCTGCCACTCCGTCTTGTCGATCGGTTTGCCGATGCGCGCCACTTGCTCCTTGTGCAGGGCCAACTCGGCGCTTTGCAGGCTGGCCACGAGATTTTCTTTTGAAATGGTCACAGCTGAATAATCCTTCCACTTGTCGGGGTAGCCGATCTTGGGAGTAAACTTCGACAACTTGTCCAACGCCTGCATCTTTGTCTCCGAACCCATCCAATCCAGTTCGTTGATGCTGGCCTTGTAAGCTTCGATGAGATTGCCCACCAGCTTCGTCATGCGCTCTTTCGCCTCGGCGGGGAAGTGCTTGGCCACGTAGACCTTGCCTACCACTTCACCCAGGTTACCGTTGACCACATCCACTCCGCGGCGCCAGGCCGGAAGTTGCTCCGTGCGACCGGTTAATGTGGTTCCGTAGAATTTGAAATTCTGTTCGTCCATCGCGGAGGTAAGCTGCGACGCCCGCGCATTCACCACCTGCCATTTGAGATAGTTCTTCCACACGTCAAGGGGTGTTGCAGGCACCAACTGGTTGGTAGCCGTGATATAAGTTGGCTGCCCAACAATTATGCGTTCGAGGTTAGTAACGCCGGCACCGGTCAGCATGCGCCTGAACTCAATTTTAGTCAAGACGGCATCCAGCGAATCCACTCCATAGTTGTTATAGAGCTTCACCATATCGCGAGTCTCTTCCTTTTTCCAGTGCTTGCTCGCTATCGCGGTCTCCAGTGTCATGATGGCTTTCGCCGTCGCTGCACTATTCTTCATACCGGCAAGCTCCAGCATCTTGGCGATGTGGTCCACGTAGGCTTTGCGGATCTCGGGGAACTTGTCCGCATTGCTGACATAGTATTCCCGGTCAGGCAAACCAAGTCCCCCCTGGAATACAAATAGTGCGTACTCTGTCGGCTTCTTCAGATCGGCGTAGGTGAACAGGGCGTAGGGCGACCCGTATCCATAAATGGATGCATAGCCGAAGTACTCGCTGAGGTCGCCATAGTTGGCGATCGCATCGATTTTATTGAAGTCGGCCTCCAATGGCTTCATGCCGAGCTCATCACGTTTCTTCATATCGAGGTAGGCGGCATAGAGATCCCCTACCTTTTGTTCATCTGTTCCTTCTGGCTTGTTTGCGGTGGCAGATTCTTCGATAATGGCCTTCACATTCTCCTGGGCGCGCTCGTGAAGGATGCGTCCAATGCCATAGCTGGCCTTGTCGGCTGGGATCTCCGTGTTCTTGATCCACGTACCATTGACATACCACTGAAAGTTGTCACCCGGCTTTGCCGTGGTATCCATGTTCTCCAGCAGGAGTCCGGATTTGAGGGGGCGTGCTGCCTCTTCCTTTTTTTGGGGGGAGCAAGCTGCCAGAATGACGAAGGCCGTGATAAAAAGTGAGAACTTCATTTGATGGGGGTTGAATTTCAAAAACAAACGCAGCAAAGATATTTATTTGACCGACATGGGGAAACCTTGACTAAAACGTCACGCTGACAAAGACTTTCCATGTCAGGTTTTCGCCGGTAGTTGGCAGTGCCAGGGGGCCATAGCGATAAAATGCACCTCCGCCCAATCCCATGTACAAAAGCTTCACGTACTCGAACCTCACAATATTGGTAAGCATGAGGCCGCTCTCAACGTATCCCCTTTCAAGGGTTTTGAACGCGATCTGCTGATGGGCTGACGGACTCCGCAAACTTCCCCAACCCATGTTTTGAACCAGCGAAAGCTCTGGCCTGAAATACTTGCTTCGCGTACCCGTTAACCTTCCGAAGTTGTGCTGTAGAAAAAGATAAGCGTACTGGTCGGAAACAAATTCATAAAGGCCCATCGTTTGGAAGTAGTTCTGGATATAGATTCCTTGAGAAACGGTGCCAGGGTAAAGTGTAGCCTTGGCGTTGAAGAGGAACGGATAGGGAATGGTACCCCAGGCATAGCCTCCATCAATTTGATAAGTTGTCTTCCCGCCACGAACCCATTCAACACGGTGATCGAGTCGGGCTTGTATTTTGTAAAAATCATACTGCCCCGCAAACATTCCCGCGATGCTCTTCGATGCCGCAATCTGAATCTGGGGGTTTGCTGGCGTGGTCACGATCTTGCTGTTTCCAATTTGTGTGTATCCTTCATGTGGAGCATACCTCCACTGAAAGCCCACTGACGCCGCCGTAAACTGATGACGCAGAAGTGCTGTATCAGTAGTTGGCTGAAATACATAAGAGTACGCCGGGTTTCTCCGCTGTTCATCAACAAAAAGTTGAAGCTGCGTGTGAGGGAGCGGGCGGATTGCGAACTCGACCCGTGAGATTTGTACAGAGTCCATCCTGGCAGTTAACCAACGTCGAAATGTTTCGCTTCCACTGATGGCCGGACTGCGAATGAATGAGGGATTGCCCGGTTCAGATACATCCTGTTGCCAGGATGCCTTCAGATAACCTTCTCTTCGAGCTGCCAGGTTGATTCTGAGTCCACCACCGTACTTCAGTGCCTTGTCTTTGAACCCGTAACCGGCATATCCCTCGAGGCTGACCACCTTCGAGATCGATTCACCCGTCTGCAATCCCAATCCCATCCTCACACTCTCGTATTGATTGAATCGAAAGAGGTGCTCTATCGGCAGGTAGAAACTCCCTACTCTGAATTTCCCCACCAACATCCCCTCTGCAAACTTCATGATGGAATTCAGCGCATTGAGCTTGCCCGAGAGGGAATCATACATTTTGTAGGTATTCACTTCCTTCCTCGACAAGGAATCCAACCGGCTCTCCTTCCAGAATCCCTCGGTCTTGTGGTTAGCGTTGGCCTCAAATTCAACGTTCAACAGCTCAAAGGTCTTCCGCGACGAGGTGTCGCCGATGTGCACATTGGTCAGGTAGGACCGTGTGTAGTAATAGGGCCGGAGATTGCGAATGTTGTACGCATTGAACACCAACTCACTGTTCAGCATGGAAGGGAACCAGTAACCTTGCCGCTTCTCATAGTATTGCTGCACCCTCGCCTCCATCAGTTGATGCTTGTCTGCCGGGGACACAAGCACGTGAGTGAGCGCATAACCGTCGGAAGTAATGTAGAGTTGACCCTGAAGGCCCTCAAATGCCTTTCCCGACAGAGGTTCGAATGAGACCACATAAATTGAATCGACACCCTGGTAGATGGTGTCCATCAGCGTGTAGTCGTACCTGGAAGGAGCGCTGTCTTGCAAAGGGCTCACGTACCTCACGCCAAGGAGAATGATCTGTTCGTCATAAAATCCAAAGGGTTGAAAGTCGGTGGCGAGAAAGGCAAAGAACGGGTCCTTGATCCCGGAGAAGCGATTCCCCAGCACGACCTCCTTGTGGAAATCCGGCTTGACGTAACTCTTCTTTGTGTAGCTCTCGCTTACGAAAGCGAGTTTGTTCTCTACAAAGTCTTTTAACCGCAGTGAGTCCTTGCCAACCTTCGAGTAACTCCCCACTGCTTGGATCGCGCAGGAGAGTTTGTTGTACGAATTGTAGGAATAGGATGGCAGATTGCCTGGATGGTGCTTCTCCCGGTTTGCAATGGCCCTCCTGATTATTTTAAGTGCTGGGTTTTCTCCGGCGCGCACAACGACCTCACCCAGTTCGGTCGTGGACTCAACCATCGTTACGGTGATCTTTTGGTCTCCGGCAACCAGGATACTCTTCGGTTGAAAACCCACGTACAGAAACTGGAGTGTTTGCCCTGGTTGGCACCGTACCCGAAACCTGCCCTCAATGTCTGAGGCAACACCTTGACGGGTCTCTTTTACAACGACGTTTACAAAAGGGAGCGGGGCTTTTGTTTTTTCGTTGATCACAATGCCCGTGATTTCCGTCTGAGCCGCGCAGGTCAGCGTCGAAATAAGCCATCCGATGAAAAGTAAGCGACGAATCATCAACTCCTCAAAACGAAATAGTCGCGGAGGCGCTCTTATTCTTACAAAAACAAGGGCGTATCGTTAAGATTTAACTAATTGCGGCTCCCGGCTCAACGGGACCTGCCGGTGCAAGCAACTTCACCTTGCCGTTGCCATCCGATGCGGTAAGTACCATCCCCTGCGACTCCATCCCCATCATTTGGCGAGGGGCCAGATTGGCGATGAACGTAACTTGCTTTCCTACCAATTCTTCAGGGGAGTAGGATTGCGCAATGCCGCTGAGGATCGTGCGGGTATCCAGGCCGCTGTTTACCGTAAGCTTGAGGAGCTTGTTGGATTTCTCCACTTTCTCCGCCGCCGTCACCGTGCCGATGCGGATGTCCAGCTTTCCAAAGTCGTCGATGGTGACCTGGGGTTTCAGGGGCTTCACGGGCTCCTTTGGAGTTCCCGTCTCGGGTGTCTTCGTGTCCATAAGTTTCTTGATCTGTGCCTCGATCACTTCGTTCTCAATCTTTTCATAGAGAAGCTTCGGCTCGCCCAGCTTGTGTCCTTTCACCAGCAAATCCGCTGAGCCGGTTTCGTTCCAGCCGATGGGCTCCAGGCGCAGCATGTCGCGCAGGCGTTGTGCGGTGAACGGCAGGAACGGCTCGCAAAGCACAGCGAGGTTCGCCGATACTTGCAGGGCCAGGTTCAGGATCGTTCCGACCCGGTTGAGGTCGGAAGCTGCCAACTTCCACGGCTCGGTTTCGGCCAGGTATTTGTTTCCCGCGCGGGCAAGGTCCATCAGGTGCGCGACGGCGTCGCGGAATTTGTAGGCCTCAATAGAGCCAGCAATCCGATGCGGGAATTCACGGAGCTCGGCAATCAGCGCCTGGTCGGCCGGCGTAAGCTCGCCACGCGGCGGAATCTTGTTGCCGAAGTGCTTCTGCGTGAGCACCAGGGCCCGGTTCACAAAATTCCCGAAGATGGCCACCAGCTCATTGTTGTTCTTCGACTGGAAATCCTTCCAGGTGAACTCGCTGTCCTTCGCCTCCGGGAGAATAGTCAGCAGAGTATAGCGAAGCACGTCCTCCTTGCCGGGAAATTCTCTCAGGTAGTCGTGCATTTCAATCGACCAGCCGCGGCTGGTGGACATCTTGTCGCCTTCCAGGTTCAGGAACTCGTTGGCCGGTACGTTGTCGGGCAGAATATACTCCCCCGTGGCGTGCAGGATCACCGGGAAGATGATGCAGTGGAAGACAATGTTATCCTTGCCGATGAAGTGCAAGAGCTTGGTGTCGTCGGCCTGCCAGTACTTCTTCCAATCATCCGCCTTAACATTGCCAAAGTCAGACTTCGGAGTTGCGAAGTTGTATTTGCCTGTACTCAGTTCTTCAAAGAGGGCACGTGTGGCGGACACGTAACCGATGGGCGCATCAAACCAGACATAGAGTACTTTGCCTTCTGTATTCGGCAGCGGGACCTTGATGCCCCAGTCCAGGTCGCGCGTCATGGCACGAGCTTGAAGACCGGCATCGATCCATGATTTGCACTGGCCGTAGACATTTGTCTTCCAATCGTCTGCATGACCTTTGAGGATCCACTCTCGCAGCCAGGGCTCGTAATTTTGCAAAGGGAGGTACCAGTGTTTCGTTGGTTTCAGAATGGGTGGCGTACCGGAGAGCGTGGACCGCGGGTTGATCAACTCGTTCGGGCTGAGCGTCGACCCGCACTTCTCACACTGGTCGCCATAGGCGTTGGGATGGCCACAACGGGGGCAGGTGCCAACGATGTAGCGGTCGGCGAGAAACTTGTTGGCGGTCGAATCGAAGTACTGCTCCGAGACCTCTTCCGTGAGCAGGCCTTTGCCGTGGAGATTCAGGAAGAATTCCTGGGAGGTCTTATGGTGGAGGGGCTCGCTGGTGCGGTGATAGACATCGAAAGAAATGCCCAGTTGGTAGAGGCAATCGCGGATCAGCGCATGGTATTTATCGATGATCGCACGGGAATTAGTTCCCTCCTTAAGTGCCTGGTTTGGGATGGCCGTTCCGTGCTCGTCGCTGCCGCATACGAAGACCACGTTTTTCTTTAAAAGCCGCAGAAACCTTACATAGACGTCGGCCGGAATGTAGGCCCCGGCCAGGTGACCGATATGCTTCGGTCCGTTGGCATACGGGAGTGCCGCGGTAACGGTATATCGGTTTATCTGTTGAGGTCTTTTCATGCCCATTTGGGTTCGCCCGCCGCGTTTCCCGAGGGGCCAAGCCTCAAATCTCGCAAAAGTTTTCGTCAGGCCGGGTGGGGAAGCTAAAAATGACGCAACGAATGATCATCAGGCAATGCCATGACTTGAAATGGGTGAGCAGGTACGAACCTCACGCTGGGTGGCGATGCAATCTTTAAAAGAATGGTACATGATGAAACCCGCAGAACACCACAGGACGCTCTGCATCAGGCGCGCGCCGGCTTGGGTTTGGACAAGGGCTTGCGGTCGGGTACTGCTTGTGGTTCATCCGCCTTTCGCTCAGCGGGCTTGGGCAGCGCATCGGGGAACTGGACGATGAATTCCGTGTATTTCTCGTCCGTAGAGATGAGGCTGATATCGCCGCCCAGCTTTTCAGTGGCCAGTTTGGCGAGGTAAAGCCCGATGCCGCCGGTATCCGAGCGTTCGGAGGCCCTCACGAACATCTGGAAGATCTTCTCCCGGTTCATCTTGGAGATGCCCACCCCGTTGTCCATGACGCGGGCCGTGACCTTGCCGTTCTGGTTGCCCACCTGGATGCGCACGAACGACTCCACCCGTTCCGAATCGTTGTAGTACTTGACAGCGTTGTCGATTAAATTTTCGAAGATCAGGCGTACCATCTCGCGGTCGGAGACCAGGTTCACATCCGGGGCTACCTCGTAGTCGATCTTGATTTTGGAAGGGATCCCCTTCTTCACTTCGAGAGTCAGGATTTCCTGGATGATGGGTTCGAAGTGTATGGGCTCCGGCTTGAGCTCGGCATGGTTGATGCGGTTCACGATGAGCAGCCGGGTGAGGATCATATTCAGCTTTTCGGCCGTGATATCCAGTTTACCCAGGTACCCCAGCGCCTTGTCATCTTTCACATCCATGATGGCCAGGTTCACCATTCCCTTGAGGCTGGCCAGGGGCCCGCGGATATCGTGCGACGTCTTGTAGATGAAGTTGTCTAGCTCGTCATTGACCTTAACCAGCTGCTCGTTGCTGTCGAGAAGCTCCTTGGTTTTCTCTTCCACGAGGTGGTCGAGGAACTTGTTATGCTCTTCGATAATCTGCTTTGCCGAGGCCAATTCCGCATTTACTTGCCTGATTTTCCGATAGTTACGATAGATTACCGTTCCCAATATGGCTGAGAGGCCGAGGATGATGCCCATGAGCGTGTTCACAGATCGCTGCTGGGTGATGA
>CAZJWV010000132.1:0-7492 GCA_964549855.1 uncultured Ohtaekwangia sp. | reverse complement strand
GCGCCTTGGCATTGGATTGTGAAGATACGAAAGACGTTTGGATGTTTGGACGTTTGGACGTGTGGACGTGTGGACGTTTGGACGTGTGGACGTTGGGATGTTGGGATGTTGGGAGGTGCTGATCCCATCTTAAGCCTGAAACATGGAGCCTTGAGCCTTGAACCTGAACCTTGGAACCCTTTTATTAACTTGTCGGCATGAGGATTATTGTAACCTTCGGATTCCTGTTTGTTACTTTTCTAGCCTTAGGCCAGAGAATCGAGGTTTCAAATGGCGTCGTAAGTAAGGTCGAAATTGAAGGTAGTACGTTTTCGTTCCAAAGGCCCGTTGTCGCCTACCAAGTAGGAGATAAGAAATTCACCGCTGACCAACCTGGCCCCATTCAGATAACGACGTCAAAGCCTACGACTGGAGCCTTTCTGTCTGTCAGTTTCCTCAACACCACAAAGGATACGCTCAAGCTTCACAATGTTGTTCCCCTGGCGCCGGGAACGTCTGACATTTTCATTACAGGCAGGGGCGACCACCGACTGTCGCGCACACATTTGTTCCGGCCCGGGAAAATCCCGGTCAACGTTATTGTCCCTGACAATGCATGGGAACTTGGATACACTGGCCTCGACCAGCAAGGAAGCGTTCATCTCTTCGCCCTCACTCGCCGAGATGCCAACTCATGGAAGAATGCAACGCGCCGGCGGTTCGAGACCATACTTAACCCTGGCGGGTCCGTAACCTACAGCCTTTGGGTGGGCACCTATGTCGGCGAGTGGCAGAATGGACTGCGACGCTGCTTTCAAGAAAAGAAACTGTATGACGTGGATGCATTTGACGATGCCATGTATCGTCGACCAGACCTTACGTGGATTCGCGACGCCTACGTGATGCACCTGATGATGGCCTGGGACAAGGACTATTATGACATAACCACGGGTAAATTCAATTGGACCGCCTTCCAGCAACGGGGAAGCAAGCTTTATGGTGGCGACGATGTTATCTGTTTGTGGCCAACATGGCCGACGCTTGGTCTTGACCCGCGCAATCAGTTCGACATGTACCGGGATCTCCCTGGCGGGTTGCCTAAGCTCCGTGAACTGGCCGACACACTTCGGAAGCACGGCACAAAGTTCTTCATAGCCTACAACCCCTGGGACGAAAGCACACGGAGTGAAGGTCACCTCAATGGACTCGCCGATCTAATCCGCGCAACCTCCGCCGACGGCGTTGTGCTGGACACGAAAGGGGAGTCGTCAAAGGAACTGCAACAGGCGGCAGACGCAGTGAAGCCCGGGGTGATCATGTACAGCGAGGGAATGGCAGTTCCCAAGGACATGCCGCAGATTGTCTCCGGTCGTGTTCACAACGCGCTGTACTATCCCCCGCCGTTGAATCTCAACAAACTCATTAAGCCCGACTTTGCCATCTTCCGTGTGACCGAGGTTTTCAAGGAGCCAATTCGTCGCGAGTATGCAGTTACATTCTTCAATGGCTATGCCACGGAGATCAACCAGTTCGCACCAGGGCATCCTGAATGGGAGGAAGATCAGTATCGATACCTGGGCCGCACATCGATGATCCTGCGGGAGAACAGCTCAGTTTTTCAATCGGCAGGGATTATTCCTCTTGTCAATGCAACACGCGACAGCGTTTGGATCAATGGCTGGCCAACCGGATCCAAACAGTTGTTCACCCTGTTTAGTTTGAAACCTGAAGGCTACCATGGCCCGCTACTGGAGGACACGCCTCGTGACGGGTGGCATTGGGTAGACCTTTGGCACCACGAGGAGGCATCGGTTGTCCGTCGAGACGGCAAGTCATTCGTTGTTGGACGGCTGGATGCATTCAACAGCCGGGATCTTGGAACAAACAATGAAGGGCAAGCGGGGTGCCTGGCGCTACTTCCAAATAAAATCAATGCAAGCCTCAGCGACAATGAGCTCGACGTAAGCGGTCCAGGTAAACTTAAGGTCTGGGCAGGAGATCCCTCATACGAAAAGGAGCCACTTGAGCTCGACGGAGTAAGACAGCTCGTTGATGTGAGGAAGCGTTTTGGGCGCTTTGAGGGTAAACTTGTAATTCAAGCCTTCGATGGACGCGAGCTCATAGACGAAACATACGTCCACATTAAGCCAGGCATTCCACGCCTCGTTTCCTCCAGTGATCGTACGAGTAAGGCTTCCAAAGCACCCACAGGAATGGTGTTGATTCCCGCAGGTATATCCACTTTCAATACTACCCATGGCGACGCGTTCATTCCTTATCCAAATGAAAAGAAGGATATCGTGCTCAACATGCCGGGATTCTTTATGGACAAGTTCCCGGTTACCAATGAGCAATTCAAGAAGTTTGTAGACACAGGATATCGGCCAACGGACACCACAAACTTTCTAAAGCACTGGAGAAAGGGGAGTATCCCTACCGGTCAAGAGAAGTTCCCGGTAGTTTACGTTTCATTGGAAGATGCCCAGGCCTACGCCAAATGGGCTGGCAAACGTTTGCCCACGGAACACGAGTGGCAGTATGCTGCGCAAACACCAAAGAGGAACGAGTGGCCATGGAAACAAACCAAGCCGGTGACTCGGAAGGAGCAATACGTCACGGAGACGCTCACGGTGAAAGCCATTGAGGGGATCAGCCCAAAGAACTGCAACCTCGGTGATGGGAAGCCGTATCCTGTGGGTAAATACCCGGCAGGAGCGAATCCTTATGGATTGCAAGATCTCACCGGGTGCGTCTGGCAGCTGACCAACGACGTGTATGAGAGCGGCAGCTACCGGTATATCATGATGAAGGGAGGGAGTTACTTTAAGCCATCCTCAAGCTGGTGGTATGTGCAGGGTGGGCCGCGTGAACTACATTACCGCCAGTACTTACTGCGGGTATCGCAAGGATTTGAGCGCAACGCTACCGTGGGGTTCCGATGCGTAGTTGATTCAAACATCAGAGCACCTCTTTGAAAAAACCTTCATTGTCAATATTTTAGCATCCTATTCTTAAATTTTTAGTGGAATAAACCATTTTTTATCATGAGAGCGATTTGGAAGGGTCACATCCGGTTTTCGTTGGTAACGATCCCCATTCGGGTCTATAACGCCATCGACAGCGCACAGACGCTGAGTTTTAATCTGCTATCCAAAGAGGGACACAACCAGGTCTCGTATGAGAAAAAGGACAAGGTGACTGGACAGACACTGCGCCAAGAAGACATCGTAAAGGGATACCAGTATGAGCCTGGGCAGTTTGTGATCATCGACGACGAGGATTTCAATAAAGTCAGGCTTAAGAGCACACGGCTCATCGAGATCGAGGGATTCGTGAAGACCAGTGAAGTGCACCACACGTTGTTCGATTCCCCGTACTACCTGGGGCCTGACGGCGAGGTGGCGGCCAAGACGTATGCCCTGCTGTGCAAGACGCTTAAAGAGTCTGGCAAGGTGGGAGTGGGCCGCGTTGTACTACGAGATCGAGAAACAGTGGTGCTGCTCACTCCTGAGAAGAACGGTATCCTTCTGTATAAGCTTCGTTACCCTAATGAAGTAAAGAATATAGGTGAAGTGCCGCAACTGCTTGAAGATGTTAAAGTTGACAAGGCACAGATCAAGATGGCCAAGATGCTGGTCGACAGCATGTCGAAGCAGTTTGTGGATATCGAGATGAAAGACCACTACCAGGACGCGCTTCGCAGCATGATCCAGGCGAAAATCGACGGAAAGGAGATCGTAACTGTCACCGAAGAGGAAGCTCCCGTAGTGGATATCATGACGGCCTTGAAAGCTTCTATCGCCAAGGCGAAGAAGCCGATGGAAAAAGCCAAGGGAAGCCAAGCCAAAGAGAAGAAGAAGGCACAGAAGGAAGTGAAGTCGAGGCGCAAGGCATCCTGAGGTTGTATTAGGCTTTATCATGCGGTATCTTTGCCGCATGGCCAAGGTTGTCAAGTTTCCGGTACAGCCTCCCGAGAAGTTTGGTTTTCGTCCCGTGCGCAAGAAGCGGGAAGAACCGACTCCACGGAGCCCGCAGCTGAACCTCTTTGCCGGTGCCAAGATCGTGAAGTTGGGGCGACTCAGCCCATTCGAAGAGGCGCTGCTGCTGGACGAGCGCAACGACAAGGCGGCCAAAGACCATTACCTCAAGGCCATCAAGGATGGCGACAGCATTGCCGACGCTTATTGCAACCTCGGCATCATCGAATCCAAACTCAAGAACTATCCAAAGGCGATTGATGCCTTCACACTATCGCTGAAGGAGGATCCCCGGCACTTCGAATCGCATTATAACCTAGCAAACCTATACGCTGAGATTGGCAACCTGCCGCTGGCGAAGATTCACTACCAGATGTCGATCAACATCGAACCGGATTTTCCCAACAGCTACTTCAATCTCGGATTGACCCTGGCCATGAACCAGGAAGTAGACCTGGCCATACAGATGATGCTGGAGTACAGGAAGCTTACCACCGCAGATGATCACTCACAGGTAGATGAGTTGATTGAGTACCTGAGCCAAACTGGCAAATAATTCCTGATTCCTGATTTCTAATTCCTGATCACAGGTTTGGAGAATCGTTTCACATTCCTCGATTAGGAATGGTTTTGCTAACTTGATTGGCGTCAACCTCCTTGCTATGAAAAAGTATGTCTTATTGGCCATGGTTAGTGGCGTTTCCTATTGCGCTCTTGCTCAGGGCAGCCAGCCCTCGGGAACGGGAAAGGTGATCCTAGACAATGAGAAGGTAAAAGTGACGGCATTCGAAGCCCAACCAGGTAAGGACATGTGTGGCATTGGAAAGCACAGCCATGGCCCACACTTGACGGTCTTACTTACAGAGGCCACGGTTACAGTAACGCTGCCGGATGGTAAGGTGGTAACTCAGAAGTCAGGAGCCGGCACAACTTTTTGGAGTGAGGCCGAAACTCACACAGTGATCAACAGCAGCAAGACCGTTGTGAAGGCTCAGATCATCGAATACAAGAAGAAGTAAGCGAGTGTCCATCCTGAGGTTTTTCTCGCAGAACCGGGAGAAGATATCCTTCATCCTAATCGAGCTGGTGCTTATCGTTACCGGTGTGCTGGCAGCCATCACTGTCGAAAACATGAGACAAGCGGCCAACGACCGGAGCGTGGAGCATGCATACCTCATTTCCCTCAGGAACGCGCTACAGACAGACACGGCGATGTTCGCGCAGGAGATTCAAAAGACCTTTCAAAAGCAGAAGGCAGCGGGGCAACTCCTGCAGTTGGCGAATAAGCGAGAAGTGGTGGGCCAGGAAGAATTTGAACAATTGATACAAAGGATCATCATGGGCATCGACCCATTCTATTCAACGGTGGTTTTCGAGGATCTCCGCTCCACGGGCAGACTCCAGTTGATCAGGAACGAGGAATTGAGGAATGCAATCATCGAGTATTATCTCGCAGCCGAACACCTCATGCAGATTCATGGTGAGAACAGGGAGCGACTGGCCTACAACCCCCGATTTACCAGTATCCTTACGTTCGACGAGTATACCCTGACCGCAGTGAATCCGGAAGAGTTGCTTGCCCGACTAGCCAAGAGCGACGACGCAAAAGACTATCTGGCTCAGTTGGAGAAAGACGCCTATGCGACCTATTCTTCCTTGCTGTTTGTTTCCTTGCCGTCCTCACTTACGCTCCTTGAAAAGCTTCAGGCTGCGTTGGAGGAGTAGGGTTCAAGGTTCAAGGTTCAAAGTTCCAGGTTCCAGGTTATCGGGTACCCAACTCTAGCCTTCCAGCTACAAGCATCCAGCATCCAGTGGCCAGTATCCAGAATCCTTCTCACATCGACCAGATGGTGATGTAAAAGAGTACCGCCCGGTACGCTTCCAGCGCAATTTTCAGTACCCCGATCATCAAAAGACTTCGGAGGACGAGTTTCCAACCGCGGTCTTCGTAAAAAATACGACCTGCCCGTATGATGAAATAGAGATTTGTTGTCAACAATATCGTGGTGAGCGTCCGTTCGCCGATGAAGGAGCCGATGTGGAACGCGCCGACGATTAGGCTCAGACATAGCGCATTGATGAACAGGTTGAAGCAGACAAGCTCGACGGCAAGTCCGACGTGGTCGGTGAAATACCGGTTTCTAGTCCGGTAGATGAGGTTCAGGGGAAGCGAAACGAGAATGGCAAACACGATCACAAGCATTTTGGCCAGCGCACCCGTATGCTGATCGTAGAGTAGAGCAAAGGACGCAATGTCGCGGACACCCAATTCTGTCATCTTAGCAACAATCGAGGGCACGGCATACGCGCCATGGAATGAATTGAGCTGAGTTCTCAGTGTCGCGCTAAAAAGCTGGATGATGGGGAAGAGGAAATAGACCAGGTTCAGGAGGAAGAAGAGCGACATGGGTCGCAGGTAGTTCACCCGACGCCCGTAGGCAAACTCCCTTGACAAGAATCCGGGTTTGCCCACAACCAGGGCGATGGATCTAAAGAACTTGCTGTCGGCAAAGGTGAGTGCGACAAAGATGCTGTTAAGGAAGGACCTCAAGGAACGGTCCTGCGGCTGGATAATCTTCTCGCCACATCGGTTGCAGTAAAGACCTGTGAACTGGTTACCGCAGCTTTTACACGTGTGTATCTCCGCTTCGCCCATTTTCGAGGGGGCAAAGCTAACTGGGATTTGTGGGATTTCTGGGATGAGCTTCGAAAGAGCTATGGCAGTGCCGGTTTCAAGCGCTTGAGGATCTTACGACCGCGGTTAATGAAGCCGGTGCTCCCGTAAGGCAATTGATCTTCCAGGATCAGGCAGAGTTCCCTCCGAAGGTCTTTGTTCTGTAAAGAGAGGTTTTCCAACACAGTCATCGAAAATGCCCGGATTGCAGTGGCAACGGTCGGGTCGGCAAGGAGGGTGAAGCAGCGATCGGCCACCTTGCCTTGGTAAACAGAGGGCACCTCCACAAACTGGAGCGCCCGGACGACGGATCTGGTTGTCGAGGGATTTGTGCCAGGGTGAGCAAGCAGCCTTACCAACTTGCCCATCTGGGGGTTTGCGAGTGCAGGGTATTTCTGCACACAGTAGCTCATCGACCAGGCCGCCCTGATTTGAGCCCTGGGAGAGGCTTTGTCGATGGCATCAACCAGCTGGCCGAATCTGGTTGGGCTCTTACCCACCCAAACGGCAATTTTCCTCACTGACGTGGCAGAATTGACCTTTTCCAGCATGTCAATGATCACAGATTTCATTAGTTACTTTATATAAGTACAGATAATCACTTGTTAATTAGGATAATATGCAATCTTGTTATAGTTTAGCTTCTTCTAACGATAAGCTCATGACTATACTTTTTGCTATCGTGGCCTTCCTCCTTTTTCAGCTAGGGCTGTGCTGGGCGTTCTTCTATCTCACAAACCAGAAGCGTCGGCGCAAACTCCTGAAGGACGGGCTACTTTCCTTCTTTTAATCGAAGCAGCAGTTCAAGCTCCGCGCTGATGCGCTTGGGTCGGCCGTTCACCGGATCGAGCAGGCACCAGGT
>CAZJWV010000131.1:0-7551 GCA_964549855.1 uncultured Ohtaekwangia sp. | reverse complement strand
GATTCATCTCCGGGAAAACTACATCGACCTTTGAAGCCACAACAGGTGCATCCTGCTGCAAGTCAACGGTGCCAAATGCTTGGGGACTCATGGTGGTGCTGTAGATGTATTCAAGGTCGCCCCCGACTACTAGTCCCTCGATGGCGAAGATCTTGAAGTTGCCAAAGCCTTCCATGTTGGTAAGTTCCTTTAGGCTGGATTTCTTCATCACGGTCACCTGGCCCTGGGGGCTGATGGCTCGAACATCAAGGGAGTTCAACTCCATGCCCGCCCTCATGGGGATATATACCTTGTTGAATTTCTCAATTCCCGCCTGCGAGTTGACATGCACCACCTTGTGTTCTGTGAGGAGTGTTTTCCATTCACGTTTTTGGGTACGAAGCGCGTACTCCCGGTAATGGTACCCGATATACCCAGGCTGATCGTTCCACTCCGGCCTGGGTGCCAGGACAGTCGGGTTGTCTGACCACTTGTAGTCCTGCCCGATGGCTGACAGGGTAACAAGAAGACAACAGAAGATATAGGTTGCTTTCGTGTTCATGGCTTGGTCAGGGTTACGGACTTTTGCTCGGCACTGTGCAGTTGGTCAAGGAATTGGTTCCAGGCGGCGAATCTCTCAGGACCCAGGTAGAGAAAGTCGTGATAGATACTCTTCTTCATGATGAGAGAGTTGCCAGCCGCTTCATACGAAATGGAAGCGCCGAACTCCGGAGATTGGCTAACGAATGGATTGGGCACAAACGACGGCGAGAATCCTTCTGGGACTTGCAGTATTGTTGTCGAATGTTCTTCAAAACGAAATTCATTTTCCAGCAGGCTGATCCGGCCGGCTTCGGCCCGCGTCCCCTTTGTCGTTTTGATCGCATTCAAGTTTACATACATCTTGTTCCCAACTTGCTTGGCGTAGGAGGGGATGGTGAAATCGAATGCAACCTTTCCGGTGAGTGCCACATCTGACTTCTCTGGCAAGATGAGGTTGCTGATTGTCGCATTGTTGTTGGCCTGGGTAAGGAAAAGCTCTTTGATGTATTCCTGGTCTCGTTGCAGTTCGGCCCTCAGACGGTGTATTTGAAATTCACCTTTCACGTACCCCGTCATCCTGGCACTCACAGCCCCGCGCAAATCCTGACCAGTGAGGCTAACACGGATTGAATCGATACGCTGGCTTTGATTTCTGGGCATCTCCGGGATTCGGACAATCTCATACTTGGCATCACCTAACCAGATCATTGCTTCCTTCCCCTGTATCATGCTCGACGGAAAGCCAAAGGGAACGAAGGGATCCGTCGCGTCAAGGAAGTAGTAGCCCGTTGCGTTCTTTACTGCAGAGATCATGTGGTTGCTCACGCTCGTTGCGGGCAACTCCGTATAGGCATATGGCTTTCGGCGCGTGCCGATCCAAACCGGGTACGCGGTTACCCCGGACATCACCAGCATATCCTTCATCAGGTAAGCCATGTCCTTGCAGTCGCCGTATTTCTTGGTGTATACATCCGCTGGGGGTCGTGGGATAAATCCCGCCATGCCATCCTCAAAAGCCACGTATCGTATGTGCTGCTGAGTCCATTGGAAAACTGTCCTGGCTTTGTCAATATCCGACGCGTCACGGGAAGTGAGCTTCTTTACAAAATCGGCGTAGTCGATGCTGTTCTGGCTGGGGATCTGCTTGAGCGTCCAGGCATACCAATTGAATAAGTCGCCGGCATTACGCGAGACCGGCTTCAAGCCGCCACGGGTGTTGTAGGATTCAATGAAGAGGATAATGTGTGGTGAAACCCACAAACGGGATGGTGCATCATCCTCACGGCGGTAGGCGGGAACGCTTTCCATCCGCCAGGTATAGGTGAAGTTGTTCCCTTGCTCTGTCTTTGTAAAACCAATTCGGTCTGCATCCCTGCCAAACAGTTTATGACCTACCACCACTGACTTCGGGAACGTAGCGGTATAGGTTGCTACTCCGACCGGGATGTCGTCGTCGAAGAAGAACATGTTGATGAGATGCGGCTCCAGGATCTTCTTGCGGTAACTGAGATACGCCGTGGTCCCCGTAATGGAGACCGGAAACGTGATGCGCTGTCGCTTGTGCCCGCCATAGAAGATTCCGGGTTCAAAGAAATCCTGTGTTTCTATGGTATTGACGTCTTCTCGTTTCGTTGTCGAGCCTCTCGGAAACTCAACTTCTGCCTCCAGGCGATCAATCGGATCGAAATCAGAATAGTAGACTTCCTCCGTGGCGTACTTTTGAAAATTGCGGATAAACTTTTTTCGAAAGCCCCCTTCTTCAACGATTGCCAATGCATCGTTCTTGACTTCAATGGTCAATGACATTCGTTTATCAACGTAAACGGCATCGGGATCCTGTCCGAAGCCAGGAAAGGGAAGGAGTAGGAGGCAGGCAAGGAATCGAAGCATCAGCAAGTTGGCTGTCAACGCAAAGTAGCTTTTTGCCGCCTAACTGGAAATCCTTGGCCATTAGCCACCACCTCTTTGGCTTATTCCATGGATTTTGTCTAGGTTCCCCATCCTAAATCGAAACCATGAAGAACCTTCTATTGCTTTGCGCCTGCGTTGTCTCCGCGGCCGCCGTTGCCCAATCCGGCTGGACTCCCGCCAACATGATGAGCTACAAGCGCCTGGGGGGCGTCAGTATCGCCGAGGACGGTAAGCACATCGCTTTCACTGTCGCTGATGCCCGCATGACCGCCGACCAGTCTGACTTCCTCACGCACATCTGGGTGACCACACCCGACGGCCAGCCTGAGCAGTGGACGTTCGGTGATAAGTCTTGCACGTCGCCTGGCTTTTCGCCGGATGGTAAATATCTGTCGTTCCGGTCTTCCAGGGAGACAGAAGGAGTAAGCCAGATTTATCGTGTCCGGCTGATGGGGGGGGAGGCCGAACGGATCACGGATGTCACCGATAACGTGGTCGACTATGCATGGAGCCCTGATGGCAAGAGCATTGCCTTCCGTATGAACGATTCATCAGCCGTCCGGATCAAGAAGGACCGCAAAGAGAAGACAGACTGGCAAGTCGTCGACAATTTTGACAATGCCCAACTGTTCGTGGTAAGTTTAACGAAGAACGCCAAGGGGAAATACCCAGTGAAGCAGCTCACCCACGGCCCTTCGCACGTCACAGACATGGCGTGGTCGCCGGATGGACAAACGTTGGCCTTCACACACCAGGAAGGAAGCTGGGCCAATGCCTGGACTACCTCAGACATTTCAACCGTGGCCGTTGCCGGCGGTGCAATAAAAGCTCTCGCGACGGGACCCGGGCTCGATGCTGGACCAGCGTGGTCACCCGATGGTAAAACGATCTGCTATCAAACGACGAAAGGTGAGGTTAGGTGGGCCAGCAAGACCGGGTTCCGGACAATACCGGCAGCAGGAGGGAAGACCACAGACCTGGCGGCCAGCTTTGATGAATCGCCGGGCAGCCATTGGTGGAGTGCCGACGGCAAAGGCATCTACTACAATGAATCGTTTCACACCACCGCCCACGTGTACTACACAGGTGCAGATGGCAGCAAGCCCCGCAAAGTGAGCACGCATACCAAGGGGCTCATGAACGCCATATCAGCCAATCGTAAAGGAGACATTGCCTACATCTATCAGGATACCGAAACGCCGGCAGAGGTCTACGTCGCTTCGGTGGCCACCATGCAAGGCAAGAAGGTATCGAACACACACGGTGACTACATGGTGAATCAACCTGTCGCCAAATCGGAGATAAGCTCTTGGAAATCAAAAGACAATAAGTATACTATTGAAGGAGTAGTTACCTATCCACATGGCTACCAAAAAGGGAAGAAGTATCCCTTGATCCTGAATGTGCATGGAGGTCCGGCAGGTGTGTTTTCCGAATCGTACACCGGCGCTTCGAGCCCGTATCCACTCCAGGCGTTTGCCGCCAAGGGTTACGTAGTGCTCCGGGCCAATCCTCGAGGCAGCAGTGGCTATGGAGCAGAGTTCCGCCAGGCCAACCACCGCGACTGGGGCTTTAATGACTATGACGACTTGATGGGTGGCGTGGACAAGCTTATCGCGGATGGGGTCGTACATCCCGACAGTTGCGTAGTCACGGGCTGGAGTTACGGCGGCTACATGACCAGCATGGTGATCACGAAGACGAATCGATTTAAGGCGGCCATGGCAGGAGCACCTGTTACCAACCTGATGAGCTTCAATGGTACAGCCGACATTCCCGACTTCCTGCCGAGCTATTTCGAAAAGGAGTTTTGGGACGATCCGGATGTGTACGCCAAGCATAGTGCCATGTTCAACATCAAGAACGCGACCACCCCAACGCTTGTCATCCATGGACAGTCCGACGACCGCGTGCCGATTGAGCAGGGTTACCAGCTGCACCGCGCCTTGCAGCGCAGAGGTATTCCTACAGAGATGGTAGCTTATCCTCGTCAGCCACACGGCTTTGTAGAACCCAAGTTCATCCAGAACGTAGGGGATAGGACGATAGGCTGGTTTGACCAGTATCTGCGCAAGAAGGGTGGGCTTGTGAAGGGAGATAAGAGCCTTGAGACGATGAAAAGGTAATCAGTGATCAGTAATCGGTGATCGGTAGATCGCAACTCACGGATCTTTTAAGTTGCTGCTTTGAATTTACCCTCACTTACTACTTAGTGATGCTCACTGCCCACCCCCGTTTAACCGCGGTTTAGGCTTTTAATTTATTTACTTCCTACTTCTGTATCTTTTGAAGGAAGCCCCGTTATGGCTTTGAATTCTTGCCGTAGTACGTGGAAAAGGATGTTGATAACGCAACGGCCCTTGAGGCCGAGCACGAGGTATTAAAGCAGTCCATTAAGGACCACGCTGCCTTTCGGCCCATCTACGAAAAGTACTTTAAGGACATATTCCTGTTCATTCTCAGAAGGGTAGGAGATAGACAGGTAAGTGCCGATATCACTCAGCAGGTCTTCCTTAAGGCGTTGACACAGCTCGGTAATTTCCAATTCCGGGGAGTTCCATTCTCCGCCTGGCTTTACCGGATTGCCATCAATGAGTGTCATGACTACTTCCGCAAAGCCAGGAAGCTCAGGTACGTAGTAGTCGAGGATTTTCAGGTTGAAGGTTTGTTTGAAGAACTGAAGGCGGAAGAGGAAAAGTCTCCGGACCTCCTTGACCGCCTTCAGGAAATCCTTCAGAAGCTTTCACCGCCTGAATTGGAGCTGGTGGAGATGCGGTACTTCGAGACAATGCCGTTCAAGGACATTGCGGCGATCTATGGAATTACTGAAAACCATGCTAAAGTGAGAATGTACCGGGTGTTGGAAAAACTAAAAAAGATCTTTTTGACTTATGAACCACAAGATTAAGGTCATGAATACGAAGCCGGTCATTACCGATGAAGAGATTAGCCGGCTCATGGATTTCAATGGCCTCGTGCAGCAGGCGGCTAGCATGCCGTATTGGGCAAAGACCGTTGGCAACTTCAAGGTGATCATGGGGAGCCTGGTAATAGTGTCTGGTTCCGTGTTCCTTTTCTGGATTAGCCAAGACGACAGCGCAACGCTTGCTGAGCCATCGACTACGTCGGGGCAACCCAATCTGAGTCTGCCCCAGGCCACCACACCTGATTCGGTGATATCACTGAAGGTCATGCCTGAGCAAGAGCTCCCGTCGGTGAAAGTTAAGCCGAAACCAAGCGGGGTTGCGTTGCAGAAAAAAGAAGCTAATGAGGAGAAGACAAAGCCACCAACGCCTTCCACTGCCGTATACCTTGTATACCGTGAAGCTGAGCCGATCGAGGGCATCTCCCACTTGTACCAATATTTTGGCAACGAACTAAAATACCCTGAAGAAGCCGTACGGGACTCCATCGAGGGTTTAGTAACGGTGACGTTTCTCATCAGCAGTCGGGGTCAGATCGAGCAGATCACACTATTGAATTCTCTGAGCCCGGCTATCGACGCAGAGGCACTCCGGCTAATTAGAAACATGCCCGCCTGGAAACCGGCAACGATCGATGGAAAGCCTGTGCCGAGCAAGTTCTCTCTTCCCTTGACATTCCAGCTTGAGCGCCATAAGCCCTAGACCATGAAATTCAGATAATAAATCGCAAACTATTAACTTAGATTAACTTAGAATGACTCACATGAAGAAGCTTGCAATTGTCTTGATCCTGGCAGGTTTGGCAGGGTGCCAAAAAGAGGAGCCATCAACACAGGTGATGCTGAATCAGCTAACCTCGGGGAACGCAAGATCCTGGAAAATAGGAGATGCCGGTCTCTCGCCCACGCCAACGGATGGGTTCTCAATTACCAACCTGGCCAATGTCAATGACGATGAATTTGTATTCATGGCTGACCCATCGACCCCGAGCGTTGTCCAGTTGAAGTGGCAAATCAGAAACCAAATCAGGGCGAGTGCCACAACGGCTGAGGAAGCCCTGCTCGACTATTACCTCTCAGGTCACACCATAACGTTGACACTCAATTCGGATGGCACAATCACACCGGACGATCCAAACCTGGACATCTCGCTGATAACCGACAAGCAGATATCTTTTGAATATCAAATGGGACCTCACCACTTCAGTTTCAACCTGGTGCCGGAACCCGAGACAACCTTTGTTCCTGCAACACTGGAATTCGAGTTCCTTTCTGAAATCACCGGAACAGCAATAGGGTTAGAGCAGGCGGCAGGATTCACAGGCTCCATGGCATCGAATTCGCTCTACTTCGCCTACAAGGCCTTTAATGTAACTCCGGGTGTAAACATGGAGCGGGTGATTCGGTATGATATCGATGACGGGGCTTTTACCACCCACGATGTCGTCAACACGGATTTTGTGACCAAGGAGTTGCATATCATCAACGATGAGCTAAAAGTAGTGGGAGCGACTGTAGTCCATACCTATCCCCTCGACCTTAGCACCGATCCGGTTTCAGTTCCGCACAACCTGGTCATTACCCGGTACGGTTCTACTGTGGTCGACGACAATGTTTTCCTGTTCGGTGGTGACCTCATGTTCCCTCCTGGCTCCCCGGCTTCCACTGGACCGAACGCGGATAAGATCTACAGGCACGACCAGGTTTCAGGTCAACTTATCCAGGTTGGAGTCCTGCCTGAGCCCAGGTATTGGGCGCATGGAGAGATTATCGATGGCAAGTTGTACGTTTTTGGTGGGAGGCAGGCATTCGTACCTACACCTGATGTAGGTGAGGATGACATTTTCGTCCATGATATGGCGTCTGGTGAAACACAGACCCTCAAGTTGCCAACTCCCATTAACAGGACATTCGCCGCACGCTATCGTCATTTGATTTATTTGGCCGGGCAGCGTTACATAACCAATCCCGATCCGGCATTGACTGTGATCGAGACCGTGTTTGGCGTATTTAACACGCGCACCCAGTCTTTCGCGTTTATTCCTTGCACGCTCGACTTCACGGCCAACAAGACGGTTTACGGGATGACCATCGTCGGCGACCACCTGTTTATTCTTTACGGGCAGATTGGGGTTAACACTTTCAAAATCTATCGGACTCCGATAGGGGCGAACTGACAAATCGGTAAATCTGTA
>CAZJWV010000130.1:0-7759 GCA_964549855.1 uncultured Ohtaekwangia sp. | reverse complement strand
AGTCGGGTGACCTGACCAAGTCGGAAGAAGGAAGGCAACTGATGGAAATGATGGAGTACATTCTTGATGATCCATTCTGGACTGCCCAGGTAGCACAGCTCGACCTGAATCAGAAAGGAGACATTACCCTCTATCCGCAAGTGACAGGCCAGGTTGTTGATTTTGGGAAAGCCGCAGGCTACGAGGAGAAATTGCGCAAGCTGATGGTTTTCTACAAAGAGATTCTTCCACAAAAGGGATGGACGCGATACGAACGAGTAAACCTGACCTATGAGGGACAACTGATTGCACATTAAACCTAACCGATATCACCACTTTTTAATCACAACCACTAAACACGTTTTGAGCTATGGAAAAGGAAAATAAAATAGTCGTCGGGCTCGACATCGGCACAACAAAGATCTGCGCGATCGTCGGGCGCAAGAACGAGTTCGGAAAACTCGAAGTGCTTGGCATGGGCAAGGCCGAGTCGGAGGGCGTCGTCAAAGGCATTGTGACGAACATCGACAAGACTGTCTACGCCATTGAAAAGGCCGTCAAGGAGGCCAGCGACATGTCGGGCATCGACATCGGCGTGGTGAACGTCGGTATCGCCGGCCAGCATATCCGCAGCACCATCCACCACGGCAGCATCACCCGGTCACAGAACGATGATGAAATCAACATCGAAGACGTCAGCCGGTTGACAGAGGACATGTACCGCATCGTGATACCCCCGGGTAGCGAGATCATCCACGTGATGCCCCAGGACTACACGGTCGACTACGAAGAGGGCATCAAAGACCCGGTAGGCATGAGCGGGGTGAAGCTGGAAGCCGACTTCCACATCATCACTGCCCAGACGAGTGCCATCAACAACATCAACAAGTGCATTCGTCGTGCTGGCCTGGAGATCGACAACCTCATCCTTGAACCACTGGCCTCGAGCCTGGCTGTGCTGAGCGACGAAGAGAAGGAAGCCGGCGTTTGCCTCATCGACATCGGTGGCGGCACGACGGACATTGCCATCTTCTACGACAACATCATCCGGCACACGGCGGTGATCCCGTTCGGAGGCAACATCCTCACCAACGACATCCAGTCGGGGCTGATGGTGATGGCCAAGCAAGCCGAACAGCTCAAGACCAAGTTTGGAAAGGCGATCTCCGAAGAAGCCAACCCGAACGAAGTGGTGTCCATCCCGGGCATCCGCAACCGGTCGGCCAAGGAGATCTCGGTGAAAAACCTGGCGAGCATCATCCAGGCGCGCATGGAGGAGATCATTGAGATGGCGCACACGGAGATCATCAGCTGTGGCTTCGAGAAACGTCTCGCCGGCGGCATCGTGATCACAGGTGGCGGCTCACAGCTCAACAGTCTGAAGCACCTCGTGGAGTACATGACGGGCATGGACACGCGCATCGGTTACCCGAACGAACACCTGGGCAAGAGCAAACTGGAGGCCGTGAAGAGCCCCATGTATGCCACGGCCGTTGGTCTCGTGCTTGCAGGATTCCGTTCTCTCGACGAGCGTGAAGAGCGCTATCGCGAGGCTATGGAAAACAAGGTGACGGTGAAAGTGAAGAAGAGCTCGCGCCCTGCTTCAGATTTCTTCTCGAATATCCTCAACAAGACGAAGGGGTTGTTGATCGACGACCTCGACGGTAAGAATGAATATTAACTGAACTGACTTTTTAGCTAACCACTAAACAACTTTTTATGTTTCAAACAGGATCAGCTTACAAATTTGACTTGCCAGCCAGGCATGCCAACAAGTCGATCATCAAGGTGATCGGCGTTGGCGGCGGCGGCAGCAACGCGGTGAACCACATGCACCGTCTCGGCATCAAGGATGTCGAGTTCATTGTGTGCAACACCGACCTCCAGGCGCTCAACAGCAGCCCGGTACCAAACAAACTACAGATCGGCAGCAACCTCACGGAAGGCCTGGGCTGCGGCGCAAACCCCGAAGTAGGCCGTGGGGCAGCGCTGGAAAGCAAGGACCAGATCCGGGAAGCACTTGCCGGAACGAAGATGGTGTTCATCACCGCCGGTATGGGCGGTGGCACAGGCACCGGAGCTGCACCAGTGATTGCTCGCATCGCCAAGGAAATGGACATCCTCACGGTAGGAATCGTGACGATGCCGTTCGCCTTCGAAGGCCGCAAGAAACAAGCTGCGGCACAGGCCGGTCTGGACGGCATGCGTGCCAGCTGCGATACCGTGCTGGCCATCCTCAACGACCAAATCCGCCAGATGTTCGGCAACCTCTCCATCAGCACCGCCTTTGGTGAGGCCGATGGCGTGTTGACGACGGCGGCCAAGAGCATCGCGGAAATCATCACGCTTGCCGGGTATGTCAACGTTGACTTCCAGGATGTGCGCACGGTGATGCTGAACGCCGGCGCCGCCGTGATGGGATCGGCCGAGACGAGCGGTGAAGACCGTGCCCTCCGTGCCGCGCAACAGGCCCTTGCCTCTCCGCTGCTTGAGAATTGCGACATCATGGGAGCAAAGCGAATTCTCCTCTCGATTGTGTCGGGTGAGGCTGCCGAACTCCGGATGGACGAGTTGAGCTTGATTACAGAATTCATCCAGGAACAAGCTGGCGACGAATGTGAAGTGATCTTCGGTCATGGCGTTGACCCGGAACTCGGTGAATCAATCCGTGTTACAGTAATCGCCACCGGATTTGCCGGCCAGGGACGTACGGAGCCGAAGAAGCCGGAGACGAAGAAAACCCTTGACCTGGAAAAGAGTCAGGCGGTTGTTGACGAATGGACCGACCCAGCCGTCAGTAACCGCAACTACGACATCTCACTAAAGCCGGTTGACGCTTCGACTGAGCTCGGCGCAGGGGAGGTGACCGATGCGCAGACCTTTCTAGATGCTTCCGTACCGGTCGCCAGTGACCCGAACATCTTTGGCTTCGAGACAGAGATTACACCGGAAGCCGAGTTGGAGTTCGTTCCCGTCACAAGGGGTGTCGAGCCGGTCCAAACGGAGTGGGTCGTTGATCCTCTTCCCGAGACATTCCAACCTGAGCCTGAAGCGAAGGAAGAGCAAGAGCCGCCGGTAGATGAGGTACCTGAAGTGAAGCCTGAGCCCGCACCTGAGGTGAAGCCTCGCCGCGAGGAGCGCGTGCTCCCTCCGTTGCCGCTCTTCGACCAGGAGGACGTTATCGCCCGCAAGGTGGAGTTCCCTGTTGAAAAGCATCAGGAGGACCTCGAGGATGAAGACGACTTCGGCCTTGCAAAAAATGATGAGGATGAGTATTCGGTGGGTCGCGAGATCGCGGCCGACCAGGTCATAAACGATGAAGGACTTATGGACGTAAGAAAAACAAAGGAGCGCCTGCAGCAGCAGGCCAAAGAGCGGCGCGAGAAGTTGAAGTCCGCCCGCAAGCAGGAGATGAGCAAAGAGGAATTTAACGAGAAGTGGACGTTGCCCGCCTACCTCCGCCGCGGGGTGAAGATGGACAACGTGCCGCACTCTTCCGAGCGCTTCATCTCGAAGTACAACCTCAACGACGATAACTCGCTGTTGGGGAATAATAAGTTCCTCCACGACAACGTGGACTGAACGTGACTCGGTACTCGCTGCTCGGTACTCGGTTCTCGGTTCTCGCTGCTCGGTTCTCGGCGTTGGGTTTGGTGCGTTCGTTAGTTTCGGAAATTGATTCCTGTTGGTGGTTACAGGCTTCACTTTCAGCAACAAACGAATCTTCCATATCAGGCTGTGAGCCCCGAGTGCCGAGAAGCCAGGGCCGAGTGCCGAGTACCGAGCGCCGAGCTCCGAAGGCATGGCATCTCCGGCGTGACTGGTCATTTGCTCCATTCGTAGTGGTTGTTGGCAGCAAATATTTTTTGCCGGCGCCGGAGTGCCGTCTTTTTGATCGGGCGACCTATGGCAGTCGCCACCACATGCCCCGAATTTTTCGGGGGATATCCGTGGTGAATTTTTAGCTGCTTCCCGGTCAAAGGTTTTTTACTGTGAGAGACCGTCTTTACGAGGACGGTCTTTTCTTTTTGCAGTTGCTTTCTATGAAATGTCTTACCGGTCCGCGTTTCGCGGTACCGGTACCCATGGCACATCAAGGGGATGGCTTCAAAATGAAATAAACCGTCCCAAGATGGGTCGAAGTGGTGGTGCCTCGACTACGCTCGGCATGACGGTCTCGTCTGAGTTGTAGGCACCTCGGCTCCGCTCGGTGCCCCCATCCCGAGCGGAGCCGAGGGATATGGAGTCAACGCAACGTCACCCTGAGCGGAGTCGAAGGGTCCCTGTCCAGAACTGAGTTCTGGATTGTTATCTTTGCACCCATTTTTTACAATGAACTACCTCTCCGCTGAAAACATCACTAAGGGCTTTGACGACAAATGGTTGTTTAAAGACATCTCCCTGGGCATCTCACAGGGTGAAAAATTTGCTCTCGTGGGCAACAACGGTGTCGGCAAGACCACCCTATTGAAAATCCTGGCCGGCGAAATGCAGCCTGACCAGGGCGTGGTCGTGGTTCGCCAGGGCATTCGCGTCGGCATTCTAAACCAGCAAAGCGAAGTGCCCGGGAAAACACTTGTTAAGGACATCCTTTTTGATTTGTCCAACCCATTGGCTGCTGCGGCTAAAGAGTATGAGGACTGCCTTCATCACCCGGAGGTGCCTGTGCCGAGCGAATGCAGAACGCCCTCGAACGGATGGAAGAGTTGAATGCATGGGATTACGATGCCAAAGTCCAGGAAGTCACGTCGCGTCTGGATGTCCCTGATTTGGACAAAGCGTTCAGTCAGCTTTCCGGCGGACAGAGGAAGCGAATCTTCCTGGCCCAGCTGCTTTTGGCCAATCCAGACTTGATCTTTATGGATGAGCCGACCAACCACCTCGACCTGACAGCGATCGAGTGGCTGGAGCACTACCTGGCCAATCCTGGCATTACCCTCATCATGGTCACGCACGACCGATATTTCCTTGACAACGTTGCCAACGAGATTATTGAGATAGACCGCAAGCAGTTGTATCGTTACAAGGGCAACTATGCCTACTTTCTTGAGAAGAAGTCCATGCGTGAGGAGATGCTTAAGACGGAGGTAGCGAAGGCGCAGCAGTTGCTGAAGAAGGAGTTGGAATGGATGCGACGCCAGCCGAGGGCGCGAGGGACCAAAGCGAAATACCGGATTGATGCCTTTTACGAATTGAAAGAGAAGGCTTCACAAGACTTGAAGAAGGATAGGCTTGAGCTGGACATAAGGGAATCGCGACAGGGAGGAAAGATCCTGGAAGTCGACCACATCTCGAAGAAGTATGGCGATCACACGATTGTGAAGGACTTCTCCTACGTGTTCAAGAAGTTCGACCGCATCGGGGTGGTTGGCAAGAATGGCGTGGGAAAATCTACGTTGCTGGATATGCTCACGCGGAAGCTGAAACCGGACACCGGCGAGGTGATACCCGGGGTGACCACAAAGTTTGGCTACTTCACCCAGGACACCATGACGCTGAAGCCGGATCACCGGATCATTGAAGAGGTGAAAGAGATCGCGGAGTTTATCACGCTTTCGGATGGAAGCCAGGTATCGGCCTCGAAGTTCCTCGACAACTTCCTGTTCCCCCCTGAAAAACAGTACACCTATGTTGAAAAACTGAGTGGGGGAGAGAAAAAACGCTTGCAGCTCCTCAAACTGCTCGTCACCAGCCCCAACTTCCTGGTGCTGGATGAGCCCACCAACGATTTCGACATCGATGCCCTCAACGTGCTGGAGGATTTCTTGGAGAAGTTCACGGGCTGCCTGCTGCTCGTGTCACACGACCGCTACTTCATGGACCATCTCGTCGACCAGCTGTTTGTGTTTGAGGGTGATGGAGAGATCCGGTTGTTCAACGGCAACTACACTGACTATCGCGATTCATTGGACGAGGCAGCAGAAGAAACGCCTCCGCCAGCCCCACCCGTTGAGAAAGCCAAAAGAGATAACGGTGAGAAAAAGAAGATTTCCAGCAAGGACAAGCGCGAGTACGAACAGCTCGAGAAAGAAATTGAGAAACTGGAAGCGGAGAAAACTGCACTGGTGGCAAGAATGAACCAGGCGGAAATGGATCATGAAGAACTGATGAAGTTGGCGACGGCAATTAAGGGCCTGACGGGACAGATCGAGGGCAAGAGTGAACGCTGGCTTGAGTTGGCCGAGTTGATGGGGTAACTGGAAGCTGGTTGCTGGTTCTTAGTTTTGCCACGCCCTTTAGGGCGTGGACTCTAGTTGAGAAAATGTCGGGCATTAGCCCTCCCAGAAACCGCTGCTTTCAAGCGGAGGGAGGTTGGACTAAAGTCCATCATTATTTTGGTGCTTGTTTGTCCACGCCTTAAAAGGCGTGGCAAAACATACGGGCGCGTCAGTCGATCCACCTTTCGTATATTCCAGTCATGATCAAACGCCGCACCATCCTCATCTCCTTTCCCTTTCTCCTTCTTCTCGGCGTCTATGCGCTGGGTCCGGAGCCTAGCAAGCCGTTATGGGACCCCACAGCGATCCAGGTGCCAACCGACCCGGATGGCCTGGAGAAATATGTTGCTGCAAATGAAGCACAACACAAATTAAAGCCAGACAATGAAGCTCGCATCGTGTGGGCTGACAGTACTCGTAAGAAGACTCCTTACAGTGTTGTTTACATTCACGGATTCTCTGCCAGCCAGGGCGAAGGCGATCCGGTGCACCGGCAGTTTGCAAAGACCTTTGGATGTAACCTTTACCTGGCCCGCATGGCTGATCATGGTGTCGACACTACAGACGCGTTGCTGAATTTTAGTGCCGACCGGTGGTGGAAAAGTTCGAAGGAAGCCCTGGCCATCGGCAAAGCCATCGGCGACAGAGTGATTGTCATGAGCACCTCAACCGGGGGCACCATGGCATTAATACTGGCGGCCACTTACCCTGACGATGTATTTGCCCTGATCAACATGTCGCCAAACGTTGAGCTTAGAAACCCTCTTGCCTGGATCGCCAATAACCCGTGGGGACTTCAAATCGCGCGACTCAATCAGGGTAGCGACTACAACGTCACTCCGGTCAGTGCCGGCGCGGATTCCACGCTTGACTTGCGTTACTGGAATCATAAGTACAGGTTGGAGGCCGTTTGTCAGTTGCAGGAGTTGTTGGAAGACAAGATGAATGAAGGCACGTTCAAGAAGATAACGCAACCTACCCTTTCACTCTACTTTTTCAAAAGCGAACTTGAGCAAGACGAGCAAGTGAAGGTAGAGGCAATTCTTAAAATGAACGAGCAAATTGCAACTCCGGATGACTTGAAAATGACCGTGCCAATTCCCAACGCCGGCGGCCATGTGCTCGGTTCAAGCGTCGTTTCAAAGGATATCGAAGCGGTGAATGCTGCGGTGAGAGATTTTGCGATCACAAAACTAAGGATGACACCACCTGAGTGATTTGAGGATTTTCCCTGATAGGTATCGGGATCCGGATTGGGACCGTGATGAAGATTGAGTCAAGTGCATTTGAGAAGCATTTCATAGTACAATGCGCACCTGATTGCTCGGGGGTACCGGTACCGCGAGACGCGGACCGGTAAGACATTTCATAGGATAGTTTGCAGAAACTGCCGTCTCGCTGACCAACTCATTGTTCAAGTTGTCCCCCTTTAGGAGTTAGGGGCACAACGCGCACTGAGAATTCACTGCATCACCTTCTTCAGATACGCACGCGCCTTCTCAAGATCCTCTGGCGTATCCACACACATCCCATCCTCAGCGTCGGTCTCCACCGTTCTGATC
>CAZJWV010000129.1:0-7801 GCA_964549855.1 uncultured Ohtaekwangia sp. | reverse complement strand
TCCGAGAGTGGCCAGGTAGTTGTCACCCACCTCAATGATGTCCACGTCCAACTGACGGGATTCATGTTTAATGGGATCGTTAATGCGATTCGAAAATATGCCGCTGCGAGCGCCAGCCATTGAGGTGATCCGCGGGTCCGCAAGCAAGGCATTCCGGTAAGTCTCAAACTCACTGCCGTTGTTCATGTAAGCGACCACCGACCCACGCACATCAAAGCCCAGGTCGTAGTTGCGCTGGTAGGAGGCATTTTGCAAAAATCCGATGGCGCAGACGATGGAGATCAGCGCGATGGCCAACTGCAGCATGAGCAGGATACGCGTGAAAAAGTTGGTGCCTGTAAATTGAAGCTTGTTTTTCAGAATGACCACTGGGTTGAACTTACTAATGTAAAAGGCGGGGTAGCTCCCGGCCGCCAGGCCGGCAAACAGAAGCAGCCCAATCAGGAAAGCGATGAAGGTTCCTTCCAGGTAATCAGGCGTAAGGACAAAGTACTGCCACATGAAGTTCCAGCCCCGGACCATGAAATCCGAAAGTAACAACCCCAGGAGGACCGCCAGCAGGCATATCACCATAGTCTCCCCGATGTGTTGGGTAATAAGAATCCTGCGCGAGCTTCCCATCACTTTCCGAATACCAATTTCTTTCAAACGTCGCGACGAAATGGCGATGGACGTGTTGGTCAGGTTAAAGCAGGCCAGCAGCAACACCAGCACACCCATGACGTTGGAGCCGATGACGGCAGAGATGGGTGGCGCACCCCACGTACTGCTGCGGACATCATCTGCACGGTCGTTTCTCGCCATGGTAGAGAACGGGTCCAGGACAAATTCTTTTACCTGGAAATCTTCGCGGACCTTATTATTGTTCTCGCGGAAGGGCTGGAGCTGCGAATGCACTGCGTTAGCCCGGCCAGGGTCCGTAATGCTTACAAACAGAGCAGTCGTTGCCGCCCAGTTGTCGTCTTTGAGGCTCGCGTGCTCATCCTTGGCATTCTCGTAGTTCATGTAGGACGAACCATCCGCGCTGTTATAGAAACTGGAATTCATCGGTGGATTTGAAAACACTCCTGTGATCTTCACTTCCTTGAGCTGCTCCCCATAGACCAGGGTGATGTATTTACCGTAAGCCTTCTGCACATCGCCAAACAGGCGCTCGGCCATTTCTTTGCTCACCACCACACTGGTTTTGTCCCTGAGCTCGTCCGCGCTGCCGGCCAGGAATTCGAATGTGAAGAGCCGGAAGAACTCCGGGTCAACATAGTGGAGATTGCTGGTGAAAACGTCGTTGTTGATCTTGAAGTTGGAAAATGATCCCGTGTAGCGGCTTCGTGCCTGAACATCCGGAAATGTTTTCGCAACAATCTCACCCAGCGGCAGCGGGGTCCGGTCGTAGCGTGTGAGCTGACCTTCAAACTCCCGCACGGAACTTACTCGATATACCTGCTCGCGGTTCTTGTGAATCGTATCGAAAGTGACATCGTACGTATACGCGAAGTAGCCGGTGATGCACTGCGCGATCGCCACCCCCATCCCAAAGATGTTGATGAGTATGAAAACCTTGTTCTTGACCAGGTTTCGATAAGTGATCAGGAGAAAATTGGCTAGCACCGGAAGGGGTATATAAACAAAGACGCTTAAGTGAAGCTAAGGTTGCTTCTTTTCAACGCTATTGCAATGACATAAATCAGGGTCGCGGCTACTCCTCATCGCCAGTCCGTCAGACCAGATGGGCGCCTGTCAGAGGCAAGCCAGTTCTTGACTCAGTCTCGAACAATTCAACATATCATTTTAGGGAATACTGCACCCCTATCCTTGGCGACAACTTCTCCGGAAACCCATCCTTAAGGCTCGAATCGAAATTGTACAACATCTGGACGTTACCTGTCCAGCGCTTGCCGAGCTTAAAATTCGTTTGAACTCCCGTATGAAACGCCCAGCGCCAATCGCGGTAAGCAGGGTGGTCAGCTGTTTCGGATTTGAAGAGGTTGTTTCCATCCAGTTCCACACGGATAAACACTGATTTAAACGTTTTCACCATTGTGAAGACGTGAAGTCCCCAGGTCGCATTCTGTTGTTTGAGAGCCAAGGGATCAGAATCAATGCAAAGGCGGTAATTGGCACCTAGCCCCGCCTCAATTCTTCCCGTAATCCTATAGGAAGCGTTTGGATATAAGTCCATGTGCAGTGTATCACCCTGTGGTTTGAACCCCGAATTGAGCCCAACACGAAAGCGTTTCTGAAACGGTTGGCCTTTCAGCCCGTTGCGAGGGAGCCAGTTGTTCTTTGGAATTTCCGACAAGATGCCAATCGAAGAGTACTTCTTCTTGTATTTCGCCATTTGGCTCATAGCACTTTGAAGGACTTTCTCTTGACCCGCCAGGTGATTCATTGCCTCCTTTCGTAGGGCAGCCCCGTCCTCCCCTGAGTTCAGTTCACCTGCCACATTCAATGCTTCACTTTGCTGTTTCATCGCCTCTGCTTCCTTTAACGCTGAAGTTGCCTGCTTCACTTCCGCAATGTTGGTCGCCGTTTTTTCCACTGCGTCGCCAGGGTTATCCTTGAAAGCTTTCGCGCCGGCAATCTGGCCGTTGATTTCCTTCATAGGGTCAGGCATCTCCGGCAGGTAGCTATCCAAGGCGGAGAGCTGTTGTGCATTCGGCAAAGCGAGGTCGCCCCCAACTGCTTTGAGCTCGGGTGATACTCCAAGGCCTGAGAAGTCTTCTGTCTGGAGTGAAGGGATTTGTGGAAGGTCAACGCTGGTCCCCGGGGCTTGAGTCCCTCCTGCAAGCGCCGGGTCAGGAAGGGTGACCGCATTTGCACCAGATGGAAGGCCAGGGGGTCTCGCGCCAGCGGAATCGAGGTTGAATCGGCTTCTTATTGATTCACTCCACCGAGTATAGCGACCTAAGACGCTTTCTTGGAGAGTTCTCTGTTTTTCGCTCACTTCTTTCAGAAACGTCTCTCTCACGCGTACCAGACTGTCGGTGGAGTGGGTGATTGAGAGGTGTGGGATGCGAATGCGACGAAGGCTGTCAACAATTGAGGCTATAGCTCGTGAATCATACCTGAGGTTTACCCTTTGCCTAAGGCTGTCGGACCATACTAGTATGCGGAGCGAGTCGCGGTAGCGATTGATCGAGGCAATTGAGTTGATGCTGTCGAGCAATGTCTTGCCTTGGTGGTCAATTCTTTGCAATAATGAATCCGCTCTCCCAGTGTCCAATCTTTGACCTTCGGCCTGGAAGGTGAATAGGAATGCAAGCAAGGGAAGTGCGCGGGTCATGGGTTACGGAGAGATAGTAACGTTGTGTTCATCCAACTGATTCTGATAGTTGAGGTGTGTGCACGAACCATCAGTTGCCTTGCGCTGGTTGGTGGCCGCCTGATCGGTCTCTTGAGCGAAGGACATCCCACAATCTACATTGGAGCGAATGGTCACATCTCTACTAGCTTCGCCCGCGGAACGCCCACCAGGGCTGCGGAAACTATGGACGATGAACGTAGCGCAACAATTGTAATTCAGTACCACTTACCCTAAACTCCATTTCTGCAATGAATTTGTAGCCCATGTAAGGAGTCAATGATGACTTCTTGCCCAGCTTTAGGATAGCAGCCTCTGCATCCTCACTTAGCTTAAACAGACCATCCACATTTAGTGTGATGAAGATTTTTTTTCGATTCTGAAAAACAAAGGACGGCGGATGATGCTTCAGTGCCATTAGGTCATTTTCCAAGGTCATCACCATTTCATAGGACAGTCTATTCTGAATCTCGTATAAATCTTGATTTAAACCAGTCATAGCGATCCATGCTTCTGATATCTGGTACGCTCAACAGCAGTTCAGTGACTCCATGCCATGCTCCATTATGTTTAACCTCCAGCCTAGTGCGGCTTACCTTTTCGCCGTCGTTGAGTGTAATACTTACTTTCCAAGTCCGTGTCTTAACCACATCTATAGACCAATTCCACCCATCGTTTTCCAGTCTTTTCCCCTTCTTATTATAACCCTCAGTTGGTAAAGTGAGTATGTCACCACCGTAAATTCTCAATCCCACCACAACTCTTCCTTTCCCAACAGTTTTTGCATGCTTCTCAAAATCAATGACTGAGCTAGATATATTCAATATCTGATTTTTTCCGCCAAAAAGTCGTTTAAGGAAAGATCCAATAGTTCTAAATATTGAATTGCCGCCAGTACCAGATCCTCCTGCGTTTGCGCCTCTCGTGAATTCCATAGTTTCACTGTGGCTGTAAAAATGTTCGTCACCTCCATTCCACGCACCTCCATTAGAACTTTCAAGGGCCCGAGATAAAAACATAACTGCACTCATCGGTAATCCATTCCTCCAATCACCCATCGAACCACTACCGCCAAGCCACCCTAAAACTTGATCGGTCCTCCAACCAAAAGCATTATTATACTCACCTCGCGTGTTCTGTGGTATCCAGTCATCGTAAGTCAACCCGGGATAACCGGCCGCACCTGCCCCATTGTGGAAGTAGTAAGCATTCTGTGGAACAGGATTGGTCAAATCCGGGTCTGCCCCGCTCGGGTCGCTGAAACCTGCCGGATTATTGAATGAGTAGTTGTAAGGAGTTAGCGAAGCATACTTGGCTGCCACCGGATCCACCTGGTGCATCCGGCCAATCGCAGGGTCATAGTTGCGGAAGAAAAGATCGTAAACTCTTGTAGATCCCGATTGTCTCATCTAACCAGCGAGAGATTGCCTCTTTCTATGCCTACAACAAGTAGTCATAGGCTTTACTATCTCGAATATGATACAAAATGTGCCGCAACTCTTCCCCAATATCAACTATGAGGTCATCTACTTCACTTGGAGTCAAATTTTCATTGTAGAGCCTAGATATTATTGAATTCAATTCGATTGAACTTTCCTCAAAGTCTAATAGTGCGTGGCTAAGTCTATCCAGCTGATCCTCCGTCGTGGCTGAATCCACCTTAAGCTTGTTCCACTTAGATAATTGTTGTTCAACTTTCTTCTTTTTCTCTGTAAAGGTCATCCTTTTATTTTTAACAAGTCCTTTATGGCTTGAATTGACCATCGGTATATTCTCAGTTCTCTTTCCATCGAAGAAGTATACCCTCCACTCCTCTTAGCTTCCTCGATCTTCTTTAGGTGAATAGTTATCTTCCTCTCATACGAAGCCATAGATCTCTTAAGGGACCCAACGCCTGCTTCTGCTAGCTGTTTTTCGAATGTCTTATATGTTGCTGGACTGTATAACTTCTTGGAGAGGGCCTTGCCAACATATTTCAATGCACTCCACAAAGACTTCCTAACCCCAATTAGGATTGCCGCTTCGCCAGTGGGCCCTCCGAGAAGCAAATCTACACCAACAAATCCAACATCTAGGGCATTGCCTACATCTTCAGCATTAACCTCTGAATAGCCCCTTGCCCACAAACATCCAAGACACGCCAGCTTTGGCGCATTTTCGAGGGCACGCTTCATTTCTAACTCACCAAATCTTTTGAGCTCTTCGGTATCAAACGTATAAGATTCTAATCGTCCACCTACAACCGTCCCGGACCAGGTGCCCAGTGGCGAGGTCAATGATCCAGTGTATGGGATGCTTTTCTGTCGTTCCGCATACTCAAGCCAGCTTGGAAAGGTATGTCTCGTGTTTCCAAGATCATCTGTGTATTGCACAGGTCCTGCAAAGTCTGGTGCCCACCCGTACCTTACACCCTCACTATTACTAAGGTAATTCGCTAGACCATTTTGCCCTGGCCTCCATCCATCGCCCAAGCTGGTCATCCCTCCGCCCGCAGCCATCTCATACAGTCGAAGATTATCCCCATCTCGCCAACACATCGCACACAGGTATTCTCGATAAGGATTCTCCGGCTCCACATCATCGCCCATTGGGTCGTTCAAGTTGACGGGGTCGTTCAGTGAGTAGTTATACGGCGTGAAGCTGGCGTATTTTGGCGCAATGGGGTCCACCTGAAACATCCTACCCAACACGGGGTCGTAGTTGCGGAAGTTAAGGTCGTAAACTTGTGTAGTCGAATTCAACTCTGTCCCTCCATTCGCCAGGTAATTATTTCCTGTGACAGCTTCTCTAGTCCAACTATTTGCCGTCTGCATGCCAAAGGGATAGTATTCATTGCCCTGGATCAGGTTTGATTTCGTATGGGTCACAACCACATCATCAAAGTATACTTCAACCAAGGTACTGTTTTCGTTGCTGACATAGACGTAGATGTACCCCTCCTCCCTGGCGGTATACTCTTGTGTCAAATAATCATGCGCAGCCTTTGGGTCGGCGCCCACCTGTTCGCCGCCGTTGATCTGGTCCCAGCCAATGTCCAGGAAATTGTAGTTTTTGTCAAACACCAGCAGGTTTACAAAGGCCTTCGGGTAACTCTCTGAACCACTTCCTCCGCCACCAGCAACAATACCGCCCCAGGTGTTAACACCCGAAGCAGGCGTGCCGGTCTCTCCACCTCCTGGTGCAGACAGGCCAAAGGCGTTCAACAACGCGGTGGCAAAGCCAGCCAGGTTCGATGACCCGCTGGATGCCATGTACTTCGCGTAGGCTTCGATCTTTACCTTGTCGCCGGGGTAAGCTTTTAACCCCGCTTCAACTCGAAGACAGTAATCTCCGGAAGGATTCCCACGCGCCCAGGGTACCCAATGTATCCGTAGCCGCGGTTTACGTAGAGATACTGGTTCCCCTCTTTGTGCAGATCTGCCCATTGGCGATACACATACTGCACAGGGCTCCATTTGAAATCACCTATCTCCACGCCAAACTGAAAGCCATGAGTATGGCCTGAAAAAGTCATGTCGATGTCGGGATAATTCGGGCGAACCTGCGCATCCCAGTGCGTCGGGTCATGTGAAAGAAGCAACTTGACTGCAGCTTCCTCAGAGCCCTTATACGCCTCGTCAAGTTTTCCGTATTTCGAAAACCTCACGCCCCAGTTCTCGTTGCCGAGGATCGCAATCTTATCGCCACCCTGCTCAATGATCCTGTTCTCATTCATCAACAGGTCGTAACCCAGCGCCTTATGCGCATCGATGAGCATCCCGAAGTTCGTCTTCTTTGCCTCCTGGCTCTCCCAGCGGCCGTAGTCGCCGTAATCATGGTTGCCCGTGATTGAGAATACACCCAGCGGGGCCCTTACCTTGTCGAAGATCGGTATGTAGTCTTTCACTTCCGTGGCATGCGTGTTCACCAGGTCACCCGTGAAGAAAACCATGTCTGCCTTCTCCCCCATTAGCATATCTACGCCGCCCTTCACAGCCGTTTTGTTCCAGAAACTCCCGGAATGAATGTCAGATATTTGTGCGATGCGAATGCCATCGAATGACTTAGGCAGGTTAGGAAGCTTGACGCTCAGGCGACGGATGCGGTAATCGTGTGCTCCGGAAATAATTCCGAATACCATGGCGCTGGCAGGAACCGACGATACAGCAATGGCTATTTGCGAAAGAAATTGCGACCGAGGTATCACTTCTCCGGGAAGTTTCGATCCTGACTCCCGGGTAAATAACCCAACCACCCATTGGCCGCCTCGATAGAGGTCGTTGCCAAAAAGGAAGAGTAGTCCCAACGTCTTTGAAAAGTAGGTGGCGAATAGTGTGGTGACCAGGAAATTTCGCGTGACGCCGCTTACGGCCCATGCGTTTCCAAATACAATCCAGGCGAGCACACCGAAAGAGAGCACCGTCGGAACCCAGAAGCCTATGCGAAAGGCACTTTTCCACGCGGGCGTCCAAGTCTTGCTTGCTGCCAGTACGCCCTGGTAGAAGTACAGGTCTATGACCA
>CAZJWV010000128.1:0-7832 GCA_964549855.1 uncultured Ohtaekwangia sp. | reverse complement strand
ATTTCGGAATATGTTTACGATGACCAATATCAAAAAGGACGAGTGGCAATAAGGCAAGACATTCCACTAATTTGGCTGAGTGCCGAAAACGACAAGAAAATTGTAAAAGCATTATCGGGAATCGCTGGTACTGCAACGTTACGTACGGAATTGAGAAATGATTTTTCACTGCAAAGTGGCATGCAAATGCTGCTGATTTTCCTTTCTGAATTTAATGACGACGAAGCCCAACAAATGCTTTTGCAACAAGTGGACAAAACATCACCGAAGACATTCAAAAGATTAAGCTTTGCACAGGATAACATATTCTGTTTAGTAATTCAGAGAGCGACGATGGTCGGCCTGAAAGAATTTGAAAGTCAGGAAAGTCTTAAGCGTTTCGAAAAACCAATTCGGGAACTTATACAGAAGACAAATGGATTGACGTCAGGAACTAATACTGCCACTAGCAAGAGCTAAAAGCAATTACCCATTAGCCATCGGCTATTAGCAATTAGCTATGGGACTTTTTCCAAACGAAGTTCAAATCTGGATTTCAACTGGTTTTTTCGCACCTTGAGGAGTAGATATTCATCACCATGCTTCGATTAATTACCTGCCTTACCATAGTTTCTTTCGCTTGCACCGCCCAACCATTCAGTTCACAAGAAATCGCCAGGTTGCAGTCACAAGCAGCCGCCATCACCATCACACGCGATGTATGGGGTGTTCCGCACATTTCCGGCAAGACAGATGCAGACGCCGTGTTTGGGATGCTCTACACCCAATGTGAAGATGACTTTCCGAGAGTCGAACGCAACTACCTGGCGGCCACAGCCCGGCTCGCCGAAGTAGAAGGAGAGAACTTGATCTACAACGACCTCAGGCAGCGACTTTTTCTTGACACCCTACAGGCCATTGAAGCCTACAAGACAAGTCCCGATTGGCTAAAAAAACTCTGCCAGGCGTTTGCCGATGGCGCCAACTACTATCTACACACGTATCCCGATGTAAAGCCAAAGCGCATACGTCGGTTTGAGCCCTGGATGCCGCTGCTGTTTAGTGAAGGAAGCATTGGCGGCGACATCGAGTCCGTTTCCCTGAATGACCTGAAGAAATTTTATGGCAAGGGCCCGGCCAACATCAAACAGGATGTTAGTGACGATGGAAATGGCGACGGAGAACCACGAGGTTCCAATGGCTTTGCGATAGCTCCTTCACGAAGCGCCAACGGAAATGCGCTGTTCCTCATCAATCCGCATACGTCCTTCTACTTCCGCTCCGAACTGCAAGTGACCAGCGAGGAAGGCTTGAATGCATACGGTGCCGTGACCTGGGGTCAATTCTTTGTTTACCAGGGCTTCAACGAGCACTGCGGATGGATGCACACGTCCAGCGCCGCCGATGTGATCGACGAGTACAAAGAGAAAATTTCAAAGAGGGGGAGCAAGTTTGTTTACGCCTTCGGTACGGAGCAGCGACCCGTTACGGCGAAGAAGATTTCAATCCGATACAAGACTGACAAAGGCCTGGTGCGTCGGGAGTTCACCGCGTACTTTACCCACCATGGCCCCATCACAGCAGAACGGGATGGTGCATGGATCTCAACGCGGTTGATGGTTGAACCTGCCAAGGCATTGCAGCAATCATTTATTCGAACAAAGGCAGCAGGCCTCGAGGACTACAAGAAGGGGATGGAACTCTTGACAAATTCATCCAACAACACCGTGTTTGCCGACGACAAAGGGAACATTGCCTATTGGCACGGCAACTTCATGCCAAAGCGCAATACGAAGTTCGATTGGTCGAAGGAGGTGGATGGGAGTGACCCGGCCACAGACTGGCAAGGCCTCCATACTGTGGATGAGGTACTTCATGTCTATAACCCCGCCTCGGGATGGATTCAGAATTGCAACTCGACGCCATTCACGGTGTCAGGTCCGAGCAGCCCCGACAAGGCCAAGTACCCGGCCTACATGGCACCGGATGGAGAAAATCCTCGCGGACTCCATGCAGTGCGCGTGCTAAAAGATGAGCCAAATTTCACGATGGAGAAACTCATCGCGGCAGCTTATGATCCCTACTTGCCGGGGTTCGAGATTCTCTTACCTGCCTTGTTGAAAGGATATGACGCTGTTGCAGAAACCAATGATACGCTCAAAGCGAATTATGCGGAGCCAATACAGTTACTTCGTTCGTGGGATCTGAAGTGGTCCGCAGGCTCAGTCCCAACCACTGTGGCTATTTCTTGGGCACAAGCCTTAAGGCAAAAGGTTGCGGCCCGGCTGCCGGGAGGACAGTTGGAAATCATCCAGTACCTGGCCACCAGTACGACCGAAATGGAAAAAGCTGCGGCGCTGGCTTCAGCGATCGCAGGGCTGAAAAAAGATTTTGGCGCTTGGAAGCAGGCATGGGGTGCTGTCAACCGATTCCAACGCCTCACACCCGGCATAGAGCCGACTTTCGACGATTCAGCACCGAGTATTGGTGTGCAGTTTACGTCTGCATTCTGGGGTTCGCTCGCCTCCTATGGCGCCAGGAGGTACCCCAACACCAAGCGCATGTATGGCACCTCCGGCAATAGTTTCGTGGCCGTTGTCGAGTTTGGTCGGAAGGTCAGGGCGAAGTCGGTAGTAACGGGAGGCTCCAGCGGCAATCCATCGTCGAAGCACTTTAACGATCAGTCGTCGATGTATGCAAATGGGCAGTTCAAGGATGTTCTTTTCTATCCGGACGACTACCGTCGCAACGCGGAGCGCACGTATCACCCCGGCGACAAGCCATGAACGAAAGATCCCACTGGAACCGCATCGGTGAGGGATACGACGACGAGATTTTCGACGTCTTTCAAAGCGACCGGAACAAGGTGCTTCCGAGGTATTTTGCCAAACATGGAAACAAGAAGCACCAGGCCATCGACTTTGGCTGCGGAACGGGCAAGGCATTCAGGTCCTTGTCGCCTCTTTTCTCCAGAGTTACGGGGTATGACATCTCAGAAGAGCTGTTGAAAGTCGCCCGTAAGCGACCCTTCAAGAATATTCGGTATGCACAAGCAGATCTGACGAAGAAGGACATTCGCTTCGAACCTTCTGACTTCTTGTTTTGCTGTAATGTGATCATGTTGCCGGATGCATCCATGAACCGCGCGATGTTTGCCAACGTGCGCAGGGCACTCAAAGCGGGCGGGAATGCTTTGATTGTCGTCCCATCTCTTGAATCCATGCTTTTTACTGGGTGGCGCCTCATGGATTGGCACCGTCGCGACGGCTTTACGCCGGAGGAGATACCCGCGTCTGACCTTGAATATTTCAAAGCGCCAATACACAAACTGGTGAATGGAATCATCTACATTGACAAGGTTCCTACCAAACACTACACAGAGCCCGAATTGCGGGTGCTGATAGATGAGAATGGCCTCCAAATGACAAGCATCGAACGTGTTGAATATGACTGGACTAGTGAATTCCCGAAACCACCAAAGTGGATGAAGGATCCATATCCCTGGGACTGGCTCGTAGAATGCCGAAAAGTAAACTGACATGCACCAAAGACTAGATCAACTCCTCGGCATAGAATACCCATTCTTTGTGGCGCCAATGTTCCTCATCTCGAACGCGAAGATGGTCAAGGCGGCACTGGCCAGCGGCGTGTCTGCAGCCTTCCCTGCGCTGAACTACCGCACCGATGCTGAAATGCGCACGGCTATTGCGGAAATCAGGAGCGCCTCAAAGGGACCTTTTGGAGTGAACCTTATTGTCAACAAGTCGAATCCCAAGTACAAAGGGCAGTTGAAGTCCCTGCTTGAGTTGAAGGTCGACTACATCATTACCTCGCTGGGGAGCCCGAAGGAAGTGATTGAGGCTTGCAAGCCGCTCGGCATCAAGGTTTTTTGTGACGTGGTAGACCTGGCGTATGCGAAAAAGGTGGAAGATCTTGGGGCGGACGCAGTGATCGCCGTTAACAGTCGGGCGGGTGGGCATGCCGGCAATATTCTGCCCAGGGATCTCGTCACCATGCTCCGCAGCAACATCAATATTCCCATCATCTCAGCCGGTGGTATTGGAACCGGTGCTCAGCTCAAGGAGGCCCTGGATTGGGGCGCAGCAGGCGCATCGATCGGTACCATCTTTATCGCCTGTGAAGAGGCTGATATCTCACCGGAATACAAGCAGGCGATGATCGACTACGGTGAAAAAGACATCGTTCGAACCAACAAGATGTCAGGATCACCGCTGACGGTCATTAACACGCCTTACGTGCAGAAGCTTGGTACGAAGGCGAACCTCCTGGAGTGGATTCTCAACAACAATAAGACTTTCAAAAAGTACGCCAAGATGATCCTGGCCGTCCGCGGAATGAAAGCCGTGGAACGTGCTGCGATGGGAGCGACTTACAAGACCGTTTGGTGTGCGGGACCGGCGATTGAGTATGTGAATGCGGTAAGGCCGTTGGGAAAGATTGTTGAGGAGATTGTGAGCGAGTACAGAAAGGTGAGCGGTAAGTAGTAAGCTGTCTCAGCGGATTCTCTATGAAATGTCATACCGGCCCCCGACTTGTCGGGGTGCCGGTACCCCTGGGAAATCAAAGTGCGTGACCTCCTATGAAATGCGCTCTGCATTCGAAGGAGGAACGATAGAAAGGTTGGTGCGTTATCCGAAGGGTACCGGTACCGCGAGACGCGGACCGGTATGACATTTCATAGGAGAGTAGGTGCGTCTATCCGAGGGGTACCGGTACCGCGAGATGCGGACCATTATGACATTTCATAGGAGAGTAGGTGCGTCTATCTGAAGGGTACCGGCACCGTGAGACGCGGACCGGTATGACATTTCATAGATTGGTCACGTCTTCTGTTTCTTCTTTCTTGCCGAAGGGAAGAGGATGTTGTTCAGAATCAACCGGTAGCCCGGCGAGTGCGGGTGCAAGCTGAGGTCAGTCTTTCGGTCGAAACCACCACCAGGAGTACCCTCTGGATCGTGGCCGCTGTAGAAGGTCCAGTGGCCCTTGCCAAGGACGTTGTACACGTAGCGAACCCTGTTCTCCGCCGTGTTTTCTCCCAGGACTTCCACGTCGGGCTTGATGAGGAACTTGTTGAAGCAGGTAGTTTGCCCATGGAATTCACGGATGACGTGTTGGTGATTTTGAGTGAGCATGGTGGGGATGATGTCCCATTTCGCGGAATAATTGAACAAACGGAAGTAGGTGTTGGGGGTGTCCCAGAAATTGGGCCGGCTTGATCCGCTGTTGATGTCGGAAAATTTCCGGCCAGCATACTCCAGTGTGAAATTCTCGAAGGCAAGGGTTTGTCCAAAATCCAGTTTTTCCTGCGCTTCGGGGTCCGGTCCGTCGCCATCGTAGATGCTTTCACTGATGTCGATGCCGTTGGCTGCCAAGGCGATATCGAGTGTTTCTGCACCTGAGCACATCGCGAATAAGTAGCCGCCAGCCGCGGTGTATGCCTTGATCTTCTTAGCGACATCCAGTTTCATTGCAGACACCTTTGCATATCCAAATTGCGTAGCCGTGATTTCCTGGAGTTTCATCTGCGTGATGGCCGACTCCCTTCTCAGGAAGCGTCCGTGCTGCCCGGTGAAGTCTTCATGATGCAGGTGTATCCATTCAAAACGAGAGAGGCTGTCGCGGAGAATCTCTTCGTCATAAATGATGCGGTAGGGGATCTCCGCGTAATCAAGTACGGCGATAACAGCATCCGTCTCATCCTGGATCAGTTCATTCTTGGGGGAATAGACGGCGATTTTCGCGGCGCGCTCCAGCTTGACCAAAGCGGTGTTTGAGGATGGCCTTTCGATGTCCAGGAGCATCGTATGAACTTGCTCGGCCGAAACAATCTCGAATGAGATGCCCCTTACAGTGCTTTCGCTCTCAATCTCTCGGGAATAGGGGGCCAGGAAACTCCCACCGCGGTAGTTCAGGAGCCAGTCCACTGCTTCGCCACGTTGAAGTGCCCAATAGACCAGCCCGTAAGCTTTGAGGTGATTGCGCTGTGCCTCGTCCATGGGGATGAGCATGGACGTTGAATTGGCTTGCCCCAGGCAGCAGCAAACAATGGCGATAACAAGAATCGACCTCACCATACCTCCCTTAATCCGAAGGTACCGATAACCGGGGTGAACGTCAATTTCCCACGTCGATGCCGATTGAATCAATGAGCCAGGGTTTCTCCTTGCTGAATTTTAACGTGAAGGTGCCCGCCAGGTCTGAAGAAGAAACGGACATTTTCACTGTTTCCCCGGTAACGGTAAGTCCCGTGATCTTGCCGCTTGCAAAGTCGTTGTGCAACATCTCATACATCCTGGCCTTACCTTCCACGGTACCCTTCTCCGTAGTTGCCGTAGGGGAGCCCCCTCCGGTATCCCGCTTGGCTTGCATGGGCTTTTCGATGAGGGCCTTCGTGTAGTTCTCTGTTATGAACTTCTTCCAAGCTTCCTTGTCACTTAGGCCAATGACGCGGAACATCTCGCGGGCCCGGCTTTCCATGACTTTTTCCATGGTGTCCTGTCCGTAGGCAGTGCTTCCAACGAAAAGCAGGCAGATTAGAAAGGTTGCGGTTTTCATGCGTAGAATGGGTTTCATGTTCAACAGATGACGGAGCTGAGCCGCGAAAAGTTGAACATAACCCCAAAAATACATCGTCCCAGTTAAAATCAAGACCCAGATTTTTCCCCGCAGATTGCCGCAGATGAAGCGCTGATTTCCGCAGAAAAATGCAATGGATCTGCGAAAATCTGCGTGCATTCAATCTGCGCGAATCTGCGGGAAATGCATTTGGACTCCACCCACTGAATCTACTATTCCACAACCGTGACACACTCAATACATTTCAAAATGAGGCCATTCCGCTTTGGTACTGTATCTTACCGGCTTAGCACCACTGCATGACCGAACCGAAGTCTGGCAAGATAGGATTGTGGACCACAACTGCGCTGGTGGTCGGAAACATGGTCGGTTCGGGAGTATTCCTATTGCCTGCCACCCTCGCGGCATACGGCGGCATCAGCCTGCTGGGTTGGGTTGGCTCCTCGGTGGGAGCCATTTTTCTTGCATTGCTTTTCAGCCACCTCAGCAAGATCATCACGAACTCTGTCGGCGGTCCGTATGCGTACACCCGGGTTGGACTCGGTGACTTTGCGGCCTATCTCGTCGCCTGGGGCTATTGGTTTTCCATCTGGTGCACCAACGCAGCCATCGCTGTCACCTTCGTCAGCTACCTCACCGTGTTCTTCCCGATACTGGCCACCAACAAGATCATTTCGGTGCTCACCGGCATCTCTGCCGTGTGGCTCCTGACGTGGGTAAACGTCCAGGGGGTCAAAGAGGCAGGCAAAGTTCAGCTGGTCACTACCATTCTGAAGCTCACCCCCCTGGTCCTTATCTCCATCGTTGGCTTGTTCTACATCGAGCTCGACAATTTCAGCCCCTTCAACGTCAGCTCCGAATCAGACTTCGGCGCAGTCGCGGCCACCGCAACCCTAACCTTATTCGCTTACCTGGGTTTAGAAAGTGCCACCATCCCTTCCGGCGATATAGTCAATCCCGAGAAGACAATCGCCCGCGCAACCATGATCGGGACGATAGCGACCATGTTTGTTTACATCCTGGCCACCGTTGCTGTCATGGGGATGATCCCTGCCTCGGACTTACGCATGTCCAATGCCCCGTTTTCCGATGCGGCCACCATCATTTGGGGAGACGGCTCACTTTTCCTTGGCATCAATGCACGGGAAATGGTCGCGCTGGGAGCTATCGTCTCTACGTTCGGAGCCCTCAATGGATGGATCCTTCTCCAGGGTCAGATTCCATATGCTGCAGCGAAAGACAAAATGTTCCCGGAA
>CAZJWV010000127.1:0-7852 GCA_964549855.1 uncultured Ohtaekwangia sp. | reverse complement strand
ACCATCAGGAGGAGCAGCACGATTGACAACACAATCTCGGTAGATTCGATGGGCGTGCGATAGTAAACCATCTGAAGAAAGACCTTATCGAACATGAGGTAACCAAACGGGATGGCCAGGAGCGCGCCAATGCCAACCAATTTAAGGAACCCCATGCTCAGGGCGACGGCCAGCTGCGCCGGTGAAGCTCCCATCACTTTACGGATGCCCATTTCGCGTGTACGTGTCTCGGCGGCCGAGATAACCACGGCAAGGAGTCCAAGCGCTGAGACAGTGATGGCGACAAAGCCAAGGAATCCGAAAATCTTGACCATCGAAAGAAAGCCTTTTAAGGAATCCTTCAGTTGATCGTCAAGAAAGAAAATCTCGAACTTTTCCGCAGACACTTTTTTCCAGGCCTTCTCCAATTGCACGAGTGTGTTTGCAGGATCTCCGGATGCAATCCGCACGTTTGCCAACTGGTAGCTTGACGGGTCGCTGCGGAAGGCAAAGGCTTCAATCTTGTCATGCAGCGGAGAGTAGTTAAAGTCTTTAGCCACACCGACAATCCGAAGTTCGAGACTATCGCCAAAGGTCAGCACCTTGCCCAAAGCCTCGTAGGGTGTGCCCAGCTTAAATTGACCAACGAGTGTCTCATTCACGATGATGTACTTCTCGCCGGTGGCCCCTTTTTCAGGAAAGGTCGCCCCTGCAACAAGCTGAATCTTCAGGACGTCCGGGTATTGTCGGTCGATGTACATCTGGTCGACCCTTACGCTGTCTTCCCCGCCCGGCAGATGCGCCCACGTGGAAGACACCGACCCGTTGCCAGGAATCGAAGAAGCGAACGAAACATTCTGAACACCGGCCACACCCATCAGCTGATTGCGAAGCAGTTCTGGGTCGGCATCTTTTAAGGGGATGCTTAACATGTTCTCTTTCTGAAAGCCCAGATCATAATTCAATGCGTACCGATATTGCTTCAGGGTGATGACGACACCCATGATGAAAACCATGGAAAGGGCGAACTGCGCAACAACAAGCCACTTCCTCACGGAGATCCTTGACAGCTTACCCGAACTCGGAGAATTGCGCAGCGTATCAATGGGACTAAGGCGGGCGAAATAGAATGCTGGGAACGCTCCTGCCAGGATGCCAGTCCCCAAGGCAAATAGCACAAACAGCCCGAATACGGCGGGTGTAATTTCAAGGTCAAACGCGCGTGAGCCGTTCACCACCATACTCACGAACTCATTGCTGACCAGGTAGTAGATTGGCAATGCGGCAACCAGCGACAACATGGTAATGATCACCGTTTCTAAAATCATTTGATGAAAAATGTGGCGTTGGTCGCCGCCGGCCACTTTCCTCAGTCCGATCTCTTTGGAGCGCTTCATGGCACGCGCAATGGAGATATTGGCATAATTGAAGCACGCGGGCAGCAAAACGAGCAGCGACAGGCTGAAGAACACAACCACGCTTGCTGATCCCCATGAAAGGCCGATTTCGTTATAGGGCTCACTCATCGGGATGTCGGTGAGCGCTTGCAACTGGTAGTGTGCAGAATCATTCTTTTCAAAGCGAGGGAACGCCTCCATCTTGCGGAGTAGGGAATTGACATCGGCTGCGCTCCCTTGCTCCGGCAGCAGCAGGTAAGTGTAGAAATTTGTCACCGGCCCCCAATCTGAAAGCGAAGGCTTGCGCTGCCCGCTGTTCTCAAGCACCTCAAGTGTAGAAAATGACGCGAGCGCCTCGAAAAGGAAGTGCGATCGCGGGTACTCATCGAGGATGCCGGTAATCTCGAAGTCACCCACACCCTCCACTTCAATTATCTTACCCAAGGATTGTTCGCGGCCAAAGAGCTTTTGTTCGGCCTCGCGGGTAATCACCATGGTGAATGGCCGAGCGAGCGCTTCGCGGGCGTTGCCCTTCAGAAGTGGAAAAGTGAATGCATCCAGAAAATTTGGCGTTGCGTAGTAGCCGTTGAGCGGCATCGTCAAATGTGGTCCGAGCTTTACCCCGGGATTAAACCCACCTTCAAGCTGAACCACTTGCTCAATCCCTACTCCTTCACGCCTCAGCTTGTCGGCCAGCGGTGCTGAGGATGATGCATAATCCCTGGCTTCAGGGCCGACGATAGTGGCGACACGATAAATCCGCTGACGGTTCGCTTGAAATTCATCAACCTCAATAATATCGACGAAGGCCGCGAGGGCCAGGAGTCCAACAGACATCCCCACCGACAGGCAAATAATGTTGATCAGTGAATAGGACCGATGGCGGGCAAGGCTACGCACTGCTACCTTCCAATAATTGGCATACATCGCTGTAGAGTGGTAGGCGCGCTCCGGAACATCTTCCCGCCTTCTGCTCACCGCATAGGAAAACACGAGCACAAGCACTTGGCGCGCATAGCGCCATCTTGCCTGCCAGGGTGACATCGTTGCCAGGTTCTTCCAAAAAATTTCATCCAGGTCGCCTACAAGGTCTTCCACCACATGAGGCTCGGCGTACCATTCCAGCAGTCTCCTTGCCCACCTGGGCGGCTCCGGTTTCTGTTGCTTATTCATCTTGTATCAGGCAGGCTTTACCGCAAGTTCCTTCCAGTAGTTGTCACGAAGACGTTTGATTTCCTCCATCGCAAGCTTCCCCGACCGTGTCACTTCGAAATACCGCTTCCTCCGGCCCCCTCGCTCCTGTGTGGCTCCGCCCATGCTTGACTTCAGGAACCCCTTTTCTTCGAGGCGGGTGATGGTAGAATGAAGCGCCCCCACACTGATGCTGCGGCGGGCCCGGTCTTCGATACACTCCTTGATGGTAACCCCGTAGGCTTCTGAGCCCAGCAATGCCACCGTCAGGAGTACCAATTCTTCGAACTCTCCGATGTATCCTTTCATTTTTGATTGGATACGGGAGTTGGCTGGTATTTGTTTCTATTATTAAGAATAAATAGTGCCCTTTGGGGGAATCGGGTGTGCGCTCTGTACCTTGTGACACAACCTAATTGAGCATTAGTTATGCGCGATCTCTTCCTGATCATTCACTTCCTGGGCCTGGCGATGGCCGTTGGAACTGGCTTCGCCGGATACTTTCTGATTTATTCTGCCTCGAAGCTGGAACCGGCTGAACGGAGTGGTTTCCTTGCGAAGACGGCCATCCTAATGCGCATGGGACAGATAGGTCTCGGAATACTTATTCTCACCGGCTTCTACCTCATGACTCCATTTTGGTCGACCCTTTTGGAGATGCCCATGCTAGTCGCCAAACTTGCCTTCGTCGCCCTACAGGTAATAATGATCACAATCGTTTCTCTCATGGTGAAGCGTGCCAAAGAAAGTAACGACCCGACGATCATGCTTCGGATACGGCCGTTGAGAATGCTGAATTTTGTGATTGGACTAACCATTGTCACCCTTGCTGTTCTGACATTCCACTAGCCTTCAATTTTGCTTTGTTCGCCGGGCTAGGCGGTTCCTGACAGAAATTAACAGCCCATACTGGGTTGCCGCGCTATATTTAGAGCATGCGTATCCTTACTCTCCTCTCTCTGCTTGTTTGGTCCGCGTCTTGTCTCTCCCAGGACTTCACCTCCATTCGCGGCCAGGTTACTGACAAGGCCACCGGCCAACCGCTCGAGTTCGCCAACGTAGCCATCAAGGGCAAGGCAATCGGTGCAGTGACGAATTCTCAAGGGGCCTTTGAATTGAAGATCCCTTCGTCGTCAACCAAGGATAGCATTACCATCTCCTTTATTGGATATGCCTCTGCAGCCCGGCTAATCTCCGACCTGCCAGCTGGCGAAGTGTGGAAGGTTTCCCTCGAACCAGTTTCCACCGAACTCCTGAACCTGGTCATCTCCTCCAAGCCTTACACCGTGCACTCTCTCTTGCAAGAGGCAATCGACAAGTATCCAGAAAATTATACAACCTCCCCTATCTCAATGGATGCTTTTTACAGGGAGACCCGACAGGCAGATGGTAGCTACGGCTATCTGCTGGAGGCTGCAATTACTTTGTTCAAAGAGTCATATGAAGAGCGGTATGAGGCGTCTCTGAATGAGGTTCGCATGAACGTCTACTCGAAGCAATTTGATTATGAAACAAACGAGAACTTTCTGCGAACACTGATCCTGAACGACTATGTCGGCGACCCTTTCTCAGGATTCTTCAAGCGATACAGCAAGAAGAATGACTACCGGATTGAGGACACAACCTTCATTGACACCAGTCCGGTATTTGTAGTCAAGTTGGGCACACTTCCTGATTGGACAGAGACCTACTGGATCAATGCGCGCAACCTGGCCATTATAAAATTCGAAGGACTGGGCTACTACGGTAACGACAGTTCTCAAGTGATGAGTAAACCTGAGAACGGGCGTGTACTTCGGTACAGGCGTCTTCATGTTGTCAATGTCTACCGCCCATTAGATGGAAAGTATTACCCGAGTTACATGCGTATGGTGCTTGACCTTGACATCTACCACACAAAAACAGGAAAATCGGAGACGTACAAGATCCTTGATCGTGAGCTCATGGTTAACAACGTAGAGCCCGTCAACAAAAAGCCTGACAATGTAATGAAGCGCATCAGCCTGGAGACCCAGCTCAAGGCCTACAATGCTGAATTCTGGAAGAACTACAACATTCTATCCCGAACGCCCTTACAGGAGAAGGCTATTCAGGACCTGGAGAAGAAATCAAAGCTCGAACAGCAATTCAGTGAGCAGAAACCCGTGGTGAAGAAGAAATAGTGCTACAGCGCGTTTAGCGTCCTCCGAGGATATCCCACAGATTCCCCGGGTTCTGCCTAAATGAATCGCTGAAGATCACAACAGCCAGAACGACAAAGATTACCAGCCCAACGATGACTAGAAGTTGGGCCGCTGTTGTTTTCTGAATCTCGTGCCTGTCTTTCACCGTACAAATCTCACCCGGGCAGTATTCTGCTTTTTCTTTATAGATCAATCCATACAACCAACAAGCGACACAGATACCGAAGGCGGACTCGAGGAAAAGCAACAACAGGCAAAGTAAGCACGACACAGCGCTGATGATGCTGTGCCCGTTGATCACGATCAGCAAAACGAACATCAAGCTTGCCAGCCCTAATCCAAAGCTCCAGGCAAACTTCTTTTGTGCCGCACCCACGTATTCCGGTGTTTGCCTGATCACGATCAGCCGCCCCAGGATCAGGGATGGAGCAAACCTGGGGCTGACAAAAACCCGGACCATGAAGTCGGCCATGAAAATGATGATGAAATACTTGAGCAAGGTGAAGTCGCCTTCGAAGGCAACATGCATGATGGCGTAGAACAAAAAGAGGAAGAACAGCCCTGCCGACGCACGGACTTCGCGCTCATTCAACACTGGAATGTTGTACCCTGCTACCGATTCTCCAAACTGCATGCTGCATTAGTAAACGTCACTCCGCTCTAAAGGTTTGTGTGCAGGCGGAAAGCGTGAAGTACCTCCTTTGAACGATGAGAATACCTTAATAGCTTTCTATGGGTAAACCAGAAACCAATATGAAAAAGCTCCTATCCTGCCTCCTTGCACTGCTTTGTAGTGGTTTGGCATTCGCCCAGGACAACCCTGAGTGCACTAAATCGACCTTTAGTTTCTTCACCACATTTGATGGATTCTTCATCGAGAGTTGCAAAGAATCAGAGTTTGGCGCCTACAAGTTCGAATTCGACGGGGCAGCTCGCATCATCGAGCGCAAAGGAAAATATCGGGAGGTATGGTTCCGGAAGAAACCAGGCAGCACTCGCAAGGTCTCTGGATTGCAGATCATTCAAAACCATGTTAACGCAGTGAAGGCCGTCAAGGGAGAGGTCATGAGTGGATCCAACGAAGGGATTTATAAAACGCTTTACCAGGGCAATGAAATTTGGATTCACCTTAAAGTCTATTCTGGAAATCCTGAAGTGGACAACTTTGCCATCATCTCTGTTGAATCGGTGCCAATGAAGCAGGAAGTAACGGCGATCGGGATCAAAGGCTCCATCGACAGCCAGGGCAAGATGGCCCTTTATGGAATATACTTTGACACTGGGAAATCAGATATCAAAACTGAATCAGAGAAAGAATTGAAAGAGGTGGCAACCTATTTACAGACAAACCCAGGAGTCTCCGTCTTTCTTGTTGGCCATACCGACAACGTGGGTGAGCCAGGGGCCAACCTCACCCTGTCCAGGAGCCGGGGTGAGGCGATCAAGCAGTACCTGGTTACCAAATTCCAGGTCGATGGCAAACGATTGACCGGCGATGGAGTCGGCCAATTATGTCCAGTCACCTCCAATGATTCGGAGGCCGGCAGGAAGCTGAACCGCCGGGTAGAGATTGTTAGAAAATAGATCTTAGATACTGCGGCCCTATAATTTCAAAAATCAAAAGTAGGTATGAGATATCTCCACTTGTTAGGCGCCCTCCTGAGTTGTGCATGCACCATTGCCCAACCCTTTAACACTCGTTCTGACGGGAGTCGCGTGGATCCCGGTTCCATCCTGTGGTACAATGCCCCCGCAGCCAAATGGGCTGAAGCCTTGCCGGTTGGCAATGGCCGGCTTGGCGCGATGGTCTTTGGAGGAACTGAAGAAGAAAGGATTCAACTAAATGAGGAGACTTATTGGTCCGGTGGTCCCTACTCCACCGTAGTAAAAGGGGGGCATAAAGTCTTACCCCAAATCCAAAAGCTAGTTTTTGAGGAGAAGTACCTGGACGCCCACAACCTGTTTGGACGCTACCTCATGGGTTACCCGGTGGAGCAGCAGAAATACCAGAGCCTTGCCAACCTGCACCTGGCTTTCAAAAGTCATGGGAAAGTGACCGACTACAACCGCTGGCTCGACATATCAACCGCCGTAACCAGCGTTGTTTATACCGCCGGAGATGTTACCTATATCCGCGAGGTCTTTGCGTCTGCCAAGGATCAAGCCATTGTGGTGCGCTTGACGGCGAACAAGCCGCGAAGCATTTCGTTTAAAGCAAATTTGCGTGGTGTTCGCAACCAGGCACACTCCAACTACGCGACCGATTATTTTAAAATGGATGCCGTGGGTGCAGATGGGATGGCCGTTACGGGTAAGTCGGCAGATTACATGGGTGTAGAGGGTAAGCTTAGGTACGAGGCAAGAATAAAAGTGGTGCCCGAAGGCGGAAGCATGAGCACCGATGGCGTTGATTTGAATGTCAGCGATGCCGATGCGGCAACCATTTACTTTGTGGCGGCTACCAACTTTGTTAATTACAAAGACGTGAGTGCCGATCAGCACGCCCGCGTAGAGAGCTACTTGGAAGCGCTGAGCGGTAAGAGTTTTCAATCGATAAAGGACGCCGCCATTGCAGACTATAAGAAGCTGTATGACCGGGTATCCCTGAAATTAACAGCCACGGAAAACGCTTACCTACCCACCACCGAGCGAATGCTGAAGATTCAGACTTCACCCGATCCGAGCATGGCAGCAGTCAGTTACAACTTTGGCAGGTACTTGTTGATTTCTTCGTCGCGTCCCGGAACAGAACCCGCCAACCTACAGGGAATCTGGAATGACGAAATGAACCCCTCCTGGGATTCGAAGTACACCACCAACATCAACACCGAAATGAACTACTGGCCGGTTGAAAGCGGGAACCTGGCCGAGTGTGCGGAACCGTTGATTCGGATGGTAAGGGAACTTTCGGATCAGGGATCGCAAGTTGCCCGGGAGCATTACGGAGCTCGAGGCTGGGTTTTCCACCAGAACACAGACATCTGGAGAGTGGCCGCTCCCATGGATGGACCCACTTGGGGAACATTTACGGTGGGAGGAGCCTGGCTGTGTACGCACCTTTGGGAACACTACCAATACACACGCGACCGCGACTACCTGAAC
>CAZJWV010000126.1:0-7866 GCA_964549855.1 uncultured Ohtaekwangia sp. | reverse complement strand
ATCAGAGTTCTACACCTTTGGCCCGACTTGCCGCGCCGAAAACTCCAACACCACGCGGCATCTCGCCGAGTTCTGGATGATCGAACCGGAGATGGCCTTCTACGACATCCAGGACAACATGCAGCTTGGACAGGATCTGCTCCAATACATTGTAAAGTATGCGCTGGACAACTGCCGTGAAGACATCGAATTCCTGGACAAACGTGCGGCCGAAGAGGAGGCTGCAAAGCCCCAGGAACAACGGAGTGAACTGGGACTCGTTGATCGTCTGAAGTTCGTCACCGAGAACGATTTTCAACGGCTCACCTACACGGAGGCCTTTGACATCTTGAGGAATTCCAATCCCAACAAGAAGAAGAAGTTTCAATATCTCATAGAAAAATGGGGCGCCGACTTCCAGAGCGAACACGAGCGCTTTCTCGTAGAGAAACACTTTAAGAAGCCCGTCATCCTCGTCGACTACCCGAAGGAGATCAAGAGCTTTTACATGCGTCAGAATGACGACGGAAAGACCGTGGCTGCCATGGATATCCTATTCCCCGGCATCGGCGAGATCATCGGCGGTTCACAGCGTGAAGAGCGCTACGATCGGCTGGTTCAACGCATCAAAGAACTTAACCTTCCCGAAAAAGACCTGTGGTGGTACCTCGAGCTCCGCAAATTCGGATCCGCACCTCACAGCGGCTTCGGCCTCGGATTCGAACGGCTCATGCAGTTTGTCACGGGGATGACAAATATCCGTGACGTCATTCCGTTCCCACGATTCCCCGGGAACGCAGAGTTCTAGTCAATAGTCCATGGAGTACCTGCCATGGTCCATTGACCATCGACTATGGACTGACCGATGCACTAAGCCATCTTCATATCCTGACTTGGCTTCGGAGGCTCCCCATACCAATTGACGGAGCGGCTGAAGTACATCAGCGCAGCAATCACAAAGAACAATCCCAAGCTGCCAATGAGCAGTGAGAAGTCCTGTGCCTGGATGATGACGAAGATGAAGCCGTAGAAAAAGGTGATCAACCCGGTAAACAGGAAGACCAATGATCGCTGTGCCATGAAGGTGGTGGAGTACAGCGATACCAGGGCAACCGTTGCCGCTGTGGAAACCAGGTATGCCATGTTGTATCCAATGTGCTCCGACATCGCAAGCAGCAGGGAGTAGTAAATAATGAGCGCAGCGCCAATGAGGATATACTGAAATGGATGAATGCGGATCCCCTTCACGATCTCGACGAGGAACAGTGCCGTGAAGCTCAGCAGGATTAACAAGATGCCGTATTTGGCTGTACGAATGCTCTTTTGATACTGGTCGGCAGGCACGATCAGTCGTGTGGCCAGGTCATACTTTTCTAGGGTCTTGTCTTTACCGGACCAGACCTGGGCGAATGGACGGTTGAAATGAAGAATCTTCCATGTCGCTTCAAATCCGTCGTTTGTGATGGTACGCGTAGTGGGGAGGAATTCTCCTTCAAAACTGGGTGAGTTCCATGGGCCCTGTAGTGAGAGGTCAGTCGTTTTGCCCAGCGGCAGAAAGCGGATCACACTGCTTCCCTTCAACGAGAGTTTCATCGTTGCCTGTTCCTTAAAATCAGATTCCGATGTCCAACCGAGCGGTGCTTCCACGCCTGCGGTAATCCAGGAGTTGTCGTCGCCGGCATACTTCTTTCGATCGTAGCGGAAACGCACGTCGTTGGTCGGCTCAACCCCGAGGTCTTTGCCTCCCAGGGTAAGTGTCGGCGTTTCGATAATGCCGCGGAGGTCGGAGATCCCGGCAGCGATCTTGGCCTCCTGCCAGAGGATACGTTCAGGCGCTTCACCCAGGGCCGCAAAATCGGGGCGCGCAAATATTGCGTCAACAGAAATCGCCGATTCATAGACGGCAACATCGAAGATTCCACGGTGCAGCACTTCGGGGTTGAGGTTTCCCTTGATGCCAAGTGATTCCGGAAGGAAAAAGGCAAACTCTTTCACATCGCGCGTTTGCACTTCGCCCTGGCTGAATACAATTTTCTCTTTCCTTATGTAGGGGATCACCAGCACGGGGCCGGCGACTGTCTGGCTGCCTGACCACTTGCTGGAGACTTCTTCGATTACTGTGTCGGCCCGGCTCTGGCGCTCTTCCATGATGGACACAATCCATGCCGTCGGAATCAGCAGGATTAAGACTAGAAAACCGATAGACATCAGTTTGACAAGCACCGACTCCCGCAACCATGCGTTGAATCGGTCAATAATTGTTACAGTTTCCATTCTATTAGTTAGTTAGTGCGATTTGCTCCCCTCTCCTCCAGGAGAGGGGCTGGGGGTGAGGCTACTTCTTTTGTTGGTGCCGCACCACATCCGCCATGGCTTCGATGTGGCGTTTGAAGGCGGTGCGGCCACGGTCTGTGATTTTGTACCGGGTGTTTGGCTTCCGGTCGATAAATGCCTTGGTGACATGAACGTACTTCTCCCGTTCCAGGGCCTTGATGTGCGTGGCGAGGTTGCCGTCGGTAACGTCAAGCAGTTGCTTTAGCGAATTGAAGTCGCTGGAATCACCTGCTGCCAGCACCGAGAGGATCTGCAGGCGAACGCGGTGCTCGAGAACCTTGTCGAGGTTTTCAAACGGCGACTTCATTCGTTATTGGTATTTCCTGTATAAAATGGCGCCGTAGAGAATGTGCAGGATTCCAAATCCAAAAGCCCAATAGAGGAGACTGAATCCAGGGGTGAGCATCGAGATAAGTCCCACGGCAATTTCGCAAAGGCCGAGGTATCGAACTTCATCGAAGAGGTGTGGGCTGGCGTTTACAAGCGCCAGTCCATAGAAAATGAGTGTTGCCGAGGCAACAATATCGTAGTGACCCTGCCAAAGGGAAATGATGCAGAAGGTGCCGCCGGCAATGAGGGGGATCAAGAGGTTAATGATCAACCGACGGGCAGCCGCATCCCAGATGGAGACCTGGTGGCGTCGGGCCTTGCGCGCGCTCATCCAGAGACCTGTGGTCACCGAGGCTATGAGTACTGTCAGTCCGATCCCGACCAGCTTCAAGGCTGTGTCCATATCGGTTACGGGGAAGTAGTTCGCATCAAAGAGCGAGTCCGGATAGTAGACGAGGTAGTAGGCCGCGGCCGCACCGGCCAGGGCGAAAGTGCCGGCCAGGATGCCGGACAGTCCGCTCAGGGAGACGAATTTGACCGACCGCTCCATGAGCTGGTGGATCGAGGCCAGGTCCTTTTCAAAGGAGCCTTCAGTATTCATATGAAAGTACTTTTATTTTCAAAGTTAATCAACGTTTGGAATTGTGCAACGGTTTCAGGAACCTTTAGTTTTCCCCGAATTCCCATGAACCAGCCCCAGGGCCAACTCGTTCGATCCCTCTCCCTCTTTGCCGCCTTTATGCTCACGGTGAGCTCTGTAATCGGCTCGGGGATCTACAAGAAGGTGGCCCCCATGTCGCTGGAACTCCTCTCCCCCAGCCTCGTGCTGCTCTGTTGGGTTCTTGCTGGTCTAATCACCTTGTTCGGAGCACTGAGCAATGCAGAGATCGCCAGCATGTTGGCCGAATCCGGCGGGGAGTACGTCTACTACCGAACCATCTACAATCGCTTTTTCGCCTTCCTCTATGGATGGACGAGCTTCACGGTGATTCGCTCTGCGTCCCTTGCATCGATCGCTTACGTTTTCTCACAGTCATTCCACGCACTGGTCCCTTTACCTGGATTGCCCGACAGCCTGGCTTCCATTTCTATTTTCGGCGTCTTTACGCCCTTTGAGAATTTTGGTGTCAAAGCACTTACGATTGCATTGATCACCGGGCTCACTGTAGTCAACTACCGCGGGTTGAAAGGCGGGGAGGGATTGAGCCGCTACGTGTTGATCCTGGTGACCGCGGTGATCGGCATCATCGTAATCCTGGGGCTAACCATTGGCGGTGGGTCGCTGACCAACCTCCAAACTGATGCGACAGGATATGTATCACGTTCGTGGTTCGACCCCGGGTTTATCCAGGCGATGTTTGCAGCACTGTTGGCCGCCTTCTGGGCCTATGAGGGTTGGGCGACTACTGGATACCTGGGTGGTGAAATTCGCAATCCCAACCGCAACCTGCCGCTCGCTCTCGTATTCGGAGTTCTGTTTGTGATGGGTGTCTACGTCATCGTGAACTTCACATACCTGTACGTACTGCCGGTCGACCAGATCGTCGAAGTAGGAAGAACCCAGAATACCATTGCTGCCGTTGTGGTGGTCCAACACATCCTGGGTAACCCCGGCGTGCTTTTCATCTCTATACTTATTTTGTTAACAACCTTCGGCGCCACGAACACGACGGCGCTCATGCCCCCACGCCTCTACTATGCCATGGCGAAGGAAGGGGTTTTCTTCAAGGGCGCCGCTCACATTCACCCGAAGTTCAACACTCCATCAAAAGCCTTTGTGATTCAGGCGATCTGGGCGTCGGTACTCGTGCTGTCGGGTAGTTTCGACCAGCTCACCGACATGCTGGTGTTTGCATCATTTATCTTTTATGGGGCCACGACGCTGGGCGTTTTCATTCTCCGGCGCCGGATGCCAGATGCGCCCAGGCCGTACAAGGCATGGGGGTACCCAATTGTACCCGCCTTCTTTATAGCGTTTTGCATTGCGCTCGTTCTGATAACACTCATCGCTAAACCGCGCGAGGCGCTACTTGGATTGGGACTGATGCTTACAGGAGTTCCGTTTTATTACTATTGGACGCGGGGATCGGCAAACAGCTAGCGGTTGGGCTAAAGCCCAATCTCTTGCCGGACTCATGATCCACGCCCTAAAGGGCGTGGCAATTAAGCGCTTTTATTGCCCGCTTGTCCTGAACTTGTCGAAGGACCTTTTAAGGCAGGGATTGTAACAGCACATTGAATCTGGACTTTAGTCCAACCCCTCAATCGCAGGCAATTTACTTCCGCTTCAGCGCGAGCAAAGGAACTGTCCCCAAGTAGGCCAGTGTGCGTGTTACACTTCTGGCGAATAACTTATCGAACAGGCTAAGGTGATGAGTAAACGTCGTAAGCAGCTCGGCTTTCGAAGTCTTGATAAAATCGTCAATGGCGGCGGGGATGTTGTCGTCGATGATGAGGCGAAAGTCGACTTTGCCATACTTCATCCTCTTGATCAGCTCTTCCACTTCCTTACACGCACTTTCGGTTTTCTTGTCCATAGCCGGCACCACGTGTATCATGTGGATATGCGCGCCGTAGATGTCTGCAAACTCGGTAAGGATTTTTAGTTCATTGGTCACATCTTTCAGGTCAGATGCGTAGACAATTTTTTTAAGGCTGCTGTACTGGGCCAATGCGGGAATCGCCAGCACTGGCACGTTACTGTCGTCGATCACTGAAACGGCGGTGCCTCCCATCCTGGCTTTCTTGAGCGCCGATGCGCCTCGCGAACCCAGCACGACCATGTTGGTTGGATTCCTGGAGGTGTATTTTGTGATGGCATGCGCAACGGTATGGTCTAGCGTTGCCTTGAACTTTAGTTCGTAGCCCCCCTTGATTTCTTCGCGCAAGGATCGAATCAGGGCGACCCCCTCCTCCTCGGCTGCCGCCAGAAGCATTTTTTCGATTTGCTTCAACTTCATGTTTGCCTTCGAAGGTCCCTCGATACGCACGACATTCAACAAGGTGAACTCGGCATTTAACGGGCCAGCCAACCGGAGGGCAAACTTTGTCGCCACCAGCGAAAGCGGCGAGAAGTCGGTCAGCAGTACAATCTTGGGAGGTTTCATGGCGTTCGGGTGGTGGGTTCAAAAGTAAGGATTCCATTCCAAGAGCAAAAAAACTCCCGTTAAGGGGATTACCTCACCCCTTCGAGCCTTACTTTTGTTACCCATTGAAATAGCTTCATGAAATCCATCTGCCTCTCCCTCCTTATCTCTTGTTGCTTGCTTAATGCGGCGTTTGCCCAGCCTGATGCCGACAAGCTACGTGCGCACATTACATACCTGGCTAGCGATGCACTGCAGGGCCGCGGTACGGGAACAAACGGCGAGAAACTTGCCGCCAATTACATCGGACAAGAATTAAAGAAAATTGGGCTCAAGCCACTCGGGGATAACAAGACTTTTCTCCAGGCATTTGAATTCAAAGGGGGCATTCACGGTACCGAGCCGGGCGGGATGTCCGCAAATGTCGTTGCCTTTCTGGACAACAAGGCACAGACTACTATCGTGGTTGGCGCACACTATGACCACCTGGGTTTCGGGTTGAAGGGTGCATCGTTTGCGGCCAATGACTCAGACAGTATTTACAATGGCGCTGACGACAATGCCTCGGGCGTCGCGGGTGTTCTGGAGCTGGCTCGATATTTTACGACCAACAAAGTCAAGGAGAAGAACAATTTCCTTTTCATCCTTTTCTCCGGAGAAGAACTTGGCTTATACGGTTCCGGCTACTTCGTCGATCACCCTACAGTTCCCCTTGAGCAGATGAACTTCATGATCAACCTTGACATGGTCGGCAGGCTGGATCCGAAAAAAGGACTTGTCGTAAACGGTACGGGGACTGCTCCGGAATGGGAGCCCTTGCTGAAGTCGCTGCAAACAGATGCGATGCCCATCAAAACAGATTCATCAGGAACTGGTCCATCGGACCACACTAAGTTCAACAACAAGAACATCCCGGTTCTTCACTTTTTCACTGATAGTCACAGTGACTACCACAAAACAACAGACGCAGTTGAGAAAATCAACTTCGACGGTGAGGTTACTGTTTTGCAGACGGTGATCAAAGTAATCGAGGCCATGGATTCAAAACCCAAGCTGACATTCCTTAAGACCAAATCGAAAGACACAGGCACAAAGGTGTCGCTCAAGGTCACCCTGGGAATAACGCCATGCTATTCATGCAAGGTGACCGGGCTCCAGTTGGATGGGGTGTCACAAGGCAAGCCGGCTGAAAAGGCAGGCATGATGGCTGGAGATATCATCATACAAATGGGGGATTTGGTGGTCAAGGACATCCTCACCTACATGGACGCGCTTGGCAAATGCGAAAAGGGCACGACCGTTCCCATCAAGGTTCTTCGCGACAATAAAGAAGTGATTATCCCGGTGACGTTCTAAGCGTCAGCGCTTGAGGAACTTGAAAGCCGTGCGCGCTAAGCCGGGCTTCTTCACATCCAACAAATAATAACCTGACGGCAGGTCTTTCACGCGTACCCGTACTTCAAAATCATCTATGACCTCTGCGTCTACCTCCAATGAATTACCGATAATGGAGTGAAGTTCGAGGTTCACTTCGCGTGCGATCGGTTGTTCAAATTTCACGTGCACGAATTCGGAGGCAGGGTTAGGATAAACGTGCGCCGACTTAAGTACATCCACCGTTGCCGCTGAAAGGGGCTCCGTAGCCTGACCCATTGCTGCGGTGGCAGCGACTGTCAAAAGCAGGGATACGATATAGGATCGGGCGGCTTTCATTCCACTATTTATACAACTTAGACGCAAATGGTGGGCCAAAAGTTTAAATCTGACACAATAATCGGGCTTTTCTCCCGTTCCTGCCAGATTTCAACCGAGTGCGTGAAACGCTTTCGGCAAAAAATCAACTAAATCCCCCGCGACGAGGGAATGCTGTCCCAATTCGACACTCGCCAAATCACCGGCCAGTCCGTGTAGATATACCCCAAGTAGTGAGGCGTCGCGTGCCGCGTACCCTTGTGCCAGGAGACTGCTGAGCAGTCCACAGAGTACATCCCCGGATCCACCCGTGGCCATTCCCGGGTTGCCTGTGCTGTTAAAAATGACTTCTCCTTCAGGCGTAGCGATGGAGGTATGTGCTCCTTTCACCAACACGATGCTCTTCAATTGGCGGGCCATAGTTACTTGCTTCTCCAGCCTGTCA
>CAZJWV010000125.1:2640-7881 GCA_964549855.1 uncultured Ohtaekwangia sp. | reverse complement strand
TCTCCAGGCAAACCCACTATTCATTACTGGATCAAGAGAAAGGAACTGACCAACGGTCCCGAAATTATCTTCAAGATCTATGATCCTACCATCACCACATTCACGGACATCAGTTATCTCGGTGAAGGCAATATTCGGTACACGATTGATATGGAGAGCTCATCATTCTCCATTCCGGGGATCCCGGTGGAATTCGACGAAAAACTTGTTGACGCCACTTTTTCCCAGACCGGCAACATCATCACCGCATCCTGGACAGTCAATGTGTTAGGACCAAACACCACTTTCTATGTGCATGGCGATCGCTCCATTTTTCCGCCGCAAACAAACGGTTCTGTAAATGTGGATACGCTCGTCCTGGGTGATCTGTCGGCTTGGGGAATGTACATTTCTCGTGTCAACGTTGGCAGCAAATCTGTATCAGGCGCTCAATTTGAATCCCTGGGAAGGATGGATGAATCATTTTTCGGGTACGCACCGCTGCCCGGGAATAAAATCATTTTTGTCAAATCCGACATCAAGCGGTATAACCTGAATGACATGACGGTTGAACAACAGGTTGATGGCCCCAACGTATTCCTTGCTAATTCAAACATGCTTGCCAGTCAGAATGGCAATGATTTCTATATTGCCTTCCCCCCGAACGGCCTCATCCGCTATAACGCGAATAACCTCGGAACGTCAACTGGTTACTCGCCCTATTTCATCATGAGCAGTACCCCCCATCCATACAATTCAAACGGCTTTACCCTGACATCCGCAAGCGACAATCGCCTCGTCTCGATTACCAACGTCAGCTTCAACGTGAACACGATACTGATTGATCTCAACACTCAAACCGTTCCTTTGTTCATCCAGAACGCCAAGGATCCCATCCTATCATCCGACGGCGTATACCTCTTCGTCAATAAATGGAACAGTTCATTGTCAGCTTATGAGGGGACGATTTATAGCAAAGCGTCCGGCACCTGGACACTTGCGTCAAAAACGGCAGAGGGGAAAGCTTTTTTCCGTGCCAGTGATCCGCTTGACTTGATTGTCGCCACCGCGTCACAAGTAATTCGATACAACACGGCGGGACCGGTGGATGGCACCGGGCACCTGACTCCCACAACGACAACGAGTTTAAACGGTGTTGTTGGCTATGATTGGGTGACCGACCGCCTCGTTACCCAAACCTTCACATCAACCACTTTCTGCACCTCCTGCTATTCGACACTCCGAACGTACGACTGGAGTACCCTTGCCCTTGATCGCACCATGAAGGCACGCCTCATCACGGTTCTTGGGCCACCATACGCTCACATTTATACGTCGAACTATCATTTTGTGTCCTCGCTTCTTGGCGCGTATGGAGAGCAAGTCCCATGAGAAGTATCCTACTCTTTGCATTGATGATCCCTTGCTGCGTTGAAGCCCAGAACTTCTTTTCGCTGAGTGCGACCTATGGGAGTTTCGATATGTCCACTCAAAAGCGGGTCCAGGATCAAGCCCTTAGCTCATTCCCCACTTTCAGAGCTGTCAGCAGTTTCCCTTCGCGTATTGGCGTGGAAATGATGACTGGCATCAGCGTTGGGAACGGAGGTCTAACAATAGGCCCTGCCATGAGTTACTTTTCAACTGGAGGTCGACTTCATTATGCTGATTACTCAGGTGAAGTTAGTTTCGATCAGATCGCAGAGTGCTTTATGGTTGGCCTGCATGTCAAGGGTTTGGTATCCAACCAGGCAAAGAAGGTGCGTATGTATGTAGCCGCTACGGTCAGCGCGGTTTTCACCAACCTGGAGTACCAATCCTACTTTGCCCTTGGCGCGCAAACAGAGAGTTCAGCATCCAAAGCGAGCATTGTCAACTACAGCTTTCGCCCAGCCTTGTGCTTCCAGCGCAGTATTATACAGAACCTGTATGCCGAAGCTCACATCGGCTATGATCTCCAATTTGTTAAGGGAGACCCAAAGGTTGAGTGGGACGGTCTCCGATGTGGAATTGCCATAGGCTACAACCTTACTCCTGTAACAAAGTCAACGCCATGAGAATGAAAACCAATGCAACGGATGTCGCAGGCTACATCGCCGACTACCCGCCAGCCACGCGTAATCTCTTGAAGCAATTGCGAACGCTGGTGAAGAAAAATGTCCCCAAGGGGACCGAAGAGAAGATCAGCTATGGGATTCCCGGATACTTGTGGTATGGCATGCTGGTTTACTTCGCCGGGTACGACAAGCACATCGGGTTCTATCCTGGTAAGGCGACTATTGAACATTTCAAAGCAGAACTGTCGCGTTATAAGCTGGCCAAGGGAACTGTGCAGTTCCCACTCGACGCACCGCTGCCGGTTGCCCTGATTACGCGGATGGTGAAGTACAGGGTGAAGGCCAATGAAGCTAAAGCGAAGACGAAGGGTAAATCCAGTACCCGGTGATCACAGAGATCCTTATTGCGATCAGCACCCTCCTCCTGCTCGCCTACGTTTTCGATCTCACAGCTTCCTGGACGAAGATTCCTTCTGTTGTCCTCCTGCTGTTCATGGGCTGGGGACTGAAAGAAATTAGCCTTGCCATTTCCCTGGAACTCCCCGACCTCTCCACGGTGCTCCCCGTGATGGGCACCATCGGTCTGATCCTCATTGTTCTCGATGGTTCGCTCGAACTGGAAATCAATCCCACCAAGTACGGACCACTTCGCAAGGCTGCCCTTGGGGCGCTGGTTTCGGCGCTGGCCCTCATGTTCCTCGTGGGGTTTCTCATTCATAAAGTGGGCGACTTCCCTTTCAGGCAGAGCCTGGCCAATGCTATACCCCTTGCCGTGATCAGTAGTTCCATCGCCATCCCTACCGCGAAGCATTTCGCGGCCGGTGACCGGGAATTCATCACATACGAAAGCAGTCTCTCCGACATCGTTGGCGTAATTCTGTTCAATTTCGTGGCGCTAAATGAAGTAATTGATTCCTGGGCCTTCGCTGAATTTGGGTTCGACATTCTCCTGATGATAATCCTTTCTCTGGCCGCCAGCGCGGGACTGTCGGTGCTACTCCACCGCATCAACCACCCGGTAAAATTCATACCGATTATCTTGTTGATGCTGCTGGTTTACGCGCTGACAAAGCTGTATCATCTTCCCAGCCTTCTCTTTGTGCTGGTCTTCGGCCTGCTATTGGGCAATATCCGGGGAATTCGCCAGTTCAAGTGGGCGCGACGATTCCCTTGGGACGACTTGGCCACACAGGTTCCCCGCTTTCACGAGCTCATTGGCGAAATGGCCTTTCTCATACGGGCTTTGTTCTTTTTGCTGTTCGGCTTCTCCCTGGAGAGCCGAGACGTGCTTGACCTCAACACGCTCGCCTGGTCGGCGGGAATCACTGCGCTCATTTACCTAATTCGCGGCATACAGCTTCGGTTGTCTGGTTTGCCTCTCGCTCCGCTCCTCTTTATCGCGCCTCGCGGACTGATCACCATCCTTCTGTTCATGTCACTGTTGCCATCAGACATGATCCCGCTGGTGAACAAGTCGTTGCTCACCCAGGTAATTTTATTGACATCGGGTGTGATGATGGTGGGGATGATGACGGCGCCGGTCGCGGCAGTTTCTGAGACTCCCTCTCAGGGGCCGCAATCTACCCATTAGGGAGAGGGGCCAACCCGCTGGTTTCAGGTATCGGCGGGGACCCGTAAAAGGACTTTGTAGCGCTTTTGACATTGCGCTCTCAAATGGTTTAATTTTATATTAATGAGACTTTCCTTGGTCACGTGGTTGTCCTTCCTGCTCCTCAGCTGCACGCTTCATGCGCAGACCAACTATAACGACTACAAGAAAAGCGAGTCGATACTCGAAGAGAATTTTGAAAGCTCTGGCTCTGGGTGGGCGTTCGAAGATTTCTCGCTCTCCGATGGTTGGCTTATGCACACGAAAAACAAAGGCCTCGCCCTGATTCCTGTTGCCGTCGATCAAAAGCGGGATTTCGAAATGGAGACCTACGTGCAAGTTAATTCCGGCTACGTCCCTGAAGTCCTTTTCGGTGATTTCCTGCTGTTGTTTTCCCTGTCTTATGAGAACGGTTTGACTCAGCCACCCCTACCCATCATATACGTTTATCATGATCCTCGCCCTGGTCATCGGCGCTTGCCAGGTCTCCAGTATCAAGTCGTCGATACAAAGAAAATAGCGACCGCTGATTTCTATCTGGTTACGCTGAGAAAGGTTGGCAGGATGCTTTACCTTTTTTTGAACAAGGAATTTGTTGTGCAAACGCCTTTCCGATCGTTTGTAGACTCCAGTGTGGGGCTCTGGGGACAGGTCAACGCCGACTTTATAAATGTTAGCTATGTCGAAAAGGCAACAACTCCGCCAGTCGCGATCTCACCTGGCCCGGTTGCTTTGTCGGCGACTGAAAGCACTCCTGGTATAGTTAAGGCCGGCGGAAAGTACTACGCCCTTATTGTCGGTGTATCGCAGTACTCCGATTCCAGGCTCAACCTGGACAAACCGGCGAAGGATGCGGAGAAGATGAAGGAGATTCTTATCAAGCACTATTCTTTCGAGGAATCTTCAACCTCGCTCCTACTCAATCCGACACGTCAGAAAATCATCGCCGAACTTTTCCGGTTGCGCAAAGTGGTGGGGCCAAACGACAATTTGCTGATCTTCTATGCGGGACATGGGTACTGGGATAAGGAAGCCCGCCAGGGCTATTGGTGGGCGGCGGATGCGACGGCCGACGATCCTTCAGCCTGGCTTTCGAACAGCGACGTGCGGGAGCAGATCCGGAGCATTCCCTCGGGTCACACTTTGCTGATCACCGACGCCTGTTTCAGCGGGGGCATTTTCAAAACCCGGAGTGCCGATGCCATCAAGAGCGCTTCGATAGATTTACAAGTGCTATACAAAATGCCCAGCCGCCGCGCTATCACCAGCGGCACGATGACGGCCGTCCCCGACCAGTCGGTGTTTTTCGAATACCTGGGCAAGCGCCTCGTGGAAAATGAAAACAAATACCTCAGTTCCCAGCAACTCTTCGACAGCTTCCGCACCGCCATCATCAATAATTCATTAGTCGTTCCACAGGATGGTGTTATTGCTGATACTGGTGATGAAGGAGGAGATTTCGTTTTCATAAGAAAGTGACTCTTCTAATTTCCAATTTCTAATTTCCAGTTTCCGATTTCCCCGATATGATGCACTTAACCAGTAAGATTATGGATACCGCCAAAATTCTCTTCTATCGCAACTTCCTCTTCCGTTGCT
>CAZJWV010000125.1:0-2540 GCA_964549855.1 uncultured Ohtaekwangia sp. | reverse complement strand
AAGATTATGGATACCGCCAAAATTCTCTTCTATCGCAACTTCCTCTTCCGTTGCTTCCTCGTCGGATTGGGAGTTGCGATCCTCCTCTTCGCTGCCACTGTTGCGCTTCGCGATATCTGGATGCCGCTCGCGGCAGGAGTTTTCAAACTTGAGGAAGCCGAAGTAAGCGAACAGGTGTTGGGCACACTGCTCAATGTGCGACTCATCCTGCTTTTCTTCTTCCTTGTTCCGGCGCTGGCCTTGCATTGGATGGCGAAAGTCCAGGGGCCAGGGACTAGGGGCCAGGGACTAGGAGTCTGACCACCCAAGATCCTTTTTCTCTACATTGATAGGTAGACCGAGGGATATGCTACACGCCAGAGCTGCCATCTTGCTATTGTTGTGCCTTTTGCCGGGTTGCCAATCGCCCCAGGAAACCAAGCCGAATGTGCTCTTCATCTCCCTTGACGATCTCAACGACTGGATCGAACCCCTAGGAGGCCATCCACAGTCGCGAACGCCGAATCTCAAGCGGCTCGCCGGTCAGTCATATCTCTTCACTCATGCATACACTGCCAGCCCCGGTTGCAATCCTTCGCGCGGGGCTCTTCTCACCGGCATGAATCCTCATAAAAGCGGTCTCTACTCGAACTACCAGGATTGGCGTAAGATTCCAAGTATGGTTCAGTTGCCAACGTTGAACCGGTATTTTATGGATAATGGCTACTACACGGCCGGCGCGGGGAAGATTTATCATTATCAGCAAGTCGATTCAACCGGGTGGTCGGACTACTTTCCTTCCCGCACCAAGCCCATGCCGCCCGACAACATGCCGGAAGAGCGGCCCGTGAGCTTCCCACCTTTCAAGCACTACTACAATATGTTCGACTGGGCCGCCATGGACATTACGGATGAGGAAACTGGCGACTTCAAGAGTGTGGACTATATTTCAAACCAACTCAACCAAAAGCACGACAAGCCCTTCTTCCTCGCCTGCGGAATTTACCGGCCTCATCAACCGTGGTATGTGCCGCGCAAGTACTTTGATATGTTTCCGCTTGACAGCATCAAGCTTCCCAAGGTTTTGGAAAACGACACGGCCGACATCGGCCCGTTTGCCAGGAACGAGCTCGTTGTGCGAGGGGGAAACTATCACCGCCATGTCGTAGAAGCCGGGCTGTGGAAGGACGGTGTGCAAGCTTACCTGGCGTCTATTGCTTTCGCTGATGAAATGGTGGGCCGTTTGTTGTCCGCCCTGGAAAAAAGCGAATACGCCGACAACACCATCGTAGTCTTGTGGTCGGATCACGGCTGGCAGCTCGGCGAAAAGAACCACTGGCATAAGTTTGCCTTGTGGGAAAATGTAACCCGCAGCGTCCTGATCATCAAGGTGCCGGAGCGTATGAAAATTGGCTCGGGCCGTGGAGTAGTTTACGACAACGTTTCGCTGGTTGATATCTATCCTACCCTCACCGACCTGTGCGGTTTGCCCACCAGAGATAAACTCGATGGCACAACCCTCAGGCCTTATCTGGAGAACCCCGACTATCGCGCCGATCGCGGCATCCTTACCTCGTATGATTACGGAAGCTACTCCGTGCGGTATCGTGACTGGCACTATATCCGGTATGTGGACGACAGCAGGGAATTGTACAATCTGGTCTCCGATCCTGAGGAGTGGAAAAACCTCGCGGACGAACCTGCCATGCAGGACACCGTGGCGATGCTGGACACCTTTATTCCGGAGACTCAAGCCGAATTTCCAGAATCATCCATGATTCCACTCCTGGAGCATCACATCATGCCGATCCGGTCGCGGGCGCATTATGAAAGTGCGGAGCGCAGGGAATGGTTGAAGCGGTTTAACACTCCTTGACGCGGTTCAACTTTGATTGGAAATTGGAAATTAGAAACTGGAAGAGTCTTCTAGCTTCACTTATTCTCTCAAGCTGATAGTCTATCCGCTTTGACCTTCAGGATCCCTTTTCTTTATAGTAGAAATGTGACCCTCTGAGAATTTGAAAACTCAGCGAGAAATAGAAGACGTTCGCGTCGAAGTTGGCATACGGTTTTGTTCCGTCGGCCGCTGTGTAGCCCTTGTTGAACCAATTGGTCAGGTAGTACTTGAATTTTAGTTGCATGCCTTCCACAAGCCCGATGCCAACGAACAAGGTGTGGTAAACGGACGGGGTGCGGGGCGAGAACCACTCATCGAACTCCGCCTTTTCATCGTTGATGAACTTCTTCTGCTTGTAAGCGAATGGGAATTCGATTTCATAGCCTGCATAGATAAAGCGGCCCTCGTCTCTGCCGAATTTAAGACCCAGGGGGAGACCCGCGGTGTAGTTCCGCGTCTTGTAGTAGGTGTTTGCGCTGTCCGGATCATCGAAAATGAAACCCACATTGCGGATGCTGAAGCCCGTAATGAACCCAAAGCGGTCAGACAGATCATGATGCACCATTGTCTGAATATTGAAGAAAGGTGAGAACCTCACCGTATTGGGAACGCTGACACCATTGATGGTGGGATTGGCAAAAGAGAAAATCAGTTCACCACCGGT
>CAZJWV010000124.1:0-7943 GCA_964549855.1 uncultured Ohtaekwangia sp. | reverse complement strand
GTCTTGGTGTCGTGGTGTCTTGGTGACGTTCGAGGAAATCTTTCAGTTTGTCACCACCCTTGTAGTCGGAAGCATCGCGAAACTTTTTCTCCGGTAGGGTATTCCAAAGATCTGCCTCGCCGGTTTGTGTTCTGCGAATCGCTGCGCTTCTTACGGCCCACACATTGAAAATCAACTTGGTATTCAATGACTGTTTGGCGGTCCACATCGCTTCCTCAGGACTTCCTGCTGTAACAGTTCCGGCATGTACATGTTGCTTGCCTCGCTTGGGCAGGTGATAGATTTCATATGGTTCGCCTTTGCCCGCGGTCCCTGAGGCCTCTCGAAGGGCCGCGAGTGTATCGTATGCATTCGCTTCACCCTCCGTCGTGGGGCTCACAAAAACATCGCGGGTATCAACGACGTAGAGAGAGATGCAGGTAAAGCGTCGGGTGAATGCTTCTTTAGCAAGAACAAACGCCATTTCGAGGTTCGGGGCATGAACGATGCCTTCGTGCTGAAAGGGTTTACCCTCTTTGGGTTGGACAAACACCTCAAACGACCCGAATTGATCCAAGGGTATTTTAGGGGTGATGACTCCCGGTGTGCCGGGGATTGGGAGCCTACCAACTCTTGGATCGAGTGATTTCACAAATAGGTGCCGTAGTGTCGAGGTGTCGAAGTGTCGTGGTCGCTAGGCGAGAGGAGTGACGTATGCGGTTTTTGGAGACTTTAGGGCTTCACGAACCCAGCGGCCGCGTTCTTCGGCAATGCGCCTTACTTCGAGTCGCTCTTTGTTGCACGGGCCGTCACCGTTGATTACCCGTTTGAATTCGTCCCAATCCGGTTCCGTGTAGTCCCAGCGACCGGTGTCGGGGTTCTTCTTCAGTTTCGGGTCGGGGATGGTGAAACCGAGTTCGAGAATCTTGGGGACGTACATGTCGAGGAACTGGTTCCTCATGTCGTCATTGGTTCCCATTTTCACTTTCCAGCGCATGAGCACTTCGGTATGCACAGAAATCTTGTCCGACGGTCCGAAGAAGTGCATCATCGGCGGCCACCAGCGGTTTAGGGCCTCCTGGAACATGGCTCGTTGTTTCTCTGTTCCCGCCGCGAGGTAGATCACGCAATGGTGTCCATACTTGAGGTGAAATGATTCTTCTGCGCAAATACGGTCGAGCGCGCGGCAATATGGTCCGTAGCTGCCCTTCGCGTTGGCGAGCTGGTTAACAATGGCACCGGCGTCGACAAGCCAGGAGATGAAGCAGCAGTCAGCCCACGTGAAAGTGGGATAGTTGAAGATGTTTGAGTACTTGGATTTTCCCGTGATCAGGTCGTCGATCATCTCCTCGCGCGACTTGCCGAGCGTTTCCGCAGCGCTGTAGAGGAGTTGGCCATGACCTACTTCATCCTGGACCTTGGCCATGAGCGACATTTTGCGCTTGAAGCCCGGAGCCCGGGTGATCCAGGTACCTTCAGGTAGCGCCCCGATGATTTCGCTGTGTGCATGCTGCTCAATCATGCGGATGAGCTGCTTGCGATAAAGTTGCGGCATCCAGTCGCGCGGCTCGATTTTCTCACCGCGTTCGATGCGTGCTTCAAATTCCGCCAGTTTTTGAGGGTCCTCCTGGGAAACGGAGTCTGTTTTTACGCCTTCGAATGTGTTGCCGCCGCCGTACATGTTGATACAGGTTAAACCTCAACCCAAAGATAACAAACGGAAGGCGTGATTGTTGCCTAGTGATGGTGATGGTCACCGGGGCCGTGGACATGGCCGTGGGCGATTTCATCGGTGGTAGCCTGGCGGACTTCCATCACTTCGACAGCAAAGTTGAGGTGCACGCCTGCCAGGGCATGATTGCCGTCTACAGTCACTTTTTCGAGGCCGACGTTGGTGATGGTCACCACATTCCCGCTCCCTGTGTGGAATTGCATTCCTTTTTCAACTTTCTGTTCGCCGAAAGCGGAACGGGGAACGTCCTGGATCAGCTTCTCGTCGCGGGTACCATATCCTTTCTCAGGCGCGATTTTCAGCGCGAATTTGTTTCCTTTCTCCTTCCCTTCGAGCCCTTCCTCCATGCCGGGGATGAGGTTCCCTTCTCCGTGGAGGTAGTAGAGGGGCTCACGGCCCGAACTGCTGTCGAGCACGGTGCCGGCATTGTCGGTTAGGGTATAATGAATGGCGGCAACGGTGTGTTTAGTGATTTTCATCGAATCTTAATTTTGCAGCAAGGAAGCAATTATTTTCTGCACAACCTGTAATATTCCTTCCTCCTTAGCATCCAAGGTTGGATTTTAGACAGACAGGTGGAAACGCACCCATGAACGAGCAACATGACAAGGACTTTGCTTCGCTCTACAGCGAGTACAACCCCATGGTTGTACAGATGTGCCTGGGGTTCATGAAAGGCGATCGCGACCAGGCCAACGACCTTGCCCAGGACGTCTTTGTCAACGTATGGAACTCCCTGTCAAGGTTCAGGGGCGAATCATCCCACAAGACTTGGATTTACAGGATCACCGTCAACACGTGCCTGCTGCACATTCGGAAAGATAAAGAGCAGGCAGGTCCCGCTGGAAACCCTGGAGGTGATGGCACCTGAACCAAATCCGGAAACCAACATCGACTCACTCTACCGGGCCATCGGACAGCTCCCGGAAGTAGATCGCCTCATCATGATGATGATGCTTGACGACCTGGACCAGGAAACGATCGCCAAAGTGACGGGCATTAACCTTAACAACCTGCGGGTAAAAATTTATCGGATCAAGGGAAAACTCAAATACCTATTGAATTATGAAAGAGGAGTTGAATGAACTGAAACAGGTTTGGAAATCCGCCAAAGAGGCGATGCCTCAGCCGGGAATGACTCCGGACAGCATCATTGCGAAGGCGAGATCAAAAGCTCGGAGCTCCTGGATCATGCACCTGGGCAACATGATTATCCTTGCCGCAACCCTGGTCATGGTATCCGTTTTCTTTTACTATCTGTTCCCATTCGCCGATGCGCTGAGTCAGTCCGGCGTACACCTGATGGTGAGCGGCCTGGTGGTTCGAATCATCGTCGAGGCATTCAGCTTGCGCAAGTTGTTGAGCATCGAGATTTCCGACCAGACGGCAAAAGCAACATCCGACTATGTGAACTTCTATGAGTTTCGGCGCAAGGTGAACGGACCGGTGACTTACCTCTTGGTGGGGATCTACATCGCCGGCTTCTTTATGCTGTCCCCAGAATTTGGCCGGTATATGGGAAACACCTTCCTCCTGGTGCTGGACATCATGGCGATCAGCCTTGCCGTTGTCCTGGTGAAAGAGATTGGCAAGGGCATCCGCAAGGAGATGGATGAGTTGTGGATGCTCATCGAGTTAAGGAAGGCATTGACAGATTGACGTATGGAAGTTTTGGACGTTGAGACGTTAAGACGTTAAGAGCTTATGAAACGGTCCCAACATCAAAACCTCCCAACATCAAAACATCACAACTTCAAGACAACATGACTAAAACAGTAGACTACTACCGCCTTGAACTTTCAGTCAAGGCGAAGAACGGAGTGAACTTTATCGTGGCAGCCACAATAGTGTGGTCGGCGATTGCCTTCATCTGGACGTTGCCCTACAGTGCCTCATCGAAAGGAATTATGACTTTCATGGCAGGACCACTGATGTTGCCCTTGGCCTGGGTTTTTTCCAAGTTCATGCACACCGCATGGAAGGTTGATGACAATCCCATTGAACCGTTGGGGTTGCTGCTGAATTTTGCGCAGCTGTTTTACTTTCCAATCCTGATCTTCATGTACATGAAGTATCCGCAACACATGGTGCTCGTTTACGTAGTGATCACCGGTGCTCATTTCTTCCCGTATGCTTGGTACTACAAAACTCCGGCATACGCCATCATGGCCGGCGTGACGACAGTCGGGGCGCTTGTATTATCACTGGTCTTCAGGGAAGAGAAGGATGTCTTCTGGATCCCCACTTACATGGCCGTGTGCCTTGGGGTTTTGGCATTCATGGTTTACATCGGCTACAAAAGAAATGAAACTGCTTTTGCGGCACTGCATCCTCCGAAATGAAAAACCCTCCGGTTGGAGGGTAGGTGAAGTACCAAAGGCGGGAATCGAATCTTCCGGCGGGGTTGAGAGTGCTGATTTCCTATTCACCAGGGCCTCTAACCTCTCTCGTGAGTACCTTTTCTTAGTCATTCTTGGCGCAGTAAGTTGGCACAGTTTTTTAAGTATTGACCTTTGCTATTTCTCCACTCAAAAGTGATTAGATGCATTCACTTTCAAGCTTTTCACGTTTGAAATGGGTTCGCAGGGAGTTGCAAATTTGGAAGTTGTCCTTGCACTGTTTGCAAGGTTTAGTTGCAAAAATGCAACTTCTTGTTCGGTTTTGTGGACAGGAAGTCCAATAGAATGGATATTCTCACCGTTGGTGCTATTTACCAAGGTGCAAAGATCAGCAACGCTTCAGAGAGTCATGAAAGTAGGCATGGCATCGTAGGTCGTTCCGTTAAGCACACGGCCGGCTTCTTTCTTATTCTGCCCACCCCATTGCTTGAAAAAGAAGGGGACTTTTGACCTTCGACATTGCCGCCGAATATCTTGCACCCACGAGACTCTCATTGGACGTGCTTTTTGCCCACTCTCTCCCCCGACAATAACCCAGTGTATCCCATCAAGATTGAGGTCGGCAAGTGGACCAAGTAGGGGTTCTAGGGACAAAAACCTCACATAGGCATTTACCCTGCGTAGGTGATCAATTCGGTCAGTTACTCTTTCATCTTCAACACTTACTCCTATCCATATATTAGGTGTGAAAGTTAGGTGTTTCGAATACTCTTCGAGCACATCTCCTCTTTTAGTTAAGATCTGGTAGGTGTGTTGCGGGGTCATATTCATTACGCCGAATACTTGTTGCACAAACTTGAAAGGGACTTCCTTGTGAAAAAGATCGCTCATGGAATTAACAAATACGACCTGAGGCTTAGTCCATGTAAATGGTATATCCAGGGTTGATGGATGAATCCGGAACTTGAAACCCTGACTGTACTTTTCCTGACCCATCCCCTTTAACCTTCGGGTCATGACTTCGGCATAACAGAACTTGCAACCAGCGGACAATTTGTTGCAGCCCGTTGTCGGATTCCATGTCATTTCGGTCCACTCAATTGATGATTTCGCCATTACTTGAATTCTAGGATACAATGATCATTTAGAAGAACGTTTACTTTGTGGTTAGAATTGTCCGTGAACTTTGCTTGAACAAGTCCAATGCCTACCATGTGTCTGAATGTTTGAAGATAGTGAAGTCCCGAATACTTTGTTGATTTTTGATGAAGCTCAAACAGTCGAGACGCAGCGATTTTTTTCCCTTTGTATTCCCTAATTAGACTTTCCGAGAGCGCCTTGATATTTTGATCGCCAAAATCAAGGGTTGAAGAGGGACTCCCCATTCGCTTTGCATCAAAGGTGTAAGTTCCCTCCTTATCCAAGGTGGCGCCAATGTTGTCATAGTTGTTGTACACCTGCTTAACCAATGCGTATCCTTTTGTATGCTTCGTGAAGTGAAGAATAAAGTGACTTGTTGCCTTGCTATCCTCCTCCTGGAATCTGAATGGGCAATAATAGATTTGCCCCCTGCTCATTCGCTGAAATTCGGCAACTAAGGTGGCAATTATGAGGTTGACACGTTCGTAAACAGCAACAGCGTTGTATTTTCGATCCTTCCTTAGTTTGTCAATTGCACCAGGGAACAATGCCCGCATCAATTCGTCAAACTTCTCATTTTCAATTGCAGCGTGTATTCTCTTTGTGTTGACATATAAGAAAAGCTCGTTCCCCCATCCACCCAAGAATTTTGCAAGTACCCTAGTGTCAATTCCCTTGTATCCCCATGGATCAAAGAATAAAAGTGTCGGATAGGGATTCGACCGCGGAATGCTCTTACTCAGGTATGTGGTTATGTCAGCACTTTCTCCAACGACCTTGTCTCCAAAACGCGCCTCAAAATGAAATGTTCCATTTGGGAAGTGTTCGTTAAAATTTGCCTTTAATTCTTCAATGTAGGTCTTGTCATTAAAGAGGAGTCTGACTTTACTTGAAAGTAGGATGTCATCCGCACATGCTTTAGCCAAGAGAAGCGGTGTGGAATGCTTTCCATCACGGTACCTTCCGGGGCCAGCGAAAAGATCAAGATATCTTATTTCCTTCTGATTCTTCCTTAGGAGTATCCTTGCATACTGAGGAAAGTATTCTGCCACAATCTTGGCCTTAACGAATGAAGAAGGCGTCTGGCTGTTGTAGAAATCATCGTTCTCCCTGCCAGCCATCTTGTCGGGATTAAGCCAATAAAGTGGAAATGAACGTCCCGGCTTTGACTACAAAGTCAACTAGGCTTCCGGCGGTGACCGCTTTCTCAATTCCTTTCCACAACAGTTCTACTACTGACTTGTTAGGTTTGGGTTTTGCAAGTTGATCTTGGATGGAGTCGATGTCTGTTACTATGTCAAGTTTTTGACCATCCGTCAATTCATTTGATTGAGTCACTTGATCTCGTAGCGTACCTAGAGCTTGGGCGGCGTCCTTGAATTTCACGTTGATCTGATTTCCACTTCCGATTGTAACAACACTCCCAGTGGCGCTTACGTTGATCCCATCAAACCTTTTCGGCGTGAATTGACTTGGTCCCTCTATTTTGTCAATGCCTGTAGCTGTAATTGAATAAAAAATTGTCTTTTGAGGAAAAGTCATTCCTTTGGTGGTAAAGGTTTTTGATTCTGTTTCTTCTTCAACCCATTTCTGACTTATCAAGTAGTTGAGATTACTTATGATCTGGCTATCAACTAATCCATGCTGCGCCTTTAGGTCAGCCTTGATGTCTTTCATTTTGACTCCTGAACCCTTCTTTCCCCTACGGCTAGTAGCCTGACTATTTCTATGATAGAAATACTGCAGAATCAATTCTCGAAGCTGATCGTTAGATAGCTGGGGTATTTGTTTCTTTGCCATATTTCGATTTTGCGAGGCCTATTAGCTGAGTGTGGTTTGACCAGAACGTAGGCTTCATCATACTCTGTACTAAGTTAGGAACTTTGGCATAAGCACGAACTGTGTCAAAGGTGGATTTCCATCTTCATGGAAAGCTTCGGAAAACAGATCGCAGTTCGGACGGAGTCACCGAAAATACCATCGTCAAATTATTTGATTGATCTTATATATGCTATCCTAAAAAGAGCAGGTGTCAGCTTGTAAGCATTCAATAGCTTTGCAATATTCTCTTCGTCGTGCGCCTTTGGGTTAGTACTCTGTAGAGCATTAATGAATCCGATTAAATTATCATGCAAAAGATTCATGCGCTCTTTGTCAATCACCCTATGCTGCTCTTCAATGTGCACAGACTTTCCCTTACTACAGTGCTTTTGAAGTGTCACTGCCGTGTAGGCCGCGTCAGTGCCATAGTTCTCTCGAAACCAAAGCTCTGATTGCTGAAGCTGTTCGATGTCACGCTTGGATATCTCGTCCTTGCTTCTCCTAGACTTAGCTTCCAATATCAAGAAATGACCATCGTTCAGGCACCAAAGCACATCAGGTCCGTCACCAGAATCGGCCTCTGGCATCCTTGAATCAAAACCAAGGAAATGCCCAAGCTCTTGTAGTTTTGTTTCAAAGTCATCAGAATCCGATTCAGAAGAATAGACCAGCTTGTCAAGAATCGATCGCATGTGGATTGACAGATCTTGTGCCCGTTCAAAATCCTCAAGACGCTTTTTGACCAGCGATGGTTGTGCACCTTTGGCAGTCGCTTTGTTGTAAATATGGCCTTGTGGCGGATGAAGCATATTATATGACTCAATGCATGCCTTTGATTGCAACTCATTTGACATGGCCTTGTTACCAGGGTAGACAAGTTGACCAGCCAGTTGATAGTACCAAGCTCGCTCCTTGTGACTTATGTTTGGAAG
>CAZJWV010000123.1:0-8123 GCA_964549855.1 uncultured Ohtaekwangia sp. | reverse complement strand
CTGCTACATCAAGGCCGATTCGATTGATGACAAACACCATTAATTTTCCGCAGCCATACCCGATCGCCGCGCCCAGGGCCATTCCCCAGAGAAACTTGGGGATGAGAAGGAGCAGCGAGGTCTCGGGATCCTTGACCAGGTCGATAAAGCTAATCGTCAGGAAAAATGCCATGGGGTCGTTGCTGCCGCTCTCAAATTCCAGGAGAGGCCTCAAGTTTCCTTTCAACCCGATGTTGCGTGTGCGTAAAATTGAAAAAACGGCGGCCGCATCAGTTGCCGATACGATGGCGCCGAGCAGCAATCCTTCAATAATGGTGAAATCAAACAGGTAGGAGGTGAACAATCCTACAGCCACTGCGGTGATCAGTACACCGAGTGTTGATAGCGCTATCCCGTTCTTGAGAACCGGCCGAATGCTTTCCAACTTCGTCTCCAGGCCCCCCGAGAACAGGATGAAGGTGAGCGACATGACTCCCAGGAATTGAGCAAGAGCGGGATCGTCGAAGTAGATTCCGCCAGGGCCTTCCGACCCTGCCAACATGCCCACCACGAGGAACAGGATCAGGGCTGGCAGTCCAAACCGGAACGAAGTCTTGCTCGCGAGAATGCTTATGAAAAGCAGAATGGAGCCGAAAAGCAGTATGTTCTCGCTCGATAGCGTCATTGGGGTGTAACCCCAAGATACGATACCGTATCTTCCGAGGCTATAGACTCCTGCCGCGTTGTTGAGGAAATTTAACGTGGACCCAGGTTCAACCGCGCCTCATCGAGGTCCAGCTGGTCGGCTTGCTTGCGTAGGACGTCGTCGGAAAAGAGCCTTGCAGAGCGCAGGCGTACCAGTTCTTCCCTTTGCTCACCCAGCACATCCGTTAGCACCCCTCGGTACGTTTCCATTTGCTGAAAATTGCAATCAAAGGATTCCAGGCGTTGTTCCGTCAGTCGGATATCGCTCTCCAGTTGTTTGTGGAGGTTCGACACCAGCTCATTCGTCGGAAGGTGATGGGCGTGGCGGTCCATGATTACTTTCAAAGAGGCCTTCCGTAAGAGGATCTGGATCTCGGCCTGTTGCTCCTCCTCGGGCCTGATGTCGTCAATTTCCGCAACGCGAATCCACCGGATCAGGCGCGGGAGCAACAGCCCCTGGCCCACCAGGGTGACCAGGATTACAACGAAGGTGATGAACAAGATGAGATTCCGGTACGGGAAGTCAACATGGTTTGGAAGGATGAAGGGAATGGCGAACGAAGCGGCGAGCGAGACAACTCCCCGCATTGCGGCAAAACTTACGATGAACGGACCCTTCCATCCTGGGTTATTCTCCGTTTCGCGGATGGACCGGAAAAGCCATCGGGGCAGAAACGTCATCGTGTATGTCCAGATCACCCGGATCACAATGATGAGCACTGAAATGATCAAACCGTAAGCGATCGCTTCAGAGAGTGGTATTTCTTTAAGCCCGCCCACAATCACCGGCAACTCCAGCCCGATAAGAATGAATATGGTCCCGTTCAGCAGGAAGATGAGTGTATTCCAAACCCCAAATCCCTGGAGACGCGATTGATAGCTGAGGAACTTGTGGGAGCGATAGGAAAGAAAAAGCCCGCCGCTCACGACGGCAAGCACCCCGGAGAAGTGAAAACGCTCAGCGACGACATACATCACGTAAGGGGTAAGCAGCGTGAGTGTAATATCTATGGTTGGTGTCGTTGGCAGCCACCGGTGCATGTGGTATACCAGCATGGCGATGCCAAGGCCGGTGGCAATTCCCATCCCGGCCATGATAAAGAAACTGGAAACGGCCGATTGGAAAGTGAATGAGCCGGTCATGATGGCGACTAGCGCGAACCGGAAGACGATAAGGCTGGCAGCATCGTTGACGAGGCTTTCCCCTTCGAGGATGGTGACGACACGCTTTGGGATTGGCAGGCCGCGGAGAACAGATGTTGCGGCAACGGCATCCGGTGGTGAAATAATGCCCCCGAGCAGGAAACCAACGGCGAGGGGAAATCCCGGGATGATTGCCGCCGAAGCGTATGCGACGATGGTTGAGGTCAGGAAAACGAGGCCGAAGCCAAGAAGTGAAATGGGCCGCTTCCATTTCCAAAAGTCAGGCCACGACGTGTACCAGGCCGCAGCATAAAGGATTGGGGGAAGAAAGATGAGGAAGACGAGATCGGGATCGATTTGAAGGTCGGGCACACCGGGCAAAAAGCTGATCCCCAGCCCCGCGATCACCAGGAAGATGGGATAACTGATCCGCAGCCGCTCGCCTACCATCACGAGCACCAGCACCGCGAACAAGAGCGTGATAATGAATAGTAGGTAGTCCTGGATCATTCAATTCCTGATTTCTGATTCCTCATTCCTGATCGCAAATTACATAAATGAAGCCCTCCCGAAACCTTGTCCCCCCAATCAGAAATGAGGAATCAGGAATTAGGAATTTCATCGGTTGAAGATCAGGAAGAAGCCCTGGTATGCGACGAACGCGATAATCGCCAACAGCACTGATTTCATTCGCGAAAGGCCGTAAACAGTCCGGGCAGCAATCGTAAACAAGCCAAGGAACCAAACCAGGTAGATGAACATTTGAATCCACAACAAGGTTCGCCACAGGGTCGGCGTGTTTAGCATTAGCTCATATTCCCGTTGGCTAATCGCGCCGATTGCACCCAGGAAGCTTGTCAACAGGTCGTGAATGCCGGTGCTCCAGGAAGCGATTCCGATGCCAAAGCCAACCAGTGCAAGGGCTTGTTCGAATGTGCCGGCAGGTGTCGAGGATCGGGCGAACACATGCATCACACCGGCGCCGAGAATCCAGCCGAGGAACATGCTGGGAGCGCAGAAGAAGACGTTGTACCGGTAGTAAACATCAAGAGGGATGTCAAGCCAGGGTTTGAAAGGCTGCCCTCCACCGACAATAAGGAAGACATAGACAGCAGTATAGACTACCGCCGAAATGGTGACAGCAAGGATTCCTTTGCGAAGCGAACCTGGATCGGAACAAATCGCAGCGAACGTGGCCTTGGGACTTACGAAGGCATTGAAGTACAGGCTCCAAAATGAGGGTGCCGGATTCACTTTTCGGGTAGAATGCCTGCACCAGCGCGCTGGTTGAACTCGAGCATGTACTTCATGAGTACCCGGGGGTCCTTACGCATTTTCTTCTCGTTCTGAAAGGATTTGAGTAGAACCGTATCGGCCTCTTCAAAGATAGAAGTGAGCGACGGCTCATCCAGGGCATAAGCCTGGCCGTCCAAATCTTTAACGTAAATGATCCAACCGGGATCAACGCTTGAGGCTGATGCGGCCATCAAACCGCCAACGATGGCTCCGCCAATCGCTCCACCCCAGAGGCCTGCCATTGCCAGGTTGCCGCTATTCGTTGCGTTGATCTTGGCGCGTTTGTCTTCAAAATAGATGATGGGGCCTAGTACAAGCAATCGCACAAAGTAGTTGGTCTGCCCGTAGACCTTTGCGTTGATATACAAATAGGTGCCATCGCTGAAGCCGTACATGTTCCTCACTTTTTTGCCGGCTTTGTAAAGCGTGAATCGATCGTATTTACCCGTGTCACTGCGAATTTCGAATGGGTCCGTCTGCGAGGGTGTATTTGATCTGAACTCGTAGGCAGTGCGATAAATCCCGCGACGGAATTTCAGGGTAGTCAGGATGTCGTTCGTAATTGAATCCTGCCCATAAGACAAGCCACCAGCCATGCAGCATACGATCGCAAGGGGTAATGCTTTGAGCAGCATCATTCGTTGCATTTCTCAATGCTAATCTACACAATGAAATCCAAGCAGGGACCAGGGGCTAGGGATCAGGGGCCAGGGACTAGGAACCTGTTAACCTTGAACCTTGAACCTGAAACCTTGAACTTGAAACCTTGAACCTACTTCGGCAGGTGCGCCACCAATTCCACTTCTAACTTCGCCTCTGCCATGAAAAGGCGAGATATCTGCACCCATGTCGCCGCCGGGAAGTCGCCCTTGTAGTAGGCCTTTCGGGTGGCATTGAATTTCTTCATCGCTTCTATGTCGGTAGTGTAGAGATTCTCTTTTACAACATTCTGGAAAGTGGCTCCAAAGCTCTTGAGTGATTTATCAAGGGCGTTGTAAACGCGCGTGATGCCTTCAGGCGTGATTTCCCGGGATACAGCACCCGAGATATACAACACGTTGTCAACCTTGACCACTTGCACGTAGCCGGCGCTGGTGTCTTGCTTGATGGCCTGATCCCAGTGCCACTTTTCTTTAGTAATGTCTTTGGATTGTCCGTAGGAAGCCGTAGACGCCGCCAACGTAAGAAGCAGATAGATTTGTTTCATACTCCCGTTGAACGTGATTTCGCCTGGAACGTTTCAGAGGGCCGCTAGCAAGGGAAATCCCAAATCCATCCCTTAAATGCGGACTATGAACCTGGAATTTGGTGCTTGGAATTTGGAACTTGGAATTTGGCCCCGACGCTTCAAGCTGCTGGTAGTCCAGCTCGCTCTCGGATGTCGGATGCCATGCCCATGTCATCGGGAGTGACAACGACTTTTCTATTGTCTTTGAAGACTATAACAATATGGTTGTTGGTCCGTGTCGCATACCACCGCATCATGCCAAAAGTGGCGTTGCTGTAGTATCCGGTGAATCCAAATAGCCCACCGTTTCCGAAAGCCCTGAACGACCAGCGAATGGTCTTTGTTGGAGGTATGATTACATCTTGAATCTCAGTTAAGGAGAACTTGCGATTGCCGATGGGCCTGCGAATAATCAATGATTCACCATTGATGCTGTACCCCACCACCCGGAAAACCCATGTGCCTGCAAGGACGGCAGTGATCACTAAAGTGGACCCACCGAGGACAATTCGGGTTAGTTCAGACGATCCTGGCATCGGCTGACGCAGATACCACACGCTGATGCCGGCGCCGCCAAGCAACAATCCTACTGCGACAAGCGTGAGAATCTTTGTTGTGAGATCAAGAGAAGTAGAGAATTCTCTGTTCATTTGATTGATTTTGATTAACCCCTCCCGTCCGCAGCTTCTTCCAGCTTTTGGATAATGATCTTTCCCTTCATCTTCAACATCGCCTGCATGGCGCGCTCGGCTCGTTTGGGATCCTTATCGCTCATCAGGGCCATCAACCGGCTTGGAATTATTTGCCACCACAGACCATAACGGTCTTTCAACCAACCGCACATCGACTCCTCGCCTCCGTTTTCCGTCAGGGCCTTCCAATAGCGATCAACTTCTTCCTGGTCTTCACACTCTACAAACAAAGAGGCAGCCTCGTTAAGCTTGAAATGTGGGCCGCCGTTGAGCGCGTAGTATTGAAGCCCCTCCAACTCAAACACAACTATCATTGGGGTGGCGCTCATAATCCGCGAGTTGTTGAAAAGTGAACAGTAAAACTCGGCGGCTTCTTTGGCCTGGCTGTCGAACCAGAAATAAGTACTGATCTTTTGTTTAATCATAATGCGATTTCAAAATCCCAAATCCCAAATCTCTAATTTCCAATATCCAATTTCTATTTTCCAATTCCTAGACCCTGCTCGACTTGATGGCGCCACGAACTCCACCCCACCAGGTGACAGGGAATGCAGCGACGGCAAGGGCAATCGGGTACCAGTGTTGAGAAAGATCCCAGGCTACGAAGATACCCACGATGGAGAGTGCGGTTCCAATGCTCCCGAGGATGATGACGTGCTTCATGGGGCGGTTAGGCGCAAGTTTAGCGGTCGTAAATCCACCGAGATAGGTGTACACGAGCCGGTAAGCGAACGCAGTCACGATCATCCACGTGGTGAAGAATCCCTGGCTAGGTGGTGTAAAGATTCCAAGTGTTTCAAGAATGGTATCAGTCGTCAACGAGAGAATAACATTCACTAACATGCCGGCCAGGATGGCCCAAATGCTCTTTATCATATGTTGCGTTTGTGATCCAATACTTGCGATTTAACTCAGTAGTCCATAGTCCATAGTCCATAGTCGATGGTCGATAGCATGCCATGGACTATGGACCATCGACCATGGACTGCGTTGACTCAAGGTAGGAATTACCTACGAAGCAGCTTGCGCTAAGTCGGGGAAGAGCTTACTAACAAGCTCAGTATAGTGCGTCCTCAACACTTTGCCCTCCGGCCTTTCATTGTCTTCTCCTCCAAAGGGGTAGGGACCCGAAGCTCCACCCATCACATCTTCCAGCTGATCGAGCAAAAGGTGCCAGCCAGCCGGGGCGTGAGTGGCCCATTGTTGCGCCATCTTGCTGTACGTGAACTCAAGCCGGCATTGTGCTTTACCAAGAGACGTCAGTTTCCATTCGGCGCGCTCGCCTTCCCAGGTGTACTCGAAGAGCCTGTTTGGCTCGATGCGCACAACCTGGCCGGGTGAGGCAGTTTTCACTTCGTCGCGGAAATGGATGGTCATTTTTCCACCGGGCACAAAGTCCATTTCCACATCGGTGAACCACTTAGCCAGCTGCCGCGGATCGGTGAGCGCCTTCCATACGACGTCGACCGGGTGATTCAGTTCGCGAACAAACTGCACCCGGAACCCATCAGCGTCCCGCGTCACCGTACCATGCCGCGGAAACCCTTGCAGGCCCTGGACGTAGTTCTCCAACCGCTGGGCGTGCTGATGCATCCCCACGTCGGCCTTGAAAGTTTCAATCACTTGCTTCAACTGCTCGGCAGATTCAAATTCAGAAGTCATCGTGAGCAATGTATCGTTGCCCTGAATGGTCATCGTGATTGTAGCCTCGAAAATTGGGTTGGTGGTGTGCGTGTACCGGATCCGCCCAGGTTCCATTTCGTGGTATGTGTACTTATTCTCATAGTCCATTCCGTCGGGTCCGTGCATGATGAACTCCCATTTGCCGCCGGGGCGGGGATCCATGTGCTGTATGGTGTTGGTGAAGCCATCTGGCCCCCACCAGTTCTTCACATGGTCAGGGTTGTTAAATACCTCGAACACCAGCTCACGGGGAGCGTGGATGACGCGGGTGAGGGTGAGTAATCTCTCTTTTTGATTTCCGGATCCCATATCGGTTCGTTGTTATTGCCTGTCCACGGTGTAATTCAATTCAGTGACCCCGCAAGCAAATTGCCTGGTAGTCGTCAATAGTTTTAGTTCTGTTTTGTCTTTGATGCCTTCAAACAATGGAATGCCTCGCCCAAGAATAATCGGATTGACAAACAGCCAGTAGCCGTCAATCAAGTTCATTTGCATGAGCGAATGTGTTGCTGAAGGGCTGCCGAATACCAAGATGTCTTGACCTTCCGATCGTCTTAATTCATTTATCCTCTCCGAAAGATTGTGACTGATAATTGTTGTGTTAGCCATACCACCCTCTTTCATTGTTTTGGATAGTACAACTTTGCGAACTTTCTTATACCACTTTGAATGCTCAATGTCGTGCTTACTGGCGTTCGGCTTGTTGCCCGCGGTAGGCCAGTAGTTTTCCATCATTTGATAGGTTACTCGTCCGTATAGTGCCGTGTCGCCTTGGCCTATCCGTTTACCGACATAATCAAAAAGGTCATCATCAAACTTAATCCAGTTCATTTCCCCGTTCGGCCCTGCTACGAAACCGTCAAGCGATACGTGCATAAATGAAATTATTCGTCTCATATGATTCTATTCAGGGGTTGTTGCAGTGACAAGCTAACGGACTTGGGCAGCCAGGTGACAAGCTTTTCAAGTTGCTCGTTCCAGCCGGCATTGGTAATCGCGGTAAATTCACCCTTAGGCAGCCCTGCGTGACAGATTGTTAGTTTCGTCCTGGTTCCGAGGTCCTCAAAGAGGAGAGTCACTTCCATTTCGAGGGGGAAGCCTTCCTGGGCAACGATATTTCCATGTTCATCCGAAAAACTGTCTGTCGAAACGAGTTTTTTTAGAGGGACGATTTCCTTGTAGGTGCCCGTACTCCAGAAGTCTGTGCCATCATTGGTGCGCATGCAGATGTGATACTTCCCGCCAACGCGAAAGTCTATCCGGGCAATTGGGCAGGTAAAGTTCTTCGGTCCGTACCAGCGGGTGACGTGGTCAGGATCGGTCCATGCTTGCCAGACGAGTTTAATTGGCGCGTCGAAGACCCGCTCGATCACGAGGGTCTCCTGCGTGGGGTTATC
>CAZJWV010000122.1:0-8313 GCA_964549855.1 uncultured Ohtaekwangia sp. | reverse complement strand
CCAACGAGTCTCCGGTGATAATTCACCTGCCCCAAATGATACCCCAGGTGAGCCGAGAGGTGTATTAGAAAATACCCGGTTGTCATGGGCCGACCGAAGACCTCGAGGGGATAGGTTTCCTCCAATTGGGCCGACGTCAATATTGGAAGTGAGGTTGATATCGCAGCTTTCGTTTTTTCGATTTCAGCCAGCAACGATGACTTCGGCAGATTGCGGGTTGAAAACTCTGCGTCCCGATTCCTTTTGTAGTCGGTTTTCCCAATGATTGTCCCGATGAAGTGTTGCAGGTTGCCACAAAGATGCAGGCAAAGGTTGCCGCCTGGGTTTGTGATTCCCTCGGCAGTTTTCCATACAGATTCTTCCGTGGGATAAAACGCAATCTCCTCGGCGAGTTTATCCAGATCACGGAGCATCACTGCCTTTATCGATTCCACCGTCGCATTCATACCTTGAGGATTTGACTCATTGGAGCGCCCTGTATTAATCTGTGTAATCTGTGGTCCTTATTTTACCAGATCTTTCTCTATGTCCTTGATCTTGGCTTCCAGGTGATTCATGGCCAATTCAAAATTCTCAGGATTCGAAAGACGTAGGTTCACGCTGACGTAAAACTTGATCTTTGGTTCGGTCCCGGAAGGTCTTACTGAAATCTTGGCCCCTTCCCAGGTCAGGAATTGCAGCACGTCCGACTGCGGAAGCATGATGGGCCTCTCGTGTCCATTTAACAAATTGCGCTCAATCCGGGTCTTGTAATCGAAGACGCGCACCACTTTTTGACCGGCGATGACATGGGGTGGATTGTTGCGATAGCGCTCCATCATGTACCGGATTTGGGCGGCGCCTTCCGCGCCTTTGCGCACCACATTCACCAGCCCTTCGCGGTAGAGTCCATATTCACGGTACATTTGGACCATCCAGTCGTAGAGGCTTTGCTTGTCATCTTTTGCCGCCGCCGCCATCGCTGCGAAAAAGGCGCACGCGGAAACCGCATCCTTGTCGCGGACGAAATCTCCGACCATGTATCCGTAGCTTTCCTCTCCGGCGGCGATGAAGCGCTTCTTACCTTCGTTCTCACGAATGAGTTCGGCGATGTATTTGAAGCCGGTGAGCGTGTTTATACACTCCACACCCATTTGCTCGGCCATCCTATCGATAAGGTCCGTGGTGACAATAGTCTTGGCGATGTAGCAGCCTTTGGTCTCCTTCTGGTTTTTCAGGATAAACCAGATCATCAGGCTCAGGGCCTGGTTACCGGTCAACAAAAAGAAGTTCCCTTCACCATTTCTAATACCAATGCCCACACGGTCGGTGTCAGGATCCGTTGCCATCACCAGGTCGGCGCCTATAGCTGTTGCTTTCTTCAGGGCGAGATCCATGGCAGACCGTTCTTCGGGATTGGGCGACTCCAGGGTTGGAAAATTCCCGTCGGGCACGCGCTGCTCTTCAATAACGGTGACACTTTCGAAACCGAGTCGCTTGAGGCATTCGGGCACCATGGTGATTCCGGCGCCGTGTAGGCTGGAGTAGACAATGGAGATTTTCTTCTGGCGCTTGATGCTCTCTTGCCTTGGAATCAGCTTGAGGACTTCTTTGTAGTATGCTTCCTCCACCTCGGGACCAATCTTGCGGATCCGGGAAGTGTCGGCATTGAATTTTACCTGGTCGAAACTGGTGATGGCATTCACTTCTGTGATGACATTCTTGTCATGAGGAGGTACCAATTGCGCGCCGTCTGTCCAATAGGCTTTATAGCCGTTGTACTCCTTCGGGTTGTGCGAGGCAGTGATGACCACACCGGATTGGCATTTCAAGTGCCGGATGGCAAATGAGAGAAGGGGAGTAGGGCGCAATTCGGGGAAGAGATGAACGTTGATTCCATTGGCAGAAAAAACGTCGGCGGTGACCTGGGCAAAGTAGGCGCTCTGGTTGCGACTGTCGAAGGCAACGGCAACAGAGATGGTCTTATCTGGAAATGATTTCTTCAGGTAGTTGGCCAGTCCCTGGGTGGCTGCGCCGATGGTATAGCGGTTGATGCAGTTGGACCCGACGCCCATGATGCCGCGAAGTCCGCCAGTGCCAAATTCCAGCGTCTGGTAAAAGCTGTCGATCAGCAGCTTGGGATCGGGGCGGTTCAACAGCGCCTCCACTTGCTTTTTCGACTCATCATCGATGTTGCTTGAAAGCCATTCCTTGGCTCGGGCCGTGGATTGTGCAAGTAGGTCGGAGTTCATGAGCGGATAGGGTAGTTACCAATAATCTTCACGTACCGGGTTGAACACATCAAGCACCCTGCACGGGGTCAATGCCTTGCCGGAATGTACCGCATGGGAGGGAATCACCAGGATTTGCCCCGGTGTGAGCCGATGGGTTTCGCCGTCGACCGTAATTTCGAGTGTGCCTTCCAGCATGTTCACAACCTGTTCATGCGGGTGGGAGTGCACGGGCACCAGGCTTCCTTCGGTGATCTCCCAATAGGCAAACGTCATTGTTGCCGAATGAATGAACCGCCCCTGGAATCCAGGAAAGATTTCCCTGGGGGTGAGCTGCTTCAAGTCAGCTATGGACGGTGTCATAGGTTGCCTCGCAGGGCCTGCTCGCGTTCGATGGATTCGAAGAGTGCCTTGAAATTGCCTTTGCCGAACGACTTGGCGCCATTGCGCTCGATGATCTCGAAGAACAATGTAGGCCGATCCTCCACGGGCTTCGTGAATATCTGTAGTAAGTAGCCCTCTTCGTCGCGGTCGATGAGGATGTTCATCTTCTTTAGCTCGTCGAGTGGTTCATTGATTTTTCCCACCCGGTTAAGTATGTCCACGTAGTAGGTGTCTGGCACACGCAGGAATTCCACCCCTCGGCGCCTGAGTTCACCGACTGTTTGAACAATATCGTCGGTGGCGATGGCGATGTGTTGAACCCCTGCACCGCGATAGAATTCCAGGTACTCGTCGATTTGCGATTTCTTCTTCCCTTTCGCGGGCTCGTTGATTGGGAATTTGATGTAACCGTTCCCATTTGAAACCACTTTGGACATCAGCGAACTGTATTCGGTCGAGATGTCCTTGTCATCGAACGTAATGAGCAGGCTGAAGCCCATCACCTTTTCATAGAACTCCACCCAGCTGTTCATCTTCCCCAGTTCCACATTGCCGACACAATGGTCGACGAACTTCAGGCCGATGGGAGTGCTCTTGAACGCGGAAGTGACTGGTTTGTAACCCGGAAGGAAAGGACCCGTGTATTTTTTGCGCTCAACGAAGGTATGCAGTGTGTCGCCGTAGGTGCGGATGGAAGCAATCACCACTTCGCCAAACTCATCTTTCAATGTTTGAGGAGCAAAGGCGGGCTGGGCGCCGCGAACCACCGTTTCATTGAATGACCGGGTGGCATCATCCACCCACAAGGCGAGGACTTTGACGCCGTCGCCATGACGGGCCACGTGCTCGGCGATTTCAGTACCCGGCTGAATGGAAGTGGTGAGGACTAACCTGATCTTGTCTTGCTGCAGCACGTAGGAGGCCCTGTCGCGAACACCAGTTTCGGGTCCTGCGTAGGCAACCAATTGAAAGCCGAAACAGTGCTGATAATACAGCGCCGCTTGCTTGGCATTTCCGACGTAAAATTCTATGTGGTCGGTCCCGTTGATGGGTAGAAAATCCTTCTGCATGGAGCGCGATATTCGAGGCTAAAGATAATGATTCGCAGTGTATTCCGAACCTGGATTGCCCGGGAGGACACAAGAAACGGGCACCGAAACGTCCCCTTCTAATTTTTCCGCAACACCCGAACCCAGCATCGTGATTCTGGCTATCTTTCGCGAAATTCTGCCACCCATGGACGTCGCTGCGATGAACAATGCACTAATCGACATCATCAAGAGCCGCCAGGAACTTGCGGCCATCGATTACAATAACCCCAAGTACGATGAGCTTGAAGAGAAGCTTCATGACTTGGAGGATGACTTTATAGAAAAGTATGGCGACGACCTGGAGAAGGCATTACAAGAAGTGCACGACGAGTACTGCCCCGACTCCGACGTCCTCGTTCCCATCGCCTACATAGCCAAAAAGTACCAGGTGAGCGCCCGAGACGAGTACAGCGTAGCTCCCTCAGAAGGTGTGTTTGTGGAAATGGACAACTACCCGGGCAAAGACACCAAGCTGGTTATGCTTCCCAGTCCGCCCAGGATCCTGCTGAACATTGGAAGCGAGAAGCAGCAAGTGGTGTGGGTGGCGAAGTAAGAACCGCAGCACTCACAAAGTCCTTTTATGAAATGTCTTACCGGTCCGCGTCTCGCGGTACCGGTACCCTTCGGATAACGCACACCTCCTCCTATCTTTTCCCTCCCGAGTGCAAGGGACGCATTTCATAGAATATCGCGAACGATGATTTCCTAGGGGTACCGGCACTCCGACTTCGTCGGGGCCGGTATGACATTTCATAGGGCAGCGGCCTGAACAGATCCTCTTAAAACCCCAGCTTTCCTCTTACCCGCCCCACAACTTCTTCGATAATTTTTCTCGCCTTCTCTTCTCCGGCCGAGAGCTGTGCATTTATTTCTTCCGGGTGTGACATCAGGTGCTGAAATGCAGCACGTTGGGACTTGTAGTTGTCGATAAGAACACCAAGCAACTCCTGCTTCGCATGCCCGTACCCAAAATTTCCCGCCAGGTATTTCGCGCGTAGCGCCTGGGTTTGCTCCGGCGTGGCGACAAGTTTGTAAATGGCGAACACTGCGTCGGTATCAGGATTCTTGGGGGACTCCATTGGCGTGCTGTCAGTCACAATGGACATCACCTGTTTCTTGAGTTCCTTTTCGTCTACCAGGATGTCGATAATGTTGTTCGACGACTTGCTCATCTTTTCGCCGTCGGTGCCCGGCACGGTCATCACAGCCTCGTCTATTCGCGCCTCGGGCACAACGAACGTTTCTCCGTACTGCCGGTTGAAAGCGCTGGCTATGTCACGGGTAATCTCCAGGTGTTGCTTTTGGTCTTTGCCCACAGGCACCACGTTGGCATTGTAACCGATGATGTCAGCCGCCATGAGCACCGGGTAAACAAAGAGACCTGCATTTACATCCGCCAGGCGGTTTGCCTTATCCTTGAAAGAATGTGCGTTGGCCAGCATTGGATAGGGTGTGAAGCAGCTGAGGTACCACGTGAGTTCGCATACTTCCGGAATCCGGCTTTGTCGATACAACAAATTGCGGGAGGTATCAAACCCAAAGGCCAGCCATGCCGCCGCCACCGCAAGTGTATTCTCCTGGCGCAGCTTCCCGTCACGTATGGTGGTGAGGGAGTGCAAGTCAGCAATGAAGAACATGGAGTCGTTGGCAGGATTCTTGGACAATGCTATCCCTGGAATGATGGCGCCAAGCAAATTGCCAAGGTGGGGTCGTCCGCTGCTTTGTATCCCGGTAAGAATCCGTGCCATATCGGGTGCAAAGAAAGCGGGGTTAGCCCAATTCCCCTTATTTTTGCACCTATAATTGTCCACATGAGGAGATTGATTTATGTGCTCACCGTCCTGGCTCCGCTCAGTTTAACTGCGCAGTCGACGGAGCCTTTGGTTTTCAGGGAGAAGGCCTACGATTTTGGAAGCATCGAGGAAGTAAATGGCAACGTCGACCATGAGTTTGTTTTTACCAACCGGAGCTCCCGCCCTATTCGCATCGTCACGGTAAATCCTTCCTGCGGTTGTACCACCCCGGGCTGGACGAAGGAGCCTGTTGCACCGGGGAAGACCGGGTTCGTGAAGGTCAGCTTCGACCCCAAAGGGCGGCCCGGGTATTTCAACAAGACCCTGAACGTAGTCATCGATGCAGAACCACCGACAATCGTCTTGCAGATCAAGGGCAATGTCACCCGTCTCGTGGCGGGTGGCGACAAGGAATTTCCCGTTGCCATGGGTAGTATGCGCCTTAAGTCAAAGACGTTTTCGATGGGTACCGCTTACCTGAATTTGGAACCAGCACTGAAAATATTCCCCTTCATGAACGGAGGTAATAAGCCTCTCAAGTTGTCAGCCACGCAGCGGCCGACCTATGTTACCATTGAACTTCCCCCGCAGCCCATCGAACCCGGACATGAAGGGTACATAAAGATCTACTACGATGCCAAGGAGCGTGGGACGTTTGGCTTTGCCAATGACAACATCACCATCACCACCAACGATGCAGTTGAGCCAACAAAATCGATTTCCTTGTTTGCGACCATCGAAGAGTATTACCCGACGCCAACAGCCGAGGAACTCTCAACGGCGCCACAAGCAGTCTTAACGGAGACGAGCCTTGACTTTGGTCAATTTCCCTCAGGGACGTCGCTGGAGCGGAGGGTGACTCTTGTAAACAAGGGGAAGAAGGAACTCTTGATCAAGGCGATCCAGGGGAATTGTCCGTGTATTAAAGCCGAAGCTTTCAAAAAGAGTCTTCGTTCTGGCGACTCCACCCAGATCAAGATTCTCTTCACACCGCAGACCAGGGGTGGCACGCAACAAAAAGCGGTAACGATCTACACCAATGATCCGCGCAACCCGGTGCAATTGGTAAGTGTATCGGCGGTCGTGAACTAGCCCAGGAAATTGGAAACTAGAAACTAGAAATTGGAGGACTGCTTCTAATTTCTAATTTCCGATTTCCAATTTCCAATTTCTGGACCACTACCCGAGTTTCTTAAGTGACTTAGCTATCCGTACAGCGGCGTCCCCTTTCCCATAGAGCGGCTTGACCGTCACTTTCTTGGCTTGGTACTTCTTAAACGCATTTACAATCTTCCGTGAGTCAGCGCCGACGATCACATTGGCTCCTGCCTTGATCAATTCGACCCATTCGGTCTGGTCGCGGAGGGTGATGCAGAATTTCCCCGACAGGTATGCCTCCTTCTGCAATCCGCCGGAATCTGTAAGGACCATTTTGCAATGGCGGAGCAACTTGAGCATATCAAAGTACCCGACAGGCTCAGTCAATTGAACATTCAAAGAGATCTTGCGGGCGAGCAGGAGGTTCCTTGTGCGGGGATGGAGAGGAAGTACTACGGGGATTTGACCATGAATGACGCTCAGGGCGGAAGCCAGGGACTGCAACCGTTCGATGTTGTTGGTGTTCTCTTCGCGATGAAGCGTGGCCAGTATGAATTCTTTCCCCTCGAGGCCCAGCTGCTTGATGATCGACGAAGAGGTCTCCGCCTTTTCGCCATAGTATCGGAGGGCATCATACATCACGTCGCCGGGTTGCTCAATGCGGCAATTGAATTTTTTGAAACCCTCATTGTAAAGATGCTTTACCGCAGTTGCTGTCGGGCAAAAGAGGAGGGTGCTCAGCCGGTCGGTGAGGATCCGGTTAATTTCCTCCGGCATGCGCATGTCAAAACTGCGCAGCCCTGCCTCCACGTGGGCTACGGGGATTTGCAGCTTGGATGCAGCCAGGGTGCCAGCCAGGGTGGAGTTGGTATCGCCATAGACAAGTACGGCGTCCGGTTTTTCCTGTTGTAATACCTCCTCGATCCGCTCCATCATGCGCCCGGTCATGGCGGCATGGCTTAAGCTGTTTATTTCCAGGCGATGGTTCGGAAGGGGGAGTTCCATTTCCCTGAAAAACACTTCTGACATGTTTGCATCGAAATGCTGGCCGGTATGCACGATTCGCTCCGACACTCCGGCCGCCGCCAGGGCACGGGATACCGTCGCCGCCTTGATGAATTGAGGCCGTGCGCCGAGGATGGTAGTGATCTTCATTCTTGCAAAGATAGTGCGGGCGAGGTTGGACGCCACCGAGTAAACTGAAATTCGATACAACAATCAGTCCAGGCATAGTTGAATAGTCAGTTCAGTGGCTTAGAATGTTGAAAGTTCTTTTGCTTTGTGTCACCCGATGTGGGTAATTTGATCATGAAGGTGATCTTGAAAAGGGTACTACTGCTTATGACAATCTTTCTGGCTTTGTTCTTTCTATTGACGGGTTTGATTCCATACCTGAAGTTTACGGCCTCGAGTAGCCAAGTGAAAAACAGTACGAAACGTCCTAAAATCATCGGACACAGAGGCGCTGCTGGCCTGGCACCAGAAAACACAATGGCATCATTCAAACGGGCTCTCGCGATTGGGGTGGATATGGTCGAACTGGATGTTCACCTTGCAAAAGATGGGAGCGTCGTAGTGATGCATGATTCAAATACAAAAAGGACAACTGGACGTGATAGCGAAATCGAAACGCTTACACTGGATGAAATTCGCTCGTTGGATGCTGGGTTATGGTTTGGTCCTTCTTTTGCCGGCGAGAAAGTCCCCACGTTTGAGGAGTGCCTTGGTATGATTTCC
>CAZJWV010000121.1:0-8355 GCA_964549855.1 uncultured Ohtaekwangia sp. | reverse complement strand
TCCACCCCAGCCCGGCCCAACACGCAGGGGACGCCGAGGTAACAGTTCTTGATTCCATATTCCCCGTCCAGCTGGATGCATACTGGTAAGACGCGTCGTTGATCTTTGACAATGGCCTCCACCATTTGGGCAGCTGCTGAGCCCGGTGCATACCACGCCGATGTTCCCATCAGCTTGACCAGTTCTCCGCCGCCGACTTTGGTGCGTTCGATGATGGCGTTGAGCTTGGTGCTGTCCATCAATTCAGTGACAGGAATCCCCGCCACTGTTGTGTAGCGCGGAAGCGGCACCATCGTATCGCCATGGCCACCAAGGATCATCGCCTGGATATCTTTGGGAGATACATTGAGTGCCTCTGCCAGGAAGGCGCGATAACGAGCGGTGTCAAGAATGCCTGCCATGCCCATAATCCTTGTCCTTGGAAGCTTCGAGGTGATGTGCGCCTGGTAAGTCATCACATCCAGGGGGTTGGACACCACAATAACTATTGCGCCGGGTGAATGCTTGACCACGTTCTCTGTTACCGACTTGACGATGCCTGCATTGGTATTAATCAAGTCGTCGCGGCTCATGCCGGGCTTGCGGGGAAGACCGGAGGTGATGACCACCACGTCGGAATTCGCCGTCTTGGAATAGTCATTGGTCGAGCCCACGATTCGGGTATCATAGAGATCGATCGGGGCCTTCTGCCAAATGTCGAGCGACTTGCCCTCTGCGGTACCTTCTTTGATATCCAGGAGGACAACCTCGTTCGCCACTTCGCGGTACGCAAGTACATCAGCGCAAGTAGCGCCCACATTGCCGGCACCCACAACGGTAATCTTCATATTGAATAAGTTATTGAGTTAGGACGGCGGCAAGATAGGACACCGATGCAGAAAGTAAAACGGGAAAGGGTTATTTCCGCGACTCCAGCCGCAAGGTGAGCACGGTCTCGGTCTTCGCGGTAATTTTATAGCGGTTATCCGGGCGATAGCCCGCCACCCATACCACCTCGTCGCCCGAACAGATCACCGTGACCCGGTCCTTTTCCACCAGCGGCACCTGCTCATCCACGAGAAAGTCGCTGAGCTTCTTTGTTTTCGTCATACCGAAGGGAACGAACCGGTCGCCCGGTTTCCACTTTCTCCACAGCAAGGGAAACCGAAGCGTTGACGCGTCCACAGTAGCTACTGATCGATCAGAGGAGATCGTCTTGCCCCGCTCCTTCCTCACATGCAATACCCAGGGACCCAGTGCTGCCTTGTCCTGACCATCTTCCACCCAGACATCGTGAAACTCTTCGTGCGACAGGGGCGCGACAATAATATAGTCGCGATCGACAACGGCCTGGTGGCTGGCCGAAAGGAACCGGGCACCGGGATGACCCGATGCCGCAGCGACAGCAAGCTGCTGGCAGCGATCGAAGTCAAATCCAAATTCTTTTAGCCACTCGTAGCAGACGACGGCCGGGTGCTGAAGCAGGAGCAACAGTGACTTGTCGATGAACAGGTCTGTTCCTTCCTGCCGCGTCATCGCGTCGCGAAGTTGACCCAGGCCGCGGCGCATGAGTTCGGCGGCGCCCTCCAGCTTCTCCAGGCCTTGAGCAAACGTTGATTCGAGCGAGGGATTAATCTCCTTGAGTTTTGGGATCACTTCATGACGGATGAAGTTGCGGGCATACTCCGTTGACAGGTTACTCGAGTCCTCTCGCCATACAATTTTCGCGGTCTTTGCATAGTCCACAATCTCATCACGTGTCGCGAACAGCAAGGGCCGGATGACGCGGTCATTTCTTCTCGGAATGCCTGTGAGTTGATCAAGCCCGGCCCCGGATGACCATCGGAGCAAAACCGTCTCAAGGTTGTCGCTCAGGTGATGGGCTGTGGCCAGCCAGTGATAGCCGCCTTCCACCATCAGTTCGTCGAACCACGTATACCGCAATTCCCGGGCGGCCATCTGCACCGAGAGGCCGTGCCCTTCGGCATAGTTCTTGGTATCAAACCGTTTACTGTAAAAAGAGAGCTTGTGCTTTTGGCAATATTCTTTCACAAACGCCTCGTCTCCATCGGACTCCTTGCCGCGGAGGCCAAAGTTTGCGTGCGCCACTCCGGGCACATAACCAGCCTCCCTGAAGAGGTGAAGCAACGTCATCGAGTCGACCCCGCCGCTGACGGCGATCAATACGCGGTCGTCGCGGCCGGCCAGGTCGAAGCGTTCGAGGTATTCACGGAAGCGTTTCAACACAAGTCAAAAGTATCAAAACTCGGTGGGTCCACCGATCGTTTTCTAACTTTGCGGCGCTCATGAAGAAGTTCCTCCTTTTGGCCCTCCTGCTGGCCGTTGCGGCGCCCACGTTCGCTCAGCGCAAGGTGAAGCTTAAGCAAGCGGAGACCCTGAGAGGATCGATGCAGAATGGTGTGCGCGTCGATTGGGTGATCGGGAATGTCATCTTCGAGCAAAGCCAAACGACTATCTATTGCGACTCCGCAATTTTCAACAAGAAAGAAAACACCGTAGATGCTTATGGACACATCCGGATCCTGGATGGGGATTCGGTAACTGTAACTGCGTCGAGGCTCACATACGACGGTAACAAGAGGATCGCATACCTCCGGCAGAACGTTGTGTTCAACAAGCTTCAAACTGCCACGCTTTACACCGACTTCCTCGATTACGATCGCAGTCGAAGTGTGGCGCGCTATTTTAACAATGGAAAACTTGTTGACAGCACGAACACGCTCACCAGCCGCAAAGGATACTATGATCTGCGCCACAACCTGGCATCATTTAAGACTGATGTCGTGGGTGTAAACAAAGAAAACACGCTGAAATCCGACACGCTCCAATATCACTCCCGAAGCAAGGTCATTTATTTCCGCGCCCCCACGGAAGTGCGAGACAAAGAAGGCCGCACCGGGTTTTACAAGGATGGGTTCTACGATACGAAAAGCAAGACTTCCGACCTGGCACATGGGGATTTCGAAACACCCAAGTACAAATTGCATGGGTCCAAACTATACCTCGACGACAAGAAGCAATTCTACCGGGCGAAGGGAAACGTGGCCATGACCTCCAAAGAAGAGAACATGACGATTTACGGTGATGATGGCTTTTATGACAAGAAGAATTTGTACTCTAAAGTATATGGCAATGCCTGGGTCGCCCGAGTAGATGAAGACGGCGATACGCTGTTCATTTCGGCCGACACCCTGGTATCCATCGACAGCAAGGATCCAAAGAAGAAACGGCTTCTCGCCTATCCCCACGTGCGTATTTTCAAGAGCGACCTCCAGGGACGGGCCGATTCATTGGCCTACCTCGCCAACGACTCCACGCTTTTCTTCTTTGGCGACCCCGTGCTGTGGACTGAAGGAAACCAGATGACCGCAGATTCTATCAATGTCCTCCTCCTTAAAAAGAAGATCAACCGCATCCACATGGTGTCATCGGCCTTTGTAGCTTCTACTGACTCGCTGGCGAACTACAACCAAATTAAGGGGCGCAAGATGACGGCCTACTTCGACGACAAGTTCATTCACCATGTGGTGGTAGAGGGGAATGGTGAGAGCATCTACTATGCCCTCCAGGAGGCGCAGGAAAAAATCAAGGATTCCAAGGACTCCACGCGGACCGTGTCGATCGTCAGCGGGATGAACAAGATCATTTGTAGCAACATGCGGATAAACTTCCTCTCCGGGAAGATCAACAACATCAGTTTTTATGTGAAGCCGGATGCTTCTTTTATCCCGCCCCACGAACTCAAGAAGGAGGACACGATCCTCAAAGGGTTCCGCTGGCGGGAGGCCGATCGCCCAACGCGGGGTACCGTGGTGAGCATCAAGCCGTGACTCATTCTAGTCGCGATCGGGAGGGCTGTAGCAGACGAGTCAACATGCAGGGCCGTCGAACGGTTGGCCGAACTGAATATTGTCCATTCCAACGCTTTTTTTGAGCAATTCCCTTGACTATGGGCGATCTTTGGCCTACATTTTCCCTTGAGTAAGTGTGTGTATGAAGCGCTGGATTGTGGTTGGATTCTTCCTCGTGACCGGGCTGTGCGCCTTCGGCCAGGGTGTTGAATGGCTCGACACCCAGGAGACGTACCAGACGGCTATCGGGCAGAATGCCCGCATTCCCATAAGGGTCAGGAATACTTCCGACCGCCCACTCACCCTCACCATTCGCAAGGCTTCCGGCGACCTCAACAACAATCAAAAAGGATATTTCTGTGTAGGAGACGAGTGCTTCGACGTGATGACCGACCAGGTGACACGGCGGCTTGAACCTGGAGAAACCGCCAATAATGTGTATTTCGTCGTGGAACCGGGCCTTTCAACCACATCAAACTCTTTCCGCTTTGAGGTTTTCCAGAAAGGAAGCCCGCAAATGGGGATCGAACACGCGTTCATTCTCAGTGTGGAAGAAAAGGCCAGCAGGTCATTTGTGTTTCAATCCAGGGACATTACAGTCCATGACGTCTACCCAAACCCGGTCACCGACCAGCATGCCTACCTGGACTACCGCCTCGCCGATGAGGCCATCAAGGCCAAAGTTGTCATTCATAATATCCTGGGAAGCCCTGTGGGAGACTATGAAATGCACGCCTCAGAGACCCGGGTGAAGATCCAGGCTGATGAATTGTCGTCCGGCGTCTATTTCTACACCATCTACCTGGACAACGTCGGGGTGCTTACTAGGAAGCTGGTGGTGAGGAAGTAGCCGGGGGCTTCCCTGCGACCCCTTCGACCCCTTCGACAAGCTCAGGGACCGAAGCTCATGGCAGGCGAGCGGTGCCTGAGGTTCCCGAAGGCCAGACACCTCCAAAAACCCCGTATTGGCCAAAATTTCAGATCTGTAGGTAGCGTTGTATATTTGCGGCCTTCTTTATGGGCAGATTTCCACGAGTTGGGGCTTTGGTGTTGGTTTTAGTGGTATTGCTCGCCTCGTGCAGCAAGTTTCGCAAGATTCAAAAGAGCGAGGACTGGCGGATCAAGTACGATGCGGGGCTTAGCTACTACGAAAAGAAGGACTATTACCGGACGGCAATTCTCTTTGAGGAAATTCTCCCCATCGTGCGCGGCCTCCCGGAAGGGGAAAAAGTAGAATTTTACCTGGCGTATTGCCAGTATTATGAAAGACAATACCTACTGGCCTCTAACCAGTTCAGAACTTTTTATGAAACCTATGGCAGGAGTGCGCAGGCACAGGAAGCTTACTTCATGTTTGCATACTCTCTTTACATTTCTGCTCCCGGATCAAACCTTGACCAAAAAAGCACGATCGAAGGTATGAACGCGATGCAAAACTTCATCAACCAGTTTCCCGAAAGCGAGTACCGTGATCGGGCCAACGAGGTAATCGTCGTCAGCCAGCAAAAGCTGGAAGAGAAGGGTTTTGAAAATGCGAAGCAATACCTGAAGACCAGAATGTATAAGGCGGCAGTTATTGCCTTTGACAACTTCCGGAAGAATTTTCCGGATTCACATTATCTCGAGGAGATCGCCTACCTGAGGGTGGAGGCAGAGTTTCGCCTGGCACACCAGAGCTTGCCCAACCTCCAACTGGAGCGATACAACATCGTGGTGACTTACTACCAGGAGCTGGTAGATAGCTATCCTCAGAGCAAGTACCTCAAGGACGCAGAAAAAATGTACTCCGAAAGCCTGGACCGAATCAACAAACTGAAAAACAAAAACACGTAATCAAATGGCCATTCAACCCTCGATTGTAACCCGCGACGTTGACAAGATCGCAGACCCCACAGGCAACGTATACAAGTCCGTGGTTATCATCTCCAAGCGTGCGCGGCAGATCGCAATCAACCTGAAGGAAGAGCTCAACAGTAAGCTGGCGGAGTTCGCCACTACGGTTGATAACCTGGAAGAAGTGTTCGAGAACCGCGAGCAGATTGAGATCTCCAAGTTCTATGAGCGCCTCCCAAAACCGACCACGTCGGCCCTGGAGGAGTTCATGGAAAACAAGATCATGCACCGCCAGCGCACCGAGGAGCCCCCGGCGCCGACGGCCTGATATGTTGGGCGGCAAGAAGATACTGCTCGGCATCACCGGTAGCATCGCCGCCTACAAATCGGCAGTGCTGACCCGGTTGCTGGTAAAGCTTGGTGCCGAGGTTCGCGTGATCCTCACACCCTCCGCCCGCGACTTCGTCACGCCGCTTACCCTTGCTACCCTTTCGCGTCATCCTGTACTAAGCGAGTTCCAGGCTTCCGCCGACGGCGCCTGGAACAATCATGTTGAGTTGGGCCTTTGGGCCGACGTCCTCGTGATCGCGCCCGCAAGCGCCAACACCATCGCCAAGATGGCCCACGGCGAGTGCGACAACCTCCTCCTCGCGACCTACCTCTCGGCGAGGTGCCCGGTATTCCTGGCTCCCGCCATGGACCTCGACATGCTGGCCCATCCTTCCACACAGGCCAACCTGGAGACGCTGCGAGGATATGGAAATCACCTGCTGGCCACAGGCATCGGCGAACTTGCTTCAGGACTGGTCGGTGACGGCCGCATGGCCGAGCCTGAGGCCATTGTAGCCTCGCTGGAGGCCTTCTTCTCCGAAAAAAAAAAGCTAAGCGGTAAACACGCCCTCGTCACGGACGGGCCCACATACGAAGCCCTGGACCCCGTTCGTTTTATTGGCAATCATTCCTCAGGTAAAATGGGTTTTGCCATCGCAGAAGCACTCGCCGAGCAAGGCGCCAGCGTTGACCTCGTCACCGGTCCTACCCGTGAGACGACTCATGACGGCCGCATTACGGTGCACCCCGTTGTATCCGCCGATGAGATGTACGGCGCCTGCACGCATCATTTCCCGGGCGCCGACATCACCGTACTTTCAGCGGCAGTAGCAGACTACAAGCCTGCCACACGATCCACTCAGAAGATAAAGAAGACGGAAGGACCTATCTCACTGGAACTTGCCCGCACACCCGACATCGCAGCGGCATTGGGCAAACTGAAAAGGCCCGGTCAACTACTCGTCGGATTCGCACTTGAAACTGAGAATGAACGAGACAACGCCATGAAGAAACTGGCCGCCAAGAACCTGGACTTCATTGTTCTCAACTCACTCAATGACAACGGCGCAGGGTTTGGCAAGGCCACCAACAAGGTCGAGATCCTCAGCCAGACACAGAAGCCTCGCCAGTATGAGCTTAAATCCAAGCAGGAAGTCGCGCGCGATATTATTGACGTAATTTTAGCTCACCATGTGGCGTAGCCTGACGGTTCTTTGCTTCCTGCTTTTTCCGGCGATGCTTTTCGCCCAGGAACTGAATTGCAAGGTGACCATCAACGCCGACCAGGTGCAGACGTCCGACCGCGGCATTTTCAAAGACATGGAACGCGCTATCGCTACGTTCATGAATACCCGGAAGTGGACCCAAGACTCTTACAAGAACCACGAACGCATCAACTGCGCAATTTTCCTGAACATCAGCAAAATGCCATCGATCGGTTCGTTTTCGGCCAGCGCCCAAATCACCGTCGCCCGGCCGGTGTACAATTCGAACTATGAAACGGTGCTTTTGAATTTTGCAGATCGCGACTGGGACTTCGAGTACATCGAATCGTTGCCCCTGGAATACAACGACAATTCCTACATCAGCAACCTGACGTCCATGCTGGCCTACTATGCCTACATCATTCTTGGAATGGATTATGATTCTTTTTCGGAACGAGGAGGCGATCCGTATTTCCAGGCTGCCCTTACGGTAGTGAACAACGCGCAGTCGGCAAACCGGACGGGCTGGCAGGCCATCGGCAGCACGCGCAACCGGTATAACCTGATCGAAAACATCAACAACCCCCAGATGGCGGAAATGCGCAAAAGCATGTACCGCTACCATCGCCTTGCACTGGATACTTTTGACAAGAATCCCGACGAAAGCCGCCAGGTGATCCTGAACGTGATCAAGGCGGTACGGAGCGTATGGCAGGTCTATCCCAGTTCCATCTTCGTCATCACTTTTTTTGACGCCAAATCGGCAGAACTGGCCAATGTTTTCTCAGATGGCACCCTCAACGTGCGCCGCGAAGCCTACGACATTCTTACCGTTGTCGATGCCAAGCGCGGAGGCTACGAGAAGATTATCGAGACGAAATAGTTCCCCACCCACAACTTTCGCAGCACACCAAGCCTTTGGCGGTTGGCTATTGGCTTTTGGCAGATTCCCCCAATGGCCAAAAGCCAACCACCAAAAGCTTCTTGTTGGAAGTTTGAAATGAGTACCGGGTATGCCCAACAACCAGGACCTCAAAGGCCAATAGCCAACTGCCAAAAGCCTCTCGTGGGAACTCTTTACCGAAAAGCGTACACCCCCACCCTACTCAAAACTCTTTTGAGTGCTTACTTTTGAG
>CAZJWV010000120.1:0-8880 GCA_964549855.1 uncultured Ohtaekwangia sp. | reverse complement strand
TGGCCAACCGATTACTAGACTGTGCTGTCGCCACGATGTCAAGTTTTCCATCTCCGTCTATATCTGCAAGAATGCTGTGATACGGACTGGTACCAATAGGCAAGTCTACAGCTGCTGCGAATGAAGCTGCAGTTATTGAACCTGTAGTCGCTATGTTTCTGAAAACTTGGACAACTCCTCCGGCATTGGCTTCGATGATGTCTGCCTTCCCATCCCCATCGATATCACCACTCGCAAGTCCATGACCAAAATTCGATAGCCCAAATTGTACGGACGGACTGAACGCGCACGTATTGATTTGACCACCGCCTGGAAAGGTGATGTTGAAGGCGCTCGTTGACCAACCAGTTAAACCTCCGACCGTTACCGAGATCGGTTCATAAGTCGCGCCGACCGGAACGGTCACCGTAAGGCTTGTGCTGGTCGCCGCGGTCACCATGGCACGCGTTGCGCCGAAATACACCACGTTGTTGGACGGCGTGGGACTGAATTGAACGCCGTCAATGATCACGGTAGTTCCAACCGGGCCGCTGGCTGGACTGAAACTGGTAATGGTAGGAGGGATACAGCCCAGGGAGGCGGGACTCAATTTCATGATATAGATATCGTCCCCGTTTGAAAGAAGATTGTAGTTGCAAGGCCCTGGGTCAAAATCAACGGTGAACTCGAACCACCCGGCGATCAAAATGTCACCAGCAAGGTCGATGGCCACGTCAACTCCTTCTGTTTCTCCGCCTGCAACACTTTCTGTGCGAAAGGCCCAGGCAAAATTGCCCGCTGAGGTAAGCTTGGAAATAAAGGATTCCTGGTTCCCTGTTCCCGAGGTAAGGTTAAACACGGCTGCACCGGGATCGAAGTCTGCAGTTCCGTTGAAATACCCCGTTGTGTAAACACCACCGGTGGCATCGGCTGCAATGCCGCTCGGCACATCCGAGGATGGTCCGCCCATATTTCGGCCCCACACAAAAGTACCGTTGGAGGTAACCTTGAGAACAAATATGTCGGATGATCCGGCGGAGGTCATGTTGAACACCGTTCCTCCCGGATCGAAATCTACCGTTCCGGAAAAATTTCCGGTAGCCAGAACATCTCCACTTCCGTCAACAGTGATTGCATTAGCCCGTTCTGCTCCGGCAGCGCCGACACGTACGGCCCAAACATACCCTCCGGAGGCATCCAATTTGGAAACATACGCATCAATGGAACCCGCGGAGACGAGATTGTTTACCGCACCACCAGGATTGAAATCGGCTGTGCCAGTGAAAGCGCCAGTGGTATAAATGTTATTCGACGCATCGGTGTCGACCCCGTCGGCGTTGTCGGCGGCCGCTCCACCCATTCGATTGGCCCAAACCAAGGTGCCATCCAGTAGAAATTTGGATACAAAGATGTCCGAACTGCCAGCCGAGGTCAGGGTGGTAGTTCCTGGTCCTGGGTCAAAGTCAGAACTCCCCGTAAAATCCCCTGCGATAACTAAGGTATTGACGAGGTCAATTGCGATGGCTTTCCCGTTTCCGCTACCAATACGTCCGGCCCAACTGAGGGTACCATTTGAATTTAGTCTGAAGGCAAAGGCGCCGCCGCCCGTGAGGTTGAATGTTCCTGGAGTGGGATCAAAATCAACGGTGGCTGTGTAGGATCCAGTGACATAGACCAGCCCCGTGTTGTCAACTGTTACCGCGTAGGCAATGTCCTGGCCAGTGCTCCCGATGCGAACCGCCCAAACAAAGCTTCCGTTTGCATCCAGTTTGGAAACGAAAATATCATCGTTACCTGCTGACGTCAGCGGGAAGAAACCCGCTCCGGGATTCGCGTCAATGGTATTTCGAAAACTTCCGACCGTGTAGACATTCCTCTGCCCATCGGTAGCTATGGATTCCGGATAAGCGGTCCCCGAAGCTGTTCCATTCAGTGCACGAGCCCAACGAAGTCCTGGTACCTGAGCGTTACCATGATGAAATGCGAACGTTCCCATCGCGAGAATAAGGAACCGGACTCCGAATGTAGTCGCAGCTTGACAAGAAGTTGAACGTACAACGAGTCTGCTCAACAAACAGAACATAGGACGCAAATGAATTTCGACAAGTGGGTGACTGATAAAAATACGAATTACCTGAGGACAATCATCAGATTGCAGGGGCACCCCCTTCAGACCCTTATCTACCCCGCGGCGCAGGTGTAACCGGTGTCACAGTCCGTATTTTGCTGTTTTCGTCAGTTTTGAGATTTTTTAGCATTTAGATGGCCGAAAGCAACTTACGAACCAACGCTAAAACACAGCACTCAGAAACCATTGCCAAGCACGCGAACCGAGAAAGAAAGCATAACCTGTTTGAACCACGACAAAAAAGGCAAGGCTTGTGAGGTTTGGCGCCACTGGCTGCGTCTTGCGATAGTCCCTCAGCAAAAGCAGCAGCAAAGTGATATCGATGAGGAAAAAGGAAACGTACTCGTATTTCAGCGAGGGAAGTTTTGCAGCATCAGCCAATAAATAAACGGCCCGATCGAGGACTGGGCCAACCAAACTCATGGCGGTTCCAACCATGTACCTGGCATGAATGGCGGGTCGCTTTCGATGCATAATCGCAAGCGGATAGAACACGAGCATTACGAAGAAAGAAATGAAGCCAAGGCCAATATCCTCTGCCGCCCGGGAAGCAGCCTGTTCAGGGGTTGCTCCGGGTTGGGCGCTGTAGTCAGCCACCATGCGATGGTAACCAAATCGAATCATCATGAATGCGAATACCATGATGAGCGGAGCGATTACGTAGCTGACAGTTCCCAACTTTCGGTGAAGGTCATGCCTGTTCTGCTTGATGAGAAGGGGTTGAGTAAAAAGCAAAACCATCCACGTGACCATCAACACATAATGTATGTGGATGTACCACGGCATCGGGGACTGTAACACTCCGAGGTAATGAGGGTAAAAAGAATAGAATGAAATACCCAACAGCAGTAGAATCACCGTGCTCAGGTGAAAGTATGTTCGATCGATGGATCGGGAGTTGTCCAAGAACGTATGTCTAAGGTGTGGAGTGACGGAAAGAACTAAGCGCCTGGAAGGGGCCTCACCATCGGTTGCTTTTTCCAATACGTCAACGACCGCCATACCCACTCAAGAGGACCGAAGAGAAATCGATCGAGCCAGGGCTTACTGTAGAGTATTTGGAGTATCCAGATTGAGAAGACAACGTAATAGATTTGATAGAATTCAAGTTCTGCGTAGTAGTTCAACCCGTAACCGAAAAAGAAGAACGTACAAATGAGGGTATGTATGATATAATTGGTAAAGGCCATTTGACCGACAGCACGCAGCCGGTTTAGAAGTCCAGAGAACCATCCTGCCTGGATGATCAGCAGGAGTAGCGATGCGTGCCCCATCATCAGCAAAATCCGTTGCACCGGGTAAATCAGATTCATCCAATTGATCGCGTGCAGCTCCATTTGAAGCAGACTTGCTTCCAGGTTGGGGTAGTGCACATAGCTGTAATAGAAATTCCAAATGACCAGCGGGTATCCCAGCCCGTAACCGATCAAGAGGGTTCGCACGTAGTCCTTTCGCGACCACTTCAACGTGAGGAATCCCCACTTGTACAAGGCCATCCCCAACAGCATGAGGGCAAGCGGGTCCCAAAGTTGAAGGATGAGGTACTTGCTCTGCCCATCCCAGCTGAGCTTTCGAATGTACTTCGCCACGGTGGCGTAGTCTGATTTCATGATCTGAGTATGTTCGGCGGCGTCTTCCTTGTTCGGGATGAGATCGATTTCGACCTGCCGCCATTCCTTGAGGGCCTCTTCTTGTTTAGCACTCAATGTTTGTTTGGCCTCTTGTGCTGTCACCGCTTCGCGCCAGGCAAGTCGCTTGTCGCGGATATCCTGGAAGAAGAGGGTGCTCGCGACAAATTCTACAATGGCCACCAGCGGGATTGCCAGGGCGAGGTAGCCCGGTTTCATCTTCCGGAACAAATAGGCGATCATCCCGATCACTCCATAATAGAAAAGTATCTCGCCAGCCCATAACAGAATATGCGAGTGAATCAGGCCGAAGACAACGAGCCACGACATGCGGCGATAGAACAGGGCGGTGGCAGAACCCCCGTCGCGTTCCTTATTAATGGTGAACAGGATGATGCCAGCACCGAAGATGGCGGAAAACAACGCCCGCATCTTGCCTTCAAAGACAATAATCTCCACGGCGCGCACCCAAAAGTTGATGTCTTTGGGGTTCGCACGGAAGGGCTCCGAATAATAGTCGGGCATCGAGAACCCCGGCATGTTCATCAATAGAATGCCGAGCAGCGCGGCTCCACGAAGAATATCAAGCGCAACCACACGTTGCGACTCTGAAACGGGGGTGAAGTGGGTCATGGGGTGTCGGATGTGCTAGGTATAAAAATAGTGTTTTTCATCCCCGCCGATTCAGTGCCACCAGGCCCACAATTCGTCCTTTTTCGTTAGTTTTGAAATACTTTTTAAACTGTCAATGGCCGAAAACAGCTACAAGTCCAACACTTTTAAGAAACCGGAGAAAGAGAAGAAAGGAAAAGGTGGCAAGTCGGGTTCCGCATTCAGCTTCTTCAAAGACCCACGCTTTCACCTGGCCGGCGGATTTTTTCTGCTGATCACATCCCTCTTCCTCTTCACGGCCTTCGTCTCCTACCTTTTTACAGGTAAAGCCGATCAAAGCGTGATCGACGCCGTTGGGGAAGCCAGCCTAATTGAGACGGCGCGTGAAGCCGACAACTGGCTGGGTTTTGCCGGCGCCTTCACCGCGCACTATGTCATCTTCCGCTGGCTCGGGATTTCCGGATTCTTCGTGCCGCCATTGTTATTTCTATTGGGCTTCAAGATTGTCTTCAAGCGTGAGTTGGTCCGCTTCAGCACCGCATTCACGTTTTCTTTGTTCGCAGGCCTTTGGCTAAGTCTGCTGCTGGGTTATCTCACGCATAGCATCTCCGGTGTCACCGAAGTGAGCTTTCTCAGTGGAGGACTCGGCTATGAACTGGCTGCCCTGGCCGACAGCATGCTGGGTTGGGGAACTTTCCTGTTCCTTGTCCTCACGCTCTTCGTTTTCATCATCTACTTCTTCAACGTCACCTCGATCAATGCGTTTCAAGTTAAGGACCCCAAACCCATCGGCATCGACGCGTTGGACGTTCCTGTAACGAATTCTGCGTATATCGATGAGCGTGACAATTGGCCGGACCTGACACCTCCAACCGCAGTCGAGGCAGAAGTAACCCCTCCCGTGGAGTTGGAAAGTCGCATCATTGAACCGCCACTTTCCCCGCCGCCACCAGTTTCGACCCCGGCGCCTCCAAAGCCGGAGAAAGTAAAGGAACCGGAATTCATTATTGAGGAGTCGAAGAGCGATACTGACATCCTTGCAGAACAACTCGTAGATGAACACGGATTCTACGACCCGGAGCTGGAACTCAGCAGCTTCAAGTTTCCCCCATTAGAATTATTGAATGAATACGATACCGCGAAGGTCCAGGTGACCCAGGAGGAGTTGAACCAGAACAAGGACAAGATCATTGCCACGCTGGTGAACTTCAAGATCGGCATTCAAAGCATCAAGGCGACCATCGGCCCCACGGTGACGCTGTATGAGATTGTTCCAGATGCCGGGATCAAGATTTCCCGCATCAAGAATCTCGAGGATGACATCGCGTTGAGCCTGGCCGCACTGGGCATCCGCATCATCGCCCCGATACCCGGAAAGGGAACCATCGGTATAGAAGTGCCCAACAAGAATCGTGAAATGGTTGGTATCCGCTCGGTGCTCTCCACGGTGGCCTTCCAGAAAACGGAGAAAGAACTTCCTGTCGCCTTGGGGAAAACCATCTCCAATGAAGTGCTGGTGATCGATCTTGCTAAAATGCCCCACCTGCTGGTGGCCGGAGCAACAGGGCAGGGTAAATCCGTTGGCCTTAATGTAATCCTCACCTCTCTATTATATAAGCGTCACCCCAGTCAGCTCAAATTCATCCTCGTCGACCCCAAAAAAGTCGAGATGTCGCTGTTCAGCAAGATTGAGCGTCATTACCTGGCAAGACTGCCCAACAGCGAGGAGGCAATTATTACCGATACACGGAAGGTGGTTCATACCCTCAACTCGCTATGTATTGAGATGGAGAACCGCTACGAGATGCTGAAAGAAGCCGGGGCTAAGAACCTCAAGGAATACAATGCGAAGTTTGTTTCCAGGAAGCTGAATCCCAAAGAGGGTCACCGGTTCCTACCATACCTCATCCTGGTGATTGATGAGCTTGCCGATCTCATGATGACGGCGGGGAAAGAAGTCGAAACTCCGATTGCTCGGCTTGCTCAATTGGCACGCGCCATAGGTATTCACCTGGTGGTGGCCACGCAGCGTCCGTCGGTCAACGTCATCACTGGCGTCATCAAAGCGAATTTCCCTGCACGCCTTTCGTTCAGGGTCATGTCGAAGATCGATTCCCGCACTATTCTTGACACGGGCGGCGCTGATCAGCTCGTAGGGATGGGCGACATGCTGCTTTCGGCAGGCTCTGATATTATACGACTGCAGAGCCCTTTTGTGGATACACCGGAAATCGAACGCATCTGTGAATACATCGGCGCCCAGCGAGGTTACGATTCAGCCTATCTCTTGCCAGAGTTTGTCGGTGAGGAAGAAGGAGGCTCTTCGGATGTGGATCTCTCCGAGCGTGACGACAAGTTTGAGGAAGCGGCGAGACTCATCGTGATGCACCAGCAGGGAAGCACCTCACTGATTCAGCGTAAATTGAAGTTGGGCTACAACCGGGCCGGCCGGCTCATCGACCAGCTGGAAGCAGCAGGGGTGGTGGGTCCGTTCGAAGGGTCCAAAGCACGTGAAGTGCTCATCAAGGACGAGATGAGTTTGGAACAATTATTGAGTGCTCTAAAGGAAAAGCACGATCAATAGTTAAATTTGCGGCCGATTCGCAATTCCCAAATGAAAAAAGCCATTCTCGCGGTCTGCTTCCTGGGGGCTTTCACCGCCCTCCAGGCCCAATACGACCCAAAGGCGTTGGAAATCCTCGAAGCCATGAGCAAAAAGTACATGGCCATTCCCTCATTTGAGGCCGCGTTTTCCTACACCCTCACCAACGAGGTGGAAAAGATAAATGAGGAGTTCAAAGGAAAAATGTCGGTAAAAGGAGACAAGTACCGGCTCACCTTGCCGGAACAAGAAGTGATCAACAACGGTACCACGGTGTGGACCTACCTCCCCGAGGCGAAGGAAGTGAATATTGACAACTTCGACCCGAATTCAGAAGACCTCAACCCCTCTAAGTTCTACGAGATTTACAAGAAGGGATTCAAGTACCTCTACCTCGAGGATAAGAATGACGGCGGTGTCATGTGCGAAGTGGTTGACCTCGTCCCGGAGAAACGTGACGCGCAGTATTTCAAAGTCCGTATGAACATCGTGAAAAAGGACAAGAGCATTCACAGCTGGACGATGTACGACAAGGCGGGCAACCTGTACCGGTATTCAATCACAAAGTTCAACCCGGCGGCCAAACTTGATGATGCGCTTTTTACGTTTGATCCCAAGAAATACCCCGGCGTTGAGGTGATCGACTTGCGCTGAGTGAAACGGCAATGAATCGGACGCACCTCCTGGCCGAGATCAAGAAAAAGCAATCCTATCTCTGTGTTGGCCTGGACACGGATCCTTCCCTGATTCCCGAACACCTGAGATCGCAGCCCGACCCGGTTTTCGAATTCAACAAGCAAATCATTGACGCCACGCAGGATCTTTGTGTGGCCTATAAACCCAACCTGGCCTTCTACGAAGCGCTCGGTCCGAGCGGATGGGAGAGCCTTCAGCGAACGCTGGACTACCTGCCCGACAACCAGTTTGCTATTGCCGACGCAAAGCGGGGCGACATAGGCAATACCTCCAGGCTTTATGCCCAGGCGTTTTTCGGCCTCATGGATTTCGATGCCATCACGGTAGCGCCGTACATGGGTGCCGATTCGGTCACCCCGTTCCTGGAATTCAAGGATAAAATGGTGATTCTCCTCGTGCACACCTCCAACCCGGGCAGCGCCGACTTTCAATTGTTCCAGTCCGCCTCCGGAAGGAAATTGTATGAGGAGGTAATCGTCAAATCCCAGGCATGGGGAACTCCTGAAAACCTGATGTTTGTTGTCGGTGCCACGCGTGCCGACAAAATTGCAGAGATCCGGGCACTGGCGCCCGATCATTTCTTCCTGGTACCCGGTGTCGGGGCGCAGGGGGGCGACCTTAAGGAAGTTTCACGTCTTGGACTCACGGGGGGGTGCGGCCTGCTGGTCAACAATACCCGGGGGATTATTTATGCATCCCACGGCCGCGATTTTGCGGAGGCGGCCCGGAAAGAAGCAATTCGCACGCACGAGGAAATGAAACGATACCTCGGCGAGTTCGCCGGATGGTGAGGTGACGGGGACTCGAAGATTCCTCTTCGCTTCTTGGACTTCCCACGTGAGGCTTTTGGCAGTTGGCTATTGGCCTTTGAATTAGCTGCCTGGAAGATCATCACGTTTTCCGTTTCGACGGTTTCTAAAATTGAAACCTGCCCGGGGTAACTCGGGGTATGCAAGAAAGTTTTTTACACCACGTCTGGGCACTCCAGTACTTTGACAGGACGGATCTCGCAACATCTGAAGGAGAGATTGTTGAGGTATTCGAACCGGGGAACCTCAACACCGATGCTGGTCCGGATTTCAAAAATGCCCGCGTGCAGATTGGGTCTCTTCACTGGATTGGCACCGTCGAAGTACATATCTCGGCCTCCGATTGGCTGGCCCATCATCATCAGGATGATGCCGCCTACGACACGGTGATCCTTCACGTCGTATGGAAAGACGACAAGCCCATTC
>CAZJWV010000119.1:2653-9044 GCA_964549855.1 uncultured Ohtaekwangia sp. | reverse complement strand
TTCTTGTAGCCGATGCGTTGAAGCTTGCTCATTGATGCTTCCGTAAAATACTGGTACTTGTCGCGAATGTCCACTGGCGTGTCGATAAACTCGATCTGTTCTGGTTTGCCCATTGCCTTGAAAACGGCACGAACCAGGTCAAGGAACGTCCTTGCTTTCCCTGAGCCCAGGTTGTAGATGCCGCTGTCTTTGCGGTGGTGCATCAGCCACAAGCACACATCAACCACATCCTGGACATATACAAAGTCCCGCATCTGCTCTCCATCCTTGAATTTCGGATTGTGGGAGCGGAACAGTTTCATTTTGCCGGTCTTCTGAATCTGGTGGTAAGCGTGCCAGATCACAGAAGCCATCCGATCCTTGTGATATTCGTTCGGCCCATAGACGTTGAAAAATTTCAAACCGGCCCAGTAAAAAGGTTTCTCTTTTTGCCTGATTGCCCAAGCGTCGAAGTCCTGTTTCGACTGCCCGTAGGGGTTGAGCGGCTTCAACTTTGGAATGATTGACTCATCGTCGGAGTAACCAAGCTCACCCAAACCGTAGGTTGCCGCCGAGGAGGCGTACACAAGAGGTATTTGATACCGGATGCACTGGTCCCACAGATCCTTGGTATACTGCGTGTTGTACCGATTTAACTTTTCCTTGTCGAACTCCGAAGTATCTGTGATGGCTCCGATGTGAAAGATGAATTCGACGGTCTCCTGGTTGGCGTCAAGCCACTCAGGGAACCCTTCGATGGACACTCTTTCCCTGATGACGAGCCCTTCCAGGTTCTTGTTGCGCTGTGGGTTGGAGAATGAATCGACTGCGACAATGGCGTTGAAATTCTCCTGGTTCAGTTTTCTAACCAGGCAACTGCCGATGAAGCCGGCGGCACCAGTAACGACGATCATTCGGGTATTCTTTGCTGCAAGTTAATGTATATTTGCGGCACACCCCGATAGCTATCGGGGCAGCCGACAGAGCGTATGGTGTATGTCAGTCGAAAAGAACACTTCAACGCCGCGCACAAACTCAGCAACCCGGCGTGGTCGAAGGAAAAAAACCTGGAGGTGTTCGGCCCTTGCGCGAACGAGAATTGGCACGGCCACAATTTCGACCTGATCGTTACAGTAAAGGGTGATCCGGATCCTGACACGGGATTTGTGATTGATTTGAAGAAGCTGAGTACCCTGATTCGGGCCGATGTGATCGAGAAGGTTGATCACAAGAACCTCAACCTCGACGTGGACTTCATGAAAGGAAAGATGGCCAGCACTGAAAACCTTGCCGTAGAAATATGGCGAATCCTGGCCCCAGCTATTCTGCGGATTGCGCCCAAGGCAAAGCTTCACTCCGTGCGTTTGTTCGAAACACCGCGCAATTACGTTGAATATTTTGGTGAGTAGTCATGCCACGGATTTCACGGATTTACACGGATTAATACAAGAGCACTCTAATGCGCTATTACCTCATTGCGGGTGAACGATCTGGCGATCTGCACGGAGGAAACCTCATACGTGCACTGAAGGCGCGAGATCCCGAAGCAGTATTTCGTGGTTTCGGCGGCGACCAGATGAAGGAAGCTGGTGCGGAACTCAAGGTTCATTACGATGAACTCGCCTTCATGGGATTCATCACGCTGATTCGCAACTACGGTACCATTCGCAGAATGCTGGCACTGTGCAAGGACGACATCCTCGGTTTTCGTCCCGACGTTGTCATCCTCATCGACTACGGCGGCTTCAACCGACGGATCGCCAAGTTTACCAAGCCGCAGGGTATTCGAACCTTCTACTACATACCGCCGAAAGTTTGGGCCTGGTACCAGCGGAGGGCCCACGAGCTCAAACGCACCATCGACCGGATGTTCGTCATCCTTCCCTTTGAAAAGGAATTCTTCAAACGCTATGGCATGGACGTGGACTATGTCGGCAATCCGGTGCTTGATGCCGTTAAAGCGTTTGTGCCTGATCCCAGCTTCGCGTCGCGTCATGGTCTCACCTCCGGGAAACCCGTTGTTGCCTTGCTTCCCGGGAGCCGGCGTATGGAGTTGAAGAGGATGATCCCACTGATGAACCGCATCGTGGAGCGTTTCCCTGATGTGCAATTTGGCGTTGCCGCCGTTAGTGGGTTGGACGGAAGTCTTTACGAACCGCTGAGAAGCCACCCGCGAGTGAAGTGGGTGCAAGACGATGCCTACAACCTGTTGAAGTTGTCAAAGGCTGCCGTGGTCACCTCAGGAACGGCCACACTTGAGACAGCCTTGTTCAATGTGCCTCAAGTTTGTGTTTATAAGGCAGGATGGTTGGAGATGAAAATAGGGAAGGCTGTGGTCCAGGTCCCGTGGATATCCCTCGTCAACCTGATTGCAGGTAGGGAGGTTATTCGTGAACTGATCCAAGAGGAGGCTTCGGTGGAGAACTTGACTGCTGAGTTGTCGCGGCTCTTGATGGAAGGGGACTACCGCAAAAAGATGCTTGCTGAATACAAAGAAATCCACAGTACACTGGATACCGGCTCCGCTTCCGACAACGCAGCGAGATTAATGATCGACTATCTCAAGAAGTGATTTGCAGAAACCAGGCTCGCGTCAAGCAACCTTCAGCTTGCTATAGCGCGACTTGCTGAACTTATCTTCAGCGTAGGCCCGGTTGATCACCAGTTTTTCGGTGCCTTTTTCAGAAGGCAATTCAAACATGGCGTCGTTGATGACGGCCTCGCAGATGGAGCGAAGCCCCCGTGCACCTAATTTGAAACTCATTGCCTTTTCGACGATGAAGTCAAGCGCGCCCTCTTTGAATTCGAGCTCGATGCCTTCCATTTCGAAAAGTTTCTTGTATTGCTTGACCAGGGCATTCTTCGGTTCGACAAGAATCTTCTTCAACGCCACCATGTCGAGGGGATTGAGATAGGACACCACCGGCAACCGGCCGATTAATTCAGGGATAAGTCCAAAGCTCTTCAGGTCCTGGGCAGAAACGAACTGCAACAGGTTGTCGTTGTCGATGTCGCTTGGGTGAAGCCCGTCGGTGGAAGCGAATCCCAGGGGCCGGGTGTTCAGGCGACGCGAAATCAGTTTGGAAAGTCCTTCGAAAGCGCCACCGCAGATGAACAGGATGTTGTCCGTGTTCACCGTGATCATCTTCTGGTCCGGATGCTTGCGGCCTCCCTGTGGAGGAACGTTTACGGGGGTTCCTTCCAGTAGTTTAAGCAACGCCTGCTGTACACCTTCACCGCTCACATCGCGCGTGATGGAAGGGTTGTCGGACTTGCGGGCGATCTTGTCGATCTCGTCGATATAAACGATACCTCGCTCAGCGGCTTCCACGTTGTAATCGGCGGCCTGGAGCAGGCGCGTGAGAATGCTTTCAACATCTTCCCCTACATAGCCAGCCTCAGTGAGTACAGTGGCATCGGCGATGCAAAAAGGCACCTGGAGAATGCGGGCCAAGGTCTTGGCAAGATAGGTTTTGCCCGTACCTGTTTCGCCGGCCATGATGATGTTCGATTTTTCGATCTGCACGTCGGAAACCTCCGACTTGCGCTGCATCAGGCGCTTGTAGTGGTTGTAAACCGCGACAGAGAGAACCTTTTTGGCCTGGTCCTGCCCGATTACGTATTCATCGAGGAACTTCTTGATCTCTTTCGGCTTGATGAGCTTGAAGTTGGGCGTATTACCCGCTTCCACCTTGTTTTTCTTCTCCTCCTGGAGAATTTGCGTGGCCTGCGTCACACACTTATCGCAGATATGCGCGTGAATGCCCGAGATCATCAGGTCCACGTCCTTCTTGCTTCTCCCGCAGAATGAACAGGTTACTTCAGCCATGAGGGCAAAGTTACGATAAAATGAGTATCTCCGATCTGCGAATTCCCACCCGAGGCCATTGGCTCTTGGCTATTGGCCATTGGGAGCTGCTGCCAAAGGCCAATAGCCAACAGCTAACAGCGACCCGTGGTTACTTTTTCTTCTCTAGAACCTCATCGATCAAGCCGTACTCCTTCGCTTCTTTAGCTCTCATCCAGTAGTCACGGTCGGAGTCTTTCTCGATCTTGTCGTAAGTCATACCACTGTGCTTGGCTAGGATCTTATATAGGTCTTCGCGAATCTCAATCGTCTGCTTCAGCGAGATTTCCATGTCTTTTGAGGTGCCCTGCATGCCAGAGGAAGGTTGGTGAATCATGATGCGTGCATGTGGCAGCCCTGAGCGCTTCTTTGGAGCGCCAGACGCAAGAAGCACTGCGCCCATCGATGCGGCAAGGCCCGTGCAGATCGTGGCCACATCGGGGCTTACGTACTGCATCGTGTCGTAGATACCAAGCCCGGCGTAAACCGACCCGCCCGGACTGTTGATGTACATGATAATGTCCTTCTTGTGGTCGGCTGACTCCAGGAACAGCAATTGGGCCGTGATCAGGTTTGCAATCTGGTCGTCGATGCCCATGCCGAGGAATAGGATTCTGTCTGAAATGAGTCGTGTGAACACGTCGATGGCCCGGAAATTCCCTGGGCGCTCTTCAATTACATATTGCGTCATGTTCTCGACTTTTTGGGCGTAGTCGTCGATGGTATGACCGCTCATGCCGAGGTGGTGCACGGCGTACTTCCTGAATTCGTTGTTCTTATCCATGATTGTCAGTTTGTGCTTGTTAATAGGTAAGACGCAAAATGGCGGCGTTTCGTTTGCCCACGCGACTATAACATTCAATGTTAGAGAATAAATCCTGCAGATAAAAGAATCTGCCCTTCGACACTTCGGCCCTTCGACAAGCTCAGGGCAAGCAGGCTCAGAGCAGGCTCCTCAGGGTAAACGGCGGGGCGCTTCGCGGTTACTCGTGTGCGTGTGCGTCGGCTGCCTTCTTGAATTCGTCCAGCGAAACAGCCTTCTCGGTGATGGTAATTCTCTCCCGGATGGCTTTCAGGATTTTCTCGTGCCGGAGCTGGTTGTAGAGCCGCATGAAGTTCTCCCCTTTGCCGTCCTGGCCGGACAGGTAGTTTTCTGCCAGCTTATCAAAACGCTCACCCAGCTGTTCGATGATGGCCGGTCCGCCAAACTGTTGTGCGAGAAGTTGCTTGGCGCGCTCGCGCACCTCACCGCTCTCCACCTTGGCATTGAACTCTTCGGCAACCTTGTTCTTGATGAGGTCCCACTTCAGTCCTTTCTTATAGGCCTCGAATTCTTTGCCGATCATTTCATCGGTGATCTTGCCGTCGCCGGTTGCCTTGAGCCAGGCTTTGAGGAAATGATCAGGCATATTCACCTTGGTGTGGTCCACCAGGTAGTGCTCGATCTCGTGGTCAAGCAGGTGGTCGCTTTCCCGCTGGTAGTTCTCGCCGATCGTTTCGCGGATCTTTGTCTTGAATTCACTCTCTGACGAGACGACGTCTTTGCCAAAGACTTTGTCGAAGAGTTCCTGGTTTACCTCCGCCGGTGTGTTGTGGCTGATGTTAGTGACTTTCAAGGTGTATGAACCTTTTAGGTCCTTTGCTTCCTCCTCGGTGACGTTGAAAATCTGGGCACGAACGGCAGGATCGTCAGTAATCTTTTCAGCTTCAATTACGAGGGTGTCCTCCTTCTTCAGGTTCACGAGCCGCTTTTTTTCTTTCGCTGAAACTTTGTCGATCTGGATGTACGCCGACTTCGAGGTGCCGTCCGGGGCGGTCATTTCGCCGAACAAGTTGTCATCCTCACCGCTCACTTCGGGATTTGTGATATTTCCGAACCGACGCTTCATGTCTTCGACGGCGTCATTTACGACCTTGTCGTCAACTGCAATTTTGTAAGAGGGCAGTTTGACCTTTGTGCTTACGTCGACGGAGAAGTTTTCGACCAGCCCGATCTGAAATTCAAATTCAAAGCTCTTCTGGTTGTCCCAGTCGATCTTTTGAGCCAGCTCGTGGTTGGGTATTGGGTCGCCCAGTACCGTGAGTTTCTTCTCTTTGATATAGTCGGAGACAGAATGCGACAAGATGTGATTGACCTCATCCACCAGGATGGATTTGCCGTACATTTTCCGCACGACCCCGGCAGGCACTTTGCCGGCGCGAAATCCCTTAATGTTCATCTTCCGTGAGTACTCGCGTACTTTCTCCTCTACCTTGGGGAGATAATCGGTCTCTGCCAATGAGATTCGGATGGTTCCGTCGGTCGATGTCTTTTGGTCCAAAGTGATGTTCATTCCTACTTAGTTTCAATTTTCAAGTTCCCAGTTTCAGGTTCAAAGTTCAATGTTTAAGGTTTAAAGCTTCTCAGTTTCCAACCTGGAACCTTGAACTAGTTCCCTCGTGCGGATGGAGGGACTCGAACCCCCACGCCTTTCGGCACCAGATCCTAAGTCTGGCGCGGCTGCCATTACGCCACATCCGCATACTCACAGTCTTACCTACTTCTCATCCACCCCAGCGGGTGCC
>CAZJWV010000119.1:0-2553 GCA_964549855.1 uncultured Ohtaekwangia sp. | reverse complement strand
GCAGTTTACCCCGATGTTTCTATCGGGGCCACATCCGCATACTCACAGTCTTACCTACTTCTCATCCACCCCAGCGGGTGCCATGCAGTTTACCCCGATGTTTCTATCGGGGCCACATCCGCATACTCACAGTCTTACCCACTTCTCATCCACCCCAGCGGGTGCCATGCAGTTTACCCCGATGTTTCAATCGGGGACCATATCCGCAGGGTTGGTCATCCGCCTGCCTCCCTTCGGTCAACGTTTGCATTGTTCAAAAACAAATGTTTTTGCGAAAAGGAGTGCAAATTTAGAGATTATTCGTTAGCATAGAAGTCCAAATATCAGCTGGCTTGGTAACTGCGGCAGTCACGGATCCTGTGGAGGAGAAGCGAGAGATTATCATCCGTTACCGGCGGCTTCTCAGAAAGTGCAAGCCGGTACTCAAGGGTGATGATGCGAAGCTAATCAGGCGCGCTTTCACGCTTGCGCTTGAGGCGCATAAAGACATGCGCCGCAAATCGGGCGAACCCTTCATTTTTCATCCCCTCAGCGTCGCAGAGATCTGCGTTGAGGAAATCGGCCTGGGCACCACATCCATCATTGCGGCACTGATCCACGACGTGGTGGAGGATACCGACATCGAGCTCACAGACGTTGAGCGAATGTTCGGCAAAAAGATCGCCAAGATCGTCGACGGTCTCACCAAAATTCGCGGAGTCTTCGAGTATGGCACTTCCGCGCAGGCTGAGAACTTCCGAAAGATGCTCTTCACCTTGTCTGAAGACGTTCGGGTGATCCTGATCAAACTCGCCGACCGGCTTCACAACATGCGTACGCTGGAGAGCATGCCGCGCAACAAGCAGCTCAAGGTCGCATCTGAAACCATTTACCTCTATGCGCCCCTGGCCCACCGACTGGGCCTCAACGCCATCAAGACCGAACTCGAGGACCTTTATCTCCGGTTTACTGACGCAGCCGTGTATACCGAGATCAGTCAGCACATCGATGAATCGAAAGCAACACGCAACAAGTTCATCAAGCAGTTCGTGGCGCCCATTAAAGAAGAACTGGATCGTCTCCATGTGGAGTATGAAATCAAAGGTCGTCCGAAATCCATCTTCTCGATCTACAACAAGATGCGCAAACAGAACATCACCTACGAGGAGGTGTTCGACTTGTTTGCAATTCGCGTCATCATCGATTCGCCGGTGGAACAGGAGAAGAGCTATTGCTGGCAGGTGTACTCCATCGTCACCGATTATTACACTCCAAATCCTGACCGCTTGCGTGATTGGATCAGTACACCGAAAGCAAATGGATACGAATCACTTCACACGACCGTAATGGCGAAGAATGGTCATTGGGTGGAAGTACAGATTCGCACCAAGCGCATGGACGAGATTGCCGAGAAAGGTTACGCGGCACACTGGAAGTACAAGGATAGTCTTTCAAGCCAGGAGTCTAACCTGGAAAAATGGCTTGTGCGGGTGCGGGAAACACTGGAGAAGCAGGATTTGTCAGCCCTTGAATTTGTCGACGACTTCCGGGGCAACCTCTTCACGGAAGAAGTATTTGTCTTCACCCCCCGCGGCGAGCTGAAAACACTCCCTGCCGGGGCAACGGCGCTTGATTTCGCTTTTGATATTCATACCGATATCGGCGCAAAGTGTATCGGCGCCAAGGTTAACCAGAAGCTGGTTCCCATTAACCATGCGCTCAAGAATGGTGACCAGATCGAAATCCTGACTTCGTCCAAACAAAAAGCAAACGAGGACTGGCTTCGCTTCGTCGTTACGCAGAAGGCCAGGGCAAAAATCAAGGACCTCCTCAAGGAATCGAAGCGCAAAATGGCTGATGAGGGCAAGGAAGTCCTCCTCCGCAAACTGAAGCAGTTGAAAATTGATTCGGGCACGCATACGTTCGACCTCTTGCGCACCTTCTTTGGCGTGAATTCTCAGCTTGACCTGCACTATGACGTGGCGACTGGCAAGATCGGGCTCAATGAACTGAAGCGGTTCAAAGACTACAAACCCGAAACGCCCAAGCACCGGCCGGAGGAGCCTCGTAAGGAACCCGAAACTCCCCGCCGTCCGATGGATGATATCCTGTTGATTGGGGAGGACATGGACGTGGTGGAGTACAAACTGGCCAAGTGCTGCACGCCCATCCCCGGAGATGAAGTGTTCGGCTTTGTGACGATGAACGAAGGAATCAAAATCCATCGAACGAATTGCCCTAATTCTCCTGAACTGCTTTCTAATCACGGCCACCGGGTTATTAAGGCCAAATGGACCTCCCAGCATGAGGTCGCCTTCCTAACCGGCCTCAAGGTGGTAGGCACAGACCGGGTCGGGCTCATCAACGACGTTTCGAAGATCATCTCCGAAGAATTGAAAGTGAACATGAGTTCGATCGCCTTCCGCTCCGATCATGGCATTTTTGAAGGGGAAATCATGCTTTACGTCAATGATACACGCCATCTCGACCTCTTGATCAAGAAGCTAGAAAAGGTGGAAGGAGTGGTGAAAGTGTCCCGGTTCGATTCGGCCACGCTCGGCAGGGCCTGAACCA
>CAZJWV010000118.1:0-9279 GCA_964549855.1 uncultured Ohtaekwangia sp. | reverse complement strand
TGCGTGATCGGTTATCGGTGATCAGTAATCGGTAGTGCCTCCCAAGTCAAAGACCAGGGAAGCTATTGAATGATCACTGCAGGTGGAGATTTCGAACCGGCTCCACCGATCACCGATTACTGATCACCGATCACTACTCCGCCGTCGCCTTTTCCTTTTCGGCAACCGGCTCTTGATGTCCGGTCATCAGTTTCTCCTTAATCTTCTTCTCTAGCTCGTCGCCCAACTCCGGGTTGTCTTCGATGAGTTGTTTCACCGCGTCGCGGCCCTGCCCAAGTTTGTTGCCGTTGTAGGCAAACCAGGAACCTGACTTCTGGATAATGTTCAGTTCAACACCCAGGTCGACAATTTCGCCTGACTTGGAGATGCCGCGGCCGTACATGATATCAAACTCAACAACCTTGAAGGGAGGTGCTACTTTGTTCTTCACCACCTTCACCCGTACGCGGTTGCCGGTGATATCGTCGCTGCTCTCTTTGATCTGGCCGATGCGGCGGATGTCCAGGCGGACAGAAGCATAGAACTTCAGTGCGTTACCGCCGGTTGTTGTCTCCGGATTTCCGAACATGATGCCGATCTTCTCACGAAGCTGGTTGATGAAGATGCATGAGCAACCGGTCTTGCTGATCGTGCCTGTGAGCTTGCGCAGCGCCTGAGACATGAGTCGTGCGTGCAGACCCATCTTGCTCTCGCCCATTTCACCTTCAAGTTCGGCTTTCGGTACCAACGCAGCGACGGAGTCGATGACGATGATGTCGATGGCGCCTGAGCGGATGAGATGGTCGGCGATCTCCAGGGCTTGCTCGCCGTTGTCGGGCTGTGAGATGAGCAGGTTTTCAGTGTCGATGCCCAGCTTTTCTGCATAGGCTTTGTCGAAAGCGTGCTCGGCGTCAATGAAGGCGGCAAGGCCGCCCTTGCGCTGCGCCTCGGCGATGCAATGCAGGGTGAGTGTGGTTTTACCCGAGGATTCAGGGCCGTAGATCTCCGTCACCCGGCCGCGTGGGATGCCACCAACGCCGAGGGCAATATCGAGCCCGATGGAACCGGTAGAAATCGCCGGCACATCCATGACTTTCTCGTCACTCAGCCGCATCACCGTGCCTTTCCCATATGCCTTGTCGAGTTTGTCGAGGGTCAACTGGAGGGCCTTCATTTTTTCTTTCGCGTCGCTCATAATTATCGTGTTTGCTAAAAAGGTTCTGTTCGTTATTCAGTCAAAAGTAGGCCTTGATTGTGCCAGGTTGTGTCACAACCAGCGGGTCAAGTTACCATGGCAATAGTAATAGGTAGTCCCGACCTCGCAGAATTCTTTTATGACGGAAATCCTGATCATTTTTAAGTAGCTAATCCTTAACGTTTAAAAGGCCCATCTCTTAATTTGCAGTTCATGCGATTCCTCTTGTTTACAGGATGCCTGCTGGTGGCTTCTATCTGCCAGGCCCAGCTGAACAATCGAGCCTTTGAGGACCGGATGGCGGTAAACGCTGCCGACTCCGGTAAGCTCTTCGCCGGCGTGAACGCCCTGGGCTTCTTCAAGAACAACGAATATGACCGCACGATAATTCAGGGATATACCCTCTTTGGATACCAGTTCCAGCCTTTCCTCAGCTACCACCTCAGTCCCCGCCTCCGGCTCGATGCTGGCGCATTCTTGCAGAAAGACTTCGGCAATGACCAGTACACCACTTCTGCGCCGATTTTTTCATTGAAATGGAAGGGAGAACACCTCTCTATCATCTTCGGCAACCTTGAAGGGAGCCTCAACCACCGGCTAATTGAGCCACTCTACGATTTTGAACGTGTGTTGAACCGCCGCCTGGAAACAGGGCTGCAGTTCCAATATGAGAGGGATGGCTTTTGGGCCGACGCCTGGTTCGATTGGCAATACATGCAATACTGGAACGACGCAAACCAGGAACAGTTTGTGGGAGGCCTCTCCGTTCAGCAACGGCTGCTTTCGATTGGCAAGGGATCACTCTTTATTCCCTTACAAATCGTTGCCCGTCACCAGGGAGGCCAGCTCGACGTGGCGGGCCAGTCAATCCAGACGGTCGTGAACACAGCAGCCGGCCTGATCTGGAGACAACCGATGCCCGGGTTTCTCACGCAGACCGCCCTGCAGGGTTACTACGTTTATGACAAGGACATGACCTCGGCACGACAACCTTACCTTGACGGCGATGGAGTCTACCTCAATGCAAGTGTGTCAATGAAGTTTGGACTTGACGTAATGCTGAGCTACTGGAAAGCGCGCGAATACCTGTCGATCGAGGGTGGACAAATCTATCCATCCATCTCCCCACAAGATGCCACGACGCTTCAACCTTCGCCGCACTTGGCGATTCTACGTCTTCTTTACACATACCCTGTGGACGAATCGCTCACCTTATCGCTGCGCGCTGAGCCTTACTACGACATTGCCTTTAAGACCTTCCAGTATTCTTTCGGGTTCTATCTCAACTACCGGGCTCGATACTTCATGGCCAAAACCCGCGGCGGCTCATGATCAAACGGATCTTGCTCATTATCGGGGCCATCCTCCTCGTACTGGTTGTGTATTATTGGTCTTTGATCGTCTACGGCGTTGGACAGGGCCTGGGGCAATTGAAGATCATTCGCGAGGCAAGGCCTGTGGAAGAGTTTTTGGCTGACCCAGCGTTTCCGGATTCTTTAAAATCGCGTCTTCGCCTCATTCAACAAGCCCGTCGCTTTGCCATCGATTCGCTCGGATTGCATGACACGAAAAACTACACGACGCTCTACGACCAGAAAGGGGAGGAGTTGATGTGGGTGGTGCTTGCCTGCGAACCGTTTCGGCTAGTGGAGAAGCGTTGGGATTTTCCGGTGATCGGCTCCGTCCCATACAAAGGGTACTTCGACAAGGAGAAAGCATTTAAGGAACGCGATGGCTTGCTGGCGGAAGGGTGGGACGTTGCTATACGCAATCCCAGTGGTTGGAGCACGCTGGGCTGGTTCACCGATCCCATCCTCAGCGGCATGCTCAAGCGCAGCGAGGGTGACCTGGCCAGCCTAATCATACATGAAATGGTGCACTCCACCATCTACGTCAAGGACAGCGCCGACTTCAACGAGAACCTCGCATCCTTCATCGGAGACCGCGGCGCCGAGTTGTTCCTGCTGCGCACCATGGGCGACAAATCGCAACAGTATCAGGAATACATTCACCAGGACGGTGACTATCGCAAAGTCGCTGACCACATGCTGAGGGCCACCAAGAAGTTGGACAGCGTCTACCAGACAATGACGGAGACGGATTCCCTTGAAACCAAAAAGCAGCGGAAGGAGGCATTTATACGCCACATTGTGGAAACCTTTGACACCATAACATTTAGCGACGGTAAGCGCCACAGTGGCCGCTTCAGCCGACGTCTTCCCAATAACACTTACTTCATGTCGTTCCGCACATACGAATCGAAGCACGACGAGATGCTGGACGACTGGAATGGCCGTTTTCACAATGACCTCAAGCAGATGATTAACTACTACCGTGCGACTTATCCGTCGCTATGAGAACTCCAGATTAAGGTATTGTTAAACAGACAACACTGATTTCATATTAGGGCTAATGTTGGGTAGTTTTGATGCCGACAAAAAATCGGAGTCCATGGGGAAAAAGCCCGCCTACAAAGTTCTGGTTGTCGACGATGAAGAAGCGATCCTTGAACTGCTCAAGTACAATCTGGAGAAGGAAGGGTATGAGGTGAAGATAGCTGCAAACGGCCAGGTGGGTGTCGATACGGCAAGGAAATTCCGTCCTGATGTGGTGCTGCTCGACATCATGATGCCCGTGATGGATGGGGTGGAGGCGTGCCGCCAGCTGCGGGCAATGCCGGAGTTGATCAATACATTCATTGTATTTCTGACGGCACGGTCTGAGGAGTATTCCGAAGTAGCCGCCTTCGACGTCGGCGCAGACGATTATATCACAAAGCCGATCAAGCCACGTGCCCTCATGAGCCGGATCCAGGCGCTCTTGCGTCGCGAATCGAAAGGGGCTGTAAAATCCGGGGTGATTACGTCCGGTGACCTGGTAATCGACCGGTCGAGCTACACCGTTCGCCTCTCAGGCCGTGAGATCAACCTCCCGAAAAAGGAATTTGAATTGCTGTTTTTTCTCGCCCAACATCCTAACAAGGTCTTCAACCGCGACGAGTTGCTGCAAAACATCTGGGGGTCCGACGTCTACGTGCTGGCCCGTACCGTGGACGTACACATCCGGAAGGTTCGCGAAAAGATAGGAGATGACTACATTGCCACCGTAAAAGGAGTCGGCTACAAGTTCAATCAGGTCTAACCCATGGTTTATAGCGCCCGGTCGATGGCCCTGCTTCTGGCGGCGTTCATCGCCCTGGTGACGGTGCTCTTCCTCTCGTTGGTCAAGAGTGTTTCCAGTGAAGCGCTCCTGGTGGCGGGCCTCATCAGTTTCTCAGCTTCCTATTTACTCAGCTACGTCGTACTTGAGTTTCTCGTCTTCCGGGAGATCACGAAGATCAGGAAGATGCTTGCCAAGGTGCGAAAGAAGGAGGAGCTGGGTGATGTGGCAGGTCAAAAATCAGGTGCGCTAAACCCCCTGAAGAAAATCAATGAAGAGATCTCGGCCTTCGCCTTGCTCAAACAAAAGGAGATCGACGAACTGAAAAAGCTTGAAGAGTTTCGCAAAGAGTTTGTGGCCAACGTTTCGCACGAGTTGAAGACGCCCATCTTCGCCGCACAGGGTTTTATCCACACCCTGCTTGACGGTGCCATGAACGACAAGCATGTTCGAGAGAAGTTCTTGAAGAAAGCGGCCAAGAGTGTGGACGGCCTGGAGAACCTCGTCCAGGATTTGCTTACGCTGTCGCAAATGGAGACGGGTGACATCAAGATGAGGTTTGAATACTTCGACCTCGTGCCCGTTTGCACGGAAGTGATCGACCAAATGGAGGACAGGGCGCGGAAGAAAGACATCAAGATCAGGTTCGCAGACCCCAGGGAGAAGCTGTTAGTCTATGCCGACCAACTCCGCATATCACAAGTGGTAACGAATCTTGTCTCCAACGCGGTGAACTACACGGCTGAGGGCGGTGAGGTCACCGTTTCATTTGATGCGGGCAAGAAGAACATCACGACGCTTGTGGCGGATACAGGAGAAGGGATTCCAGCCGAGCACCTGGGTCGCATCTTCGAGCGGTTCTACCGTGTGGAAAAGAGCCGAAGCCGGGAGAAGGGCGGCACGGGATTGGGCCTTGCCATCGTCAAGCACATTCTTGAAGGGCATGGGACTCGGGCAGATGTGGAGAGCACGGTGGGGAAGGGTTCTGTATTTAGCTTCAAGTTGCCGCGGGGGTGAACTCACCCCCGTCACGCTAACGCGTGCCACCCCTCTCTGAGCCTGCCCCGGCGAAGGCCGGGGTAGAGAGGGGGCAGGGGGTGAGTTAGAAGCTCTTTCATACTTTCGTGTCAGATAATGGCGCGCCACAAACCCATTCGATTTGAGGAACTCATCCTCCACGAGGACAAAGACTACCTCGTCATCGACAAGCCACCAGGTCTGTCCACACTGGAGGACCGTGTCGAGACACAAAATCTCCTGGCATTGGCCCGCGCGTACGAGCCCGAAGCCCAAGCAGCACACCGTCTTGACAAGGACACCTCAGGAGTGTTGGCATTCGCGCGCAACCCCGAAGCCTATCGACACTTGAGCATGCAATTCGAGCATCGTACTGTAACAAAGGTGTATCACGCCGTGGTGGATGGGCGACTCGAATTCGAGGACAAAGTGGTTACTGCCTCCATACTGAAGCAGCCTGATGGAATGGTCAAACTTTCGAAGCTAGGGAAGGAGGCGGAGACGCGCTTCCAAACGCTGGAGATCTTCCGATTCCATACCCTGGTGGAGTGCCGGCCACTGACCGGCCGGATGCACCAGATCCGCATTCACCTGGCATTTCTCAAAGCGCCCATCACCGGTGACTCGCTCTACGGGGGTAAACCATTCATGCTATCCTCGGTAAAACGGAAATACCAGCTTAAGAAGGACACAGAGGAAAAGCCGTTGATGGAACGCATGGCTTTGCATGCCTTTTCCCTGGAATTCAGGGGGTTGGACGGAGTCACAATACTTGCCGAGTCGCCCTATCCCCGCGACATGGCCGCATTGCTCAAGCAGCTCCGGGCCAACAGCCGGTAAAAAGCCCCGATAGCTATCGGGGCATCTTGCATAATCCCATTATTGGGCCTACTTTTGTGTCCCTTTTTGAAAAGGGCCTTTTTACGCAGTTAAACCGTTAATTCAAGTGGATTCGATCAGTTATAAGACCAAGAACGCCAACAAGGCGACGGCAGAAAAGAACTGGGTCCTGGTGGACGCCGACAACCAGGTGTTGGGCCGTGTGGCCAGCCAGGTTGCCAAGGTGATTCGCGGCAAGCACAAGACCAGCTATACCCCCCACGTGGATTGCGGCGATCATGTAATTGTGATCAACGCCGAGAAAGTCAAGCTGACAGGCAAGAAGTGGACGGACCGCGTCATTTTCACGCACTCCGGTTACAACGGTGGACAGCGTGAGCACACGCCGATCATGATGAAGGCCAAGTATCCTGAGCGCATCATCGAGCACGCCGTTCGCGGCATGCTTCCCAAGAACAGCATCGGCCGCCAGCTTTTCCGCAGCCTACATGTATACGCCGGCACTGCGCACCCGCACGAGGCGCAACAACCCAAAGTCATTAAATTCTAAGCGCCACACTATCGTTCATGGAGATCATCAACACCATCGGCCGCCGCAAGACATCCATCGCACGGGTGTATGTGAAGCCCGGCAAAGGAACCATTACTATCAACGACCGCGAACTCGCTATTTACTTTCCTTCTGAAATTCACCAGACTACGGTGAAGCAGGCACTCACGCTCGCGAAGCTGGACGGAAACTATGACGTCACCGTGAACGTGGAAGGTGGAGGCATCAAAGGTCAGGCCGGAGCGATCCGCCTTGGCATCGCCCGCGCCATTGTTACCATTAACGCCGAGCATCGCCCCGCGCTGAAGAAGGAAGGACTACTTACCCGCGACTCGCGTATGGTCGAGCGCAAGAAGCCAGGTCGCCGCAAGGCACGCCGCAAGTTCCAGTTCAGCAAACGTTAATTCAATTCCTCGCAATCGCATGGCAGATAAGATCACAACCCAGGAACTCATGGAAGCCGGTGTCCACTTCGGACACCTTACCCGCAAGTGGAATCCCCGCATGTCGGAGTACATTTTCATGGAGAACAACGGGATTCACATCATCGACTTGAACAAGACGCAGAAGGCGCTTGAGGAGGCGGTCTTCGCGATCAAAAACATCGTTCGCTCGGGACGCAAGATCATGCTCGTGGCCACCAAGAAGCAGGCCAAGGACGTAATCGTTGAAGAAGCTACCCGGCTCAACATGCCGTACGTGACTGAACGCTGGCTGGGCGGCATGCTCACCAACTTCGCCACCATCCGCAAGTCGCTGAAGAAACTGGCCCAGATCGAGAAGTTGATGAAGGATGATGCCTTCAACAACATCGCCAAGCGTGAGCGTCTTATGATTGCCCGCGAAAAGGCGAAGCTGGAGAAACTCCTCGGCGGCATCACGGACCTCAATCGCCTGCCGGCAGCATTGTTCGTTATCGACGTGAAGCGTGAGCACATAGCCGTGGCTGAAGCCCAGAAGCTGAACATCCCCGTGTTCGCCATGGTAGACACCAACTCAGACCCGTCGGACATCGATTTCCCCATTCCTGCCAACGACGACGCGTTCAAGTCGATTTCGATCATCACGCGCTATGTAGGCAAAGCCATCGAGGAAGCCCTCATGGAGCGGAAGAAGGACAAGGAAGAGTCGGGCATCAAGAAAGAGGAAGACGAGAAGCGCGCCGTGGACGAAGCCGTCCAGGAAGCGTAAGCACATAAACCCCGGGAAGGGGACCAGGATGTCCTGCTTTCCCATGGGAGGCAGGACTTTCTTTTTAGGGAAATTGGAAACTAGAAAATAGAAATTGGGAATACACATATGATAACTGCACAAGACGTAAACAAGCTCCGCGCAATGACGGGAGCAGGGATGATGGATTGCAAGAAAGCCCTCACGGAAGCGGATGGCGATTTTGAGAAAGCCATTGAGATCCTCCGCAAGAAGGGACAGAAAGTGTCTGCATCCCGTTCAGACAAAGAGGCGAAGGAGGGTTCCGTATTCATCAAGGTGTCGGACGACAGGAAGGAAGCTGTGCTGGTGGCCCTGAACTGCGAGACGGATTTTGTGGCGAAGAATGAGGAGTTCCAGACGCTGGGCAAACTGCTTGCGGAAACAGCCTATACCAAGAAATCAGCTTCGAAGGAATCCCTCCTCAGCGAGAAAGCCGGAGATCTGACCTTGTCGGATAAAATTACCGAGCTGGTGGGTAAGATCGGCGAGAAGCTAGAAGTGAGCGAATATGTTCGCATGAGTGGTGAAGCAGTTGTTCCTTACATCCACGCCGGCAGCAAGCTGGGTGTGTTGGTCTCTTTGAAGGGAGTGAACGGCAATGACGTTACCGAAGCCGGCAAAGACGTCGGCATGCAGATTGCCGCCATGAACCCTGTGGCCGTTGACGAGAAGTCCGTCGACAAAACAGTGATTGAAAAAGAACTAGAGATCGCAAAAGCGCAGATCATCGCCGAAGGCAAGCCCGCCAACATGGTCGACAAGATTGCAGCGGGTAAACTGCAGAAGTTCTACAAGGACAGCACGTTGCTGCACCAACTGTTCGTCAAAGACAGTTCAAAGACTGTTGCTCAATACCTCGACAGTGTGTCGAAGGGGTTGACGGTGGCCGAGTTCCGGAGGGTGAGCATTGGTTAACCTGAGATAACCCAATTGGAAGGGGAGAGCGATCTCCCCTTTTTTATTGATCCATTTTTGATCACGCACTGGCGCTTGCATCGGGCAGGGGCTAATTTCGCGCATATTCTTAAACTATAAACACTAAAGCCCAAAAACTCATGAAGAAAGTACTACTTATTGGTCTCCTTATTGTTGCCGGAAGTACCGCGTTCGCGCAACAGCAGAAAGGTGATTTCCAGTTGCAAGCCCAAGGGTCTTATATGAGCAACTCATTTAGCGGAATCTCCTTTTCTTCTGGATCGTTGTATTTCAATGCCAGCAAGTTTGTTACCGACAAGGTCGAATTGGGTATCTCTCCGTTCTTCCTTTTTAGCGACAACACCACAGTTAACCTTTCCATTTTTGCCAATTATTCTTTTCTCACTGAGAA
>CAZJWV010000117.1:0-9388 GCA_964549855.1 uncultured Ohtaekwangia sp. | reverse complement strand
CAATGTGAGTGATCAGCAGATCACCGTTAACAATGAAGTTATTAACATAGCCGACTTATCAGAGATTGGGAAAAAGGGTAAGGGCTCCAGTACAGGAATTTTTGTATTTGCTTTTCTTGGTGGCGCTGCAATTGGGAATGCCTTCAAACCGCCCTATGACCCATGTCCATCTTGTACTGTTGCACCAGGTTCTGACGACGGGAGTAAAGGAAAGGCCTTCAGTGCGGTAGTAGGAGTTGCGTTAGCGGGACTTTCTTTGAATATAGCATCCAGAAACAGCACGAGGGTCATTGGAAGCAAGTGGAAGTTGGGTGTTGTTGAATAGGAAAGAAAGGTTTCTGTGGCGTTCTAATTCCGATCTCACTGAATTTTTTGGAGTCGGCAAGTGAATTGTATATTCGTATATGATCCATGGATCAACCCACGCTGTCAGGTTGGCGCTTCTTATTGTGTTCCTTTTCTCGTGCACCGGGAAAAGTGACCAACAGTTACAGACTGAGTTGAAATCCCTCGACCTGAACCGGGGCGACATCACGCTCTGCGGCTCCGGCGAAAACCAATTTGGAACCGTAGCCTTTAGCGCTTCATGTTCAGAAGAAGTAAGGGCAGATTTCAACCTGGCCGCGGCCCTTTTACATTCCTTTGAATACATGGAGGCCGAAAAGGTCTTTGCCAGGGTCATGGACAAAGATCCAGGCTGCGTGATGGCCTACTGGGGTGCGGCGATGTCCAATTTTCACCCGTTGTGGGCACCACCATCTCAGGCAGAGTTGAAGAAAGGGTCCAGTATTATCGCCGTCGGCCGTACTGCGTTGGGAGGTGAGGGAGGTCGTGAGTCGGACTACCTGGAAGCCATCGCCACCATCTATGATGACTATTCTACCCTGGATCATCCTACGCGGCTGAAGAAATTTGAATTGGCTTCTCAAAAGATCTACGAGAAGTACCCGGAGGACAAGGAAGCCGCCATCTTCTATGCGCTGGCATTGCGGTCAACGGCCAATCCATCGGACAAAGCATTTACCAATCAAAAGAAAGCGGGCGAAATACTGAACAGTTTGCTTGTCGCTGAGCCCAACCACCCGGGCATTACGCACTACCTCATTCACACCTTTGACTATCCTGAATTAGCCGATCTGGCGCTGCCCGCGGCACGAAAATATGCTTCCATCGCCGCGGCTTCGGCGCATGCCCAGCACATGCCGTCACACATCTTTACAAGACTGGGCTTGTGGGATGAATCGGTTCAATCAAATCTCCAGTCGATTTCGGCCGCTCAATGCTACGCGCAGAATATTAAAGCCACTGGACATTGGGATGAGGAACTGCATGGTATGGATTACCTCGTGTACGCCTATTTGCAACAGGGAGACGATGTAAAAGCCCTGGAGCAGCTCAATTACCTCAACACCATCACGGAAGTCTTTCCTGAAAACTTCAAAGTAGCCTATGCCTTCGCTTCGATTCCGGCCCGCTATGCGGTTGAACGCAAGGACTGGGCGGCCGCTGCCAGTCTGCAGCCAACGCAAGCCGATCTTCCCTGGGACAAGTATCCCTGGGAGAAAGCGAATCTTTGCCTTACCCGGTTGTTGGGAGCTGTCCATATGAACAAACTTGCCGATGCGAAAAAAGAATTGGCACAGCTTCAGGAACTACAAGGCAGACTCTCCGAGGCGAAGCGGAACTACGAGGCAAACCTCGTGTTGATCCAGGTCAAGATCGGAAAAGGTTGGATTCGGCTTAAAGAGAATCAGGAGGCGGAGGGCATAACGCTGTTGTATGAAGCTGCTGCGATGGAAGACGCGACAGAAAAACACTCGGTCACACCGGGCGAAATCATTCCCGCCCGTGAACTATTGGCAGACATGTTATTCGAATTTGGCGACTATGGCCGGGCACTGGAGGTCTATGAGGCAGATCTGCAGCGGCATCCGAACCGATTTAACGGACTCTATGGTGCCGCGCTGGCTCTGGAAAGGATGGGGAATGCGATGGCCGCGAAGCCTTACTATGAGCGATTGCTTTCGATCAGCGCTTCGGCGTCCGGTAAACGGAAAGATGCATTGGTGATGAAAACCAAAGGGATGCTGGCCTCCGGTCATTGAGCGAAAGAAAATTATTCTGTTCCCAATTTTCAATCTGCAATCTTCAATTTCCAATTCCTTTCTCCTCCCATGGAAATCCAGCTAATTCAAAAGCCCCTTCACCTCAATCTCTACGGCTTCTCCGGAACCGCCATTAACCAAGACTACGGCGGCACTGGCTTCAAGCTCATGAACAGGATGTGGGAGGTCGTGAAATCGCGCGGCCTGAAGAACAAGGGAGTCAACGTTTGGGTGTATGAACCGGAGGACCGGATGTTTGCCGGCGTGGAGCTTGAAGGCGCACCAAGAGGCGACACAGGCCTTGAACACAAGGAGATCAGCCTTTCGAAGTATGCCTACTACAAGCACGTGGGTTCATATAGCGTGTTGAAGCAAGTCTACGCATCGTTTCGGGAAGAGCTGAAAACCCGGGGTATCGCAACCTCTTACCCGGGAATTGAGATCTATGGCCATTGGGAACCGGATGATTCGAAATTGGAAACAGAGATTTTGATGGCGGTTCGTCAAACACTTTGATTCTAATAAATTGAAACACCGGCTACGACTTGATTAAGCGGAGGAATCCATATCTGGCATTGGCCCTGTCATTCCTTCCGGGCCTTGGACAAGTCTACAACGGACAAGTCAAGAAGGCTGCAGTTTTCATTCTCCTTGACCTGACTGTTCTATTGTCAGTCCAGCTAACTGGATGGCTCGATCATTTTGAAGGATTCGTTGCCCTCGCGGTATTTGAAATCAGCTTTCTGATCTACCGAACGGCTGATGGGTTTATCAACGCGAGGAAGAATCGTGAATTCGAGCTTAAATTCTATAACCGATGGTATGTTTATCTGCTCATCGCCATTGGACTGATTGCTGCCAAGTGGGTGGTTACTGGATTCGGGGCCTTTCGTGTTGCGACTCCTTCTATGCAACCGACGCTTGGCGTCGGCGACAGGGTCCTCGCTAACACTGCCTATTACGACGATCACTCCATTCGACGCGGCGACATTGTGGTATTCGACGCACCGGAAGGAGACGTGTGGATATTTCGAGTTATAGGTCTGCCGAACGACTCCATCGAGGTCAGAGATGGCGCTGTCTACCTCAACGATACGTTGAATGTGATGTCGCCGACGTTAGAGGATACTATTGACAATGTTGAGGTAACAGAATACCTCGAGCAGATTACCTGGTCAAAGAAGATAAGGACCCTGCGATACAAAGAGCGACTATTCCCACAAACTGGCACGTACGTCAAATTGCGTGTACCCGACAACGAGTATTTCCTCATGGGGGATAACCGCGACAACACGTATGACAGCCGGTTCCTGGGCACTATTAAGCGGGAAGCCATCCGCGGGCGGGTCATGTTCAGTTATTGGCGTTCGTCGGATACCGGCAACGGTCGGATTAACCCGGCATTAGACCCTCAGTGACTGGAATTGCCCTAGAGCACCAAAAAGCCCCTAAAACCTTCAAAATTCTTCAAATCTCCCCTTTGCAAGCTGTCTGCCATTAAATACCTTTGCAGTCCCAAAAAAGAAGGGTACCAAAACAGACTGTAACTGATGCCAACCATTCAGCAACTCGTGCGCAAAGGCCGGAAGAAACTGACTTTCAAGTCGAAGTCTCCCGCCCTGGATTCCTCGCCGCAGCGCCGCGGCGTGTGCACCCGCGTGTACACTACAACACCGAAGAAGCCCAATTCCGCCCTTCGCAAAGTGGCCCGCGTGCGTCTCACCAATGGCAAGGAAGTGAACGCCTACATTCCCGGTGAAGGCCATAACCTACAGGAACACTCCATCGTGCTCATCCGCGGTGGTCGTGTAAAAGACCTTCCCGGTGTACGTTACCACATCATTCGTGGTGCACTGGATACCGCCGGTGTGAATGGCCGTCAGCAGAGCCGTTCGAAATACGGGGCCAAGCGTCCCAAGGCCGGAGCCGGTGGCGCCGCCAAAGCAGCAGCTGCACCTGCGGCCGCACCCGCTAAAAAATAATTTGAATCGATCATGAGAAAATCGAAACCGAAGAAGAGATATCTTCTGCCAGATCCGAAGTTCAGCGACACGCTCGTTACCAAGTTCGTCAACTACATGATGGAACGTGGCAAGAAGGACATCGCCTACAATATTTTTTATGATGCCATCGGCATCGTCGAGAAGAAAGCCGGTGAACCCGGCCTCGATGTGTGGAAACGTGCGCTGAGCAACCTCACGCCTGCCGTGGAAGTGAAGAGCCGCCGCGTCGGTGGTGCCACCTTCCAGGTGCCCGTCGAAATCCGTCCCGAGCGCCGCATCAACCTCAGCATTAAGTGGCTCATCGACTACTCCCGCGCACGCGGCGAGAAGACAATGATGGACAAGCTGGCTGGAGAAATCCTCGCCGCCTCCAAAGGCGAAGGCGCTGCCATCAAGAAGAAAGACGATACGCACCGCATGGCGGAAGCGAACAAGGCATTTTCACATTTCAGATTCTGATCCCGGATGGCACGAGACCTTCGATATACACGTAACATTGGTATTGCCGCTCACATCGACGCGGGTAAGACGACTACGACCGAACGCATCCTCTACTACTCCGGCGTCAACCACAAAATCGGTGAGGTGCACGATGGTGCCGCTACGATGGACTGGATGGAGCAGGAGCAGGAGCGAGGTATTACGATCACTTCGGCCGCAACAACCGTCTATTGGAAGTTCAAGGGCAACGACTATCACGTAAACATCATCGATACACCCGGCCACGTGGACTTCACCGTGGAGGTGAACCGCTCGCTGCGCGTACTCGACGGACTGGTGTTTCTTTTTAGTGCCGTAGACGGCGTCGAGCCGCAGTCGGAAACGAACTGGCGCCTGGCGGACAATTACAAAGTCGCCCGCATCGGTTTCGTCAACAAGATGGACCGCGCCGGTGCGGACTTCCTGGGTGTTTGCAAGCAAGTAAAAGAGAAACTTGGCAGTAAGGCTGTCGCGCTACAGTTGCCAATCGGTGAGGAAGAGAACTTCAAAGGTGTTGTCGACCTCGTTGGCAATAAGGCGATTATCTGGAATGAAGCAGATAAAGGAATGACCTACGAGACCATTCCGATCCCTGAGAACATGGTGGCGGAGGCTAAAGAATATCGTGAGAAGTTGCTGGAAGCCGTTGCCGAAGTTGACGAGACGCTCATCGAGAAGTACTTCGAAGATCCCAATTCCATCACGGAAGGGGAGATCATGAAAGCCCTCCGTGAAGCCACCATCAGCATGAAGATCGTGCCTATGGTTTGCGGCTCTTCCTTCAAGAACAAAGGCGTACAGACCCTGCTCGACTATGTGATGGAAGTCCTGCCGTCTCCGATGGATAAGGACACCATCATCGGCAGGGACCCTGACACCGATGCGGAAGTTGCTATCAAGCCTGATGAGAAGGAACCGTTTGTTGCACTTGCGTTCAAGATTGCCACTGACCCCTTTGTAGGCCGCCTGTGCTTCATCCGCGCCTATTCAGGCGTGCTTGAGTCTGGCTCCTATGTCTACAATACCCGTTCGCAGCAGAAGGAACGCATCTCCCGTGTCTTCCAGATGCATGCCAATAAACAGAATCAAATTGACCGCCTCCATTGCGGCGACATCGGCGCTGTGGTAGGTTTCAAGGATATCAAGACGGGCGACACCCTCTGTGATGAAAAGCGCATGGTGGTGTTGGAGTCGATGGTATTCCCTGAGCCTGTGATCGGTTACGCCATCGAGCCCAAGAAGCAGGCTGACTCCGACAAACTCGGTATGGCCATCGGCAAGCTGGTGGAAGAAGATCCTACGCTCCGCGTGAACACCGACCACGAAACTGGCCAGGTGATCCTGCGCGGAATGGGCGAATTGCACCTGGAGATCATCATCGATCGCTTGCGTCGCGAATTCAAAGTGGAGATCAACCAGGGTGCACCCCAGGTTGCTTACAAAGAAGCGCTTACGAAGACCGTTGAGCACAAGGAAGTATATAAGAAGCAGACCGGTGGTCGCGGTAAATTTGCCGACATCGTGTTTGAGATTGGACCCCGCGAACTTGGCCCTGACGACAAGCCAGGCCTGGAATTCGAAAACGATGTTGTCGGCGGCGTGATTCCCCGTGAATTCATCCCGGCAGTACAAAAGGGCTTCGAGCGCGCTATGGTCAACGGACCATTGGCGGGCTACCCTATCGATTCGATGAAAGTGCGCCTGTTCCACGGTTCGTACCACGATGTGGACTCCGACTCACTGTCGTTCGAATTGGCGGCGACGATTGGTTTCAAAGAGGCGGCACGCAAATGTGGCCCGCAACTGCTGGAGCCAGTTATGGCCGTAGAAGTCATTTCACCGGATGAGTACACGGGTTCAGTTACCGGTGACCTCAACCGTCGACGGGGTATCATGAAAGGCATGGACACACGCGCCGGAGCACAGGTGATCAAGGCGGATGTGCCGCTGGCCGAATTGTTCGGCTACGTCACCGACCTGCGTACGATCACATCGGGACGCGCCTCCGCTTCCCTCACGTTTGCACACTACAGCCCGGTTCCAAAGAACCTGGCAGAAAAAGTTATCGATGAAGTTAAAGGAGCGGTCTCCGCTAAGTAACACGCTTATGAACCAGAAGATCAGAATCAAGCTGAAGTCGTACGATCACAACCTCGTCGACAAATCGTCGGAGAAGATCGTGCGCGCGGTGAAAGCCACGGGTGCCATCGTCAGCGGACCCATTCCGTTGCCGACGGAGAAAGAGAAGTTTACCGTGCTTCGTTCACCCCACGTGAACAAGAAGTCGCGTGAGCAGTTTCAGCTCTGCACGTTCAAGCGCCTGGTGGATATCTATTCCAACAGCGCCAAGACGGTCGATGCCCTGATGAAGCTCGAGCTCCCAAGTGGAGTGGATGTTGAGATCAAGGTGTAGTTTCGAGGAAAGACCAAGTAACAGAGGCCCTTTTCCGGTTACCGGGGAAGGGCTTTCCTTTTAGGAGTGGATAGTGGATAGTGATTAGTGCGAACAGTCGATTGGAACCTTGTAATTTTACTTTTGTCATTCTTCTATTCACTGTTCACTAACCACTATCCACTTTTCCCAATGGAAAAAACCCAGGGCCAATCAACGCCTCCACCTCCGTTGAAAGAGAACGAAGACTTTTACTGGGAAAACGGTTTCATGGTCTTCACTGAGGCCTATCATAAGAAGCGCGGTTACTGTTGCCAGTCGGGGTGCAGGCATTGTCCGTATGGGTTCAAGAAGCAGTGGAATTTGAAAGATTGAGGGTTAGCCATTCCCCTGTCAAACGGTCGAGTCATCAGCATTTGACCCTAGGTTTGCTGTTCTTCCCGGAATTGTTGAGGCGTAGAGCCCGCGTACTTTCGAAAGAATCTGCCAAAGTATGAGTTGTCCTTGAAACCGAGTTGGAAGGCGATTTCAGCAACCGATAACTGCGTGTGAGCAAGGCTGCGCTTTGCCTCGAGAACAGTCCGTTGCCGGATGAGTTCCCCTGCTGACTTACCGGATTTCTTCTTTACGATCGCATTTAAGTGGTTGGCTGAGACGTTGAGCAGGGTGGCGTACTCCTTCGGCATTCTCTTTTCCATGAAATGCAGTTCAACCAATTCCTGGAAGCGAAAAAGCAATCCTTGAGTTTCGGTGTCTGCCCTTGAAGCATAAAGCCTCGACGCACGGACAAGCAGTTTGCCTATAGCATAGAATACCGCATCCCTGCTAAACGGATCCGGTGCGTGCATTTCTGTTTCCATAAACCGGCATTCCTTAACCCATTCAAGCGTTTCTGCATTGGTTAAGTCGATATAACTGGCTTGACCGACTCTGAACAACGGCCATGCACTTAGCAGTTTTCGGCCTTTGGACAAGGCAACAAAACTATCTGTAAAAATCACCATGTAGCCAGTTACCTCCCGGAGCTCGTTCCACGCGTGCACCTGGCCTGGAGAAATCAAGAACAGGCGATTCCTTTGAATCGGATAGGTAGTGAAGTCGATATCATGGCTCCCAGAGCCGCTTAATAGGAGGACGAACGTATAGAACTGGTGCCGGTGCGGTGCCTTAAGATGCTCTATGTCACGAGCGAAGTACTCAAACTTGAATACATCAACTTCCCGTTTTCTTACAAGGCCAGATGGCCTAGTCTTAAGCGTTTCAATTGAATAGGCCGGAATCTGTTCCTCTAACGCTTTCATCATTAAAAAGTACCACAGGTTGTCGATGTAGTACCGTGTTATGGGCTGATTTGCTAGCAAACTTGCCCTAGACAAAAGTGCGCATAAAGTTTGATGTAAATAAGTACACCTATGGGGATCTACGCCATCAATAGTGTTATGGTGCCTACAGATTTTTCGACTGTAGCTGCCAATGCCCTAGACACAGCGATAGCGATTTGCAAACGCCAGCTGGCCACATTGACGCTAGTTCATGTGGTTGAAAGCGCCTTCATGATGCTGCCTCCCGAAGGTGGGGGGGCCCTGGGAGCGCTCTTACCAAAACGACTTCAAGATGCGGAGGATCAGCTGGACAAAATTGCCAAGGAGCTTCGAATTAGGCATGACTTGGTCGTCAGCCAAATTGTGCGCACGGGGAATCCAGCCGATGAGGTCTGCGCAATTGCTGCTGCCAAGTCGATCGATCTGATTGTTTTGGGAACGCACGGCGCGTCGGGTCTCCGTGAATTCTTCGCAGGTTCAAACGCATACCGGGTAGTAAAGCAATCAGCCTGCCCTGTGATGACCGTACCCGGGGGCAATTTATGGCCAGAGTTCAAGCGGATACTTTTTCCCATTCGGCTTATACCCAACGCGCTGGAGAAATATGAGTTTGTCCGCCCCATTATCCGAAAGAATGATTCCCAGATGTTGGTGGCCGGCGTAGCGAGAAAGAAGGATCCGAAGGAGTTCTCTGAATTGAAATCACTCGTTGATTTCTTTAGGAGGCAGATTGCAAAGGATTATGTGATTTGCGATTGTGAATTGTACCGGGCCGAGAATTTGGCGCGAAAGGTCTTGGAAATCGCCGATCTGGAGAGGCCTGACTTGATTGTGATCACAGCCACGCTGGATACTGCAATTCGCGATTTCATTACGGGACCTTACGCACGAGACATCGTGAACCACTCCAGGTTCCCGGTACTCAGCGTACGCCCTCAGCAAAAGGAACATGCTGCAGGCACCTTTCATCGCACCAGAAAATACACTTTGGCATGAACAAGGAAATCAGATTGCTTTCATCCATTCTGTCTGATCGAGTCTCAAGATGGATTTTGGTTATCATTTGTACCGCCTTCCTGGAGGACG
>CAZJWV010000116.1:0-9392 GCA_964549855.1 uncultured Ohtaekwangia sp. | reverse complement strand
CATCCCAAGGTGTTTGAATCCCTGTAGGATTTAGGGAATTCCTTGATCATGGACAACTACAGGTCATTTGGCGGACAAATTGGAGGGCATGGGTACGAGTTGTCCATAATCGACATGTCACCAGGAGCCAAACCGGCTGAAGCAGGCAGCATGTTGTTCCCCTTATTGTCAACACCAACAACTAGCAGATCCCTTTCGCGGTTGTCATTGATGGCGTAGTAAACCCGGATCCCCGTACAGCCCGGCTGGGCCAGAATTTGATCGAGTGTATCCCGGCCATAGTAGTGGGATTTAACCACCATTGGGCCAGGATTTGCATCACGAAAGTTTTTGGCCCACGTGCGAGCGGTTGACAGGTCAATGCGGCCCCCGTCGGAGCCATTGAAGGTTGGATTAGCCATAGTTTTGTTGATTTTTCTAACAATCTACACTTCCAATCCGGCGCGAGAAGGCCGCGTATGGGAGTAACTCCCATACGAACAAAAAGTAGCATGGGAGAAAATCCCACCCGCTTCAATCCAGGCCTGGCCCCTATGGTAAGTTGCTATTCAAGTAGAGATTTCTGTTTTGGTTTAGTCTTATCACCGGGGCGCGATGCCCCGGTGATATAGATTGTTGCCAAAACAGGGTGGTTCAAAAATTACGCCGCTTCAAAATTCTTAACCAAATGTCCCGCCAATCTATCATCGACACAGCAGCAGCGGAGAGTGGAACGAAGGAGAACCCTGCCAATTCCAACAAGACCAAGTATGGAGCATGGTTCGGTTTCGACGGAGCACCGTGGTGCGCAATGTTTGTCAGCTGGGTATACGATACAGCCGGTCATCCACTAGGCAAGGTGGAGACTGCAAAGGGTTTTAAGTACTGCCCAGCTGGGTACAACTTCTGGAAGGCAAGCAGTCGGTTTACCGACAACCCTCAACCGGGCGACATTGTGTTGTTCGATTGGAACGGTGACGGTACGTGCGAACACACCGGCATTTTTATTCGTTGGATCGAAGAAGGAAAGACCTTCGCAAGCTGGGAGGGAAACACTTCGGTGAGCAACGACAGCGATGGAGGGGAAGTGATGACCCGCACACGAAAGAAGTCGACGGTCAAGGCTTTCGTAAATACAGGGTTGTTTAATGACGCAGTGGTGCTGCAGCCCCGGGACATGAAGAAGGGTGATTCAGGCACGGAGGTGACGCGGATTCAAAAGATGCTTTATGATCTCGGGTACGAAATGGTTGTCGACGGGGATTTTGGTCCGGGTACAGAAGCCGCGGTGAGGAAATTCCAGGCAGAGCATGGCATGACAGCAACCGGAACCGTCGATGCAGCTACGGAAGGTGCGATCGAAGCGGAAAAGAACAAGCCGAAAGTCAAAGACTCAAAACTCACTACGGGTGTGTACCTGAAGAAAGGAGACACCGGAGCGGCCGTGGTAGCGCTTCAGAAAGCCCTAAATGGGCGGGGAACTAAGCGTATCGGCGAAGACGGTGTGTTTGGCCATGGCACCGTGGAGGCGTTGAAAGCATTTCAAAAGGCCAACAAGCTCAGCGTCGATGGCGTCGCGGGGCCGGAAACCTGCAAGCGCCTCGGGATAAAATAGGAGGCACACAACGACAGCATGAACTTCTTTATTACCAACCGGGAAATCATCAAGGATGACGGAGGCAAAGAATCTGTGCGGGAAGATGACAAGGAGAATGCGACTGATAAATTCTGCGAACAACATCGTGCTACTTTAAATCGTATGAGAAAAGAGATACTTGCTATCATCTTGATTGGGGTCACAAGCTTATGTGCTTTTTCACAGGAACTACCCAGCCAGACTCACAACATCCATCCAATTTATACTGCCAAGGATACCGTGGTTACGGTAAGGGTTCAGGTCAAGCTCTTTCAGTCCGCACCACAGGATACAGCACGACATCACCTCGAGTTCATCCTCAAACCCATGAACCTTTCGTGCAGTCCTTCGATCGTGCAACCGCGGATCGCCATTCCGAAAGTCAGCGCAACGGATTCCTTGTTTGAGGCGCCTGTTGTGATCCGCATCCAGCGCAGCAAGAAACAGCTCACCGGCGATGAACTCGGCGTGCTATACCTGTCGGCGGATTCATCCAGAGAATATCCGGCCTACATCAGGCTTACAGAGAAAGGCATGTACGAGCCTCGCAAACCTTTTTGGGTTGAGATAGGCGCCAATTTCGATTTGGTGGACGGCGTGCAGGCCAACAACCTGTTTTCCGGGGTTTTTCTCAGGATGCTTGACATTCGCCCGGTTCTCAAAAGCATAAAAAAGAAGGATACAATCGCAGCCGGACGTGAGCCAAAGAACTTGGGAATATTCGCCGGGGTCTATGAATCGAAAACACTGACTTCCACTCTTGATGGTAGTTCATCGGAATTCAGTTACTACAACACCCAGTCGCTGGCAGTAACAAACGCAGTAACTCCGAAAGTGAATGCAGGCGAAATTGGCGGGTTTAATGATGCGGCCGCCGTGCAAAAGTCGCAGGTAGTAAAGAACCTCGGGTTGTTTCTCTCACCCATGGTCAGGCTCACCAACGGCTCGGCTAACAGGGACGGCTTTCATGTTTTCAGTAGTCTATGGATGGAACTTCTTTGGCAGCGGGTCGATGTCACCACCCAGTACTCCTCTTTTTCCAGGCTGGATACCATCAGCATCCCAAAAGCTGATCTTTATAAATACGCCAACAAGCCGGCGGACCAGCAGACGGTCTCCAGGACGTCCTCGGTGGATCTCCGGTCGCACTACTTTGGGTTTGGATTGCCCATCATGGTGCGCCAGGGAGATACCAATCTCTTCGTGAATGTAGTGTTGGGTCACACCAACCAGCCCAAATCAGATCCAACCGTTGGATTCACGGCGCCCACGGATCGGGTTTGGAACTGGTTTTACGTGATCCAGTTCCGGTTGAACGAAGAAAAGTACGGAATCTCGTTCACCGGCGAAGTGCGTGGGCTCACCATACAAAACAGCCCGCCCTTCGTGTCACTGGCGCTGTCGAAAAAATTTGACCTCACCAAGTTCCTGGAATTCAAGTAGCCATGGACGAGCCTGATTACAACCCCGTAGAACTCCTTTCCTGCCGCGCGAAACAACACCACGTTGAATGGGTTAAACAGAATACTGCCATTCTCGTCATCCACGGCATCGGCAATCAGCTTCCCGTTGAGACGATGGACTCATTTGGGAGAGGCTTGTTGAAGAAGTACCGGTCGGAACTCGGCGACGATGTAACCGTCAAGCACGAGATCATCAACAAACCTGATAGCGCAGGGTCCCGCTGGTTCGACAACATGATCCGCTTTTGCAAGAAAGACAATCCGCACCACATCGATCTGTACGAGTATTATTGGGCAAACTACACGGAAGACAAATCTTCCTGGTCCGATATCGATTCCTGGACCCAAGGGGTAGTAAAAGGCGCGCGCAAGTTCTACAAGCGGAACGCGCAGATCGGCAGGTACTACAAGGACAAGAGCGACTTCTTTGATGAGAAGACGGGTGAATTCAAATCGTGGCGCTACTGGTTATTTCTTTCCGTTATGTCAAAGTTGACACTTACGGTCGACTTGCTCGTACGGTTTTTCCTGTGGGCCGCCTCCTTCATACCGTTCCTGGGTTCGGTGGTCGACAGTTGGCTGAAGGGATACACGGACAGCCTGATGCGAGGCATCACGAATGTGCTGGGCGACGTGGTGGTGTACAACGTCAATGATCCGAAGTCAAAATTCTATGAGACGAAGAAGAGGATACAGGAAGGAGCGGTGAAGGCCCTGCTTCATCTTTTTCAAGAACCGGTGAAGGGCAGGAACGGGGAGTACTATGAAAGCATCCTCGTAGCCGGCCATTCCCTGGGAAGCCAGGTGGCATACGATGCCATCAATCGGCTCAACCTGCATGTGAATCAGGGGCTACTTGCCAAGAGGTTCGACGAAGCAGGAAAGAATATGGCTGGAGGCAAGCACATCAACCAAGTGCTGCGGGGGTTTGTGACCTTCGGCTGCCCCCTTGACAAGATCATTTTCTTTCTGCGGGAGAACATTCCTGACGACCAGTTCTTACGGCAGCAGGTATTGGATCACTTCAACGGATTCAAGCAGAAAGATGTGAATATGCCAGCGGGAGCGCAGAGCAAAGGGTACGTAAAGCTGGAGCGGGGACAGGATCGGTTATTTGATGATATCCCGTGGGTGAACTACTACGACGATCATGACTATGTGAGCGGCAACCTGGACTACTATGCGAAGCTGTTGAATGTGGACTGCAAGTTCAAAGCCGGGAAGTTCTCTTTCACGCACAGCAGGTACTGGGAATGTGATCCGTTTTACGGCGATATCATCACACACTTTCTAAAACCATAATCAGCCATGGACGAGAAAACAATGAAATCAGCGATCAACAACCAAACAGCGCAGAGTTATACCTACCTGGTCGCATTGGTTGGGTTGATCGCAGCCGCGGTTGTCGTGCACATTGCCAATCCAGATATCTGGAAGTGTGAGTGCCTGTGGATACTCATCATGAGTATTACCCCCTACTTGCTGGCCATGCTCATCCTGGGTATTCTATACAACAACGCAGCACGCAGGGCCAAAGAGTTGGTGGAGAGGCTCAATAAGGACAAGTGCATCGAAAGAGCCCTTGTAATATCAGAAAAACTGAAGGGTTTGGAGAATGCAAGCCCGCAAGCTAAAGCGTTGCTATCGATCATTGACGGGTTGATTTCCGAAAGCGATTAGGTCAAACGCAATGGCATACGCCTGTCATGCGAGTTAGTTACGACTTGGCTGAAAGAGAGATACTAAATAACAATGCTATGAAAACGATGAGCGTAAAGTTGCTTATGGCTGTTATCGCAATCCTTGCCCTGCGTCAGCCCCTTTGGTCACAAAATAACATCTTCCGCCTGAATCTGAATCCGACGTTGCTGAATTCGGCACCCATACCAGGATCACCGGTAGACGTGGCAATGAACGTCAGCGGAAGTATTATCGTAGTCACCGCGGAACGTCAGATCTTTTCGCTAACGCTTACCGGAACGATTATTGGGTCACCTCATACTTTCACGGGAACTGCCGTACCAGTGGCCGTTGCAATTAATGACTCTCCTGCTCTGATTTATGTGCTGATGAGCGATGGCACCGTAATCAGGCTTAACACCGGCCTGAATGAACTTGGGACGACATCAGTGATAAGTGTCCCGAGCCAAACGCCGATTGATGTTGCGACGGATAACGTTGGCAACATTTATGTACTGAGCAATACCACAGTTTTCAAGAGAAATTCAACACTTACGTCGTTGGCTAGTGCCTCCGTCAGCGGTTCAGGGGCTGGATCGGGAGCCGGAACGTCCGTGACTGCCGGCCGCCTGGGCAGTTTGAGCGGACATGTATACGTAACAACAAGTGGCGGACTTATACACTTCAATTCGAGCTTGACAGAGTTGAATTCTACGGCGATTGCAGTGGGGGGCTTAAAAGTTGATGCGGACGACGCGGGTAACATCATTGTAGCAAGCACTTCCTCCCTCCGAAAATTCAACCTGTCAGCGACGTTGACCGGGGGCCCTGTGACAGTCGCGGGAACGATTGTCGGCATTGACGTGGATGACGCCAACCATGTGGTAACCGCCAACGGGTCCGGGACAATCTTTGTTCATACCGCGCTTGGCCTTGTCCCATCATCAACCACTGCGGCGACCGGTGCGCCCCTAACGAGCATAGCCACAGATGGGTCAGGCGGTGTTATTGCGGTTGGCGGCACCAATCTTCCAGTGGCCAGCATTGGCGCAGTAGCCAGCACAAACAACAATTTCGGAAGTGTAGTGATTGGGACAACTAACCCGACACGGACATTCTCGGTTGCAAATTCGGGCGACCCGATTTCCGTAACCATTAACTCGATCACCGCTCATACGGGATGCACCGGCTGCTCCGCCTATTCGATCAGCCCGACAAGCTTTAATGTGCCAGGATCTTTTACGGTAACGCTGCTGAGCGCCACTGGGACAGCGGGGAACAAGGACGCCACGTTTGACATCAATGCCACTGCTTCAGGAGGCACAGTCAATACACCCACATTCACCGTGCTTGCCACATTGACGGCACCAGCGCCCAATCCGCAGTGTGGAGGGACATCCCCATGTTCAACGATCCTGGCTACCGCCGATCAATTCCTGGGAACTTTCGATGACTTCACAAAAGTGATCAACAACACCGGAACCGCCGCCGCCCAGGTCACAACCATGACCATCTCCAATGATGTCAACAATGAGTTTTCAATCGTCAGTGGAAATGCAGCCGGTCCAATCAGTGCTGGAGGAAGTCGAACAGTCACCATTCGCTATACGCCCACTCCGGGCGCAAATCATACAAGCGACGCATCACTTGTTGTCAATTTCAGCAATGCCTCCACCGTAACATGCTGCTTCCGGGCGCAAGCGCATCATGCTCAACCCAACATGTTGGTCACGGTCCTGCCAGACGGAGGTACGACCGCTGACTACCATGACGTAGAATTAGGATTCACCTACACCAAAGGTGTACTTGTCCAAAACACGGGGGATGCCCCTTTGAATTTCACCCTCGAAGAAATCAATACCCCTGACCCAGATCGTTCCCAATGGTCTGAAGTACAAACGGTAACAAATATTTCCATTTCAACTGGAAGCAGCACGACGTTCCTTGCGCGATTCACGCCCAGGGCAACTTCCGCCACACCATACTCCATTGAGCTACGAGCAACCGGCAGTGGGGGCGGAGGCAGCTACACCAGCCAGGTGAACCTGGTACTGACAGGAAATGGCGTCAATCCGGTGCCGATGGACAACGTCCTTGTGCTGGACCGCAGCGGTAGCATGAGTGAATCGGCCGGCTCGCGGACCAAGATCCAGGCTCTGCAGAGTGCAGCACAGCTCTACTACGACCTGCTTCGACCAGATCCAGGAGACGGAAGCGGCGACCAGATTGGATTTGTAAAATACAATCAGACCGCAGAGGACTACTTGGCGCCGTTGGAATTGAAGAGCGGGACCACAGATGCGCTGGTATTAGACAAACTCTCTGATGCCGCGGTCGGTGATGTATCTCGCCTGGCCCCCGGCGGCAGTACATGCATCAGCTGTGGAATGACAAACAGTGCGAATCTGCTTGCCGGGTCCCCGGATACTCGCAAACAGGTAATGGTAGTTATGACCGATGGACATGAGACGTCAGGACCACATGTGACGGATGCATTTATTTCGGGGCTGACCACAGCCAACCCCGACATGATGATCTACAGCCTTGGCCTGGGCGACGACTTCGACGGAGCACTGTTGGGAAGAATAACCAATGCAGGCACTGGAGGTTATCACCAGGTGTCCGGCAGCATGCTTGGAACGAATCACTTCGCTTTGGAGGAATTCTACTTCAAGATTTATGCCAATGCCTTCGGGGCAGATTTGCTCGACGACCCAACGATCCCGGTTGATCTCTCATCTGGAACCCCGGTGGAGGTACGCCGCGCTAGAGTTGTTACATCCGATCGGTCGGCGATCTTCCTGGTTCTCGACGATCCCATGCTGTCATCGTTCTATACATTGGAATTCGTTGACCCGCGCGGCAACGTACTGACACCCGCCTCTCTCCTTGGAACCATTCCCATCCAGGTGCTATCGCGCCCGGGATACAGTTTGTATAAACTGATCTTCCCCGACGTAAGCCAGGCTCCCTTGTATGTGGGCGAATGGATACTTCGACTGGTTCCAACCGGAACGTGGAAGCCTGGCTTAGCCATTAAATCAGGTGAAGACAAGGTGTATGGGAGATACCTTGTTCCTGGCGAATCGATACAACCGCACCGCGGTGTCGTGCCAATTGGATTTAGCGGAGCAGTGAAGAGCGACTACAACATGATTGTCACCGCCACCGCCAGCACTGATCGGCCCGGAGCAGATGTGCTGCTCATCGCAAGCCTTTCCGATCGTGGATGGCCAAGCCTTGGCGGGACCATTCGTGTAACAACAACACGGCCAGACAATGCAAGCATGCAATACTTGCTCTTCGACGATGGAACTCATGGTGACACGCAAGCCAACGATGGTGCGTACTCGAATGTCTATAATCAAACGGCGCTCAAAGGAGTTTATAAATTTTCCTTCGATGGCCTGGGGGTGAACGATCGCGGCGAGATGGTGCCACGTCATGCAAGCCGATTCGTGTCCCTCTACCCACCCGACCCTACAGGAACGACAGGCGACGGTAAGTGTACTGGGTGCTTCCCGTGCTGGGTTTACTACCTGTTCGCCGTGCTTATAGTCCTATTCTTGATCTATTGGTTCAGATTGAGAAATTAATATAAACAACACCTCTATGGCAGCGAAGGGTTCATTTAACGACTACACAGCCTTCGGAAACATTTTTCGTGATGGCACGCTGGGCGTGCTGATCAGCACAGGTTTGCTGGGCACTATGGTGCCCAATTCCATAGAGGCCGTAGGCAAGGTTCAGGACTTGAATTCTTTCCTTACGCTCAGCCTGTTCTCGGTCATTTACTTCGTGTTCCCCATTTTTATTTTCACTTCTTATTGGTTGTTCCGTGGCGAGCGCATGTTCTTCATTGAGAAGTTCATCAAGATTGAATACGACAACAATCGCGCTAAAGAGCTGATGGAGGCGAATGAGAATGAAAGTTCGATAAAGGAATTTACATGGATCAAGATTGTTCTCTTCGCGGGGAAGCTCCTACCCTTGTGTGTATTCATTTACGACCAGGAGTTCTTTACCCGTTGGGGATTTACTTACGAATTGGCCGTGTACTACTTCGTACTGGCAATCTTGCAAAATTCCTACTGCGTTCAGGCGAATAGGAAGTGGCTGTTTGATGAGCGCCTCGGAATGGACGCAAAGAGAGCCAGGAATTTCCAATACTGGTCCTATTGTGTCAATGCGCTGGTCTTTTTCCTCGACATCATCATCGGGTTGGCGCTGGTAATGTTCTCAAAGCCCTGGATCTTCTACAGTAATGGGTTCTACGTCTGGGTTGCCTCTGTTATCGTTGTCTATGCCTTGAGCTCGCTTGTGTATTCCTTCGTGTACTTCAAGCAGCAACGACTTCGGCTGGAGGATTTCGTAGTTGCCGTATTGTTGGCCAGCGCGGGTCTTGCATTTCCCTCTGTAAATCTCAATGGGAACGGAACAATCGCCTTACTTACACTGCTTGGGTTCATGCTCGTGGGTACCATCTGGGTGTTCTCCAAAAAGGAGTCTGACACCGGCGAGCCGCTAACCGTCAAGCACATGGGTCTGATCATGACTACCCTCCTCCCTGCTCTCGTCGTCTTGATTGCAGCGGCATTGTTCAACCGCTGCATGATCATTGCACACAAATCATC
>CAZJWV010000115.1:0-9471 GCA_964549855.1 uncultured Ohtaekwangia sp. | reverse complement strand
GACCCGGCGCCCGCTACACGGCCAGCACTCTCCCGCCCGTCTAAACCCCCCCCCTTGCGCCCCCCCCCCAATCCAGTCTCACAGGCTGACAAAACCACCAATTCCGTTTGATCGAGGTTGAGATTCATGGCCTCATAGGCCGTCAACACCCCATCTTCAAGTGATTTAGAAGCATCGCGGTCTACGCCCGCGCCGGCAAATAGCACGCCTGAACGGAACAAGGGGTTCTGCGCAAGTTCCGTAGCCTCGTCACCAAGGTCCACATCGCTGAGAAAGAACCCATGTGTAGCAATGTGAATGAGCTTGGGATTGTCCAGTTTCTTGAGGTTTTCTTCACTGGCCTGGGCGCGCTTGAAGTTGTTGGCGGTCCACGCTTTCTCTTTTAAAAGGCTGGCAATGCCATCCACCTCTTTTTCAGTCGCAGGCAGCACCGGAATGTTCTCACCCTCAAACCCCAAGGAGCGGGCAAGGTTCCGCTTGGTGGAGTGTGAGACTACATCTGCCTCCCCAAGGTTAAAGTCAGCGAAGCCAAAAAGGCTTGCTATGTTGGCCGATGTCTTGGCGTTTGCACGACCAATCAGTTCGCGCGTGTTGCTGAGTTGGTGGAGCCGGTACGCGTCAATCACAAAATGTTTGTCAACCGATTCATAGAGTGAATTGAAGTTAACTTTATTGAATACTCCATCACAACTCAAGAATACGGTAGAACCCGCCTTGATCTTCGCCTCGAGCGGCTTCCAATAATAGAGGTATGACATGGTGTCATTGATGTGATACTTGATGGTATTGCGGTGGTACTTGAAGCGCCGTCCCTCCAATTGGGCGCCGAGTGGCCATACCACCATCTCAGGCGCCTGGCTTCCTTTCTGTAAAAGCAGACCGACATAGTACACGGAATCTTTGATGTACTTCCGTTTTATCCGAAGTACTTCCACCGCCACTTCCCCGTCGGTTAACGCACCGCGCACATCTGTCCAATGCACCCGCTCTTTCTCGACCTGTGATCTGAAGGCAACACTGCGCGTGGAGAGTTGCTTCTCAAATTCGTTGGCTCGCTCTTCCAACTGAGCCGGTTGAATACCCATTCGGGCCCGTTCCTCCTGAGAGCCGCTGTAATACCTGACCAGCTGCTCCTTTGTACTCAACCAATTCCGGAACAACTCTTGCAAGGCGGGGTCGCCGCTTGCCAGGATCCGGGCACGCACTTTATTTGTCGAGTTGAGAAGAATCGCCTTGGTGCTCAATTGCAAGTCGAACAGTTTACCCAGGGTCGCCGGGCGCTCTGCAGGAAATGCGTTCAGGTATTGAACAAAGAAATCCTGGTAGGCATCGAACACAGGTTTGATCTTCGCGTAGAAGGCGCTTTTCTCTTTCTCGCTCATTGCCGGGAAGTAGGCCTCCACCTGTTTCTGATACTTCTCAACTACAGGTTCGTAGAACTGCTTCGCCTTGGCCCATTGTCCCTGCGCGTGATATACGCCGGCCAAGCCGTATAACGACCGTGCATAGTCCGGGTGGTCTTCACCCAGCACTTCTTTCCGGAGGTCAACGCTTTGCTTCCAGGTGGACTCGGCCAACGCAAAATTTCCAAGATCCTGGTAGAGCACCGCCAGGTTGCTCAGCGTGGTAATGTAGGATGGATGTTTCTTCCCAAAGTGATTGCCATTGGCTTCGAGAACCTTTTCCAACATACCCCTGGCTTCCTCCCTGCGTCCAAGTTTCTGGAACAGGGTGGCGAGGTTTTGCAACGTGATGATATACTGGGGGTGACTTTCACCGAGCGTCTTGCGGTCTATCTCCAGGGCTTCGCGTTGCAGTGGCTCTGCCTTATCAAGGGATCCCTCCAATTGGTACAATGCGGCGAGGTTTTGCACTACGGTGGCATACTCCGGATCGAGTTTGCCCTTCGCTTTTTCCAGGATCGCTTTTGCATCGCTGAGCGCCGCTTCCGCATCCCGGTAGTTACCAAGCGTTTGATACAACAGCGCTATGCTATTCTGGCAAAGGGCGAACTCGGGGCTCTTGTCACCTTTCTTTTGCCGAATGATCTCGCGAGCACTCTTGAGGTACGGCTCGGCACGAGTATAGTCGCCCGTGACCTGGTGATACCGGGCAAGACTCATCAACGCGTTGGCATACTCGAGCGACTCCTTGCCAGCGCCCAATTCAAAAATGTGAACAGCGGAGTCCAGTCGGGTCTTTGCAACCGCAAGCTGGCCCAGCCTGATTTCCATCAGTGCCTGGTTCTCCAACGCAAATCCAAAAGCAAGGCTAGTCGCTCCATACAACGAACGCGTGGTCACTGCCGATTTTCGCACCAGCGTCAATGCCTCATTGAATCTTCCTTCCGATTGACGCGACGCTGCCAGGTTGTTCAGGGCCAGGGTATAGTTTCGATCCTTCGCCTTGCCGCCATCGTATTGTTTTAGCACGTCCAGGAAGAGCGAGTCAGCCCGCCGATATTGTCCCTTCCGCCAAGCCACCTCGCCCAGGCCGTTGCACATGAGAGTATGTGCATCATCCGGGCGTGTCGGAAGCTTGTTCCACAACTTCAGCGCTTCGCGAAATGCAGTCTCAGCCAGCGCCAGTTGTCCCGCCTGGAGCTGAACCTCTCCGGTGAGATTGAGGACATTGAGGTAAAGTGCAGTCTCGTTGCCACCGATTCCGGAAATTATTGTTTGGCTCTCCTTAATCCGTTCCAGGGCTTCACTGAACTTGCCCTGGTCGGCGAGCAGTCCTGCAAGGTTCAGGTTGGTCTCAGCGAAGATATGTTGTGATGAGCGCGTGCGGCGATCCTGGCCGGCGAGCGCCTCCCGGTAGAAACCCTCCGCTAAAACCAGGTCGCCACGGCCATGGTAGTAAAACCCAAGTGAAGCCGCTGCACTGCTGTAAGCTTCGCTTCCTTCTTTTGTCGCACGCATGGCTTTCGCCAATTCATCGGCGTTCGCGCGCTGATCGAGGTAGTGAAGATTAACAAGCCTTGCTCCTACAATGACGAAGTAACTTTCCCCCTCCTTTCCAGCAATTTTTTCGTAGGTAGCCTGGGCCTCACGAAAGCGATTCTCCGCCTCTGCATAATTATGGAGGTCCTGGCTGGCACGTCCCATCCCATACAAAATCATCGGATAGGTAAGCGATTCAGTCATGCCGCCCTCCTTGGCCTTCGACGACGCCCGCGTGAATGCGGTAGTGGCCGCCTGCGCTTTCCCCGTCTCGAGATCAATCATCCCGTCATAGTAGTAGCCCTGCAGAAGTTCTTCATCCAGGATCCCTTTCTTGTCGGCAATGGCCAACACCGGGGTCAGCCATTCCCTCGCGTGGGCAAAGTCGTCCATCAGGTAGGCGGCACCAGCCAGTTGCAACGTGCACGACAACACGGTGGGATGACTTTCCGGGTAAACGGCGGCGAGGATTGTTCGGGCCGATACAAGATTCTGAACTGCTCCAGGATAGTCACCCAGCGCTTCCTCGAACTGCGCCTTGTTGGTCAGCGCGATCGCATAGGTCGTATCTTTCTTGGTGTCGCGAAGTTTGATTTCATCATCGGCAAACTTGAGGCCCCGGGTAAACTCTTGCTGAGCGTAGCTGATGGATGAAAGGAGCCTAAGGATGGCTGCATGGTTCTCGTTGTTGGGAGAACCTTCGGCCAGGTAACCTTTAAGTGACTCATCGGCGAGGGTGTAGGCCTCATCGTACTTGTCCGCTGCAACCTGCTGTTGTGCTGCGAAGTACTTCTCTTTCCAGGATTGGCCCTCTACATGCCAAGAAACGGCCATCAGGGCCACACACATCCACCATCCCTGTTTCCTCATATAAAAAATGACTCCGGGTAAGTTGAAAATTAGGGATTTGACGTATGGTGAACAAGTGCATTCTCTATGGATACCTTACATGAATTCCAAAGGACGTGGATGCTTCCACGGTGACTTTTGCCTTATCAAAAGAAGGAGGTCCAAACGTACCCATTACATCGTTTGAGAATCCAAAGCCCTCTTTCGGTATCCCGAAGAAATTCGTGTCCAGTTTCTCGTTCCGGTTGGAATCATGAATCACGCTGATGGCATAGGTCCCGGTTGGAACCCTTTCAAATACGGCGACACAACGGCCTTCGGCAGCCTTTACTATTTTTCCCAGTATCGGCTTCTTCATGAACGCCTGTGGGTCGGCGAAGATGCCAACGCGAATCATGCCGGTGGTGTCTTTCACATTCAGTACGATCACCTCCACGCGCACCTGTGCCTGAGCACCGTTGTATGCCACGCAGAGCGCAAAAGCGACCAACCAAAAGCGATTCCTCACAAACACCAAGTTCGTAAAAAGCTCCCGGCATTTTTTGTCTAACTTTCCTCTACACATCCTTTTACCGTTATGGCAGCATTCACACTTCTCATCAACAAGAAACAAGTTCCAATCGATGTCGATCCAAAAATGCCCTTGCTCTGGGCCATTCGTGACGTCGTGGGACTTACCGGCACTAAATACGGCTGCGGTGTCGCACAATGCGGCGCCTGCACCGTTCACCTCGACGGCATCCCCATCCGGTCCTGTTCCATTCCGGTCGCAGCGGTCGGCAATAAGGCCGTGACAACGATTGAGGGTCTTTCCCCCGACAACTCGCATCCTGTGCAGAAAGCCTGGATCGAAGAACAAGTTCCGCAGTGCGGTTACTGCCAGTGCGGGCAAATCATGACAGCCGCCGCACTCCTTCGCCGCAACCCAAACCCGGGTGACAAAGACATCGATGCTGCGATGCAAGGCAACCTATGCCGGTGCGGCACCTATGTGCGCATTCGAAAAGCAGTGAAAACTGCTGCCCGCCTGTCGACCACATATAAATAAGGAGTCGCATGAAAACGATCGATCAAGGAATTTCAAGGCGCACGTTCATCAAACAAAGCAGCCTTACTGGTGCGGCGCTTACGCTGGGACTGTCATTCACTTCGAGCGGCTCAGAAGCCGAAGTCATCCAGGCAGCCGATGCAACTGCTTTCGAGCTCAACGCGTGGATTTCAATTGACACTACAGGAGTAGTCACCTTAACCAACCATCGCGCGGAGATGGGCCAGGGGTCCTACCAGTCTGTTGCACAAATGATCGCTGAAGAACTTGAAGTGGACCTCAACCAGGTGTCGGTAGTTTCTGCCACAGGCAACGCCGCAAAATATGGCGACCAGGTCACGGGCGGCAGCTCCACGATTCGCACCATTTACGAACGACTGCTTCGGCTGAGTGCATCAGCCCGCGAAATGTTGATCGAAGCCGCAGCCCAGCGGTGGAAGGTTCCCGCCGCACAATGCCGCGCGGAGTCCGGAAGTGTCATTCACACTTCATCGAACCGCAAGCTCACCTACGGAGAACTTGTCGCCGAAGCCTCGAAGCTCCCTGTTCCTAAAACAGTGACTCTAAAAGAGCCGAAGGACTACAAGTTACTACGCAAGCCGCTGCCGCGAAAAGACACCCCGATGAAAGTAAACGGGGAAGCAGTCTTTGGTCTTGACAAGCGAATCCCGGGGATGCTCTTCGCCGTGGTAGAACGGAGCCCTCGTTTTCACGGCAAGGTGAAGAAGTTCAATGCCGAGGACGTTCTCAAAATTCAAGGCGTCAAGCACGTGGTTAAAGTACAGCGCGGTGTGTTTGGTTACACCTGCGAGGGAGTGGCCGTTGTCGCCACGTCAACATGGGCGGCCATGCAAGGCCGCAAGGCACTGGTGGTAGAGTGGGATGATACTGGCTTCGAACACGTGAACACTGCCGGATTGTACAACGCCATGCGGACTCAATTGCAATCGGGCAAAATACTTTCCGTGCGCACGCAGGGAAACGTAGACGCAGTTTTCGAAAAAGCAGAAAAGAAGATTGAGGCACTGTATGAAACGCCGTACGAGTCGCACAGCAACATGGAGCCGCTGAATTGCATCGCCGACGTTAAAGCGGACTCGTGCGAAATATGGGGTCCGATCCAGGGACCAGACTGGATCCAAGGCGACATCGCCGAACTGCTCAAGATTGCCCCGGAAAAAGTTACTGTGCACATGACATTCCTCGGCGGTGGTCTCGGGCGCAAGGCCTTCACGGACTATCCGCAAGAGGCAGTCAACCTTTCAAGGACCATTGGCGCTCCAGTTCAAGTGGTGTGGACACGCGAAGACGACATGACGCAAGGACCATTCCGCCCTGGTATGGTGTACCAGTGCCGTGGTGCCGTAAGCAAGAATGGTCGGATGGCTGCTTTTGAATTCAACGCCGCAGGTCAGAACATGAACGTCCAGTGGCCAGGCGCCGACAAGAGCCGTTACAACTCGGATATCTATGATGGGATTCTCAAGCCATACTTCGAATCCATCCCTCACTACCGTTTCGGCGACTCGCCGCTCGATTGCCCGGTTCCGGTGATGTGGTGGCGTTCGGTCTATGCCTCAACCAATGCATTCGCTATCGAGAGTTTTATTGACGAGATGGCGGTAGCGGCCGGCAAGGATCCGATTGAATTCCGTGGACAGCACCTGGGCGAAGCACGCTATTGGGCTATCCTCGAAAAAATTAAAGAGGTGAGCGGCTGGAGCCAGCGCAAGAAGAACGAAGGCTATGGCGTGGCGGTAACGGAATGTTTCGGCTCGATCGTCGCCGAAGTCGCCAAGGTCTCGCGCAACGGCAACGGAAAAGTTCATCTTGACAAAGTGTGGGCGGTTATGGATTGCGGCTGGTATGTAAATCCAGACATCATCCGCGCACAGGTTGAGGGCAGCATCATCATGGCCCTGGGCGCGGCCACGAAGCACGCCACTACTTTCGCCGACGGCAAAGCCGTGGAGCACAACTTCGATACTTATAAGCTTGGACGCATTGCCGATGCCCCGGAGATTGAAGTACACGTCATGGACAATGAAGAGAAGGCTGGCGGTGTTGGAGAACCGGGGCTTCCACCTTTTACCGCTGCACTTACAAATGCAATCTTCGACCTGACGGGCAAACGAATCCGGGTGCTTCCCTTTGCACTTGACGAAGTGTGAAAACGATAGTGTCGTAGTGCCTTAGTGTCGTGGTGTCGTGGTAGACCGACTAACTACGGCACTGCGACACCAAGACACTACGACACTTGATTCCACGGCATTATCTTTGTAACACCTGTACCACAATTTGATTCTGAATGAAACTGAAATCCCTTATCCTCCTTGCAACTTGCTTATCGGTGGGAATTACGCTCATGTCCCTTCAAAAGAAACCGGCGTTTGACCTCAAGGCAAGTGTAGCGCGCGGTCGCGAAGTGTACGTCTCCTATTGTATCTCCTGCCATCTCGACCAGGGTGAGGGGATTGAGGGGGTTTATCCACCGCTGGCCAAATCCGATTACCTGATGGCCGACAAGAATAGGGCCGTACGGCAGGTTCTGTACGGGGCAACGGGTGAGATGGTTGTTAACGGAAAGAAGTACAACATGGAAATGACGGGCGTGGACCTGACTGATACCGATGCCAGCGATGTCGTTAACTATATCCGGAACTCTTTCGGCAATAAGGGAGGGGCGGTTACTCCGGCGGAAGTGGCAGCGTTGCGGAAGAAATAGAACTACGCTCCCCACCCCCTTCCCCCTAAAGGGGGACGAAGTGTAGCCTCAGAGAGACGGCATTGTGATTGCCCCGGGCTTTTGCCCGGGTTGGATTGTCGGGAGGAGTTGAGGGCCACAGGTGAGTCGGTTCCGTGAGGTGACTTCGATTGGCCCGCACCGATGAGCCTGGACTGTGAGGTGCAAACTCTTCATATAGGGGCCATTGCACTGTCAGAACCTGCCGCAGAGCTGAAAAAGAGAACTCTTGCGGATATTCTCTCGTAGGCACTCATTAATAGCTTACCGCTACCCTCCATGCCTACCTACAAACTCACACTCAACCAGCAAACCGTCTCGGTCGAGGCGGACGCCGACACGCCGCTCCTTTGGGTGTTGCGCGACAACCTGGAACTCAAAGGAACAAAGTTTGGGTGCGGAATCGCACAGTGCGGCGCGTGTACTGTTCACCTGAATGGCAATGCGGTGCGTTCCTGCAGCCTTCCCATTTCTGCGGCGAGTAAGGGAAAAATCACCACCATCGAAGGGCTTTCAGATCATCCGCTTCAGCAGGCGTGGATGGAAGTGGACGTACCCCAGTGTGGTTACTGCCAGGTGGGCCAGATCATGTCGGCAGCGGCCCTACTAGCGCGCAAACCGAAACCAACCGACGCTGATATCGATACCGCACTCTCCGGCAATATTTGTCGGTGCGGCACCTACAACCGTATCCGCAAGGCCATTCACCTCGCGGCCGAGAAAGGAGGCAAGTCATGAAAACGGAAATGGAAACTACCCTCGAGTCGTTGGGCATCAACGCAGGGATTCAAAAGGCGTCAGAGATTCATCGTCGCGATTTCTTAAAGCTGACGGGGCTTACGGCTGCCGGGTTGCTCATCGGAATTGGACGGAGTGTTGGTCAACCTGCTTCATTCGCGGAACCCACCGTTTTCGAGCCTAGCGTGTTCCTCAGTATACGCAGCGACAACAGCATCATCATATTCTCAAAGAACCCTGAGATCGGTCAAGGCATCAAGACCGCCTTGCCGATGTTGATCGCGGAGGAGCTTGAGGTTGATTGGAAGCGCATCGAAGTTCAACAAGGTCACCTGGACAGCCGTTTCGGTGCGCAGTTCGCCGGAGGCAGTACAGGGATCAAAACGAATTATACTGCCGCGCGCAGTGCCGGCGCCGCAGCCCGTGAGATGCTGATCGAAGCCGCCGCCCGCCGCTGGCGCATTTCGCTCGATCTGTGTTTTGCGCGAGATGGATCGGTTTGTCGCAAAGACAACAATGAAAAAATTTCCTATGGCGATCTGGCAGAGGCAGCTTCAAAGTTGGGCGTGCGCGAAACCCCGAAGCTGAAAGATCCGAAAGAATTCAGGCTGGTCGGCACTTCCGTTCCTGGCGTTGACAACGCGCTGATCGTTACCGGCAAGGCCGTTTTCGGACTTGATGCGAAATCTGCCGGCATGCGGGTTGCCGTCATTGAAAGGTGCCCGGTCTTTGGTGGAACCCTCAAGCGACTGGACGATTCCGCCGCCCTGAAGATTCCCGGCGTTGAACAAGTATTGAAGATTGAACCGACAAAAAACCCAACCCAGCTCGTGGCTGGCGTTGCCGTGATAGCCACGAACACCTGGGCGGCCATGAAAGGTCGGAAGGCCCTGGTTGTTGAATGGGATAATCCGCAGACTGAATCTGAAAGTTCAGAAGAACTACGGCGGATGTTTGAAAAGAATCTTGCAGTACCGGGCCAAACCATTCGCGACGACGGCGACGTAATCAAAGCGTTTGCCTCATGCGCCAAGGTTCATGAAGCAACCTTCGAAGCGCCTTTTCTGGCTCACGCCCCGATGGAACCGCAGAACTACATCGCCGATGTTCAAGCCGACAAGGCAGAACTTTGGGGACCTACGCAGGTTCCT
>CAZJWV010000114.1:0-9574 GCA_964549855.1 uncultured Ohtaekwangia sp. | reverse complement strand
GATTCGCCCGTTCCGCTAACCGCGCTTTCTGCCGCCTCAGCATCAGGAAAAGTGTATGCCCAGGAGATTGGAGGAAAACGGTTTTTCAACTATGATCCCTCGGCCAATTCTTGGTCAGAGCTTCTTTCCTCTCCGCTCTCGGCAGGTGGCTATGCGGGTGCGGCGCAATATGAGGGCAAGATCTATGTAGCTTCTGAAATCAAGGATACACTGGCCATCTATTCCATCGCAGATAACTCCTGGGAAACGTGGCGCTCATACTTCCCCACGGCAAACATTGCCTTTAACACAACCTACATGGGACTTGCGCTCAACCGAACCATTGTGAGGTACAACTTCTACAATAATCAATGGTCGTTCAGCAATGCTTCATTCTCCAGCTTCACACCCCGAGGCGGGTTGGCATCCTATCAATTCAGGTTTTATGGCCATGTCGGAAGCGGTTTCAGCGGATTTAATTCCTATGACCCTTTCAGCGATGGGTGGTCGATGATCATTTCAGGCGGCGGCATGGGCCAGGGGGCTGCCGTCAATCTGGCGAATCAAGATTACCTCAGTACTTACACTTTGGTCGACCGCAAGTTGGTTGCCTATAATTTGGTATCAAGAAGCTTTCGCTTCGTGCCTGTTCCCTTGTTCAGCACGCTGGATGCCAGCTTGACATACTCGGATGCATCCGGTTCTAATGCCTTGTACCTCACGGAAGGGGCGTCAGGTACCGGCTTCGGCGCGTACCGGATGGGCAAGAAAGGGTGGATTACCCTCAGTCAAAATCAATTCAATGCAACGCCAGCTACTCCCGGTCAGATTGAAGTCGAGATAAACACAACCGGGCTGGAACCCGGTGATTACACCTCGCACATCATGCTCGCAACCGACGACCCAAACCATCCCCTGCTGGACATCCCCGTTGCGCTTACGGTCGTCGCGGCTCCCGACATCGCTTTAGAGAATACGGCAGCAAGCTATTCGCCGGTCTTTATGGGAGAACAAAAGACTTGGTTGATCCAAATCCAGAATACTGGTAACGCTCCACTAGAGATTTCAGGGCTTCAATCATCCATCCCGCAACTAACCGTTGACGCCGCACCATTGACGATACTGCCTGGCGGTTCAGCATCAGTGAATGCAGGTTTTATTCCTACGCAGAGTGGGCTTGTTCAGGGGATCATCACCATTTCCAGCAACGATCCAGATACTCCCGCACTGAGTTATCAGTTCGAAGCACAAGTTTATCAGCCTCCCATGATTGCTTCAAACCCGATTCAGGTAACGCATACCATGGGGCTGGATGCACACCAAAATCGATCCCTCCAAGTCAACAACACGGGAGGGTACCCGTTAGCATGGAATCTTTCCATCGGATCACCGGGAGGGTTCTCCCTTCAGCGCTCATTGGATAGCCTGAATGCCTGGCACAACAGGATCACGGCGCTAATTCCGAACTACGTCGAATTCCTGGAAGGTGAAACCGGCAGTTTTATTGATGACGGCGGCAATGACTTGTTTGACCAGGGGAATGCACTCAGAATCAATGACGACAATCTGACGTATACCAATAAAGCGATTGGAACTATGAGTTCCTTTGGCGGACGATACTTCACAGCCAAATACCCAGGGCTTTTTGTTATGATCGGCGAGGCCAGTCCTGTCCATGTGCTCGCCACAACGGGTCAGTTGGGGAGCGGTTATAATGCGGTAACTGCCTGGACAGGTGTCCTTGACTACGATGGATACTATGGTCGCTTTTTCCATAAATCGTCCTCGGGACCCACGGTGCCGACGATACACCGGATCACCATAGCTACAGACCAGAATAACTCTTTCAACGGAACATATGATTTGAATCCACGGCAAGATATAATGACCGTATCTCTCACCGGGGGGAATCCAAACCCCAGCGGACTGAAAAGAGTCTACTACCTGATGTTTGTAACGCCGCCGCAAACGGCATTGACTGAAGCGGAAGTTCACGCCATCGTTAAACGATTTCTTAAGATCGCGTCCGGTGAAGCCCTTTGGCTTACCGCTTCTGCGCTCAGCGGTACGGTTCAGCCTGGCTCGGCCCAAACCATCAACCTTACGTTCAATACGGACTGGCTCAACAATGGCATTTACCGGGGCGAACTTGCCTTCACATCGAACGATGCGCTGCAGCCTACTTATGTTGTGCCTGTCGAACTAACGGCCTACACCAACCACACCCCGATTGCGTTAAACGTGATCCAAGGATTTGACATGATGGCAAGCGAAAGGAGAGCCGTCTTTGTGAAAGATCTCTTCATCGACCCCGATGGTGAGCCGCTTACCTATTCAGCAACCTCGACTGCATCGGATATCGTCAGTGTCAAAATGCTGGGAGACAGCTTGGAACTCACAAGTTATAGGGTGAATGGCTCCTCCACCATCTTGATCACGGCCAGGGACCCAGGCGGACTCTCGGCAAACGGTGGATTCAATGTTCATGTGAAGCGTGACGTCACCGGCCTCGAACCGAATGCCGTTGACTTGAACGTGGCGCCAAACCCGGCAACGACCGATGTGACCATTGCATTCACCATGGAGGCGGATAGCGAAGTGAGCCTATCCCTGGTGAACGTGCAGGGTGTATCCGTGTGGCGGGAAGCCCATACCATGCCTAGCGGTACACACCAGGTGCGACTGAAGACGGAAGCCCTTCCTCCCGGTGTTTACATCCTGCACTTTTCAGCAGGTGAATACGAGACAAGCCGACGGGTCATCGTGCTCCGGTAGAGTCGACCGACTTCGGACACCCTCGTTCAGTTTCGCTCAGACCACATTACATAATCTTGCAGATTCAGACTGAATAGGCCATTTTCAGATGGCACTGATTTAGCAACACCCCCGCGCAACACCAACCCAAATGCTGCGCAATTACCTCACCATCGCCTTCCGGAACCTTACCCGGAACAAGGTGTATTCCCTGATCAACATACTGGGTCTTTCCCTGGGAATCACCTGTTGTATCCTGCTTACCCTGTACATCGCCGACGAAGTCAGCTATGACAAGCAGCATCCTCAGTTGAACGACCTGTACCGGATCATCTCTGAGTTCCAGGGCGAACGCGGACTGGACAGGCTGGCCACCACGTCTCCACCCATCGCCATGGCCATGCGCGACGAAATCCCGGAGGTGGAGAATGCTGTACGGATCTTCAACCCTCCCGGCGTGGCGCTGAGCCTTATCCGCTATCGTGATAACATGTTCTATGAACCCGATGGTTACTTCTCAGATTCAACCCTCTTCGATATTTTCAATTACCAACTTCTCGAAGGCAACCCGAAGAAGGCACTGGTAGAGGCCAGTTCGATTGTATTGTCAGAGCCTCTTGCCCGAAAACTATTCGGCAACGAGGCCGCACTTGACAAAGTTCTCACCATTATCCAGGGTGGCAGTCCCCGCGACTTCAAAGTGACCGGTGTCTTCCGGCAGGCAGGCAACAGCCACCTGAACCCGAGGTTCATTATCTCGATGACCAGCCCGGGATGGGGTGAATACGTACGCACCCAAGGCGCCACTCAATGGGCCGGCAATAATTTTCTCCCCGCTTACCTGAAGCTGGTGCCCGGCCATGACCTGGCTGTTGTCGAAGCGAAAATGAACGATGTCCTGATGAAGCACGGGGCCGAGGCCTTGAAAGCGATGGGAATGAAGAAGACGCTTCACCTTCAACGAATGAGTGACATTCACCTTTACAACGATGTGGGTGAAAGCCCGCGAATCACCTACGTCTATGTGATCGCCACCATTGCCGCATTCATATTGCTGATCGCCTGTATAAATTTCATGAACCTGTCTACCGCCAAAGCGAGCAAACGGGCGACGGAAATGGGTATCCGTAAGGTGATGGGCGCCTTTCGAAGTTCCCTGATGAAGCAAGTGCTGGGTGAAGCCATGGTTATCGTCGCGATCTCCATCATCATCGGCGTCGGTCTCGTGCAGCTTTCGCTTCCTTTCTTCAACAACGTTACCGGAAAATCAATTGTGCTCACGTCGACATCGATGGCCTATGGTGCCGCCGCCTTGTTATTGCTCGCGGTGATTACCGGCCTGCTTGCCGGGGCATACCCGGCGATGTACCTCTCTTCCTTCCAGCCAGCACACGTACTGAAAGGCAAGAGTGTTCTCTCCAATTCACGCGGGTGGCTGCGGCAATCGCTGGTCGTTGTCCAGTTCATCATTGCTATCGCACTGGTTTGCGGGATGCTCACCATCTCTTCGCAACTGAAATACATCCAGGAGAAGGATCTCGGTTTCACGGCAAAGGCGCGGGTTGCACTGCCTCTTCGCACGGCCACCGCCCGGCAGGCTTACCCAACCCTGAAAAAGGAGTTGGAGAAAAACAGCCACATCAGCGCCGTCTCGGGAGCAGAATACCTTCCTGGCAGCATGATTTGGTCAGATATGTTGTTTTATCCTGACGGGGGGACAATGGAAACAGCCGTTTTACTTCGCCGGAATACTGTGGATGCCGGATTCCTCGAACAACTCGCCATTAAGCTCATAGCGGGAAGGAGCTTTACTGAGTCAGAAGCCAGAGACAGTACCAAAACCAGGATAATTGTTAACAGGGCCGCGGCGAAAAGCCTTGGTTTCGGGCCGGAAGAAATTGTCGGTCGCCAGTTATACTTCGATTGGGAAGGCCGGAAGTACATTCATGAAGTGATTGGGGTGATGGAAGACTACCACCAGCAATCACTCAAGGATGCCATTGTGCCCACGCTGTTTGAAATGCCCAGGGAAGCGCCCACATTCGGCAACCTGGTGCTAACCCTCAACATGGCTGACCTGGGTTCCACCCTTTCAGAGCTCGAAACGACTTGGAAGGCATCAATCAGCGATACGCCGTTTGAGTACGCCTTCCTCGACGACGCCGTTCGCAAGTTGTATGACGACGATCGCCGGGTTTCTTCCGTAATCACTGCGTTCACGCTTATCGCGATGGCCATTTGCTGCCTCGGATTGTATGGATTGTCCAGTTTCATGGCCGAGCGACGTTTCAAGGAGATCGGCATCCGGAAGGTGATGGGCGCCAGCTTAACTCAAATCGCCTCCATGATGTCGATGGAATTCGTCCGCCTGGTCATCATCGCTTTCGTGATTTCTGCTCCCATCGCGTGGTATGCCATGAATAGATGGCTGGAAACGTTCCAGTATCACACTTCCGTGGAGCCGACGATCTTCGTAATCGCCGGGCTAGCTGCGTTAGCGATCGCGCTGGCAACGATTAGTTTTGAATCGCTCCGTGCAGCAGCCGCCAACCCGGTGCAGTCTCTCCGAAACGAATAAACATCGCCATGCTCCTCAACTATTTCAAGATCGCCATCCGCAGCCTGCTGAAGAACCCGGCATTCTCGTTCATCAATGTCACCGGTCTTTCCATAGGGCTGGCCTGCAGCATTCTTATTCTCCTGTGGGTTTACGATGAGGTTACTTTTAACCAATACTTTCCCAAGTACGACAACATTGCACAGGTCCGCCTGAATGCCGTCGTCGACAAAGGGATTGTAACTGGAGTTTCTATGCCGTATCCCTTAAAAGATGCTTTGCTTACGCAGGACAAGCGCATTTTGCGCGCGGTTCGTACCAACTGGGGTGAAGGGGCATTGATGGCCGTGGGTGACAAGAAAATGAACAAAGTAGGTCTGTGGGTGACGGAATCTTTCTTCGACATCTTTGAACATGAATTCATAAGCGGGACGCCGCGCGCCCTTGACGACCCCAGGACCATCGTTCTGACTGAATCGTTGGCCAAGGCCTTGTTCGGGGATGAAGATCCCCTCAACAGAATGATCCTCGTTGAGAACAAGGAAGAGTTGAAAGTGACAGGCGTGGTCAAGAATCTTCCGGAGAATTCCAACTTTTCCAACTATAGTTTTTACATGGCCTACTCCTATTACGAGCTAACGCAAGGATGGGTATCGCAGGTTAAAGACCGCTGGGATAATAATGTTACCCAGGTGTACGTAGAGTTGGAGCCAGGAACGAACATTGAAGAGGTCAATGAATCCATCAGCAAACTAATTTCCAGTCACCACAAGGACCTGGACAATGTCTCCCTGTTTATGCAGCCGATGAGCCATTGGCGGCTCTACACCAATTTTACTGAAGGAAAGGAATCCGGTGGGCTGATCCTATATGTACGGCTCTTCACCGGCATTGCCATCTTCATTCTTGTTATCGCCTGCATCAACTTTATGAATCTTGCTACGGCACGCTCTGAACGGAGGGCGCGTGAAGTGGGAATCAGGAAGAGCATTGGTTCACGGCGTAAAGATCTTGTGTTCCAGTTCCTGGGAGAATCAATACTTCTCGCGCTCATCGCATTCCTGGTGGCCGTGGTGCTGGTGGAGCTCTCCTTGCCGTTGTACAACCAGCTGGTGAGCAAACACCTCGAAATCAATTATGGATCACCGTATTTCTGGTTGTTGGGGCTGGGCCTGAGTGTTGCAACCGGAGTCCTTGCGGGCAGTTATCCTGCCTTCTACTTGTCGGCGTTCAATCCTGTCCAGGTGCTGAAAGGAAGGATGCACGTCAGTCGTGGTTCAGCCACTCCCCGACAGGTGCTCGTGACGCTACAGTTCAGTTTCTCCATCCTGCTGGTGATCGCTTCGGTGGTAGTCTATAAACAAATCGATCACCTCCGTCGCCGCGACACAGGTTATAACCAGGATAACCTTTTGCTGATCTGGACTTCGGCAGATATTGAGAAGAATTACCAACCGCTGAAGACCGAACTCCTCGCCAGCGGTTATGTAGAGTCGATGTGCAAGAGCAACAGCCCGGTGACTTCAATCTTCTCTACCAATATCCTGGAAGACTGGCCGGGACGCCAGCCGGGTCAACGCATTGAATTCACCACTATCGCTACGGAGTACGATTACACGAAGACGCTTGGCATCAAACTCCTGGAAGGCCGCGACTTTTCACCGGATCATGTTGCCGACACCGCCGCCATGGTTATCAACCAGGCTACTGTCGATGTCCTGAACCTGGAGAATCCAATCGGCGCCAAGCTTAAGATGTTTGAAACGGACTTCGAAGTCATCGGCGTCACCGAGAATATTCTTATGGGTGTGGCGACCAGGCCGATCGACCCTATGGTCATGATTTTATCTCCCTCGTGGTCGAGTACGATCAGCGTGAGATTGAAGCCTTCCGAAAACATCCAGGAAACTTTGGCGGGAGTTGAGAAGATCTTTCAAAAGTACAACCCGGCCTTTCCATTCGAATATCGTTTTGCTGACCAGGAGTTCCAAAAGAAGTTCTCCACCTTCGATATGATCGGCCGGCTCTCCAGCGGATTCACAGTTCTTACATTGCTGATTACCGCTCTCGGAATCTTCGGCCTGGCCTCGTTTGCCGCCGAACAGCGCAGCAAGGAAATAAGTCTCCGAAAAGTGATGGGCGCTACCGTCGGCAGCCTCATCTTGCTGATGACGAGCGATTTCTCACGGCTTGTCGTGATCGCTTTCATGATAGCCGCTCCATTGGGCTGGTACTTCATGGATCAATTCCTCGAACGATACCCTTACCGCATCGACATGCCGGTGTGGGTGTTGCCCCTGGCGGGAGCCAGTGCGCTGGCGCTTACCCTTCTCATCGTGAGCACACAGGCATTGAAATCGGCCACGGCCAATCCAGTCGACGCTCTAAGAAGCGAATAGGGTCAGTAAAGCCAATCAGGAATTAGGAATATGGTACAGAAATACATGCTTGCCGGGTTGCGCTACCTCATCAAGAGGAAGTCTTACACCCTCATGAACATGGCGGGGCTGTCTATCGGGCTCGCCTGTTTTGCGCTGATCGGGTTGTGGGTGAAGCATGAAACCAGCTACGATCGCTTCCATTCCAAAGCTGACCGAATCTTTCGTGTTTCAGGCATTTTCACGGATGGGTCAGGCAAGTTTGATCAGGCGGTAACTCCTCCACCGCTCGGTCCGGCCTTGTTGGCCGAATTCCCGGAAATTGAGGAAACCGTTCGCATGGATCGCAACGACGCCACGGTGCGCAGCGGTGACAAACAATTCATTGAAGACGGCATCATCGTGGCCGATGCCGCTTTCTTCTCCATGTTCAATTTCCCCCTCGTGGGCGGCAATCCAAAGACCGCCTTGACCGAACCTTACTCATTAGTCCTCAGTGAGACCATGGCGAAGAAGTACTTCGGGCAAACCGACGTGATCGGCAAGACGCTGACCATTTTCATTTTCGATCCCGACGGCAAAGGCCGCGATTACCAGATCACCGGTGTTGCCAAAGACCCTCCGTTAAACTCCCATTTCCATTTCAAATTCCTCATTTCTTTCAAGACCATGGAATTGGCGTCACCGGAATCGCTGACAGGAGATGGCTGGTACTGGAACGGCTATTACACTTACCTGACACTTCGCGAGGGTACCACACCTGAAGCACTGCAAGCGAAGCTTCCTTCATTGATTGAGAAATACATGGGTGAAAATAATCGCAAGTGGAAGATTTCCTACGATTACTTCCTCACACCCGTACCCGACATTCACCTCAACTCCCACCTTCGCTATGAGATCGAGGCTAATGGCAGTACCGCCTATGTAATCATCTTCGGTTTCATCGGCATACTCGTACTGCTCCTCGCCTGCATCAACTACATCAACCTTTCAACCTCTTTTGGTGCCGATCGCTTCAAGGATGTCGGCATTCGCAAGACGATGGGTGCCGTTCGTTCGCAACTCGTTGGCCAGTACCTGGCTGAGTCGTGGCTGCTGGCCATGGCTTCCCTGCTGATTGCTTTTCTGTGGATGGAGCTGGCGAGTCCGCTTTTCGAGTCACTGACGGAGATTCCCGTAACGGGATTGTACAAAGTGGAGACCCTCCTTATCCTTACGGGCATCGCTTCCCTGGCCGGATTCCTCTCTGGCCTCTATCCGGCCCTCTTGCTTTCGGGCTTCCGGCCTTCACTGCTGCTGAAGGGGATGTCACAAACGCATTCCTCCCGGCAGTGGATGCGCAAGGTCATGGTCGGTCTTCAATATGGCGCTTCATTTATCCTGGTGATGGGTATCCTGGTGGTGCAACTGCAGTTTCGTTTCATCGAGAACAAGGACTTGGGATGGGATCAGCATCAGCTGGTTATCCTCGGGGTGAACGGGAGCCAGGAAGTCATCCAGGGCTTTGAAGGATTTCGCAATGAGCTTCTGACATCCGGCGGCGCCAGCCATGTTGCAAGGGCCAACGCGTCAATTACCGGCGGCTTGGGCAACTCTGTGGCCGACATGGAAACCGCCAGCGGCGAGGTGATGAATGCCACAGTGTACCGACTCCGGGTAGACTTTGAATACCTGGATACTTACCGAATGAATTTGTTGGCGGGCCGTTTCCTTTCACGAGATTTCCCCAGCGACTCTTCAAAGGGTTACGTCGTGAATGCCGCACTCGTGAAGAACTTTGGGTATACGCGTCCCGAGGATGCGATTGGAAAGAAATTCGTGTATGGTGGAAATGAAGGCCAGGTGGTCGGCGTCGTCGCAGACTTCCATTATAATTCCTTGCAGCATGCCGTAGAACCGACCTGTC
>CAZJWV010000113.1:0-9735 GCA_964549855.1 uncultured Ohtaekwangia sp. | reverse complement strand
TACTATCAATAGGCCACCTACAATTAGACACAAGCGGCACCAGGTTTTGGCCACAGCATATTGATAGTAAACAGAGAACACTACGACCGGTAGGGCGAGCATACCTGGAATAGAAAGAATAGGTAAAACACTGTGCCTTGAATCAACAACGGAGGACATGCCAATTATGATGGACTGAAAAAGGAAATAAGCAAGAACTGCATCGGAGAAGTTTACGCCTAACAACGTAATGTCTGATTTCAGCACCCGGTCGCAATTGGTGTCTTTCCCCACATTGCAAAAGGCATCCAAAGCGGCATAGTTGATGCCAAATTCTTTGGCAAATAGAAAATAGCCAACAATAACCCCAGCCACTGACAATGCGAGAATAATGTTTTCCCAAATTGTCAGATAAAATCCGGCCATCAGCAAAAGGCCGGTCAATGTGAGAATGATTATGGCGCCATTTCTTTTTATGGATTTCTCCTCGGCATACATTTGATTGTTTTCTTTATCCAATACTGCTTGTGTTGGCTCAGCTAGCAAAACGATACCGCCCCATTCATCATTCAGCAGGGCTTGAAGTTTCCGAAAGTCGTCCTCATCCCTTATAATAAGAAAATTGCCCCCACCTTTGTTGAGGTGGGCGATATAGGGGTATTCCAGTTCAAGTACCCGGTCCTTTTCAACCCGTGTTACAAGATGCTTTATTCCCAACCGGTTAAAAACATCAGAAATACTAAGCAGGGAAGGAAAATCAGGATGGCCCGTGATTAACCATTCAACATAACGCTCTGATATAGGTATTTTGAGGACCTTTAAGAACTGTATTACAACTTTTTCCATGAGGCAAGCTTTTGACTTTTGCTCACAACTAATATATCAAAAAAAAAATTTACTCCAAATGGTTTGGCTCTTGCCATTGCTTTGGATACGGGAGGGATGTGTGGCAATGGCAACCTGCCAAAGGTGCGGGCGAGAAGGTTGCTGTGTGTGGAAAGTCCCGAGTCTTCATTAATAAAGTGTCGGTGGCTTATTTCTGTTCCAAGTCCCCTGTTTTTTGTATTTGTCGGGGTTGTCGAGCGAGCCTGCGGTTAGTACCCGTCAGAACTGGTTATCTGAAAGGGTGTCAGTCGTATATTTCTTTTTAGTCCCCGGTGTTAATGTCGGAAGTGCACAGGCCACCAAAGTCATTGGCGAAGAGTCACCCGGTGGGTACCTATGCGTTTCAAAGCAACAAACTGCCCAAGAATGAAACTCACTTGCGACGTTGGATGGCTGGACAAGGTCGTGCGCTATGGTGTCAGCGTCATCCTCATCTCTCTTCACCTTACTGGCAAGGTTACAGGAACGATAGGCATCCTCACCCTGGCCTTGGCGAGGATTATTCTCGCTACCGGCATCTTCCGCTTTTGCCCTGTCTATTCTGTATTGGGGCTAACAACTTGCAAGTCCACGGAAAAGGCGCGGAGGAAATACGAGTAGGTAACTGCTTGGTGCGAACTCCCTTGCGCCCCTCTATTTCGTCGGGTCAGGGGGCAACAAGACACCATCGATGATGTAAATGACTCCATTGGAGGCGGGGACCGTGGCCGCAATTTCAGCCCCATTGACCGTGTACTTCCCATCTTTAAGACCAATGGTCACATTGTCCAGGTTTACCTGGTTAATCATTTGGCCGTCCTTCAGATTCTCGAGCTTATACACACCGACTGCGACGTGATAGTAGAGGATGTTCTGAAGGGCATCCTTCGACTCCGGCTTTAGCAGGCTTTCCACTGTGCCGGCCGGAAGCTTGTCAAAAGCGGCATTCGTTGGCGCAAAGACAGTGAACGGACCCGCATTGGATAAGGCATCAACCAGTTCAGCTGCTTTGATGGCAGTCACCAGCGTCGTGTGGTCGGCAGAGCCGATAGCGACATGAACAACGTCTTTCTGAGATTCAGTGTCTTGAACAGTTGACTGTCCACCGTCGGCAGGCTGTGCGGCTGCTCCTTCTTCGGTGGCTGTCTGACTTCCCCCTGAACATGAGCCCAACAAGATGCCCAGGCTTAAAGCGGCGATGCGGGTAGTGTGCATTTTCATAGAAGTGGGATTATTGGTGTGATTTCACCGTGAAAATAGGCCCCCCACCAAGCTTGCCTCCTGATTTTTATCAGCAGCCCGGCTGTTTTACATCCAAATCAGATGTCTTTTCGCAGGAATCGTCGAAACGCATAAAGTGTAGGGATCAGGACCCAGACGATAAGCATGCCCACGGAAAAGAGTATTCCCAGTGGCGTTCCAAAAAATGATTTCAGAAATGCGCCTGTATATCCCATCAGGGCGGAAATATCCAGGTTTAACAAAATGACGATGCGGGCGAGGTCGATGGGGTTCAGTGAGATCAGTGCCAGCGTGATTCGCTCCATCGGGTAGTCGCTGAAAGAATAGATAATGTAAAGAACAAACCCGTCGTACATCACGCTGAAATAAAACCAGAAGAGAAGGGCAACTCCTATGCCCCGGGCCTTATCTCGTGTGCTTACCGAGGCGGCAAAAGCCAGCGCCACAAAAACCCAAGTTAACAAGAGACCTGCGCCAGCAACGTAAGCCATTCCCTGGCCAGCCCCAAAAATCAGTACAGGCAGCCCCACTCCTGCCATGAAGGCCACGGACAAGGCAATGCTGATCGCGAGAAATTCACTGAAGAATATCGCCTTCCGATCAATCGGCTGAGCCAAGAGCAGCTCGATAAACTCATAGGAATTGAAGAAGTATATAGTTGTAAAAATGATGCTTACCATCGGTACGACCAGGAGAATGATATTCAAGAGGCTGAGGATAGCCTTACCAGGATCACTGTCAAGGCTAAACAAGCTAAGGGTAATCCCCAATAGGAATAAAGCGTAGAAAATGACGAATCGGTTCCTCAGGATATCATACAACGCATGCTTGGTGATTCGTATCATGCACCGCTTGATTTGAAATTCTTGCGCATCATTGCTGCAATGGATTTACCCAGCTTTTCTTCACCAGTCTCCTGCTTCAGTTGGGCAATAGGGTCTGCATATCGCACCACACCTTCTTCCAGGTAAAGCAAATCTGACGACAGTTCATCAAGATCGCTCATGATGTGAGAAGTGATCAGGAAGATTTTTCCTTGCTCGCGTTCGCGGAGGATCTTTGCTTTCAGGATTTCAACGGAAAGTGGGTCCAGGCCGGCAGTGGGCTCATCGAGGATCAGCACCTTTGGCCGGAATAAAAAACTGATCGCGGCGCTCACTTTCTGGCGCGTTCCGCCTGACAGGGTATGCATTCGCTTTCCAAACAACTCATCGAGGCGCAATTCATGAATAAGCTCATCGTCAGTTTCCTGGATTCCCCGCAGGTCACGCATCATGCGGAGGAGTTGCCCGATTTTCATGTTGTCGGGATAGCGCCCTATCTGGGGCATGTAACCGATCTCTTTCCGGTAACTCCAGCGACCCTTGATCGCGGCGCCGTCAAATTCAATGCTGCCTGAGTCGGGCAACACCATGCCCAAGATGCTCTTGATCAGGGTTGTCTTTCCCGATCCGTTAGGCCCGACAATGGCGTAAGTAGCACCGCCCTGGAAGGATGCTGTCACCGACTTCAGGGCATCCAATCGTCCAAATCGCTTGCTGACCTGCTTAACCTCGATCATATGATTTCATCGCCGGAGTGGCGTCAATGAGGTTCTCTGGAGTAACCGCCGGCACTACTTTCTCGGCCCGGTCCAAAAGGATCACGAGGAAACTTCTCCACAGCATCACAGCGGTTGGCATTCGTTCTACGATCATTCCATAAAGGCTCACGGGGCGAAAAGGTACGTCCCCCCTTCCATCCCGGTTAAGGTCATATCCTTCGTATTTGTCCCAGTAGTTTGAAGTGAGTGTGTTCAACGACAACGAGCCGTTGGTAGCCACATCAAAAGTATTGCGGACAAAATTATTCTCGCTAAGTGTGTTATTGTCGCAACTGGCCTGGATTTTCAGCGCCCAGCCGTTCTCGTTGAAGTCGTTCTTTGTGACTGTACAGCGGCTGGACCCCTCCATATAGATCGCCACCGTGTTTTGGCTGAACTTGCACCGTTCGATCCGGCTGTCGCCTATATCTTTCAGGAGCAATCCGTAGGATGCCGATCCGCGGTTCTCTTCAAAACGATTGCCAATCATCTTCACACCTTTCGTATACATTATTGCCACCCCGGCACCGTTGTTTCGGAAGGTGTTGCCTACATACTCGTCATCATGCGAAAACATGAAGTGGAGGCCATAACGACGGTTATCGTGGATGAAGTTTTCCTCTACCCGCGAGCGAGTAACAAACTCAAAGTAGATACCGTCGCGATGTCCTTCTACTGTATTCTTCCGGATAGTCACGTGGTCGCATTTCCAAAGGTGAATACCATTGCCGACATCTTGCTCGGCGCGGAGTCCCGATGTGCCTGTAAGCGTATTCGATTCAATGAGGCATTGGCTCGAGTTCGAAAGGTGGATTCCAAAAAAGGTCTCCTCAAAGCGATTGTTCAGTACTTTCATCCGCTGAACGTCCAGTCCTTTAATGGCTGCGATATCATTGATGCTGGAACTTCCTGTGTTCACCAGTCGGAATCCCTGGATGGTGACATCTGCGGCTGCAACGGTGAGCAACTCGTACTTACCTTCCCCGTCAATCACCGGGTAGTCGATGCCGACCAGGGAAATCGACTTGCGGATAACCACGTTACCTTCCCGATAGGTGCCCGGATGTACAAAGATTGTATCGCCATTCACGGCCGCCTGAACTGCAGCTTGCAGCGAACCAAATTCCAGGCCGACGCCGACTTGCAGCGTCTTAGCGTTAACAGGACATGCATAGAATGCGGACAGTAAGAAAAGAATGGTCACCCGGATCATAATGCCTTCCGATTACTTGAATTGCGTCGTCACCTCAGCCCAACCTAGGAGGATCCCTCCGTTCTCTCTCTTGAATTGAATGGCTCGGTCGTACGATTCGAAGGCAGCTACCTTGCTTGCCATCGGGCTCTTGATGGCATCCGATTTAAGAAAAAAAGTTTCACGGGCATTGAGGAAACGGCCCGGATTCTCAAAGTCAACAACCAGGTTGTGGGCCAAAGCAGCCTGGTCAAATTCTGCAGAGTTGTAAAAGGAGAGCATGCAGTTAATATCGTCAAAGGTGTAAATCTTTCCCTTGGTGGTGACCAACTCGGTCCCGAAGCGTTTATCGGCCAGGGTCATTTTACAAGAATGGCACGTATCAACACCGTATTCCAGGGGCCGTGGCTCGGGCGCGCAACCCGACAGGAAAAACAGTATAGCAACGGCTAGTCCGCAGACGCGAACCCGGCGACTCGCAGTCAACTCAGGAAAGTACGGCCTTCTTGCGGAAGTAGAGTTCATATGCACTTATTCCGAACACGAGCACCCCATTGGCCACGAAGATCCAGCCTCCAATGTCTGGTCCGGAAAACGCCGTGAAGTTCAGCAAGACTTTGGTTCCAATCAACGGGGGCTGATAAGACATTCCCTCCACCTTGATCGCCGCCTCAGGATTAAGGTTGTGGCCGTAGTCGTAGCCCCATAGGTAGAAATCGACCAGGGCGGCAATTCCTGTTGCGACAAGTATCCCGAGGTAGGTGAGCAAACCTGTCCGTTTGCCCCAAGCCGCGAACAGCAGACCGAGTCCGATGATGCCTCCAACGATGTAAATCATGAATCCAAACTCAGGGAACATGCTTACCTCGATGTGCTTCATCCCGATGTAGTGATTCAGCGCGCTGATGATCTTCACATCCCCGCTAAGCGTATTGATCCAGATTTTCATCTCCAGCCCCTCCGGGTATTGTGGCGCCCAGAGAAGAATTCGCCACAACGGCACAAAGTAGGCCGACACCAATGAGAGTGCCGTTAAGCCAAGGAGCAAGCGTGTATTCCGGTGCAGTGACATGAAGCTTCAAGTTAAACTAAAGAGAGTGCTCCCGGAAGTTAGCCAGGAGTCACTCTCCACCTGTAACTATGAAAACAGGTTAGTTTGCCCCGGTACCTTCGGCCTCGATCTTGCCCGTCGAGAATTTCAACGGGACATTCGACGATGCAGGAGAAACCCTTACATAACCCTGCATCTCCTGGTGTAACGCGGAACAAAAGTCTGTGCAATAGAAGGGCACTACGCCTGCCATTTTCGGCTGCCATTTCAATGTCTGTGTTTCTCCCGGCATGATAAGGATCTCGGCATTCAGGGCGCCCTTGATGGCAAAGCCGTGCGGAACATCCCAATCCTGCTCAAGATTTGTTACTGGGAAGTACACATCATCACCAACTTTTACCCCTTCAATGTTGTCGGGTGTTAGGTGCGAGCGGATGGCCGTCATATAGACGTGCACCTGGTTCCCCTTACGCTCCACGCGCGCCTCTTTCTCCCCTTTGGCGGCATAGGCGTGTCCATTTTCTTCAATCTTGTAAAACTTCACGGAGTTTGGCGTAATCAAGCTGGCTGGAAGTGACTCGGCATAGTGAGGCTCGCCTACAGTCGGAAAATCCAGCAACAACTGCATCTTATCACCAGAAATGTCATACAACTGGGCTGACTGTGTGAGCTCCGGGCCGGTGGGGAGGTAGCGATCCTTGGTGATTTTATTGTATGCAACAACATACTTTCCCCAAGGTTTCGCCGTAGGGCCACCAGGAACACTAAGGTGACCGATGGAGTAATACGTCGGCACCCGGTCGAGAACCTCAAGTGTTTTGACGTTCCATTTCACAATTTCGCTCGAAACAAAGAACGAGGTATAGGCATTGCCGCTAGCGTCAAACTCAGTGTGCAACGGACCGAGGCCAGGCTTTTTCACCTCGCCATGCAAAGCAGACTCGTACTTGATAACAGGGATTCCGCCAAACTCTCCTTCAAAATCGTTGTTTGCGATTGCCTGTTGGATTTTGGTAAATGAAAAGACCGGTATCAAGAGCGCCAACTTTCCACTGCCAATGATATACTCACCGGATGGATCCGTATCACAGCCATGCGGTGATTTCGGGCAGGGGATAAAGTACAGGATGTCCTTCAACTCTGTGGGATCCAGCTGAAGCACCTCCTCCATGATCGTCGACACGGTCATGTTGGTCTTTTCGTTCAGCAAGTTGTGGGCATACTTCGCTTTCACCTTTTTTCCTTTTCCAGCTGCTACGTACTCTTCCGCTTTTTTCCAGTTCACCGCCATAATGAAGTCCTTGTCCTTCTGGGAAGCGTTTTGTTCAAGAAGTGTATAGGCTTGCTCAGTGTTGTAGCAGGAGAAGAAAAACCACCCCCCTGAAGGACCTTTGCCGGCGCGGGCAAGGTCAAAGTTCACACCCGGCGTCACCAACTGGAAAGCGATATTCATTTCACCCGACGTCTTGTCGACACCGATAAACGAGATGGTGCCTTTGAAATTTTGCTTGTAGCTGCTGATTGGCACATCCAACTTGTCGCCGATGGGGACGCTGAAGCGAGTACCTGCTACGATGTACTCTGAGTTCTCTGTGATGAACGGGGACGAGTGGTTGCCGCCGCTGTTGGGTATTTCGAGAATCTCAGAGGTATGAAACGTCTTAAGATCAACGCGGGCCACGCGGGGTGTGTTGTTGGCGTTGGCAAAAGCCCACCGACCATCATGCACACCGTTTGTCACCGACAGGGCGATATGATGCAAATCGTCCCAGGGCACATATCCATGCGAGGTATTCAACATCGGCTTGCTTTCCTCACTGTAGCCATAGCCATTTTCAGGAAATTGGGAGAACACAGGCACAATCCGGAACAAGCGTCCTGACGGGAGACCGTAAACGCCGATTTGGCCATTGAAGCCCCCGGAAACAATATTGTAGAACTCGTCATACTGCCCCGGGGCGACATATACTTTTGAAGCGGCATTGCCGGTGACTGCTTCCTTCGGCCCTTTCGGCGCACAGCCCGTCATCATGACTCCAAAAGCGAGTACGCCCAGGAGTACGATGGATCGTGTGAGTGTTTTCATGGTATACTAGATTATAGTTAAGGTTCGCATTGATTCCGTTCTATTTCGCACCGTCATTCTGACGCATGAATTCAAGAATGTCGCGGGCATCGCCAATCGATACATTCTGGTTCGGCATCCGCGTGAGACACAACTCGAGGAGCTTTTGCGCCTCCTCGTCCTTTTCGAGCATGACGTCCACATTAATGATCATGTTCATAATCCACTCCGGCTTGCGTCGCACCGTCACTCCTTTCCATCCCGGGCCCACAACACGCGTTTCATCGAGCTTGTGACAAGCCCCACATTTCATTTCATAGATGGCCAGCCCACGCGACACCCGTTCTTGTTCGATGGGAGTCTTCAGGGTAACGTTTTTGACCGCACCGATGCCTTTCGTAGGATCGGTGATTACGGCCTGTGGGGCCGACTGGGTTTGATCGGGGATCTCTTCAACGTTCTTCGGCTTGTCTGGTGCGCAAGCCGCAAGAGCGGCGACAGTGACGAAAATGAGAAACGGCTTCATAAATTGTAAGGGTTGGTTTCTGATGTCTGACAGAGCTTTTTCGGCCCTGCTTGAAAGTACACAAACCTATCCATGGCCAAAGTGCTCCGCCCTGATTTTTGTCAGGTCTCTGTCTAAATAATGTCTCCAAGGCGTGGAAGGGTGATGCAGCGATTCGCTAGCCCTGCTCGGGCCCGGATGAATTTCCAGGGGAATCCGGATCATCGAAGAGCATCCGTATTGACGGGGTGTGCAAGTCGTCGTACTGGCCGCTGCGAAGGTTCCAGACGTATAAGCCCAGGAAAAGCAAGGCGATCAACAGGCTGATGGCGATCAATAGCACAACAATGATCATAGTCTTATGCCATTCGCTCTAGTACGAACGTTCAAACTGGTAGCTCTTGAACCGATCGAAAGCAGCTTTTTCCAGCGACTCGCGCTGGTTAGGGTGCGCGATCTCGATCAGTGCTTTGGCACGTTGCCGCATGTTCTTTCCATACAAGTTGGCCACTCCGTATTCCGTGACTATGTAATGGGCGTGTGCCCGGGTTGTGACCACGCCGGCACCAGTCTTCAGGGAAGGAACTATTTTCGAAGTCCCTTTTCCGGAAAGGGAAGGGAGCGCGATGATGGGCTTCCCCCCTTCTGAAAGTGCCGCACCACGCATGAAGTCCATCTGGCCTCCAACACCAGAGTACTGATAACTCCCGATCGAGTCGGAGCAGATTTGGCCGGTGATGTCAATTTCAATGGCACTGTTAATGGCCGTCACCTTCGGGTTGGTGCGAATCACAGAAGTATCGTTGACATAGTCCACCCGCAGGACAGACACAAAGGGGTTGTCGTCCACAAAGTCGTAGAGTTTGCGGCTTCCGAGCACGAACGCCGTCACCACTTTGCCCCGGTGCTTCTTCTTGTGTTCATTGGTCACTACACCCTTCTCAATCAACGGGATGAGGCCGTCAGAGAACATTTCAGTATGCACACCAAGTTCCTTGTGGTCGCCGAGACTGGCGAGCACTGCATCCGGGATCGATCCGATTCCCATTTGGATGGTGGCACCGTTGTCCACCAGTTCCGAACAATGCTTCCCGATGCGCATAGCGATTTCGGAAAGCTCTCCGCTCACCACCTCAGGTAACTCCTGTTCGTGGAACACGAGCGCATCAAAAAAGTCCGCCTTTACAATACCGTCACCGAGGGTTCTCGGCATTCTGGGATTCACCTGGGCAATAACATGTTTGGCGTATTTTAT
>CAZJWV010000112.1:0-10260 GCA_964549855.1 uncultured Ohtaekwangia sp. | reverse complement strand
TGGAGCGTGTAATTGAGCTCGAACTGAATGCCGATGAGCGCGCCCTCCTCGAGACGAGCCGTAAGCACGTGACGGAGGTGATGGAGGTGTTGGATAAGATTGGGAAGTGAGATCGAACGGCCCTTCGGGAGCCTCAGGGACCGTTCTCTTTTCAGAAGGAACGTAAGGCCTTGTAAATTACTTCCTGGGCTGAAACACCATACTTTGCAGGTTCCGGCAAACTCGACGCAAAGCTATCTGGTTGCGCCATCAACCCACTCCGATTTATTCGGTCGGCGTAATCCTTACCAAATTTACGAACGTGATCGTCCTGGCCAAAGTGAATCTCGCGGTCACGAGCTGATTTGATCGTGGGATCTTCGATCGTCTTCTCAGGCACCGGCGCGAAGAAAGGAACCTGCAGAATGGCAAAGCCCCCGGGCCGCAACACCCTATGAATCTCTTCCATGGCGCGAATATCATTCTCCACATGCTCAAGCACATGGTTGCATAGCACGACGTCGAACGTGCGATCGGCGAAAGGCATCTGGTGGATATCCATTTTCACTTTAGCCAGCGGTGATTCAAGATCCGCGGTGATGTAGCGGTCGCCGTGCTGCTTTTCGAATGCCTTCATAAAACACTGCTCCGGCGCCACGTGAAGAACGTCCATGGGTTTCTTGAAGAAGTCCGTTCGTTCGCGCAGGTACAGCCAGATCAGTCGGTGACGCTCCAACGACAGGCATGATGGACACAAGGCGTTGGGCCGGGGATTAATGCGGCCGTAAGGCAGAAACTTCCGGTAGTGAGAACTGCATATCGGGCACTCAACCGAATTGCCAGCGTAAAACAAACCAACCACCTTTAGACCGACCGTGCTTAGCCGGAGTAGATATTTCCTCGGGATAGTGCGGATAAGCCAGGCAATGACAGTTTTCACGGTCGCAAAGATATGCTCAGACGAAGCACCAAAACCCAAAGCCCCAAAATCCTACTTTCTGCATGGAATTTGGCCGCGGCCATGTGCCGGGGTGGTGCTTGCCTGCCCGCCGTAGCGTTTCGCGTAGGCGGGGTATTTGGAATTTGCCTCCGGCCATCAAACTATTTGGACTTGGCGGCCATCTAAGACGTAAAAGCAGGTTGTTTAGAGACAATACTACTGTACAGTGGCGCTAACCTATTCTGAAAAGGCAATGATGCATGCCGAGGACCTTGTAGCCCGGGCAAAAGGGGGAGATTCCCTTGCGCAGGGCAAATTGGTGCAAGCCTGGCATAAGCGCATCTACAACTACGGATACAAGTTCTTCTTCGACCATGACCTGGCGATGGAGGTGGCACAGAAGACGTTCATCGCCATGCATCGCAACATCGCCCACCTGCAGGACGCCCAGCGGTTCCGTCCGTGGCTCTACACCATCGCGGTGAACTGTTGCCGCGAGGAGCTACGGAGAAAGAAAACGATGCGGGCAGTTTCGCTGAACGACCTGCGACCCGGTGATGAAGAGGAAAGTGAGGCATGGGAAATGGCCGGAAGCCGGAATGATAACCCGGAACGGGTCCTGCGGCAGTCGGAATTGGCAGACCTGCTTCACCAATGCCTCCTACAGTTGAGTGAAGAACAACGGGAAGTGGTGATCATGAAAGAGTACGAAGGGCTGAAGTTTCGCGAGATCGCCGACGCCCTGAACATATCGGAGAACACCGTAAAGTCGAGAATGTATTACGGACTGGAGGCTTTGAAGAGGATTTTGGAGCGAAGAAACATTACAAAAGAAACGATTGGTTATGAAGGATAGACCCGATGAAGCCACCCTTGTTGCCTACCACTACGGTGAGTTGGAAGGGGAGGAACGTGCACGCGTAGAAGCCTGGCTGCAACAGCACCCGGAAGAACGGAAGCGCCTGTCTGAATGGGCGGATGCCCGTGGCATCCTGGCGCACCTGCGCGACAAGGAAGTGATCGCCCCGCCGATCATCTTCGGAGAAACCCGCCGATCGTTCTGGCAGGAAGGATACGTACGCTGGAGCCTCGGTATGGCTGCGTCTCTACTCATCGTGCTCGTGGCCGCGAAAGGCTTAGGTTTCTATGCCAATTACCAAGAGGGAGAAATGAGGATGGGTTTTGGTTCACCAGCGACCGTTGAGTCTTCATTGAGCGAACAACGAGTTGCTGAAATGATAAGCACATCGCTAAAAGAAAACAACGCCGCCGCCCAGGCAGCCTGGGAACAAGACCGTAAGAACCTGGAAGACGACATCCGCAAGAATGTACTGGCCAGCTCGGAACGTATCGATCAACTCGTGCGTAACGTGTCGCAAGGCCAGCAGGAACGGATCAAGGAGTTTGTGAGCCAACTGGAGGCAGACAACCTCAAAACAATGAAGGACTACCTCCAGTTATCGGCGCAGGGACAGAAAGAGTATGTGCAATCGCTGCTGGTGGATTTTGCCAAATATGTGCAGGACCAACGTCAGCAAGACCTCCAGTACGTCCAGTCGTCGATGACTAACCTGCAAGAGAATACAAATCAGTTTAAGAAAGAGACCGAACAGATCCTGACGAGCCTGATCAGCACGAACCGGACCGATGGTCAACGCAGTTACTAATTGAAAACCCCAAATTGAAAATCGTATGAAACGTGTGATTAGTGTGGTTTGGATGGTGGTTCTGATAATTATCGGGATCCCCGTGATGACGAAGGCGCAGTCTAAGGGCGCCGATAGAATGGAGCAAGACATCCTGGTGGCGGAGAATATCCTGGGCACCCTGCTTCGGCAGGAGGCGGGCCACCGTGGCTTTTGGCCTGTTGATGTGAAAGGAACTTATACCGCCGGATACGGCGTCACCCTGAAGCTCCCCGTCGGCGGATTTTACAACCGCTGGATGACCCAAGGGTCGCAACCTGCCATAGCTATGCCTGGCGTTCCAGGCGCCTACTCTTATTCTTACTCCTACAGCCGGAGTGAAGATGAGGAAAAGGCGATCAAAGAGTCCAAGCGCGACCAAGTCCGGGTCAAGACGCCCAAGCCGTCGCGCAGAGGCGAAGAGGTGGACGACAGCACTATGAGCAAAGCGCGCGAACGTTTCATGGACGTAGCGAAGAATTTCCTTGCAGACTATGGCGATGTGATCAGCGGCCTGAAGGCAGATGAGCGCATCATCATCAGCAACCGGTCGGATGAATTCGAGCCCGACTTTGAAGTGATGTGGATCAGCGGCAGCGGTGGGAGCGGTGGCCGCGCAAAGCGGGCGCTGATGTCGGTGGAGGCGAAACGCAGCGACATCGAACAGTTAAAGCAGAGCAAGATAACCCGCGCAGAGTTCCTCAATCGTTTAAAAGTTACGGATACGCAGACAGCCGAGTCGGTAGATCCTGACCTGGAAGTGTTGGCCAGCTTGTTCGGCCGCCTGTACCGCGAAGACCTGTCGACGACTTACTATTCCCAGGGCAGCCTCAACTACGAGCGCCTCAAGGACTTCGGGGTGATCTACTACATGCGTGTGTATTCCAGCATGGAGATGGAAGATGACCGGTTTGCCATGCCGACCGTCGACAAACGCGACCTCAGCCAGGCGGAGCGCGACAAGCAGGTGAAAGACCTGTACCCGAAGTTTGAGCTTGACCTCAAAGAGAACATTGTCGAGTACGGCCGCACACTGCGGAGCTTGAAAGACAACGAGCAGCTGGTTTTCAAGGTGAAAATGACCGCGTGCAAAGGCTGTGGTATCCCGGCGACACTGGAGCTATCGATCCCCAGCAACGCTTTGAAAGATTACGGATCTGGTAAAGCCAACCGTGAAGCAACCGTGGCGAAGATTAGTGTTAAGAAAGTGGGAGTGCAGTAGTGAGGCGTGGATTCGAGAGCCTCCCGCGATAGGAAATCAGAAATTAGAAACTAGAAACTGGAAACTTGAAGTGTGATTCAGGTTTCCAGTTTCTATTTTCTGATTTCCAGTTTCGAGTCGTGGTCAAATACCGGTATAACTGAAGGGAGTAATAGCCAGAAGCTCCCGCTTCACCGCCTCACTCACTTTGAGCGACTGAATAAACTCCGCAAGGCTCTCCTTGGTGATACGATCGTTGGTGCGGGTAAGCGCCTTAAGGGCTTCGAAGGGATTTGGATAACCTTCGCGACGAAGTATAGTCTGAATGGCCTCAGCGACCACAGCCCAATTTTCTTCCAGGTCGCGGCGAAGGGCAGCCTCGTTGAGTTCAAGTTTCTGAATGCCGCGGTCAATCGAAGTCAACGCGAGCCAGCTGTGCGCCATCGGCACCCCGATGTTGCGAAGCACTGTTGAATCGGTGAGGTCGCGCTGAAGTCGTGAAATCGGGAGCTTTGCCGCCAAGTGTTCGAATAGTGCGTTGGCGATACCCAGGTTGCCTTCTGCGTTCTCAAAATCGATGGGGTTGACCTTGTGAGGCATCGCGGAGGATCCAACCTCACCCGCCATGATCTTCTGTTTGAAATAGCCAAGCGAGATGTATTGCCACACGTCGCGGCAATAGTCGATGAGGATGGTGTTGATTCTTTTGAGACCGTCAAACTGCGCCGCCAGGTGATCATAGTGTTCAACCTGCGTGGTGGGATGGCTGCGGGAAAGGCCCAGGTTCTTCACAAAACGATCTGCGAATCCTTTCCAATCGACGGCAGGGTAGGCAGCGCAATGCGCGTTAAAATTACCGGTTGCGCCGCCGAACTTGGCAGTATGTGGAATGGCGGTCAACAAGGCTAGCTGGTTTTGCAGTCGTACGACAAACACTTCCATTTCTTTGCCCAGCCGCGTCGGTGACGCCGGTTGTCCGTGCGTGCGTGCCAGCATCGGGATATCCTTCCATGTTTTGGCCTGGTCTTGTATCCTCTTTATCAAAGCTGTCTGGGCTGGCAGAAACTCCTTTTCGAGGAACTCTTTCCACAAGAGCGGAGTTGCTGTGTTGTTAATGTCTTGTGAAGTGAGACCGAAGTGGATAAACTCCTTGAAACGCGAGAGACCACGCTGGTCAAAAGCATCTTTGAGGAAATACTCGACGGCCTTCACGTCGTGGTTGGTGGTTTTCTCAATGCCCTTGACGGCGGCGGCAGTTTTCTCGTCGACGGTGACAGCCAGGGTCTGGAGCCAGGCGATTGAATCCTTGGGAAAATCTGCCAGCTGAGGGAGTGGCAGGGCGACGAGGGCGATAAAGTATTGCGCCTCCACCCGGATGCGGTACCGGATCAGCGCTTCTTCTGAGAAGTAGCGCGCCAGTGACTTGGTAGTCTGGAAGTAACGTCCATCAATCGGGGATATCGCCGTAAGCGGGGTGAGTTCCAAGGAGGGTGATTAGGCCGCTAAAATAATTGTTTTTAACCATTCCAGGGCTTTTACGTTGATTGACGCAGATTTGAAACTCCAATGCCGTCGATGATTCGCTGTATCTCCATCCTGTTGCTCGCCGGCATCTTCACCCACTCACTGGCGCAAATCAAGAACACACCCGGTAAGGAGCTCGCCATCAAGAAAGCGTCTGATCCTATCATGATCGACGGGAAACTGGACGAAGCCTCCTGGGCAGGGGCGGAACCGGCAACGAACTTCTTCCTGAATTACCCGGTCGACACCGCCCTTGCGACCTTCCAAACCGAGGCCCGCGTGGTTTATGATGACCATGCGCTCTACGTCTCCTTTGTTTGCTACGACGACGATAAGCCCAACGTCGTTCAATCCCTTCGCCGCGATTTCGACTACACCGGCAACGACAATGCTTCAGTAATGATCGGCCCTTACAACGATGGTATCAATGGCTTCATTTTCGCCATTACGCCGGAAGGAGTTCAGTTGGAAGGTACGATTGCGGCCGGAGGAAGGGAGGAAGGCAGTTACAATACTTCATGGGACAATAAGTGGTACTCCAAGGTGGTGAAATCCGGCGACCGCTGGGTGGCCGAGATGCGCATTCCATTCAAGAGTTTCCGCTTCAAGAATGGGGCCGACACCTGGAACATCACATTCGCCCGCTATGATTTGAAGCGCAACCAGACCAGCAGTTGGATTGCCACACCGATCCAACTGATCCCTAATTCATTTGCCTACAGCGGTAAACTGAAGTGGGATGTCCCGCCCCCGAAACAGTCCATCAACATTTCCGTCATTCCCTATGTTGCCGGTGGTACAGCTACTGATCATGAGGCGACACCGGAAAAGCATGAGAACGATTTCCAGTTGGGCGGTGACGTGAAGGTGGGTGTTACTCCTTCTCTAAACCTCGACTTGACGGTCAACCCTGATTTTTCACAGGTGGAAGTTGACCGACAAGTAATTAATCTCACCCGATTCGAATTCCAGTTCCCGGAGCGAAGGCAATTCTTCCTGGAGAATAGTGACCTCTATGAACGGGCAGGCTGGCCCGACAACCGGCCACTTTTTACACGGCGTATTGGCCTTGCCCGCGACACGAGTGACTTGCTCAGGAGAGTGCGCATCGATTACGGTGCGCGGTTGAGCGGTTCTTTGTCGAGGAAATGGCGCACCAGCATTCTCCACATGCGCACGAAGGAGACAGCCTCTCTCGGCCTCCCGACGCAGACCTACACGGCTGCGGCGATTCAACGGAATTTCTGGAAGCAATCCTCCATCCAATTCACATACATAGACAAGCAGTCATTGGGCACCAACCTCCACGATTCACTTAAATACTTCCACCCGAGCCTGTGGGAAGAGAATAGTAGCGGAGTAAAGATCCTGAATACCTACAACCGGACCGGAACGATCGACCTTGACCTCCTGAGTCCCGACAATACATGGTACGCCAGCGGCTACGTGAGCAAATCATTTGATGCGTTTGCCTCATCGGGTAATTTTTCAGGTGGAGGTTTTGTGCAACACACTAGACGAACACTGCGCTTTTTCGTGATGCAGACGTTCATCCAGGAGAACTACAACTCCGAGGCCGGCTTTTTGCCAATGCGGGGCGTCTACCCTGGCGTGCTGAACACGGCGGCGAGCATCGCCAGGCCCTTCTATCCAAAGAGCAAACGAATCATCCGTATTACCCCACAGTTTGATTTTAACATGGCGCGAATCCCGACAGGCGTGACCACAGATCGTTTTGGGGGCTTCGGGACCACGATTGACTTTCTGAACACGGCCAGCTTCCAGGTTTTCTACAACCATGTATTCCAGGAGCTAACCAATGAGTTTAATCCGATCGACGGCGACAAGTACACGAACTTCCTTCCCGGCGAGCAGTATGACTGGAACAACTTTTTTGTCAGTTTCAAGTCCGATCAGCGCAAGCGGCTTAAGTATCTCGTCGGAACCTCCCCGGGTACGTTTTACAACGGAACGAACTTCTATGTCTTCGGTGAACTGAACTACCGCTACCAACCGTTCGGAAGCGCCTCGCTGAGGGTGGATTACTACGACATAAAGCTTCCCGACAACTACGGGGCGGCGCAGCAATTCATCGTCAGCCCACGGTTCGACATTACGTTTACCGACAAGATCTTCCTAACCACCTTTGTTCAATACAACACGCGGATGGACAACGTCAACCTGAACGCGCGACTGCAGTTTCGCTATAAACCGGCGTCAGATTTCTTCCTGGTGTATACAGAAAACTACCTGCCGGGCAGCCTGAACAGCAAAAACTATTCGCTGGTGTTTAAATTCACTTATTGGCTGAATATTTAGGTGCGGAATTGGCGCGTGTCAGCCGGCGCAGTAAATTTGCCGACTGATTCGACGCGTCCAATGGCCTTTAGCTTTTTCAAGAAGTCCGAACCGGCTCCCAGGCCGGATGAACCCGGGAAACACTACGTCTACCTGACGATCAAGAATATTGTTCGGGAGACGAAGGACGCCATCTCCATCGTTTTTGCCCAGCCTGCCGACCGGAAGATTGTCTATAAGTCGGGTCAGTTTCTTCCCTTGATCACCACCATCCAGGGCAAAGAACTTCGCCGGACTTATTCACTGTGCTCCTCACCTTTTGTAGATGAAGACCTGGCTGTCCTGGTCAAGCGGGTGGACGACGGCATTGTCTCCAACTACCTCGTCGATAATGTCAAGGTAGGCGACAAGGTGAAAATTGGTGAGCCGGCCGGACATTTCACTACAGACTATAACAAGGACCGCAAGCGTCACCTGGTCATGTTTTCTGGCGGCAGCGGAATCACGCCAATGATGTCGCACATCAAGAGCACCCTGAGCCAGGAGCCGGAGAGTGTGGTGTCATTGATCTACTGCAACCGGGATGAGGAGAGCATTATTTTCAAGGAGGAGTTGATAAAGCGCGAGATCCAATTCCAGGGTCGCCTGCATATCATTCATATCCTTGACCAGGCGCCGATGAACTGGCAGGGATTGTCAGGTCTCCTCAATCACGACATGCTCAAGAAGCTTTTTGAGCGAATCCCGGATTGGGGCATCGAGAAGACCACGTACCTGATGTGCGGACCTGAAGGGATGATGAAGAACGTGGAAACACTCCTGGACTTGCAGTCGATCCCCAAGGAAAAGGTCTTCAAAGAGACCTTTGTTACCCCGACCATAGACAAGGACCAGAAGAAAGAAGCGGCTGCCGGCGTAGCAGCACCGACGGAGAAGAAGGCTTACGAGGTCACTGTTCGCTACGATGGCCAGGAGCACAAGTTTGTCGTTCAACCCAATCGCAGCATCCTGGAAACCGCGCTCGACAAAGGCATTGACTTGCCGTACTCATGTCAGAGCGGCCTATGCACTGCGTGCCGGGGAAAGGCCATCTCAGGCAAAGTGAAACTAGATGAGGAGGAAGGGCTGTCCGCCAGCGAACGCGCAGAAGGATACGTGCTCACTTGTGTTGGGCACCCGATGAGTGATGACGTAGTCATCGAGATAGGGTAGGCTCTTAATTTGAAAATTGGAGCCGGCCGAATGTCCACATTCAGGTTCCAATTCCATACTCTTGGTAAATTGACAATTGGCTAGCTCAAAGTGGAGCAACCCATTTTCAAATTCTCAAATTTTCAAATTGACCCTGCGCTTCTAGTTTACCCTCCTCAGTTCCATTCCCTCGAAGAGAAGCTTCTCCACTTTCCCAAACGGCGAGATGGTGAATTGAGCGATTGCCTTTCCGTACCACGCCTTTTCCCAAGGGCCGTAGAACGTATCGTAGTTCCAGTGCTCAAGGGTAGCATTTTCCACATCATTGAGTGTGATGGCAAGGGTGGTTCCGGTAGCCATTACTTTCACGGTGCCGTAAAGTGGGTCGCTGTAAGTGCCGGAATAGGCATCGAGGGTTAGAGAGGGCTTCGTGTCTTTCACACGCATGCCTTCAAGCCTGGCAACTTCTTTTTCCTGGCGATCGCTCAACTCCTTGTACAAGGTCTTGAACTCCGTGCTCCAGTCGCGGGTGCCACCCAGCGCGAACTCGTCGAAGGCCTTGTACATCAGGGCATGTCGCACTTCTGCGTGATCGTAGTTGCCCAGGAAGTAGTACCCGAGTTTCTCATCCGGGAGCTGTGCATTCAAAGCGATCAGGCCGGACAAGCTCCCCGTGTGGAAGTTGATTTTTCGACCCTTGTAGTCGTGCTGGAACCAGCCAAGGCCGTAGGTCATCCAATTGGGCTTGGTGATCTGCTGCGTTGGGTAAAACTGGTTGGAAGTCACCAGCGTCTGCGGCTTGAACATTTCGGCCCATGTCGTAGGCTTAAGCAAGCGACCACCGGAATACTTACTGCTGTCGAGCATGCAGACGACCCACTTGCTCATGTCGCCGATGGAAGACCATACTGAACCGGCGGGTCCGACCTCGTCATCCTTGGTGTAGCCAATCACCTGGATCTTCCCATTCAATTTAAAGTGAGGTTTCGTGTAGTTGTCGTCCTTGATGTTTGCCTTTTTTGTGGCAGTGCGTGTCATGCCCAGGGGCGTGAAAATTCTGGCTTGTATGAATTCGTGCCAGTTCTTGCCACTCACCTTTTTGATAACTGCGCCGGCAGCGATGTAAAAAACATTCTGGTAAATAAATCCGCCGCGCAGGGGGTAGGAGGGTTTCACCATCCGCATCCTGCGAAGGATTTCCTCCTCTGGAATATCCATCGAGCCCCAAAGAAAGTCGGTGTTGCCGACGCCGCTGTTGTGGAGGAGCAGGTCGCGGACACGCAAGTCACGCGTAACGGCGGGATCATAAAGTTGAAATTCCGGTAGGTACTTCACCACCGGGTCGTCCCACGCCAGTTTTCCCTCGTCGACGAGCATGCCCAGGCAAACTGCCGTCATGGCTTTGGTGGTAGAGCCAATGGAGAACAGAGTCTCGGTATTCG
>CAZJWV010000111.1:0-10328 GCA_964549855.1 uncultured Ohtaekwangia sp. | reverse complement strand
GTTGACGGATCAGCTTGTCAATGGAGCCGAGGTAGAAGGGCTTGTCGGGAGCATAGTGTCGCTGGAGTTGCCCTGGAGCCTGGGGCTGTGAACTGGAGTATGCCTGAACCACCACAGGTCCTGTCACCTGCTCAATCGCTTCCACACTGATGCCGCCCAGCCGGTAAACGACCGGTTGGTTCAGTTCCCATGCCACGATGGTTGATTCGATACCCACCTTGCACGGCCCACCATCAAGGATGTAGGGGATCTTCCGACCCAGTTGTTGTTTTACGTGCCCAGCCGTGGTGGGACTCACATATCCAAATGCGTTCGCGCTGGGCGCAGCCAGCGGAAAGTCAATGGCGTTAAGCAATTCGCGGGTCAACGAATGGTCCGGACACCGCAACCCGACGCGGGGCAACCCCGACGTAACCAGGTCGGGGATGACTTCTTGTTTCTGCAGTAGCAGGGTGAGCGGGCCCGGCCAAAATGTGCGTGCCAGTTTCTCAGCCATGGGAGGAACATCCTTGACGTAACGGGCTGCCGCTTCCCAGGAGGGAACATGGACGATAAGCGGATCGAAGCGGGGTCTGCCCTTCACATCAAAGATCGACACCACCGCATCGACATTCAATGCATTCCCGGCAAGGCCGTAAACTGTCTCCGTCGGAATGGCCACAATTTGACCTTTCCTCAGCAGTTGCGCTGCTTCACTGGCCGATGTCCCGACGGTGGCTTCCATGGTGAGACAAAAATGCAGGAAAAAAGCTTGCCCTGAGCGAAGCCTAAGGGTCGCCATCCCATCGACAAGCGCCCCTTCATAGATAGCCGAGCGGAGCCGAGGCCTTGTTATAGCGGGTAGACACGTCATGCCGAGCGGAGTCGAGGCACCCATCGCCAGTTCATCCCTCGACTTCGCTCGGGATGACGATGAGGCTCTTGAGCTTAGGTACCGGCGCTTCGGCTCCGCTCAGCGGCTGGGTTCCTGAGGGCAAGCTTGTCGCGCATCCGCAGGAGGGAAGGTTCAGCATTGTACCGATCCAATTCTCCGAGGGCCACCCAACGTACGTCATGTGATTCCTCGCTGACTGTGACTGGCGCATCAAGGGGCGCGCGGAAAAGGTAGCGCACGTCGTAATGGTCATGCAATGGGAAGTCGGGCCGGGCCGGGATCGGGTGGATGTCGAGGTCGTAGATCTCGGCGGTAGCGAGTTCCAACTGCAGGACTCCGGTTTCTTCGTTGGCTTCGCGCGTAGCCACGCGGACGACATCCGTATCGCCATCTGCATGACCGCCCGGCTGGAGCCAGCGGTTCAATTTGCCATGGTGAACGAGGAGGGTGTGACTTCCGTCTGTGGAAACGATAAACGCGGATCCAGTAATGTGACCAGGCAGGTGCGTTCGCAAAAATGCGTCGGGGTGCTGAAGCAAAGACAAGAATCGGCCGACGGTCGAAGATTCAGCCGGCCAGCGGAGCCCATACTGGACAATCGCCACAGCGAGCGGCGCGGTCATTGGATAATAATGGTGGCCTTGTTTATTTTTTTTGCTTCGAGCTTACCAATTTGCTCGCCGGCGCCCATGTTGTCTTTGTCGCCTTTGCGAACGAGGACATAGTAAGAGATGGCCTGAAGGTCTTTGAATTTCACAACACCTTTCTTGTCAGTTTCGCCGACGACCACAGCATTCTTCTCTTCATTGTAGTTGGCCTGCGTTTCGTATAGCGACACCGTAGCACCTTCAACGGTATTACCCAGTTCATCGCGAACCGTCAGGGTGAGTGTGGTCTTAATTAGTTGCGCCTCGCTGCTAGCGGCAGCGCCCATCAGCAACAGGAGGAAAAATGCGTGTTTCATTGAATCAAGGGTTCTGGTTTTTAAACTCTTTTTCTACATGTGGAGCAAACGGAATGCCCAGTTGTTTGAGCCGACCGAGATGCGGCTGCAGCCTGACGAGGAAATCGTCATAAGTGTGGCCGTCTTTGGGCGACCAGAGTACTTCTGCCAGTGCGCAAGCCCGTGGCCAAACCATGTAGGCGGCATGATCGGGGGTAGCGATGTACTCGGTCCACAGGTTGGCCTGCGCACCCAGGATATGGCGGGCTTCCTCGGCTCCAAGCGACGCTGGCAACGGCTCATAGTCATACACCTGGGATAAGGGTGTGTATCCGCCGATGGCCAGGGGCTCATCTCCCGTGGTGTCCTGGTAGTGGTCGAAGTAAACCCAGTCGCCTGGCGTCATAATCACGTCGTGCTGTTGCTTGGCTGCGGCAATTCCTCCACTTTCACCTCGCCAACTCATTACCGTTGCGTTGGGGGCCAATCCCCCTTCGAGGATCTCATCCCAACCAATGAGTCGCTTGCCCTTGCTGTTGAGATACGTTTCCATGCGCCTGATAAAATAACTCTGCAGCCCATGCTCGTCGATCAACTCTTCTGACCTGATCCGACGCTGGCAGTTCATGCAAACTTTCCAGTTGTTCTTGGGGCATTCGTCACCGCCAATGTGGACATAAGGTCCGGGAAACAAGGGAATCACTTCATCCAGTACTTGTTGGAGGAAAGTAAATGTCTCTTCCTTCCCAGCGCAAAACACGTCATTGAACACACCCCACTTTGTTCCTACTTCATAAGGACCACCTGTGCAGCCCAAGGAAGGATAGGCGGCCAGGGCGGCAAGCGCATGTCCCGGCATTTCGATTTCCGGAAGCACGGTTACGTATCGGTCGGCGGCGTATTGAACCACCTCACGGATTTCTTCTTGCGTGTAATAGCCGCCATAAGGTGTTCCATCGTAGTCCTTCGGGTTACCGCCGTGACCAATGAGCGTTTCCTTACGCTTAGAGGCGATGTTCTGCAGTTCTGGGAATTTCTTGATTTCAATCCGCCACCCCTGGTCGTCAGTAAGGTGCCAGTGAAAGTAGTTGTACTTGTGGAAGGCAAGCCAGTCGATGTATTGTTTGACAAACGAAACCGGAAAGAAGTGACGACTCACATCAAGGTGAAGACCACGATATGGGAACCGGGGGTGGTCGGAAATAACCAAATAAGGAATGGTCGGCGCTTCTCCCTGTTGCGGCAACAGTTGCAAAAAGGTCTGCATTCCGTAAAATAGCCCTTCAGGTGACGGCGCCATGATGGTGATGCCGCCCTTGTTTGCTGTGAGCTCGTAGTGGCCCTGGGGCGCAAGTGTGTCGGATGCAATGATCGACAATACCACGGGAGTCCCGCCTTCGGCGACGACATTGAGATTTCGCTTCGTTATGGATTCACTTAACAACGCCTTCAGCCGATCGCCCGCATCTCCTTCCGGACAGGAGAGCGTGAATCCATTGCGGAGGGGGAGGTCCCCTTCATTCATTTCAAGACTAACAGGCTTGGGGATGATCGCGACCTGGCGAGGTGGGTTGCTGCAGGCGAAAGCTAGAACCAGGACCAGAAAGAAGAGGATGCGCATCGTCCTACATAGATAAGGCTTCAATTCCCAAAATTCAACGCCTTTGATCCTATCGGCGTTGTGTTCCGCATCGTTGGGCAGTCTTTTGGAGGAAGTAGTTCGACGTTCATTGGAATGTCTTCGCGGTTTCGGACCGGTGCCTGAGGTTTCTCGAAGGCCGGCCGAATACCGCGACCTACGCACGTATTAGAGTGTGGTGCACTTTCTAGTCTGCACGGAAGCGATTGATCAGGGCTCGGAAGAGTCGCATTTCATGGAAAGTTCGTAGATCGCGGCAGCCGAAACGGCGCCGCGAAGACATTTAACAGGGTACACAAGCGATGGCTCAGGGCAAAACGCCGCTACCGTAGGAGGGCCACGCCACCGCGCCGCTCTTGCACGCCCCGCTCGGGCCGGTAGGAGCTTACGAATCGAATGACGTACGAATACGAGCCGCCGGGCGCAGGCTGGTTCAGCGCATTGTTGACGCCACCGTTCCACTGGAATTCCTTGTCAGTGGAAGTGAACACGAGCTCGCCCCAGCGGTTGAAAATGAAGATGCTGAAATCGTCGGTGATGAAGCTGCTGATCACAAAGAAATTCTTGTTGGCGTCAACGGACGAAGTAGGCCTGAAGGCATTGGGGGCCACGATGATCGGTTGACAATCGTTCACAACATCCACCTCGTCGGAGGCGACGCAGTTGAAAGAGTTGGTAAGATTCACACGGTAGAGCCCTTCGCTATCAGCGGTGAGCACCTGTGCGGTATAACCCAGCGACAGCTCGTTCTTGAACCAGTCGTACTGTGAAAAGAAACCAGGGTTGAGGTCCACCTGGCTTGAACTGGGATCCGTGTTCTCCGGATCATTACAGATGACCACGCGGTTGGGGAGTTCTCCTACAGGAATAGGTGCACGGGTAACGGTGAGGGCCGCACTGGTCACGCATACCAGTTTCGACACATCTACCCGGTATCTCCCTTCGAGGGTTTGGGTGGTCGTGATAGCGGTTTCTCCGGGGATAACTGTTCCATCGCGGAACCATGCGAAGCTCGTACCTGTCGCTGAGGTCACCGCCGTTAGGGTAAATGGCTGCCCGTCCTCGCAGGCCTGGGTCGCAGTGAGCCCGGCATCAACTATGCCGGTTATCAGAACATTATGACCCGCTCGGGTGGACCTGCATCCGCTCGAGAGACTCTGAGCCTCTACCTCGATCAAATCACCGTCGTCAGGCAGTGACAAGGGAACACTTGGGCCCGTCGCGAAGCTTGAAAGTGAACCGTTGCGATACCAGATGTAAACATAGTTTCCAGTCGGACTTGCCGTAACGACGATGTTGTCCTGGCATTGATCAGTCTGAACAAAGTCTGCTACAGGGTTGTCAACAACTACCGTGGTGTCTTGAGTTGTCGTACACGCACCGGCATCGGTCACAGTCACTGAAAGAAAGACCGGGCCAGGGCCTGTGATTGATTGTGTCGAGGTTCCAGACCCGAGATTCCAACTAAACGTTGGTGCTACTGGCGCCGGCAAAATCGCTGTAACAGAAGGTGTAGGTGAACATAAGTTGGTATCAAATGTAATTGCAATCGGTGGATTTGGGTTGATTGCGAAGTTGTTGATATTAAATGTGCATGCACTTGGTCCAGGTTCGGTGATCTCAATCGTATAGAGACCGTTGTAGTTCCCGACGGTGATCGGGTTGGTTGTAATGTTGGGATCATCAGGCAGGCCTGCTCCACTGTCAACAACCTGGTTAGCATCATCCAGAACCCTATACAGAAGTTGCTGTCCAGGGGGAATAGTTGTCCCGACAGTAGTTATGGAAAGCGCGACCGGGTCACAGTTCGGTGCATTTGCAATTGCATTGGCGGTAAAGCTCAATGTTGAAATGCCGAAAGTCCGGAACTCGCTACATCCGGAAACCTGATCCTGGACGGCAATGGAATAGGTGCCCGCGGCAAGATTGGGGACGGGATAGCTTATGAGTGGAGGTGCAACCTGGTCGAAGTCTGTTTGGGAGAAGCCGGCGGGCCCAGTAATGAAATAGGAAAAAGGACCAGGACTTGAGTTCACGTCCAGCTGGAGCGTTCCATTCGTTGCTCCGCAGTTCGTGTCAGTCCCGGAAATATTAAACACCGGTGTAGCTACAATGGTGACAAAAAGGTCCTCCGTCAGGGAGCAAGAAACGGGAATCGAAGGGTCAAGCACAAGAGTTACGGTAACCTGGTAGTGATCGGGTGAACCAACCGGTGTTGGTGCAGTGGTCACAAGCGCCCGGCTCTGACCAGAAGAAGCGCCAGGGTTATTTAGGCCAGTTACCGTCCAGGAATACGATGCTCCAGGATTCTGCGCGTTCAATGCAGATGTAAATGAGTTCTGGCACAGTGTCAAGTCCGGCCCCAGGTCCAGCTGGGGCCGCGAATCTCCGATGATTGTTGTCGCATTGGAGGTACACCCGTTGAGATCGGTGATTGTTACTGAACGGATGGATTGGTCTGTCACCAACACCGTTTGATTGGTTGTTGCATCGTCCCACAGGAATACGAGCCCGGGTGTCCCTGAGGGAGGGTTATCTGCGTCAAGGGTGATAGGCCCATTGCACAGCGCATATGCGCCCAATAGAGTAGGTCGTGCCGGTGGGTTAAAGATGGTGACGTTCCGTGTCAGCGTCGTGTCGAGGTTGCATCGGTTGGTAAGTCTCATACTCACGACGTAGGTATTCGGCAGGGCATAGGTGTGCTCGAAGGTGGCACTATCGATCACCGTTGCCCCATCGCCTAACGTCCAAAAGAAATGATCAATGGCATCGGTGGGTGTGCCGATGAATGTAGTGGGTCCGCCCAGGCAAATGCCAGTAACGTCAATACTGGGCCCGCCGATGGAATTAGAGATGTTCTGAATGAAGTTCGGCAAACCAAGTCGCGAATTTGTTCCGGGGGCAAGGGCGAACCCGTTGAGCAAGAAGCCAGAGACCTGGGTGGTATCGTCGCTGGCGGAAATGGTGCCGAGGAAATCACTCCCCGTGCCGTTGACGGCCACGTAGATGTTGCCATCGGGGCCAATCTGGATGGCGCCAAGCTCAGCTGCAGGCGAGATCTGATTCCTGAAATGAGGATTTCCCAGGGAGTCGAGGAAGTACTCGAACAACTGCGATGGACCGGGGCTTGGAACCTTGACCGTGGCAAAGACCTTGTTGCCGCCCGGCGAAAACTCAACTCCATATACCTGGCCAGTCGGCTCATTGAGATCGATCCTCCGGTAGTTCGTGAGCACGCCACTGCTGTCGATTAGCGTAAACAACTCCACGACGTTGCTTACACCGGGTGTCGATAGCGCGACAGCCACCAGGTTGTTCGGACCCAGCTTCATGTAACCTTCGTTGTTCTCCAATGGAGTTGTGGGGTGATCCGCGCCGATGGCTGTAATCACTGGGGCTTCAATCCCGGCAGGTGTAATCTCGAATGCCAGGAAACTATTGTTGCCGGATTCGTGGAGGATCAACCACCGCCCACTGGCAGTCATGCGTTCCGTACTGCGCGAGAACAGTGTAATATCCTGCTGTACCAACGCTCCAAGCCCATTGTTCGGCTTGATGTCAAAGAGGCTGTACTTTACCGTGTTCGTCGATCCGCCGTTCACCGCCTCGTTGGTGAATATATAATAGAGTGTTTCATCGCCAGGGACTGGCACGATGATGGCCGATTGGGAAGCCAGCGGGTCGCCGCCGATGCCGGTGGCAATTTCAGTATCGGTTTTGTCGTACAACTTGTCCCCGTCGGTGTAGAAGAGGGCATTGCCGTTGCGATCGGAAATGACGGCGCATCCCTCGGGCGCATCCATCGCGCTGTTCGACAGCGCCACCGGCGGACTGACGTTAAAATCAATGCCAGCCTTGTTGCCAAAATACCAGATGTTCTGTCGCCGGTCTTGCAATCCGTACTCCTTGAGATTCATGCCGGCAAACGCCGAGCATCCAGATCCATCCGAAACGACAACGTAGTAGTACCCCGCGGAGTCTGGCTCGAGTGTGTCATCAGTGTCGCCGTTCGACCACGAATAGCTGGAAGCTGTTCCACCGGTGACTTTGACCTTTACCGAAAACCTGCGGGAAGCGTCGAAGTTGGGATTTACCGGGAATTGGTAATCGCACCCCGTAGTATCTTGAACCAGCTCGAGCTGAAGCGGGAACGCGTTTATGGTTACGGGCTTGGTGACGGATTGTGTTTGGTCCTGGTAGAATGCGGTGAGTGTTACGTTGTAAGTCTGAGGTCCAGCGTATGAATGTACCGGGCTCCAGGCAGTGGAACCGTTCCCATCGTTGAAGTCCCACCGCACACTGTCGGCTTGAGGCGTGATCTCGGGGAAGAAACTGGTCGGATTGTTTTCGCAAGTGCCAGCAAACGTGAAGTCGACAGTGAGAACGGCTTGCGAGCGCGGTGCAAAGTTTGAAAACTGCTTACCCGTGAACGGTGTTGTGAAGAGGACATTGGGTGTGTAGATTACGTTCGCGGCAATGCTGTCCGTGTCGGCAAGACGACCAAGATGGATGCCTGTTGCGTTTTCATAGAGGTGATACATCATGCTGTCCGGCGCCATCTCCACTCCGTAGCTGCCAGTGACCGCAGCTGGCAACACGGAGGTCAGTGTGGAAGTCGGGTTAGCATAATCATACTGCAACAGGTCGGGAGTCACCGTACCATCGCCGTGACGGCTCAGGTAGAGGAAGCGGCCCGTTGCCGAGAACTCAATATCATAGATGGATTGGTTCGAGGCCGTTGGTAAACCAGAGTTCAAGATCAGCCGGTCGAACGTGATGGCTCCAGTGGTGTTATCAAAATTGAGGATGAGTGCATCTGTGTTTGAATCCTGTGCGGAAGCGGCAAGACGCCCTGTGCCCGAATGATAGGCGAAGTTCGCAATCGAGGTAGGCACTACTGGACTGGCAAGCGTGAAGTTGATGGTGACGAATCCTGCAGGTGGGCCGTTGTTAATAGTAGTAACAGAAAAATCCTGCGAATTAGAAACCTGGGTGATCAGGTAGAAATTAGTTCCTCCCGCATCGGGGACAATGATCATGCCTTCTGCTCGGTTGTTCAGCGCGCCGCCGCTTACAGCAGCATTTTTTGACGTAACATCACCGAGCGCGGGAGTGGGGAACGGCGCGTTGCCGAATTGTGTCATATCCACAACGCTCACGCTGATGGTTCCACTGGCGGGAAAGCTGGCCGTGTTGGTGAAGATGTAGTACAGGTTGGGTGAGCCAGGCACCGGGCAAATAGCCGTGGGTTGGTTCGAGGCCGGGTTGGCGTTCAGTAAATTTCCGTTCGGCATGGCGGCATTGGTCACGTCGAATACGTTGTTACCGTCGGTATAGAAAAGAAGATTGGCGTTGTTGGGACTGGAAGCAGTGGAACTGCCTCCCGGTCCGAACGGAACCGCCTTGGGGACGATGGAGGGCAGGGTAGTGCTCCGGTTGAACCGGATAGCCTGGGTGGAATTGCCGAAGTACCAGTTGTAACGCTCCAGATTTTGAGAAAATCCTGTAAGTGATGTTGCGAGCAACAACAGGACGAAGGCGGGCTTACGCATCAGTAAAAGGTCTGTCATACGCTCCTTCACCCAACCTAACAGCATCCGGGTTATTCTTGCAAACGTAAAACGATCAATCACCACGAAAGTATATATTTTGACCGGAATTGTCGTTAGGTAAACGGGCCGTCAACGGCTTTCATAAGCGATCTAAATCGATTTACTTTGCTCAAATGAGGAAATGGTTTTACCCCACCTTGGTGTACCCCTTGCTCCAAGGGTTGGTGACGTTAATGCTGTTCGTTTCCTCCCCGGTAACAGGCCAGGATCCGCAGTTCTCACAATTTTACGCGGCGCCACTCTATATGAACCCTGCCTTTGCCGGTTCGACGCAGCAAGGCCGAGTCGGAATCAACTACCGAAACCAATGGCCGTCCATCGACGCCAACTTCACCACGGTATCGGCTTATGCAGACTTCTTCATCGAGGACAAGAACAGCGGTATCGGCGCCATCCTCACCCGGGATTATGTAGGTGTCGTAGGGCTGCAATCGATCAGCCTCGGGCTTCAGTATGCGTACCAACTCCAGCTGACAAAGGAGCTCTCGTTTCGGCCGGGTGTCCAGGTAGCGGTATACAACCGTTCCATCAACTTCAACGACCTGAGGTTCGGCGACCAGTTCGATCCAAGCACGGGACAGCTGATAAATCCAACGGGCGAGGCACTCAACACAGGCCAAAGTGCCTTCTTTCCGGACATATCGTTTGGAGGTTTGTTCTTCACGAAGAACGGGTGGCTCGGCGTGGCCGTGCATCACATCACAGAACCCAACCAATCCATCCTGGGTGAGAATGATGTCCTGGCTGCGAAAGTTTCCTTTCACGCCGGCTGGAAATTCTATTTCAAACCCGGGGTGATGGGCACAGGATTTTTTGCCAAGCCACGTGAGCGAAGCTTAGCACCGGTGATCCAATACCGCAAGCAAGGAGACTTCAGCCAGGCAGACGTGGGCTTGTACTACACGTTCGAACCTCTCATTATCGGTACCTGGTACCGGGGCATTCCCTTCAAGACGGTTAATGGGTTCGCCAACAACGAATCGATCGTCTTACTGATTGGACTAACGATGAAGGGGGAGAAAGACATCCTCAACATTGGCTACAGCTACGACTACACCATCTCGCAACTCGGCTCGGCAAGCGGCGGCGCACACGAGTTCAGCCTCGTCTACTCCTGGCCGACACGCAATCCAAGGAAACCGCCGAAGGACAAGTTGATTATTCCTTGCCCGGATTTCTAGATGGTAGTCAATCAGCGTTTAGTACCCAGTGCAAGAGTTCCCACGGGAAGCTTTTGGAGGTTGGCTATTGGCTGTAGAG
>CAZJWV010000110.1:0-10397 GCA_964549855.1 uncultured Ohtaekwangia sp. | reverse complement strand
TCTGGTGTCGCTGCGCGGTTGTTCCGGGTGATCCCCTCTGTGATCCTCGGCGGCATGATGACGATACTCGTCGTAGGAATTACCGCATGGCGAGCACCCGAACTTCGCAAGTTGCAGGAGGTGAAATAGCAGTTTCCCCAACTGTATTTAGAGGTAACTTTGATCATGGAAATGTCAATCAATACGCCCGCTATTCTTTTCCCGGCCATATCGCTGATGATGCTCGCTTACACCAACCGTTTCCTCTCCCTGGCGGCACTCATCCGCAAACTCCACAACAGTTACAAGGAATCTGTGGCAGACCGACCGCATCTCAAGGAACAAATCCAGAACCTGAGGCGGCGGCTCAACCTGATCCGGCTTATGCAGGCCAGCGGCATCATGAGCTTCTTTCTGTGCGTCCTCTGCATGCTGCTCTTTTACGTGAATCAGGGCGCGTGGGCTGTGTCCCTTTTTGCGCTCAGCCTGATGTTTCTCTTGTATTCGCTGGCACTTTCGCTTAAAGAAATCTGGCTCAGCACGCGTGCCCTTGAAATTGCCTTGAAAGATATGGAAGACTGAACTGGGGAAATCCAGCAATAGCCAAAGGGCAACCCCTGCCCCCGCTCGTCCTTTTGCTGAAGCGGGAGACTTTCGAATTCCCTACCTTCCATTCTCAATCAGAAGCCTATGACCACCCGTAGATCCTTCTTCAAGAAAAGCATTACCCTCGCCGGTGCCGCATCCCTCACAGCCATGTCTGCCAAGGCAAAAGCCGACGATCTTTCTGAGGCTTTGCTCGAACTCAACGAGCTCACCCCGGAAGCTGCCGTCAATGACGAAGACCTCTGGGCACGCATGTCGCAAGCCTACACGGTGTCGCCAAACATTCTCAACCTCAACAATGGAGGAGTGAGTCCACAGCCGAAGGTGGTTCAGGATGCCGTAGACCGCTATTACCACCTCAGCAACGAGGCACCCACTTATTATATGTGGCAAATCCTTGATAAGGGGCGTGAACCTTTGCGTCGCAAAATGGCCGACCTGGCGGGTGTGTCTCCCGACGAAATTGCCATCAACCGCAACACAACGGAAGCACTAGGAACATTCACCTGGGGCATCGACATGAAACGGGGCGACGAAATTGTCATGACGAAGCAAGACTACCCGAACATGATCCACGCATGGAAACAGCGCGAGCTTCGGGAAGGAGTCAAGATCAACTGGATCAGCATCAATCTCCCGGTTGACAATGATGAAACGGTAGTCAATGCTTACATCAACGCCACAACGCCGAAGACCAAAATATGGCACATCACGCACCTGGTCACATGGACAGGGCAGATTTTCCCCGCCGCAAAACTATGCGCCGAAGCGCGGAAACGCGGCCTGGTCACCATCGTCGACGCAGCTCATTCCTTTGCACAGCTTGATTTCAAGATCCCGGACCTTGGCTGCGACTATTTTGGCGCAAGCCTGCACAAATGGCTTTGCGCGCCCTTCGGAACAGGCGTGATGTATATACAAAAGGACAAGATCTCCGGCACCTGGCCCATCTTCCCTACCGACAAGCCTCAAAGCCCTGACATACGCAAGTTCGAGGCACTTGGAACAAGGTCGTTCGCACCAGAGCAGGCCATAGGGCAAGCGATCGATTTTCACAACGCCATTGGCGGCAAGCGCAAACAGGAGCGATTGCACTACCTCAAACTCTACTGGTGCAATGCCATTGTCAAGAATCCAAGAGTGAAACTTCATATCTCGCTCAAACCGGAATACTCGTGTGCCCTAGGAACATTCAGCATTGACGGTTTGACGCCAGGCGACATCGTTTCGAAGCTCTTTGCGGATTACCAGATCCATACGACAGGTATTGTTTGGGAAAACGTAAGTGCCGTGCGTGTTTCTCCCAATGTCTATACTACGACAAAGGACCTGGACCGCCTGATCGACGCTGTTGCCAAAATAGCCGCCTCCTGACAGTATGATTCGCGCCTCTGCCTGGATTGCGCTGATCGCTTTCCTCTCCATGTGTTCGAGCGATCGAACCTCCATCAAAATAGATGGGCTTGAACAGTCGGTGGAAGTATTCCGGGATTCTGCCGGGGTCAACCATATTTATGCCCACAGCGAACACGACCTGTTTTTCGCACAGGGGTATTGCGCCGCCCGCGACCGGCTGTTTCAGTTCGAAGTGTGGCGGCGGCAGGCAACAGGCACTCTGGCTGACATTCTGGGTCCTGCAGAAGTAAAGCGGGATATCGGGGCGCGCCTCTTCTCCTTCCGTGGCGACATGGACGCCGAGCTAAACCATTACCATCCACGGGGCAAAGAAATCGTCTCCGCATTCACCGAGGGAATCAATGCGCGCATCCGCGAAGTAAACGCAGACACTTCACTGCTTCCCCTGGAGTTCAGGCTGTTGGGAATCCAACCAGGCCTTTGGACCACCCGCGACGTGATCTCTCGCCACCAGGGAATACTAGCAAATCTCCAGGATGAAATTCGATACGCACGCGCCGTTGTCACGTTGGGAGACGAGAAAGTTAAAGAGTTGGTCCCCTTTGAACCCGGCGAACCTGATCTGAAAATTGATCCATCCATCGACCGAACCGGTTTGTTTGACAGTATCACCTCGATCTATGCAGCATTCCGGGCGGCCGTCAAGTTCAAGCCCGAGCACATTGTCGATACCCAGGCACGAAGCGCCGTTGTTGAACAGCCATCCCTGCAAAATGATCCGATCCTTCTTGACAAAGAACTGATCGGAAGTAACAACTGGATCGTAAGTGGAACTCGTTCTGCCTCGGGTTCCCCGCTGCTCGCCAATGATCCACATCGTCTCCTCGCCGTTCCCTCACTTCGATACCTTGTGCACCTCAATGGTCCGGGTTGGAATGTGGTAGGCGGAGGTGAACCCACCATCCCTGGCGTTTCGATTGGCCACAACGAGCATGGCGCCTGGGGGCTAACCATCTTCGCGCTTGATGCCGAGGACATTCTTGTTTACAAGCTCAACCCGGAAAACCTGAACCAATACCGTTACAAGGATGGCTGGGTAGAAATGTCGGTGATCGCGGACACCATTGCGGTAAAGAACGAATCGCCCAGATTTGTACAACATCGCTTCACACAACACGGCCCCGTCATGTATATCGACTCCGTTCGCCGCGTTGCATACGCAGCCCGCTGTGCGTGGCTCGATGTAGGGGCCGCTCCGTACCTGGCCAGCCTTCGCATGGACCAGGCAACTTCATGGGAGGAATTTCGCGAGGCCTGCTCGTATAGCAAGTTGCCTGGTGAAAACATGATCTGGGCGGACCGGAAGGGGAACATCGCCTGGCAGGCTGTGGGGGTGGCCCCCATCCGGAAGACACACTCGGGCCTGGTGCCTGTGCCGGGCGACGGTCGCTTTGAATGGACGGGTATTCTTCCCATCACAAACTTGCCAAATGTGTTCAATCCACCCTCGGGATATTTCGCGACAGCAAACGAGAACAATGTTCCTACCGGCTATCTCCACCGGCAGGCTGTTGGTTGGAACTGGGCCGACCGCTTCCGCGTGGAGCGGATAAATGACGTCCTCTCGTCAAGGCCTCGACATACCCGTGAAGAGATGATGGCACTTCAGACAGATTATCACTCCCTGCCGGCCCAAATCCTTGTTCCGATGCTATCTGATGTTTCATCCGGCGACCCTCTTGCAGAAGCATTCCGTCAGCGGCTCACCCGGTGGAAGTTGAAAATCGACAAGGCATCGGTAGAAGCTACTGTGTACGTGGCCTGGGAGCGCAAAATGGCGTCGAAGCTTCGGCAACGACTTGTACCCACCGAAGGCCAACGCTACATCCGGGCGCTTTCACTTCGCAATGTGATACTTTGGCTGAAGCCGACCAGTCGTGTTTTCGCAACTCCGGCTGAGCGTGCCAGTTTCTTAACCACCAGCCTGGAGGAAGCAGTTGCCGATTTGACTACGGCCTTGGGCAGCGACACCACGACCTGGCAGTACGGCCAACCAAAGAACCATCACGTACTTATCAAGCATCCACTCAGCGCCGCTGTCAGCGAGGGCTTGCGAAGCCGACTTGATCACGGACCTCTTCCGCGAAGTGGCTACGGCGCAACCCCGGGCGTGACGGGTGGCACCGGCAATCAAACAACAGGAGCAACATTCAGAATGGTGGCCGATTTGTCAGACTGGGAGAAAACTGTGTTCACCAATGCACCGGGGCAAAGCGGTGATCCGCGGAGTCCGTTCTATGGTAATTTGTTTGTTGACTGGGCCAACGACCGGTACTTCCCGGTTTATTTCAGCCGTGCACGCGTCGAGCGCAGTACACGGGAGCGCATGAAGTTTGTTCCCTAAAGGGCAGCGAGTGCTGCGTCGTAGTTCGGCTCCTGGCCGATGGTTGGAACCATCTCTGTGTATTTCACTTTTCCATCCGGTCCAACGACGACCATGACGCGGGCGAATAGTCCAACCATTCCGCCGTCGATCATCTCTACGCCATAGGCCTTTGCAAAACCCAGGTTGCGAAAATCAGAGAGTGTCATCACTTTGTCGATTCCTTCAGCGCCGCAAAACCGGCGCATGGCGAAAGGAAGATCCTTTGCAATGCACAAGACCACCGTGTTGGGCAGGGATGCTGCACGTTTGTTGAATTCACGCACTGACATCGCGCAAGTCTTTGTGTCGATACTCGGAAAAATGTTCATCACGACATTCTTCCCCGCGAAAGCCGAAAGAGAAACCTTCTTCAAATCATTCCCCACCAATTCAAATGCCGGAGCAGTATTACCCACTTCAGGCAGATTGCCAGAAGTGTTCACCACCATTTCTCCCAATTTTGTTTGTGCCATCTGTGTTGTGTCGAAGTGTCTGAGTGTCGTTATGTCGAAGTTATGATTCATCCGGATTAAGAATCCCACAAATCCCAGTGTGTTATCGAATGCGGTCTGAGTCGCGGACCAATTTTTCATCACGACGGATGAAACGGTTGGCAATCATGTTGCTCACCATCGCTCCTGCCGGGAGCCATAAAGAAAGTCCATACTGGCCGGCCATTTGGTTCTCTTCGATCAAGCCAATGGCTTTGTAAACCAGCCAGCCCAATGAGCCTGCCATGAGAAGTGAATTGAGCGCCCCCATTTTTATCTGGGTTAAGCGGTCCTGGTATTTCCCAATTTCCATGAATGCCAGCGTTGCGGCAGCGACAGCCAGCAACGCACTCCAGGCGAACGGGAAGTAGACCGTTGTTTTCACGCCCTCCTCGGTCACGCTGTAGTGTAACGGGTACAATTCACGCCGAATTCCCGATTCCTCCGCCACCCACGCCGGAAAGAAGATCATCAGCACCATGAGTGAGCCGGTGATGGCCAGGAATATCGTTTGCTTTCTTTGCCACATACGAAGGTTGAGCTAACTTGAGCCGCCCAAAAGTAACAATTTCCTCTCGTCGACGGGCTCCAGACCATGGCAGGGATCAACGCATTTGTAATCGACGCGCTACGCACGCCCATCGGGAGGTATGGAGGTGCACTATCGTCTGTTCGCCCCGATGACCTGCTCGCCCACGCATTCAGGGAGATCCTCCGTCGCAACCCCGGTGTTGCCGCGGCATCGATTGACGATGTGATTGCAGGCGCGGCCAACCAGGCAGGCGAGGACAATCGCAATGTTGCCCGCATGGCGCTCCTGCTGGCGGGACTACCGGTATCCGTTCCCGGTGTCACCGTAAACCGGCTCTGCGCATCGGGTCTCCAGGCCATCATGAATGCTGCCCACGCCATTCAAGCCGGTGCCGGCGACGTGTACCTCGCTGGCGGCGTAGAAAGTATGAGCCGGGCTCCTTACGTAATGGCCAAACCTGATGAGGCGTTCTCACGCAAGACGGAAGTTTTCGACACCACCATAGGCTGGCGATTCACCAACCGGGTGCTGGCGAAAATGTATCACCCATGGTCCATGGGCGAAACCGCCGAAAATGTCGCCGAGAAATGGCGGATCACCCGCCAGCAGCAAGATATGTTCGCCATGCTGTCGCAGCAACGATACGCCAGGGCCGAAGCTTCGGGTGCGTTCGCCGCAGAACGTGTGGCTGTCCCCGTTGCACGGGGGAAAGAAACCATCAACATGGACCGGGACGAATTTCCTCGGGAGACAACGCTCGACAAACTCACTTCTTTGAAACCCGCATTCCGGGAAGGTGGCACCGTGACGGCGGGGAACAGTTCCGGCATCAATGATGGTGCGGCCGCAGCATTGCTGGTCAGTGAAAGCACGTTGCTCGGCACTAAACTGAAGCCATTGGCCCGAGTCGTTGCTACTGCAGTAGCCGGTGTAGATCCGGCTTATATGGGCATCGGTCCCGTTCCGGCCACACAGAAAGCATTGAAGCGCGCGGGCTTAAAGATCAGCGACATCGGACTAGTTGAACTGAATGAAGCCTTCGCCTCTCAATCCTTGGCTTGTATCCGCGACCTCAACCTGGATCCTGACCTGGTCAATGTGAACGGCGGCGCCATAGCACTCGGCCATCCCCTGGGCTGCACCGGCGCCCGCATCACCGCGACGCTTATTCATGAGATGCATCGGCGCAAGGTCCAGTACGGCCTGGCCACTTTGTGCATTGGCGTGGGTCAGGGTGCAGCTGTGATTTACGAACGCTGCTAATGCGCTACTTTTTCGAGATTACCTATCACGGCGGCAAGTACCACGGCTGGCAATCACAAGACAATGCACTCGGGGTGCAAACTGTCGTCGAAAAAATATTGCGACAACTGTTGCGCGACAAGAACATCAGCATCGTAGGCAGCGGTCGCACCGACACTGGCGTGCACTGCCTACAGCAGTTCTTCCATGCCGACATCGTCAAGTCGTTCAACGCTGACGAGATGGTGCATCGCATGAATTCATTTCTTCCCCGTGACATTGCCATTCGGTCAATCCGCCCCGTAAAGCCAGATGCCAGTGCACGATATGCAGCGATCAGCCGCACGTATGAATATCACATCACCCGCCTGAAAGATCCGCTGCGGGAGGGCCTTTCCTTCCATTTTTTTAAACCGCTGAATATTCAAACCCTGGAGCGTGCCAGTGCGTTACTGATGGGCATGCACGACTTCCAATGCTTCAGCAAGGTGAAAACCGATGTTGATCACTTCCGATGCGAGGTGAAAGAAGCGCGCTGGACCTCACACGGCGACCTCCTGGTCTTTCGCATCACGGCAAATCGCTTTTTGCGGGGGATGGTTCGGGCCGTGGTAGGCACGCTCCTCGATGTTGGAACCGGCAAGATCAGCCTGGACGAATTCAAGGCCATCCTCAAAAGCCGCGATCGCAAGCGGGCCGGAATGAACGTTCCTGCCGAGGGATTGTTTCTAGTCCGAGTGACCTACCCTCGCGGGATTTTTGTTACTTGATTCACCGTGGAAAAAGAAAAAGTCAGCAGCGGCAATATTATCGACTTCAAGGTCTTGAAGCGGCTGATTTCGTTTGTCACCCCTTACAGGGGCAGGTTCTATGTGATCATCGTGCTCACCGTTGTCCTGGGTATCCTCACGGCGGTGCGACCATTGCTCATTCTCCGCACGCTGGACGATGATGTCGCTCATGGCGACTATGACTCCATGGTTAAGGTGATGCTGCTTGTCTTCGCCCTCCTCATTATCCAATCGGTTTTCCAATACGTGCACACCTACTTGTCGGGTCGTATCGGCCAGTTCGTGATCCGCGACATACGCATCAAGTTGTACAGTCACCTCGTCAACCTCAGGCTGGCCTTTTTCGACAAAACCCCGATCGGCCGCCTCGTCACGCGCACGATTTCTGACGTGGAAACCCTTGCCGATGTGTTCAGCGAAGGCTTGGCCGCCATGGCCGGTGACCTCTTGCAGATCGTCTTCATCCTGGTCTTTATGTTCGTGGTCGACTGGCGCATGGCGCTCATCAGCCTTTGCACCTTCCCGCTCATGCTGGTGGCAACGTACGTTTTCAAAGAGAAAATCAAAGTGGCTTTCAACGACGTGCGTAACGCTGTTGCTAACCTGAACACCTTCGTGCAGGAGCACATCACGGGAATGAACATCGTGCAGATCTTCGGAAGCGAGAAACGGGAATTCGAAAAGTTCAAGGAAATCAACAAGGACCACCTCCACTCCAACCTCCGGTCCGTGTTGTACTATTCCGTCTATTTTCCCGTGGCTGAAATCATTGCAGCCATGGGTATCGGCCTGCTGGTATGGTACGGTGCCCGCGGCGTCATTCACCAGGAAGAGACGGGCATTACTTTAGGCACGTTGACGGCTTTCATCATGTACATCCAGATGTTCTTCAGGCCCATCCGCATGATAGCTGACCGGTACAACACCCTACAGATGGGTATCGTAAGTTCCTCGCGCATCATCAACCTGCTCGACAGCCAGGAACATGCGGTGCCCAATGGCACAAAAACTGGCGAGCGCCTCAAGGGAAATGTTTCTTTCGAGCAGGTTTGGTTTGCCTATCAAGAGGGTGAGCATGTGCTCAAGAATATCAATTTCACCATTGGTGCCGGACAGACCGTAGCGCTGGTCGGGGCAACGGGCGCAGGGAAATCTTCCATCATCAGCCTGCTTTCCCGTTTTTATGATATCCAGCGAGGAGCCATCCGCATCGACGGCACCGATGTGAGAGACTACGATCTGCAATTCCTCCGGCGCCACATTGGCGTTGTCTTGCAAGATGTATTCCTTTTCTCCGATTCGATACGAAGCAACATCACCCTGGGCAACCCTGAAATCACGGATGAGATGATTCTGCAGGCTGCTGATGAAGTCGGGGCCATGCGTTTCATTGATCGCCTTCCTGGCAAACTGGATTACCGCGTCATGGAACGTGGCTCCACGTTGTCTGTGGGTCAACGCCAGCTGCTTTCTTTCATCCGAGCCATGGTGTACCATCCGGAAATACTCATTCTGGATGAAGCCACTTCCTCGGTGGATACCGAAACGGAGGCGATGATCCAGGAAGCCATCAGTCGGATGATGCGCGGGCGTACTTCCATCGTGATCGCGCACCGGTTATCGACCATCCAGCGGGCCGACACCATCCTTGTCATGGACAAGGGCGAGATCCGGGAGGCCGGTAAGCACGAGGAGTTGCTCGAACGCGACGGGCTCTATGCGCAGCTCTACCGGATGCAGTACAAAGAGGCGGTCTGACCCTTCCACCTTCTCGAAGCGCTGCGGCATACAAGTCGACAAGCTCCCGCCCCCACGAGACGCTTCGGCGGACAAGCAGGGCAAGCCCCGTCGAGCCCCCTTCCGGGGGATTAATCACCATGCATTAGCTATATTTGGCTGATGCGCCCGGCTTTTTTTATCGCTTGTGCACTCATTGGCTTGCTTGTAGCCGAGAATGCGCACGCACAGCAGAAAAAAAGCAAGCGAAGTTCCTCCTTTTCCATCCCCCGTGTTGGAGGAAACAAGGCTCGAATTATCTGCCCCATATTCGTAGAGAGCCGTTACCCCTATCAGGGCATTGGGTTCAAATTAGGCGACCCATTCGCGTTGGCCTATAAATACTACCCAACCAAGCACTTCGCATTTGCAGTCGATGCAGGCAAAGCGGCCAGTGGTCTTTACAATAAATATTACCGGGGCGCATTCCCCAGCTACCTGCCCGACACCCTTAACAGTGACCAATCCATTACTTACCTCGCTCACAATGCCAAGGTGGACTGGTTCCTCGAGACGAAATTTCTCTACCAGTGGGATGCCGACAAAATCTCCAAGGGCTTGCAGTTGTACGCGGGTGCCGGTTGGCAATGGCGCAACACCGTGCTCGAGTACGACTATACTTTTAATGACCGATCCAATAACCAGGACGATGGTAAATTCGGGAAGTTCACGGAGACCCGCTTTACCTATGGACCGGTCTTCCTCGTTGGATTCGAATACTCTTACTTCTCACTACCGTTGTCAGCGTTTATTGAGGTTGAAGTATTTACCGACGCTTACATCGACCCTGGTTATCAGCGTTTCCAGGGGGGAGTGGGATTGCGGTACGTCTTTTGATTCAACCTCGGCATGGCTTTCCGGCTGCTACTGTTCATCGTACTCATCCTGTCCTGCCAGGGTTGCTTTGTGATTCACACCTCGCCGTCGAAGACCACCGCGAAGTCACCCTTCAAGCAAATGAACTTTCAGGACCTCATCAATCGCTACATGCAGCGATCAGGTGCCAGCTCTATAGAAGGAGTCTATACAATTTCCGGAACGGTGATCAAAAAGGGGAAGAACCTGATGGGGTCTCCGCGGGAGAAAACAACAGACCGCAAGGAAAACTACGCTACGGTGGCAATTCTTCGTCAGGGCGAGGACAGCAAGAACTCTATAGAGCTCTCTCTCCACAAGCAAGATCAAACGAGCTATTCGAT
>CAZJWV010000109.1:0-10401 GCA_964549855.1 uncultured Ohtaekwangia sp. | reverse complement strand
TTAACTGCCGCCTCCGCTAGTTGCATGCCGGCATCGCCGCCGCCCAGACTTGGAAAGTGCCGAACGTTTTGGCTGCCAATCGCAAGAACAAGGCACTCTTTGTTGAGTTGCTAAAGGGAGTGCAAGGAATCAGCTTTGCGACGACTCCAGACCCGGCCGGTGATTCAGCCACATTCCTGAACCTGTTGCTGCCGGATACAGAAACGGCGAAGCGCACTGTGGATGAATTCAACGCTGCGGGTATCGGTGGATTCAACTACTGGTACCTCAACATGTACCATTTCATCAACCAGTGGGATCACCTGAAAAATCTTACCGCTGCAGCTCCGCTCCCCATACATCACTACACCATTCCGCAGGACTATAACAAACTCTCCTTGCCCAAGTCGCAGGAAGTGATTGGCAGACTGATCTCATTTGGAATCCGGTGCACGTGGGCTGAAGCAGAGATCCGTACTCTGGCTGCGAAGATCCGCAGTGCCGTGGAGAAGGCCGTCGCTGAGAAATCGTATGCATAAGAATTTCAAGGGCATCGAAAAGACGGTCTTTGGCCGTGGCTCGTTTTCCCAACTCGGCACCATTGTCGAAGAACGGAGGGGGGACAACGACGGCTTTATGCTTTACCTGGTAGATAATTACTTCAAGGGCAAGGACCTTTCAAAGCGCGTGCCTGCAAAAGCGGCTGATGTTGTCCAGTTTATCGACGTCGACCCCGAGGAGCCGACCACGAAGCAAGTGGATGCCATTCGTGATCAAGTGAAATCAAGCAAGGGTACCCCGTCTGTGGTGATCGGTATCGGAGGCGGAAGCATCCTGGATCTTGCCAAGGCGTTGTCGCTGATGTTCACTAATGACGGGTCCTCTGTGCAATACCAGGGGCTCAATCTCATCAAGAAACCTGGCGTCTATCACATTGGCGTTCCTACCATCTCGGGTACGGGAGCGGAAGTATCCATGACCGCTGTCCTTACAGGTCCAGAGAAAAAACTTGGACTGAAGTGCGAGTGGACGGTTTTCAACCAGGTGCTGCTCGACCCGGAGCTGATCGCCTCCGTTCCACGCGACAAATGGTTCTACACGGGCATGGATACCTACATCCATTGCATCGAGTCGCGTGATGGAATTCTCAACAATGCGTACAGCACCGCCTTCGGTGAGCAGTCCTTGGCCCTTTGCCGCGAAATCTACCTCGGCGACAAGTCCGGGCAGAATCCGGAAAACGATGAAAAACTTATGGTAGCTTCCCTTATGGGAGGGTTGAGCCTGACTTATTCAGAGGTGGGGATTGTCCACGCTTTGTCCTACGGCCTTTCAAAGATCCTGGGGATGAAGCATTGTTATGCAAACTGCGTCGTCTTCCAACACCTCGGAGACTACTACCCGGAAGGGGTGGCGGAATTCAGCGAGATGATCCGGAAGCACCAGATCTCCCTTCCGAAAAACCTTTCAAAGTCATGGGACGACGGCACGATCACGGCCATGGCCAATGTGTCCATCAAATTGGAACACATGTGGAACCACGCTATCGGGACCGATTGGAAGAGCAAGGTGACTTTGGATACAGTGAAAGATTTGTTCAAAAGACTATAACGATATGAAGAAGAAGATTGTGAAGGTTGGGAATATCTCGTGCGGCGCCGAGCAACTGTTTGTCATCTCCGGCCCCTGCGTGATTGAAGAAGAATCCATCATGATGAAGACCGCCGAGAAACTGAAAGAGGTTTCGGCGCGTTTGGGTGTACCCATCATCTACAAGTCATCCTTTCAGAAAGACAACCGCAGCTCGGCGAAATATTATGACGGACCCGGTTTGGCCAAAGGAGTGAAGCTGCTCGCCAAGGTAAAGGAGCAATTTGGCTTCCCCTTACTTACCGACATCCACTACCCTGACCAGGCTGCTGCAGCAGGCGAAGTAGTTGACGTGCTCCAGATCCCTGCGTACCTCTGTATGCAGACAACACTCGTAGTCGCCGCGGCAAAAACCGGAAAAGTAGTTAACATCAAGCACGGTCAGTTCCTTGCACCGGACAACATGAAACACCCGGTGAAGAAAGTCGAGGAGGCCGGCAATACGAACATCATTCTTACTGAGCGTGGATTTACCTTCGGCTACAACGATCTGGTGGTCGATCCCCGGAGTTTCTATCATATGAACAACATTGGCTACCCCGTCGTTTTCGACATCACTCACAGTATCCGGAAGTACGGCATACCCAGTGCAGATGCGAAAGGAGGGGCACGCGAATTCCTTCCTGTACTCTCCCGGGCAGGAGTTGCTGCAGGCGTTGATGGTGTGTTCGTAGAGACTCACCCCGAACCGGCCAAGGCCCTCTGCGATGCTGCCAGCCAGCTTTGTGTGTACGACCTGGAGGAATTCCTCAAACCCATTCTCGACCTTCATGCGGTGGAAGTAAAATACCGTGACAACCAACTTGTACTTGCCTAACCCCGCCTTCGTCCCGATGGCTATCGGGACTCGCCGTGCTGGCAAAACCTAAAACCCTAACCCTATACCATGGAATTATATCTTGATTCGGCCGACCTGAAGGAAATTGAAGAAGCTTTCAAGCTTGGCTTCCTGGACGGACTCACGACCACACCCACTTTCATGCACCGTGGCGGCGTTACCGACGTCGACGCGCTCATTGTCAAGTTGAGCAAGATGGTGCCTGTATTACAAATCGAAGCCCTGGGTGACACCGCCGAAGAGGTTGTGAAAGAGGCTCAGCGCCAGTTGAAACTCGGACTCGATCCTAAGAGGACGGTTTTCAAGATCCCCGTTTCACTCGAAGGAGTACGTGCGTGCAAGCTGCTGCGCGATCAAAACCTCCTGGTGAACGTGCACCTTGTGTACACGCTGCAGCAAGCCTACATGGCCATGAAGGCCGGAGCCACGTACGTCTGCCCGCTGGTGGGCCGCCTGCAAGATCAAGGTCACGATGCCCTTGAACTGGTTTCACAGTGTGTATTCGCAGTGGATCACTACGGGTATAACACGAAAATCATGTTCTCGTCCGTTCGCAACGCAGAGCACATTCGCAACGCCATCAACGTGGGTGTGCATACCATCACAGCGCCGTGGAAGATTATGAAAGGCCTTACCGACAACAACCTCACAACGTTGGGTACGGATCAATTCATCGAACACACACGATTGGTCACCATGAAGGTGAAAGACGCGATTGGTCCGGTGAATCCGACGGTTAACATAAAGACGGTGATGACGGATGCCATTGTAAAGATGACCGAGTACGGCTTTGGTGCCATTACGATCGTGGATGACGCGGGCGATGTGAAAGGAATTTTCACCGACGGAGATATGCGTCGCGCCATTCAAAAGGATGGAAAGGAGGTCCTCGCCAAAAAGATGAGTGACCTCAAGTATGGTACTCCCATTTCCGTGCAGGCCAACGACACCCTCAATGTGGCCAACGACATCTTCAAGCAAAAGCACGTGGACACTATCCTCGTGCTCGACGGCACAAAGCCCGTCGGCATGCTGGACATTCAGGACCTTGCTCAGTGAACACCAAGAGTACTGTCGAATTGTTTGAAGCGGGAGGAGGGGAGTTTTTTACCCCTCCTTCTGTTTTTGTTCCAAAGCTGGAGCAGATCCGCGCCGTTCTCTTTGATTGGGACGGCGTGTTCAACGATGGATTCAAGCAGGGCGAGGAGGGAAGTTTATTCTCCGAGGTGGATGCAATGGGTACAAACCTGCTTCGTTATGCTCTGTGGAGGAAGCACGCCAAGCAGGTATTCACTGCCGTGGTAACGGGAGAAGGCAATCCGCCAGCCCACGCCTTAGCGCAGCGGGAACACTTTCATGGCATTTATTCAAAGGCGAAGAACAAAGGAAAGGTACTTGACCAGTTCTGCAAGACCCATGGTGTGAAGCCTGAACAGATACTTTTCTTTTTCGATGACGTACTCGACCTGGAAGTAGCCCGTCAATGTGGGGCCCGGGTCATGATCACCCGGAGGGCCACTCCGATGCTCCGTGAATTCTCAAAATTGAATGGGATGGTGGACTACCTCACCGGTTGCCATGGTGGGGAGCATGGTTTGCGCGAAGGCTGTGAGATGGTGATGGGGCTTCTGGGCCTGTATGAAGCGGCTGTCAAAGAGCGCATGACCTTTTCCCAGGACTATCAGTTCTATCTGGAGGAACGGCAGGCAATTGAGACAACGGTAGGGCAGGCAACCGACTAGGTTGTCATGCTTGCATGTTGGGGTGATCCATGTAGTTGAATCACGAGCATACCTTGCGAAGCCTTATGCTCCAGGCAGAGCGTTTTATTCGATGCCTTCGGCATCGGGATTTGACTTAATACAATCTCTATAGACATGGCATCCCTTCGGGATGCGGGCGGCAGCGCTACCTAACCAAGAAGGTCTCTTGATGCCGAAGGCATCAAATATTTATAGAAAATGGTTTTAGGCATGTAATCGACCCCGAAGGGGTCGCATGAACCGGGTCTTTCGATGAATCCCAATGAAGTTCAGTGATTGTGGCTGTCCACCATCCATAAAACACGTTTGGTTTGATTGAAGATTATTCCTCTAATTGGGATAGCCTCCATCCCATGAGACAATCACTATTCCTTGTTGCTCTCGTAGCCCTGGTTGCCTGCAACCCTGAAAATGGCAAGCAGACTTCCAACGATGCATCCCTTGCCCTTAACGATTTCATTAAAGAGATGACACCCTCCCGAGGCCGTGGACAGGGGCTCGCCTTGGACTCCATGAGCGCCGCTTCATTCGCGAAGGGGCTGCAACGAACCAGGGACCAACTTACCAAGCTACGGGCAATCGACACCACCTTGCTTAAGGGTGATGACCTGATCGACTGGAAGTTTGCCCAGAGCATACTCGTCGGCCGGGAAATCGATCAGTCGGTTCTTCAATCATGGAAGAAAGACCCACGGACTTACTTGACTTTCACCGGGATTTCCGGAATTATTGGTGCACCTGGCGATGAGCAGAAGAAGTACGATGACATAGCAAAGCGACTGGAGTTAATGCGCATCCAATTGGCGAACGGAATGGCTCAGCTTGAGTTCTATGTGCCCCGATTCCAGGAGTTGGCTTTGTTCATGGCAGAGAGCGGCTTTGTATTGCTCGACAATGAGATACCTGCGTTTATCAAGAATTCAAGTGTCGAAGGAGGCAAAGACAGTTTAGTCGCAGGCCTTTCGATGGCACGCCCTGCACTTGAAGCGTTTGTCAAGTTTCTCAAAGAAGAGTTGCCCAAGCGTCCATCAGGTACTTTCTCGATGGGAGCGGTTCCTTATGATGAAATGCTTCGCGGGCAATATCTTCTCGGATACGGCGCCGACTGCCTTTACGCTTTCGGCCTGCAGCAGTTTGACAGGACGGTTGCAGAACTTGAGGAAGTTGCAAGGCGCATCGACCCCAAAAAGACCTGGCAGCAGCTCGCCATTGAGATCAAGAATGAATACCCGGCCCCTGACAAGATGATCGAGGCCCACCAGCTTTGGGTGGACAAGTCGCGTGAGCACATTCTTAAGAACAACCTGATTCCCATTCCCTGGAAGGAAAAAGTAACGGTGACTCCCCGGGCCGAATATCTGCGGAAGACATCCTATTATGGAAATTTCTCTTTTGCCCGTGGCAAGGATGCGGACAGCGTTTATCATTCGCGGTGGTTGATCAACCCGTTCGAGGATCAATGGGACGCAAAGCGAAAGCAGGAGTATCTCGTAGAGCACGATTGGGGTGTCATCATCGTCACCGCGCCACACGAGACCTATGCCGGGCATCATGTGCATGGGCTATACCAGGCAAACAATCCCCGGCCGCTGCGGAGAAGGAACAGTATTAGCCTTTTCTCGGAAGGGTGGGGACTGTACAATGAACAACTCATGCGTGAGACGGGATTCTTCCCGAACGACCGGATTCTGCTCAGGCAGCTGCAACTGCGGCTGTGGCGAAACGCACGGGTGATCTATGATGTGGGTCTTCACACAGGAAAGATGTCGTACGAGGAAGCGATCGCTCTTATGACGGACCGTGTTGGTTTCCTCCGTTGGGCTGCGCAACTGGAAGTCGACGCATGCTGCGCGTCGCCAGGATACTTCATTGGCTACTTCACCGGGATGATGGAAATACTTCGGATGCGTGAAGACTATAAGAAGCTCAAAGGTGATCAATTCACGCTCAGCGAGTTCCATGAGCGCCTGCTCAAAGCGGGGAGCATGCCGACGTCGTTGATGAGGGAGGCGTTGTTTTTGAGAGAAGAGAAAGGAGAGAAATAGAACCGCGCGCAGAGGCGCGGAGGCGCAGGGGGAGACGCGGGAGCACACCGTTAGAGACCGTTCACGAGGCGGTAAATACCATCCTTGATCAGGGCCTCGTTGAAATTGATCAGCAATCCGACTTTCAAGCCTGTTAGTCGGAGATAGGTTAGGACGATCTTTTTGTGGACAGCGGCTATATTGTCGATTGACTTAAGCTCGACCAGGACCTTGCCCATTACAATTAGGTCAGCACGAAATCCAAGTTCAAGTTGGATCCCTTTATAGACCACCGGTATTGCTTGTTGTTTTGTATACCCCACCGGCAGCAACTCGAGTTCATGGCAGAGAGCAGCTTCATAGACGGACTCCAGCAGTCCGGGCCCTAAGGTTGTGTGGACCTTGAAACAGGCATCTACGATTATTCCAGATATTTCATTCTCCAGCATTGAATCAAAACTACCCCCCCGGCTATGAAATGGTCTAGAATTGTGGTGACGGAAAACCATACTTTGTTTCGTATTGAAAACCGTCAAAGCAGCTACCTCAATCTCTGCGTCTCAACTGCGCCTCTTGCGACTCTGCGCGCAGTATTCTGTATTAATACCTGTAACCTTTTCTATCAAAAACAGTCTTTAATCATAGACCCAACCATTCTATGATCCGCAACCTCATCCTCACCGCCTGGCGCAGCCTGACCAAGAGCCGTTTCTTTTCAACCCTCAACATCCTCGGCCTTTCTATCGGGATGGGTGTGTTTCTTCTGATCGCGCAGTATGTCTATTTCGAGCGCAGCTATGAGGACTTCATTACCAATGCGGCCAACATTTACCGTGTCAGGCTGGATGCCTACCAGAACAATGAAATGATATTCTCCAGTGCGGAGAATTACCCGGGCGTCGGCCCTGCACTTCAGCTTGAGTTCCCTGAAGTCACTGGTTACGCGCGCCTGTACAACATGGGGTACAAGAACAACATCATTATAACCAACGAGACTGCTCAGCCTAGCCCCATCGCCTTCAAGCACAAGCGATTCATGTACGCCGACTCTTCCTTCCTCGGCCTGATGGGCTACCCGATGATCGCCGGAGATCCGAAGACGGCGCTCGCGGAACCGTTCAGTGCCGTGATCTCTGAGAAGTACGCGAAGATGTATTTCGGCAATGAAGACCCGATGGGCAAAGCGCTCCGCCTTCAGGACGACGACTTTGTGGATGAGAATGTGAAGGTGACTGGTGTCTTCAAGGACCTTCCGGAGAACACGCACCTCAAATTTGACGTGCTGTTTTCATATGAATCGCTTTATCCCCGTGGCGACTGGGCCGTAGAGCGTTATCGCCAGGGATGGCGCAGGAAGGACATGTTCACTTATATCAGCTTGCGGCCCGATGCCGATCCGAAGCAATTGGAGGCCAAGCTGCCGGTGATCGTGGACAAGTACAAACCTGAAAACAAGCAACGTGGCGGCCAGGACATTCTGATCCTTCAGCCGCTGAAATCTATTCACCTCACATCAAACCTCGCAGAGGAACCGGAGACAAATGGTGACGAGAAGATCGTGAACTTCCTTTCCCTGATCGGATTGTTTGTGGTCATCATTGCGTGGATCAACTATGTGAACCTGTCTACCGCAAAGGCAATGGAGCGCGCACGGGAAGTGGGGGTTAGAAAAGTAATGGGAGCCCTTAAATTCCAATTGATCCGACAGTTCCTGGTAGAGTCAGGTATGGTTAATTTCTTTTCGCTGGCAGTCTCCTTTGGGCTGGTGGCCGCAGTGCTGCCTGGCTTCAATTCCCTGTCAGGTCTCTCACTAACCATGAACCATTTGATACAGCCATGGTTCCTTGGCATGATTGCAGTCCTTTGGGCTGCTGGCACCCTTCTTTCTGGATTCTATCCTGCGATTGTGTTGTCCTCTTTCAAGCCGGTATCTGTACTCAAAGGCAAGCTCAAGAACAGTGTTCAAGGCATCTTGCTGCGGAAATCCCTGGTGGTTGCCCAGTTCATCGCTTCGGTGGCATTGATCGCATGCACGTTCGTTGTCTACGATCAACTCAATTTCATGATGAGCAAGGACCTGGGTGTCAACATCGACCAGGTGCTGGTGGTGGAAAGACCAGGCATCGCACCCCGTGACCGCAAGGCATTCAATTCTGCGATTGACGTATTCCGCGATGAATTGAAGAAGAATCCAACCGTGGAAGGTGTTTCGGCTTCTGCCACCATCCCCGGCAAGCAACGTGAATACAAAGCAATCATCAAGAAGTACGGCACCCCGGACGATCAGGCCGTGACCATCAAGTTCAACAGCATGGATTACGATTTCATGGACGTCTTCAAGATGAAACTGTTGGCAGGGCGCACCTTCGATGAAAAGTATCCTATCGACCCCGACACTTCTGTGATCATCACCGAGACAACCTCCCGCTTACTGGGCTTTGCAAAACCAGATGATGCGATTGGACAAACGATTGCCATCACCGCATTTCGGTGGAGTCCCATTATTTGCGGAGTTGTGAATGACTATCACCAAGTGTCGCTGAAGAAGAACGTGGACCCCAGCGTGTTCTATTGCTCGAAGTATGGCGGCGAGTTTTATTCCATCCGGGTAAAGACGGATAATCTTGCACAGTCGGTAGATCACATCAGGCAGTCATGGGATAAGGCATTTCCGGGCAACCCGTTCGAGTTCTTTTTCCTGGATGACTATTTCAACAAGCAATACGAGAACGAGCGCAAGTTCGGCGCTCTGTTTACGGTGTTTTCAGCACTTGCCGTTATCGTTGGATGTCTTGGACTATTCGGGTTGTCGGCCTACACGGCAAACCAACGCACCAAGGAGATCGGAATTCGCAAAGCATTGGGGTCAACAGAATCTGGGATTTTCGTTCTGCTCTCGGTGGAGTACCTGAAACTTGTCGGCATTTCCATCATCCTGGCTACGCCGCTGGTGTGGTGGGTGATGAACAACTGGCTCCAGACCTTTTCGTACCGCGTAGGCATCTCCACGATCATCTTTGTTGTTTCCGGTGCGATGGTCATGCTGGTTGCCTTCATTGCAGTTAGCCATCAAACGCTAAGGGCAGCAAGAATTAACCCCGTTGACTCGCTCCGATACGAGTAGACACTGGTCCCTAGCCCCTGGTCCCTGGCCCCTCGCTACGCGTACAACTTCTCAATCTGCCCCGCATGCTTCTCCATGAGCTTATTCCTCATGGGCTTGAAGGAGGTCGTTAGCTCTTTGTTTTCAACAGTCCATTCCTCATCCGAGAGGATGAACCGCTTGATGCGCTCATGACTCTGAAGAGTCTCGTTCAGACGGTCCACCTCCCCTTGGTATTTCTGAATCACCTTGATGTTGTGCACCATAAATTGAGGTGAGGTCCAATGAATCCTTTGCTCTGCGCACCAGGTCTTAAGTAGTTCAAAATGAGGCACAAGGATGGCAATAACGAATGGTCGATTGAAGCCTGAAACGATGCACTGTGAAATGAAGGGAGAGGTGAGGAGGTGGTTCTGGACCGCCTGGGGGGCCACGTATTTTCCGGTGGAAGTCTTAAAGATGTCCTTCTTGCGATCAGTGATGGCCAGGAACCGCCTGGCCACAAAATGACCGACGTCGCCAGTACGAAACCAACCATCAGGGGTGAATACTTCGGCGTTGAGCTCAGGGCGTTTGAAATAGCCGGTCATGATGTTGGGCCCTTTGACCTGGATCTCTCCGTCGCCGGTTTCATTGGGCGAATCAATACGGATCTCGACGCAGGGAACGGGGATGCCAACCGTTCCGAAGCGATTCAGGCCGGGCAGGTACCGGTTGGTAGAGATGAATGGCGAGGCCTCGGTCATGCCGTAGCCGGCGAGAGGAATCACCTTTGCTGCGCTGAATAGCCTGGCGATGTCTGGTCGAAGTGCTGCTGCACCGACACCCATGTACCTAATGTGCCCACCCAGCGCACGACGCCATCTTCCGAGCACCAGGAGACGGGCCATGAACAATTGAAGGCGGAGAACTATTCCCATCCTGTTGTCCGTGTACCTCAAACCGACTCGCATTGCCCAGCCAATCAGTTGCCGCTTTAGCCAGCCTTTTTCTTCTCGCTGCTCCTGGAGAATGTCATACATTTTCTCGAGGGTACGAGGCACA
>CAZJWV010000108.1:5965-10502 GCA_964549855.1 uncultured Ohtaekwangia sp. | reverse complement strand
AACCTTGAACCTTGAACCTGAGCCCTGAACCCAACTAATTTGTACTTTTGCAGCCATGCGAGTCTATCTCGACAATGCAGCAACAACCCCCCTCGATCCCGAGGTGTTTGAGGCCATGAAGCCCTTCCTCCTGGAAGATTTCGGCAACCCGTCGTCCACCCACGCCCACGGCCGCAAGGTGAGGGCCGCCATAGAGTCGTCCCGCAAGAAAATTGCTGAACTGCTGAACTGCACCCCGGGTGAGATCATTTTTACCTCAGGGGGTACGGAGGCTGACAATACACTCATCATCAGCAGCATCCACACCTTTGGACTGAATCACGCCATTTCTTCTCCCATTGAACACCACGCGGTCACCCACACGCTGGAGATCATGGAAAAAGAGGGCCACATCAAGTTGCATCACGTGAAGCTCGATGCAAACGGTCACGTCGAACTGGATCACCTGGAAAGCCTGTTGAAAGAATTTCCCAAGGCCCTCATTTCACTAATGCACGCCAACAACGAAATCGGGAACCTCCTGGACATCCGCAAGGTTGGCGAGTTGGCAAAAGCACACGGAGCGTTCTTCCATTCCGACACCGTGCAGACGATGGGCCATTACAAACACAACCTGAAGGAATTGAACGTAAGCGGGCTGACGGCTGGCGCTCACAAGTTTCATGGACCGAAAGGTTCCGGGTTCATGTACATCCAGAAGGACAAGAAGATCAGCCAATTCATCCACGGCGGCGCGCAGGAGCGCAACATGCGTGGCGGTACAGAAAACGTTTACGGCATCGTCGGCACTGCCAAGGCACTTGAGATCGCCTACCGTGAAATGGCAGAACATGAAAAGCACATCACTTCGCTAAAAGCCAGGATGATTGAGAAACTCAAGGAGATGGTGCCCGGCGTTTCGTTCCATGGCGACTCGGCCAACCTGGACCGCAGCCTCTACACGGTGCTCAACGTGTCCCTTCCTGAATCAGAAGATAACGACATGCTGCTTTTCAACCTTGACTTGCAAGGGATCTCGGCATCGGGTGGCAGCGCATGCAGCAGCGGCGCATCCACCGGTTCGCATGTGCTCGGCGCCCTTTACCCCGGCAACAAGCGAGGAGCGGTGCGCTTTTCGTTCAGCAAATACAACACCGCGGCTGACATCGACATGGCCGTGACCAAGCTCGCCGAAATTTGCCGCGTGCCGGTCTAGGCCATGGACGTATCGTTCATCGGCTCGGGCAACCTGGCCTGGCACCTGGCCCCGGCACTTGACAACGCCGGCCATGTGGTGCGCGAAGTCTTCAGCCCTAATTCCAAGCACGCCGCTGCACTTACCGAAAGACTTTACCAGGCTATCGTAAAAGACTCGGTTGATTTTTCCACCAGCAAGTCCTCCTTGTTTATTATCGCCACCCCCGACGAGGCAATACGGCAGGTGGTTATGGATATCGTTCTTCCGGATGAAGCCATCCTGGTACACTGCTCTGGTAGCCAACCGCTGACCGAGCTCGACTTTGCCGCAGCAACACACACGGGGGTTTTCTACCCGCTGCAGACATTCAGCAAGGCAAAGCGGGTTGACTTCAAGACCATTCCTGTTTTTATCGAATGCCTTTCCGATAAAGGAAGGGACAAGCTGATCGGTGTCGCCAAGGCGATCAGCAATCAAGTGCGTCCGATTTCTTCGGAGGAACGCCTGGCCCTCCACGTTGCGGCTGTGTTTGCTTCAAACTTTCCGAATCACCTGCTGGCAATTTCCAAGAGTATCCTGAAACCCAACAACCTGGATTTTGAATGGCTCAAGCCTCTTATCCAGGAAACAGTAGCCAAGAGTTTGGCAATCGGTCCTGAAAGCGCGCAGACAGGACCAGCGGCACGAGGTGATATGGAGGTGCTGGATAGGCATATGGCGTTTCTGCAGTCGGATGAGAAGCTGGCGCAACTTTATCAACTCTTGTCTCAGCATATTGTGGACACATACAATCCACCCGATTCGGAATAGCGTTTTGGAAGTTGGAGACCAATTTGGGTCAGCTTGATTTTCTCAATGGCCAACAGCCAAAAGCCAAAAGCCTCCCGTGGGAACTCGTCAAGCTGAAAGATGTACTATCATTTTTGTATTTTGTTCCATGGACGATCCTCGTCGCATTTACAATCCTGCCCAGAAGGACTATGTGACGTTCCTGAAGACCTCTGCAGAAACAAACGGCGAATACACACTCGTCGAAGTTGAGTTGGCCGCAGGCGGAGGAGTGGGCCTCCACTTCCACAAAACATATTCTGAGAAATTTACTTGCCAGTCGGGGCAGCTCGGTGTGCAGGCAGGAAAGACCACATATCAGCTTAAACCCGGTGAAACAGCAACGGCAGAGCCCCTGGTCAACCACCGGTTCTTCAATTCCAGCAAGGAGGTTGCCCGCTTCCTTTGTGAGTTGCGCCCTGCCTCCCGTGGATTTGAGCAGTCCTTGCAGGTGGGCTATGGGCTTGCGCGCGATGGCCAGACAAAAAGTAACGGCTTTCCGAAAAATCCGCTTGCCCTTGCGTGGTTGTTTGAAATCAGTGAGAGCAACTTGCCGGGCTGGCGGAGCATTTTTGAATTTATCTTACGCCGCCAGGCGGTCAAGGCACGTAGGATCGGCCTGGATAAGGAGTTGACTGACAAATACGTTCGTTTCTGAAAATGAAAGCGACCACCACCATGTTACTACTTGCGTTTGGCCTCGCTGCGCAAGCACAAAATGAATGGCGTGAAAAACTTGATCCAAAAGCGACGCAAGTTTGGGCCACAGTACCCAAGGTGGTGCCCGGAGCTATTCCCGGCCAGCCACCGTCTGACGCAATCGTACTCTTCGATGGCAAGGACCTTAGTGAATGGGAATCGACCGGCGGCGGGGCTGCCACATGGACGATCAGCGACAATGCAGTGACGGTGAAAGCCAATACCGGAGGCATCCGGTCCAAGAAAACCTTTGGAGACGTGCAGTTGCACATCGAGTGGCGCACGCCAACGCCTGTGGTGGCAACCCAGGAGGGACAGCATCGCGGAAACAGCGGGGTGTTTCTGCAGGAGCGCTATGAGATCCAAGTGTTGGACAGCTACGAGAATCTAACCTATGCCAACGGCCAGGCCGGTTCCATTTACAAGCAGGAGATTCCGAAGGTGAACGCCAGCCGTAAGCCCGGCGAATGGCAGAGCTATGACATCATCTTCACGGCTCCACGCTTTAGTGAAAAAGGATCACTGGTGGTTCCTGCTTACCTGACCGTTTTTCACAACGGCGTCCTCATTCACAACCACGTAGCGCTGAAGGGAACCACAGCCGACCAGGGCCTGCCCGTTTATGAAGTTCACGGTAAGGCCGCCCTGCTTCTCCAAGATCATGGAGACCCGGTGAGTTATCGGAATATCTGGATACGTGAGCTATAGTCAGTCAGTCTTCGACTGCGCTCAACCTGACAAATCTCTCGATGGCTGCGTCAGCCTGAGCGCAGTCGAAGGCGACGGGGAGCGCAATAAAAAAAGACCGGGTTCCCCCGGCCTTAGTTATTCCTTTAATCCTTCGATCCTTCCATCAAGGTCAGTTCGGTGTTGGCGCAAGCACTTCGCCACGAATGCGTAGTACAATTATTCCGGTGGCAACGTTGGCGGTCACCGTAATACCCTTGTCAAACACGCCGGTAGCGGCAGCGTTGAAAGTAGCTTTCACAAAGCCGGTGCCTCCGGGTGGAATGGGTTCTTTTGTCCAGGAACCAATGGTGCAGCCGCAAGTAGGCTGAGCGTTGGTAATGATCATGGCGACTTTGCCCCGGTTTACCAAAGTGAATTCGTGGTCCACCGGTTTGCCTTGAGCAATCTTGCCAAAATCAAAGTTCTGGTTGTCGATTTCTGCAACGGCATACTCTTCAGCCGGACTGGTCGCCGCCGCACCGGTGGTCGCTTGCGCGAGGCAGGCTTGTGCCGCGATGAGGAAAACGGCGAGGAAAATCAGTTTTTTCATGGTTGTCTAATTGAAGTCTAAAATTACGGCGTCTCCTTGAACACCACAAACATCGTACTCGAAAGCGAAATGTGGTGTTAATGAGCTCCTAAACGGTGTTAATGACTTGTTAACCCCATTTTGCCCCGGGTCGTTCCCCTCAATACCGTTTACTTTTGTAAGGTGAGCCGCAACACGCTTCGCGTAGTTATTGTCCTCGCCGTGATCAGCATTGCCGGGATCACGGTCACGCAGGTTTATTGGCTGCGGAAAGCGTTTGATATACGCGAAAACCAGTTCACCCGCGACGTCAACACATCGCTGAACAACGTCGCCCAGAAGATTTTCGAAATCAACAAAACCCCCGTTCCGGCCACGAGCCCGGTAGAGCAGGTGGCGACGAATTACTTTGTTGTCCACGCTAACGGCCCGGTTAATGCCAGTGTGCTCGAGTTCTTACTGGTTACGGAGTTCAAAGCGCGGAATATTACCGCGGGATTCGAATATGCGATTTATGACTGCGTAGAAAAGTGCATGGTAGGAGGGAATTACATCTCCCCAAAAAGCGTCAAGAC
>CAZJWV010000108.1:0-5865 GCA_964549855.1 uncultured Ohtaekwangia sp. | reverse complement strand
ACGATCGCGATTTCTGCACAAGTGCTGCGTGATCCTGGCATGGCCGGCTCCCCGGAACGCCTCCGTACTTACGCCACGATCATTGAGAACGAGAACCAGCGGCTCAAGCAGCAGGTGGAGCGTGTGCTTCAGATCGCGGAGCTCGACAAGGCAGATTATGAGTTGAAGATGGAACCGGTCGAGATGGACAAGCTTGTCGCAGAAGCCGTAGAAGGCCGCCGGGTTGGCCTTGAAGGAGAAATCAACCTGGATATTCGCGCTGAGAAAAATGCAGTTCGGGGGGACCGGCTTCACCTGTCGAATGTGCTGTTCAATTTGCTGGACAACGCGATCAAGTACAGTCATGAGAATCCAACGGTGAGTGTGACGGTATTCAACCCGGATTCGACCCACATGGAGATCACGGTGAAAGACAATGGGATTGGTATTGCCCCCTCAGAGCAGCGCAAGATCTTTGACAAGTTCTACCGTGTGCCCACAGGCAACCGGCACAATGTGAAAGGGTTCGGGCTTGGGCTGAGTTACGTGAAAGAAATTGTGGAGCGTCACAAGGGGCAGATCCGTTGTGAAAGCACACCGGGGCAGGGCAGCGCCTTTCATGTTATCTTGCCACTCGCTTCATGAGTCGACAGATACTTTTGGTGGAGGATGATCCATCGCTTGGATATGTGATCCGGGATGGCCTTGCCGCCCGTGGCTATTCTGTGGATTGGTGCAAAGACGGTGAGGAGGCAGGCAAGGCTTTTCACGGCAAGCCGGTAGACCTTTGCATCCTCGACGTGATGCTTCCCAAGGTTGATGGCTTTGAGCTGGCCCGTGAAATTCGCAAAACGAATCCTTCCGTTCCCATTCTTTTTGTCACGGCCAAGTCCATGCTGGAGGACAAGATCGCAGGCTTCACCGCGGGCGGCGACGACTACCTCGTGAAGCCATTCAGCATGGACGAACTGGTGTTGCGGATGGAAGTGTTTCTCAGAAGGACCCCTGCGGCTTCAGAAAACGGTACCATCCGGCTCGGCGAGTACCAGTTTGATCCGAAAAACCTAACACTGCGGCACGCAAAGGGCGAAAAGACACTGACGCAAAAAGAATCGGATGTGCTGACCCTGCTGTCACGCCATCGCGACCGGGTGCTGAAGAGGGAGGAGATTCTGAAGCAGGTGTGGGGTAGCGATGATTATTTTCTCGGGCGAAGCCTTGATGTGTTTATTTCGAAGCTGAGGAAGTACTTGAAGGATGATCCAAGCCTCGAGATTGTCAACTACCATGGGGTGGGGTTTAAACTGGAGGAGCGGTAAGCCTCTTCGCAGCACATTGTCTGAACTTTGATTTTCTTGATTTATGAGATGACCATGATTGCAATGCATTAATCCTGTTAATCACATAAATCACACGAATCAAAGTTCAGACATTTTCCGTCTCGTCCCTCCATATTGTCTGAACTGTGATTTTTGTGATTGCGGTGATGACCGTGATTTTTTGCGGTGTCCTCATCATGTTAATCACATAAATCACACCCATCACAGTTCAGATTTCCTCCTCGTCCCTGCACACTGTCTGAACTCTGATTTTCTTGATTTTTGTGATGACCATGATTTTGCGCTGTGCAATCATGTGAATCACATAAATCACACGAATCAAAGTTCAGACATTTTCCGTCTCGTCCCTCCGTACAATTCATACTCCAAAAGCCGACAATCCAGCTTCGCACTGTAGAATTCAGTTCGCTTGCTGGTCTTCAGTCCAATCTTCTTGGCAAGGTCAAGATTGCCTGTGTAGATGTAGCCAAGGTAGCCCTGGCATTTCTTCTTCAGGAAATCGCCGATGCGCTCATAAGTTTTCTCCAGCTCTGCAATTTCTCCCATGCGCTCACCGTACTCCGGATTGAGGCAGATAATGCCAGGAGGTGCCGGCAGATTGGTTTCGGCAAAATCACAGAGGGCAAATTGAATCATATCTTCAACACCGGCCATGCCTGCATTCATTCGTGAGATGTTGATCGCATCCTGCCGGTTGTCGGTGGCGATGATGGTCAGACCAGGCACCTCCTTAATCTGTTCATCCAGTCGCTTGCGCTCACGCTCATACATCTCCGGGCGATAACCTATCACGAACATGAACGCATAGCTGGTACGAAATAGGCCGGGCCTGCGGTTGGTGGCGATCAAAGCAGCTTCAATCGCCAGCGTTCCCGATCCGCACATGGGGTTTACGAACGGCGTGGTCCGATCCCATTTTGTTGCCATCACCACGGCGCTGGCCAAAGCTTCCAGCATGGGCGCCTGACCTGGGATTTTTCGGTATCCGTGCTTGGCAAGTGTTGGGCCGGTGGAGTCGAGGAACAGCTCGGCATGATCTTCCTTCCAGAAGAGGTGGACCACGGTACGGTCCAGCTCTGGACCGGAGTCGGGGCGGGCGCCGGTTTGCTCGCGGAAGCGGTCGGCAATCGCGTCTTTAATGCGGACGTTGACGAAGAGGTTGTTGTTCACGGTAAAGTGATCAACCGTGCTTGTTATGGTGAAGTAGCCGTTACCCAGGATCAACTTCTCCCAGGGATAAGCCTTGGCCTGGTTATACACGTCGTCAGGACGGTCGGCGCGGAATTTTCTCAAAGAATACAGCACCTGGCTGGCGCATCGAAGATTCAGATTGAGGCGGATGCAGTCTTCCAGGGTTCCTTCCACCTCGACACCGGTCTGAAAGGTTCGAGCCAGAGCAAACCCCAGGTCGCCAACCTCTTGTGCGAGGAAGGGCGCCAACCGTTTGTTGCACGTGATCACAATCCGGGCGCGTGTCTGAAAAGGATTCACGTCAGCGCAGAATTTCTTTGAGCACGTCGACGGACCGGATCTGTGTCATGCTTTCGATGTGACGATGGTAAAACGCGAGGAGGGCGTCGAGCAGGCTCTTTCTGGTGGCGTAAGAAATAGGGAGAGAAACTTCATAACCGGTGGTGATCATGGTGTGCAGTGCTTCTTCCTCATCCGGTAACAACCGACTTCCATCCAGCACTTCGGCAGCCGCGTGTGCTCCGAAACCCAGGTGCCTGCTCAGTTGCACCATGAACTGTAGATGAAAGTTCTCGACGTTCTCCAGTTGATCAAGCGATACGAAAGAACGCATGAAGAAGTCAAAGAGCGATTCAGCGTTGCTCTGATCTTTCACCGCCTTGTTGATGATCTCACTGAGAAAAAGGGCAATGGTGGTTTTGCGGATATCGTTGTGAATGTGCTGGTAGGGGTGCAGGCATCTCACTTCTTTGATGCGGAGGATGTCGGCGTTCTCCTTGTGATAGACCACCAAGTCGAGGAGGGTCAGCGGCTGGTAGAGCGACATCATGCCCCGGCCCGTCTTGCTGCGCACACCGTTCACGATGTAGCTCTGCAAGCCAAACGCCTGGGTAAAGATGTTTACGATAATGGACGTATCGCCATAGCGTGTGAAGCGAAAGACAATGCCCCGTGTTTTGTGCAGCATCAGCTTTTCTTTTTGCGCTGCTTCATCCCCTCAACAAAGGCTTTCCGGCTTCGTGCTTCGTATTTATCCTTTTCTCCAAGCACCACTTGCGATGAGTCATCGCCCAGCCGGAAGGAGTAAGACGCCATCTCACCGGTCTGGGTGCAGATGGCGTGAACCTTGGTGACGAATTCAGCAACGGCCAGGAGGTTGGGCATGGGACCGAACGGCCGACCTTCGAAGTCCATGTCGAGGCCGGCACAAATCACCCGCTTCCCCGAGTTGGCCAGGCTGTTGCATACATCAACGATACCCGGATCGAAGAATTGGGCTTCGTCGATGCCCACTACGTCGCAGTCGCCCGCGAGCAACAGGATGTCATTCGCGAAATCAACCGGTGTGGATCGGATTTCGCGCGATGCATGAGAGACAATTTTCTCTTCGTGATAACGATTGTCGATCTTCGGCTTGAAGATCTCCACCTTTTGCTTTGCGATGAGAGCCCGTGTCAGTCTACGAATGAGCTCTTCCGTCTTCCCCGAAAACATGGACCCGCAGATCACTTCGATCCAACCGGAGCGGCCGTCGCGATCACGTGTTTCAAAACGGGGTTCGAGAAACATGCATGCAAGTTACATGGAGTGGGCCAATTGTGGGTACGTCTTTAAAGCTGTTTCCCTTACCTTTGACGATCATCGTTGCAGCACTTGAAAATCAATTCCCGCCTTCCCAATGTCGGCACGTCCATCTTCTCTGTGATGTCGAAGATGGCATCGGAACATGGGGCAATCAACCTCTCACAGGGATTTCCGGATTTTACGGTGTCGCCGGAATTGGTGAACCTCATTCACGATAATTTAAAGGCAGGGCACAACCAATATGCCCCGATGCCGGGCGTTCCAGCCCTTCGCCAGGTCATTGCCGAAACGGTGGCCAACACGTACGGTAGATCGACGGATGCGGAAACTGAAATTACTATTACTGCCGGAGGTACAGAGGCTATTTTTTCAACGGTTGCCGGATTAGTGGGACCTGGAGAGGAAGTAATTCTCTTCGACCCTTCCTACGATTGTTATAACCCCGCCATAAGGCTAAATGGCGGAGTGCCGGTACCCATCAACCTGGTCGCGCCGGATTTTGCGATCGATTGGAAGGAAGTGGAATCGCACATCCGTGAGTCGACACGGATGATCATCATCAATACACCGCACAACCCGAGCGGGGCCGTACTCACAGCGGCAGATTTGAGAGAACTCGAGCGGCTGGCGCTGGCCCATGACTTGATTGTCCTGAGCGATGAAGTGTACGAACGAATCATCTTCGACGACTTGCCCCACGAAAGCGTTTTGAAATATCCTGCCCTCGCGGATCGCAGCGTCGCGGTATTCTCGTTCGGGAAAACATTCCACGCAACCGGCTGGAAAATTGGATACACTGTAGCCGCACCTGCATTGACTCAGGAAATCCGGAAAGCGCACCAGTTCATTACGTTCAGTGTGAACACCCCGATTCAGCACGCGATGGCCGCGTACATGAAGAACCCTGAGAATTATACAAAGCTCGGAGCATTCTACCAGTCCAAGCGCGACTTCTTCCTCGAACAAATCAAAGGCTCCTCTTTTGAAGCGATGCCTTGCCACGGCAGTTACTTCCAACTACTGAGTTACAGCGCCATTTCCGACAAGAGCGAAAAAGAAATGGCCGAGTGGCTGACGAAGGAATTCAAAGTAGCCTCTATCCCAGTATCCGTTTTCTATCAAAGTGGATTGGATAATCGGCTGTTGCGTTTTTGTTTTGCCAAAAAGGAAGAGACGCTCGTGGCGGCCGGAAAAATTCTACGAAAGCTCTGATGGATAACCTGAGAGTCACGCTGATTCAATCCCCACTGCACTGGGAGGACCCGGTAGCCAACCGGGCCATGTTTGAAGAAAAGATCTGGAAGATCGGACAACCCACCGATGTCATCCTGCTGCCGGAGATGTTTACGACTGGATTTACCATGAATGCCGCTCCACTGGCTGAAGCGATGAATCTCGCAACGACGAAGTGGATGAAGCAGATGGCGGATCAGACGGGCGCTTTGCTGATGGGAAGTGTCATTGGCAATGATGGTGGCCGATATGTCAATCGCCTGATCTGGATGGAGCCTGGCGGAAAGGTTCAGACCTACGACAAGCGCCACCTGTTCCGAATGGCCAATGAACACACGATCTATGCCTCCGGCAAGAGCCGGCTAGTCGGTACCTGGAAAGGCTGGCACATTTGCCCGCTGGTTTGCTATGACCTGCGGTTCCCGGTTTGGAGCCGCAACCGATGGACTGAGGGAAAATCGCTCGACTACGACCTGCTCGTGTACGTTGCCAATTGGCCACAGGTCAGGGTAAACGTCTGGGATACCCTGCTCAGGGC
>CAZJWV010000107.1:0-10854 GCA_964549855.1 uncultured Ohtaekwangia sp. | reverse complement strand
CCTCGAATACCTGTTCATCAATAGTAACAGTATTGGAGGAACCCTTCCTGCCACCATTGGCAACATGACTTCCCTGAAGTCAATCGACACGCAGCTCAACGCATTCTCCGGACCCATCCCAGCATCGTTGGCAAATTGCACGGCGCTGGCGAGCATCCAACTAGAGGGAAATCAGCATACGGGCAATATTCCTTCCTTCCTGGGCGACCTGACGAACCTGTTTAGCATAAACCTTGGCTTCAACCAGTTCGACGGCGTCATTCCGCCGGAACTTGGGAACCTTGGCAACCTCTCCTTTTTATCACTCGCTGAAAACGACCTCTTTGGTGAAATTCCGCCGGAACTTGGCGACCTCGATCAACTCGGGATCCTCGATCTCTCGCGCAACCAAATATCCGGCTCGATCCCCTCTGAATTGGGTAATTGCACCAACCTAGGGTCGCTTCAGCTTTGGGACAACCAATTGTCTGGTGGAATTCCACAAGAGATTGATAACCTGGCAAACCTCTCGGAACTCAATCTCTCACAAAACTTCCTGGGCGGAAATATTCCAGGCTGGACAGCGATCCCAAGTCTCTATTATTTAAATCTATCGCAAAACTTCCTGGAGGGAGACCTTCCCAGCTCGCTTGGAAATCACCTCGCCATCGAGGAGATGTACTTAAATAACAATTTCCTGATCGGGGATATTCCCCAGGAGGTGGCGGACTTGCCTGCCTTGCGTATCCTCGACGTTTCGTCCAACCAATTTGATCAACTGAGAGGCTTCGCGTCACCGACGATGACAGATCTTCATGTTAGCAACAACCATTTTGATTTTGGAGACCTGGAACTGAACATAGCCGTGCCGAACTATTCGTACGATCCACAGGCATTATTACCACCTGGGGGTCATATCACGTTTACACCGGGCGGTACGCTTTCGATTCCCTTTGCGACTCCGGGTTCTGTGAACAGCTATCAATGGTTTAAAGGAACCACGGGCATTACCGGAGCCACTTTCCCTACATTAACACGACCTGGAATGACAGCTGCTGACGCAGGCTATTACACTGTGCAGGTTACGAGCACGCTGGTTACAGGAATAATTTTAACGTCCCGGAGTTATGTGGTGACATCCGATCCCTGTTCTCCCGGCGGACCAAATGGTGACAACGACCCCGCCTTTGTCCCGGACATTGGGGGCTCTGACCAGGGAGCGCTCGGCGTGGAGCTTCAGAGTGATGGAAAGATCATTGTCCTTGGCTATGGAAATACCCACTTGTCAAGCAACGTGGATGGCGTCTTCCGTTTGAATCCAAACGGCACCTTTGACAATACGTTTACGGTGTATGGACAGGGTTATGGCATCCTGGTTCAGCCAGACGACAAGATCCTGGTGAATAATGGATCAAACTTCGTGCGACTCAACAGCGACGGAACGGAAGACAATACTTTCAACAGCAATGTGCCCTCGTTCTACAATGCAAATATTTCCGCCATTGCGCTTCAACCCGACGGTAAGATTCTGCTGTCAGTTAGCGAGGACAGCTCGCCATACGTCATTTATCGTCTCAACAGTGACGGCACCAACGACGCCTCCTTCAGCGGGCCCACCGGGCTTGACGTCAATGTCATTCGCGTTCAACTTGACGGTAAAATTCTGCTGGGAGGCTCATTTCCAAACGGAATGATGCGACTCACTTCGACCGGCGCATTTGATACGGCATTTAATGAGAACGGCGTAGATGGAGTTGTATTTGACTTTGCTGTACAGCCGGATGGAAAAATCATCGCCGTGGGCGGATTTTTCTACTTTAATGGCGAGGAGACCCGCAACATTGTCAGGATGGACGCCGCTGGCAACATTGATCCGATGTTTGTGTCCATGGGAATAACAGATCTGACAGAACTCAACAGCGTTATCTACCGAGTTCTGCTTCAGCCAGATGGCGACATCATCCTGGCCGGAAGCTTCCACGAGGTCAGCGGTACGGCAAGGCCCGACATCGTTCGCCTTGGTCCTGACGGCTCGATAAGATGTACTTTCGACAGCCAGGCAGGCACTGATGGTACTATTTATGACGCAGCCTTGCAGCCAAACGGGCACATCCTCATCACCGGCTATTTCCAGGACTACAATGCGGTGCCCAACAGCGGTTTTAATCGGGTGCTCAATGGTCAAGCTTTGGACAACTCGATCAAATTCAACGGTACGAACCAGGAGTTGGAGTCAGGTACCTGGTTCAATCATCAGAACTTTACCGTCAGCATGTGGGTGAAGCCCGGCAGCACACAAACCGCCTACGCCAACATCATCGACAACAACCACACTGGCGCCAGGTCATGGGTCTTTCAGCAACTCAACACTACGCTCAATCGTTATGATTTCCGAACAGCCCAAGTTGACCTGGCTGCCGACGTTTGGCAGCACATTACACTCACATCCAATTCAGGCACCTTTTCTATCTATCTCAATGGCTGTTTGGTGAGTACAGCCACTGCGCCCCTGATCAACTACGATGGAACACAATTCCTGCGATTGGGCAGGTGGGGCGGCGGCGGAAGGTATTGGAACGGGGAAATGGATGAGGTGAGACTTTACGACCGCGTTCTAAGTGACGCTGAGATCGCCGCAGCTGTTTACACAGCGATTCCACCAACCACTCCAAATCTGCTTGCCTACTACAAATTGGACGAAAGCTCAGGACCCACTGCCTTCGACGCAACTCCAAATAATCGGGATGGAACATTGCTGAACGGACCCACCTTCCAACCTACAGGCGTACCCACCGCGCCGATATTGCCGACCATTGGTTCCTATTTTCCATCGAACGGACCGGTTGGCACAGCCGTGACGATAACCGGTACCAACTTTGGAACTGACCCGGCCTACTTATCTGTAACATTTGCGGGCATCCCTGCTTCTTTCACCCTGAATTCGCCAACCAGCATAACAGCTTATGTGCCGCCAGGTTTCTCCAGCGGCAAAATCAGGGTGACATCCCTCTGCAACTTCGTAGAGAGCCTTACCGACTTCACAGCAACGCCTTCGCCTGACAACTCCATCAAATTCAACGGCGTGGATCAGGAGACACAGCTGGGTACCTGGTTCAACTATCAGAACTTTACGGTGAGCTTCTGGTTAAAGCCCGGAGGCACACAACGTGATTGGGCAGTAATTATTGACAACAACCATACGGGATCAAGGTCCTGGGTATTTCAACAGGACTTCAACAACGTTAACCGTTATGATTTCAGAACAGCCGAAGTCACTTTGACTGCAGGCCAATGGCAGCATGTTACCTTAACTGCGAATAGCGGCGTGTACTCCGTCTACCTCAACGGATGTCTGGTAAGCACCGTCACAGGAACCCTTATCAACTATGACGGCACTCAAACACTTAAGCTGGGTGATTGGAGTGTTGGCGTTGTTGATCCCTGGCCAAACCGATCGTGGAACGGCGAAATGGACGAAGTGAAATTCTATGACCGTGTGCTTACCGACGCTGAAATCCTATCCGATGTGTTTGCAGAAATCTCTCCGACAACTCCTAATCTACTCGCTTACTACAAGATGAATGAGGCAGGAGGACCCCAGCACTATGATGCAACCGCTGCCGCCCATAACGGCACAGCGATCAACGGTCCCACCTTTCAACTAGCCGGTCGCCCCGCGATCGCTTTACCGACGATCACGTCGTTTACACCCTCTTCGGGTGTGGCCGGCACGTTTGTTACCATAACGGGTACGAACTTCACCTCTCCCTATTTTTCAACAACCGTTCAGTTTAACGGAGTAAACGCCGCGATTATCGATCTTCAATCAGCATCCATTCAAGTATCCGTCCCTGCAGGGACTTCTACAGGCCCTATTCAAGTTTCGGTCGGATGCAACGTAGCTACCAGTTCCACGAATTTCTCTTTTTGTTCTCCCCCCGCTCCCCCTGGACCGGTGCCAGCAAGTCGTTGCGGATCCGGTACCGTAGTGCTGGGGGCAACTGGCTCGGTCAACGGCAACTATCGCTGGTACATGACATCCTCCGGTGGACTTCCCATTGCAGGGGAAGTCAACAGCACTTACACGACACCGATACTCACATCGACCACTACGTTCTACGCGTCCATTATCGTCGGAACTTGCGAAAGCGCTACACGCACAGCCGTGACCGCAACCATCAATACCTTACCAGTGCCACCTACTACCACCGGCGCGACAAGCTGCGTTGCAGCTGCGATGACGCTTTCCGCAACGGGTGGCGTAAACGGGCAGTATCGCTGGTACACCGTTCCAACGGGTGGAACAGCTATCGCCGGGGAGGTGAACGATACTTACACCACACCAGTCGTAACAACAACAACTACGTATCACGTTGCCATTAACGACGGAACTTGTGAAAGCCTTCGCACGCCAGTGTCGGCAACCATAGATGTTGTGGCGAAACCTTCGATCACGGTGAGTAACTGTACGGCAACCGGCGCAACCTTGACGGGGCCGGCCGGGTTCACCACGTACACATGGTCCACGGGAGCGACCACTCCATCCATTGCCGTTACCATCGCAGGGTCCTATACACTCATCGTTACGAACGCCTCCGGTTGCACGAGTCCAACTTCGGATCCCAGTGTGTTTTCTGCTGCCTTCTGCAATCAACCACCGGTACTCCAGCCAACCACCGTGACAACTACAATCGAAGGCATGGTGACCATTGACTTGTCGGCCTTGGCTACAGACCTTGACAACAACGTAGACCTCTCCACCCTGCAAGTCATTCAACAACCTATCAGTGGCGCTGTTGCTTCGATTACCCCTGCTCACGAACTCATTGTAGACTATACGGACAACCCCTTTGTAGGTACAGATGAATTGACCATTCGGGTGTGCGACATGGCTGGCGCTTGCGGGCAGGAGATCGTCACCATTGAGGTTAATGGCGACATTAAGGTCTACAACGCCCTATCACCCAATGGAGACGGCAAGAATGACACCTTCATCATTCAGTACATCGAAGCATTGCCTGAAACCCAAAAGAACAAAGTGACAATTTTCAACCGCTGGGGAGCGGTGGTCTTCGAAGCCACAGACTACAATAATTCAAGCACTGTGTTCAAAGGATTGAGCAACAATGGGGATGAACTGCCTTCAGGGACGTATTTTTATACGATTGAATTTTCCAGCGGTGCCGAGAAGAGAAACGGGTTTATTTCACTCAGGCGCTAGGCGCGCTGTCAAAGAGAATCATCAACCATACTAGTCAGCTATTCATGATTTACCCAGAGCGGGAGAATACTCCAACAGAAACCCTGGTTCCATCGCTCAAGAGCTGGATGTTGGTTCTCCTTTTGCTTTCCACTCTCTCCGCATGGGGGCAGTGGTCCAATGATCCAGCTGTGAATTTCCCGGTATGTACCGCTACAAATGACCAGGCACTACCCGTGAGTATTTCCGACGGGAGCAATGGCGTTATACTTACCTGGCGGGATGACCGCAACGGTCCGTCAAATGGAAACATCTTTGCTCAAAGGTTCAGCGCGACAGGTGTACCGCTCTGGGGCGTGAATGGCATTCCTATTTGTACGGCACCAAATACACAAACATATCCCGCCATCGTATCTGATGGAGCGGGCGGAGCTATTATTGCCTGGCATGACCCTAGAAACGGGGTATTCAACAATGACATTTATGCGCAACGGGTTGACGGAAATGGCAACGTCCTCTGGACTGCCAACGGAGTTCCCATTTGTGCGGCTATCGATCACCAGTCCTGGGTCCTGATCGTGACCGACGGTGCTTCGGGGGCTATTATCACCTGGTTGGATCAGCGGTCAGGATCAGTGTCGGAAGTCTATGCACAGCGAATTTCAGCTGCCGGCATTGTGCAATGGACGGCCGATGGTTTGCCGTTACGCACCGGCTTTCCAGGATACGCACCTCAGCGAATGATTCCGGACGGTGCCGGAGGTGCTATTCTCGCCTGGTACGACCCCCTTGGCACGGGCGGACCGGATCCTTATGTACAACGCATCAACTCATCGGGTTCGCTTTTGTGGGGTCCCATCGGTGTCAACGTGTGTGCGCTTGGCGGGAGCCAGGAATACATGGAAATAACAACCGACGGCGCAAACGGTGTCATAATCTTTTGGATGGATCAGCGAATTTTTGACGCCAATCTATACGCTCAAAGGGTAAACAGTGCAGGGATTCCACAGTGGACTGCCAATGGTGTGCTGGTTTGCGGGGCAGCCGAGAATCAGGGGTCAATCAAGCTTGTTCCCGATGGAGGCGGTGGTGCTATCTTAACCTGGGATGACCCCCGGTCCGGTACAGAATATGACATTTATGCGCAACGCGTAAACGCCTCAGGTACGATGCAATGGGCGCCGGATGGTGTAGTAGTTTCCTCTGCGCCCAACCATCAATTCGTACCCCGAATTTTGCCGGATGCAGGTGGTGGAAGTTTGATTGCGTGGACTGACGCGCGTAGTGGTAACTATGACATCTATGCCCAACGATTGGATGGAACAGGTGTCGCTCTTTGGACTGCGAATGGGGTAGCGATCAGCACGGCAGCCAATTCGCAGGATATCATCACCGTTGCTCCCGCCGGGTCAGGAATGATTGTTGCCTGGGAAGACGCCCGTGGAAGCAACCTTGACATCTATATCCAGGGGGTTTCGTCAAGCGGTTCACTTTGCGGCGCGCCTGCCACACCAGGATCTGTCACTGGCCCTACAGCACTGGCTCCAGGAAGCACCGCCACATACAGTGTAACCAACGACCCCGGAGCAACATCATATTCCTGGACCTTGCCAAGCGGATGGTCAGGAACTTCAACCACCAACAGCATCAACGTGACAGCCGGCGCAAGCGGCGGAACGATTAGTGTTACGGCCTCAAACGCCTGTGGTTCCAGTAGTGCCTCCACCCTCTCGGTAACCGCTGTTGCAGCCTCACACACTATCGTTTCCTTTTCGCCATCATCTGGTCCTGTGAGTACAATAGTTGAGTTGACCGGGTTAAATTTTGATCCAGTGTCTGCGAACAACGCTGTTGCGTTCAACGGAACCCCCGCTACGGTGGCTGACGCAAGCGCTACGTCGATAACGACACAGGTGCCCGTGGGAGCAACCAATGGTCCGATCACGGTGACCATTTCGGGGGTCGTTGCCTCCAGCCCTGCCGATTTCACGGTTACGTCGGGGCTTATCGTTTATAATGCCATTTCCGCAAATGGCGATACCCTGAATGACTTGCTGCAAATTGAAGGCATCGATTTAACGCAAATAGGTCGCATCGTGATTCTTGATCGACTGGGAAGAATTGTCTTCGAGCGTTCGGGGTATGACAACGCTACAAACGCATTTCGGGGATTAAGTAATGATGGAAAGGAACTGCCGACAGGCACTTATTATTACAGCATCGAATTCTCGAGCGGCGCTTCAAAAGAAACGGGCTTCATTTCACTTCGTCGCTGACTACCATAGACTCTGATGGGCAGGACGCAGTGACCAGATATTTGTCACTCAGGAGGTAAGAATATAACAGCTATTTAACCTATTCAGGCTCAATACTATCCTTTGTACTAGCCCACGAAATCTCTAAATTTATCAACTCATGAAGTTCAGCCCCAATTCAACCTTGAACCTTAAACCCGAAACCTTGAACCTTCGGGCGGTGCTCGTTCTTCTCACCGTGCTTTCCAATTTTTCCCTCCAAGCACAGCAGGATCCGATCTACGCCTCCTACATGCTCAACCCGCTCACCATCAACCCAGCCTACGCGGGCAGCAACAACATGCTCAATGCCTCACTCCAGTTCCGTACCCAGTGGGCCGGGCTGGATGCCAATCCCACCACCCTCAACTTCTCCAGCCACATGTCCACCTTCCGCAACAAGCTCGGCGTAGGGATCATGGTTGTGAAAGATCAGCTCGGCGACACCAAGAACACGGAGTTCCAGGGGTTGGTGTCCTACAAGATTCCACTCAACACCGCCTCGCTCTCCTTCGGTATGCAGACCGGTTTCATTCGGTATGAAACCGATCCCTCTTCGCTCACCATCCGTGATCCCGGTGATCCCGCTTTTGTCGAACTCACGGAAAGCAAATTCAATACCGGCGTTGGTGTGCTGCTCAAGAGCGACAACTACATGTTTGGCGTTTCCGTGCCCAGGTTGCTTCCTGCCACCGTCAGCCAGGGCGGTCAGAGCATCGAGCTATACAAACAGGCCTACTACTTCTTCGGAAGCTACGCGTGGCTGTTGAACGAAAACATCCGGTTCAAACCCTCCGTCCTGCTTCGCGGCACCGCCGGCAGTCCCCTTTCATACGACATCAATGCCACCATGACATTCAAAGAGATGTACACCGCCGGCCTGTTCACGCGCAATTTCAACACCTACGGCCTCATCGCCCAGGTGATGGTGGACAAGTTCCGGTTCGGATATGTATTTGAATTGCCAGTTGGATCATCCAACCTGAACTTCACCACACACGAGATCACCGTAGGTCTTGCCATGCACGTGCTGTCGTTTCATGACAGGGCAATGAAGACTTACTGAAGGTTGAGTCGAACTTATTACCTGACCAACCCCATCGGTATTCAGATATAGAAAGGCGTTTGCATCAAGGTGCTAGGTAATGAAGAAGTTTCTCTTCCTGTTGTTGGTTTTGAGTTCATTGAATTGTAAGTCAGTGGTTGCCCAAACAATTGTGAGTGGGACCATTGCTACCAATACTACCTGGACAGTGGCCGGGAGCCCTTACCGGCTAAGTGGCGATGTCACCGTAAACAACGGCGTAACACTGACCATTCAACCCGGTGTTTCAGTTGAATTCACACAGTACGAAAACCTCCGTATTAACGGCTCCCTGTCAGCTATCGGAACGGCTGCCGACTCTATCTCCTTCGTAGGCGAAACTACCCGTGACGGCGGAGTAACTCTCCAGACTGGAAGCTCGGCCCAACTCGCTTATACACGATTCCTCCGTATGGGTGATGACTGCTGCGATCAACTCAACGCGCTGTCCATCTATACCACCGGCACTGTGAGCATCGCCGGATCTCGCTTCTACCAGTGCCGCATCGGCATCCAGGTCTACAACAACGCAACACCCTCCATCGCTAACTCAACCTTCCAGAGTTCGCAGTACTATGGCATCCAGGTCGATGACGGCTACGCAACCATTACAGGAAGCGCTTTCAAGAACAACAGCAAGGGGGCTTATCTCCTCGATGCCTCCTCCATTCAAACCAGCTCTTTCACCAATAATGGAAATGGTGCCGAGGACGCCGGCATTCACATCGATGCGGCCGTAGTGCCCGTCATCAATGCGAATACTTTTTCGGGCAACTGGATCGACATCATCACCCACCCCGAAATCGTTGACGATACCTATTTCGACAACAATGGCCTGTCACGAATCTACATCGACAACAAACCCGTCACAGCCAACTCTACCTGGCACGCTCCGGTAAGTCCAGAACTATGGGACTTCGGAATATTGGGCGACATTACAGTCAACACCGGTGTCACCCTTACTATTCAGCCTGGGGTGAGTGTTCGCTTCAGCCAATACGAAAACATCTTCGTCAACGGATCCCTGTCGGCCATCGGAACAGCTGCCGACTCTATTTCATTCATTGGCGAAACCACACGCGACGGCGGGGTATCACTACAAAATGGCAGCACTGCCCAACTAGCCTACACCCGTTTCCTGCGCATGGGTGATGATTGTTGCGATCAACTCAACGCGCTGTCCATCTACACAACTAACACAGTAAACATCGCCGGCTCACGATTTTACCAGTGCCGCATTGGGATTCAGGTCTACAACAACGCTACCCCCACCATTGCCAACACTAAGTTCGAAAGTTCGCAGTACTATGGCATCCAGGTCGATGATGGTTACGCTACCATCACCGGAAGCGCTTTCAAAAACAACGGCGACACAGGTGCCCTCCTCTACGATGCCTCGTCCATTCAGACCAGCTCATTCACCGGCAACGGGAATGGTGCCGAAGACGCAGGCATTCACATCAATGCGGCCGTAGTCCCCATAATCAATGCCAACACATTCTCCGGTAACTGGATCGACGTGCTCACTCACCCCGAGATCGTCGATGATGCCTATTTCGACAACAACGGCCTGTCCCGCATCTACATCGACAACAAACCCGTCACAACCAACTCCACCTGGCACCGTCCTGTGAGTCCAGAACTATGGGACTACGGTATGGTAGGAGATGTTACCGTGAATACAGGCGTGACCCTCACCATTCAGCCTAGCGTGAGTGTTCGCTTCAGCCAGTACGAGAACATCTTCGTCAACGGATCCCTGACGGCCATCGGAACGGCCGCCGACTCAATTTCATTCATCGGCGAAACAACCCGGGACGGTGGGGTATCACTCCAAAACGGAAGCTCCGCCCAACTCGCCTACACTCGTTTCCTGCGTATGGGCGATGACTGCTGTGATCAGCTCAACGCTTTGTCCATCTACACGACGGGCACCGTGAGTATCGCCGGGTCACGCTTCTACCAGTGCCGTATCGGCGTCCAGGTTTACAACAATGCAACTCCCACCATTGCCAACACCAAGTTCGAAAGCTCACAGTATTATGGCATCGAGGTCGATGACGGTTACGCTACCATCACTGGCAGTGCTTTCAAAAATAACGGTGACACAGGTGTCCTGCTCTACGACGCCTCTTCCATTCAGACCAGTTCATTTACAGGCAACGGAAACGGCGCCGAAGACGCCGGCATCCACATCAATGCGGCCGTCGTCCCCGTCATTAACGCCAATACATTCTCAGGTAACTGGATCGACGTTCTCACTCACCCCGAGATCGTCGATGATGCCTATTTCGACA
>CAZJWV010000106.1:0-11519 GCA_964549855.1 uncultured Ohtaekwangia sp. | reverse complement strand
CGAACATCGTTTGTCGACACGTCGTTGCGGCCATTGTAGATGTTGTTTGACCGATCGATGTTGATGTCACCACTATTGTGAATGTAGGTCGGCCCTCTTCCGCCATACATTCCACCGTGGTAAGGTGGATAGTATGGAGGGCGATACATCGGGGGGCCCCAATACCCACCACCTCCATACACACTGACATGAAAAAACCCACTGCTGTAGTGAAAGCCCATGCTCCAACCGCACCACGGATTGTAGTGCATGCTGAATCCGTAGGTTACCGGCCTTGGATAATAATAAGGACCATACCAGGGAGAGTAATAGTATCCGGTGCCATACACCACCGTGGGGCCATAGACATAACATCCCATGTAGCCAGGTGTGTACCCCACGTACACTACGTCCGGTGTCGCATCATAGACGTAAACATACTTCACATTGTAGGCTGTTGAACTGGCTGGAATTTTCTCCACATCCACAGGCCGGGTGTCGCTCACTGCCCATGGACCCTTCGCGGACGCGGAGGCAAACCATACACCCTTGTCGATGCAGAAGTATTGTGAGCCTGATTTAAGCACTGTGCTGCTGGTGTTCATGGCCAGTTCCAGCGACGTGCCCTCGATTTTCTCGAACTTTGGCTCGCCATCGTATGTGACGGTCGTGGTTGCCTTTTTCCGATCCACCTTGGCAGTCTGTGGCACCTGGGCGTCATGAAGTGCGTCCTTGCTGGCCTGTGTACCTGCAACACTTGAGAGTACATTATCTTTTGGAGACCCCTCCGGGATTTTCGCAAAATCTGCCGGGAGTTTGTCGGCGGCAACATATGTCCATGGCCCTTCCAGCTTTGGCGAAGAATACCATCGGCCCGATAGCAGCACGAAGAACTGGTTATCGGCGATGTTCTTGAAGAGATCATCGCCGGAGTTGGTTACATAGAGCAAGCCCGTTTCGGGAATGTTGGCGAATTGGGCTTCTCCTGTTGTCTGAATAAGTTCCGCAGGTTCTGTGCTCACGAGTATAGCCGCCAGGGTACTGGTGCTTGGAGTTGTCGCCTTGTCCTGTTGTTGCTTCTTCATCTGTTGATCGATTGCCGCAACCGGTTGAGGCAAGCTCGTCGCAGGCTGATAACCTTCTTTGAGAGATGCAGATACGTACCACAACGTCCCGCCGCTCAGATAGTACTTCTTGTCGGATGGGTTCTCGACGATGAGGAAGGCAGAATTGATCACACGCTTCACCTTCAAATCCTTGTCGTCGGCGAGTTTTGGTTCGCCATCGATGAGTACGAGCGTCGTGGATTGTGAAGCGTAGTGAATCTTTGGCGGGTCATTTTTCAAATCATCACTCACGTAGGTTTGCTCCTGTTCGATAGTGGAGTTCAGCTCGTCGAGAGAGCTCGTGAGTTGCCAGGTGGGAATCTCCACTTCGAGGAGTTGCCTGAGTCGCAGGAGTTTCTGCTCATCATCAACTCCGGGCAGCTTCACATCAGTCACTTTGAGTGATTCGAGGGTGACGGTGCGCAGGTCGCGATCCGTGGCGATGGTGGCCACATACCAGAAGACGCCGAAAACGGGCTCGGCTCCCTTTTTTTCTACTGCAGAGAAAGCACATCGGCCGTCAACCCTTGTGCCATCCAATTTTTCAGGTTGTGGTTGGTACACAGTGATTATCGCACCGCTCTTGGTAGTGATTTCGCGAGGCCATTCGGCCAGCGATGGTATGGCCAACAATAGAAACAGCAGAAAGGGAAGGGTTCGCCTCATGGGATCATGAATTAGAGGGCCTAAGTTACAATTCTATAACGTCCCCGATTTTGGGAAGGATGGCTGACAGTTTGTATTTCTTCTTGATTTGTTCTGCTAGGGCCTTGCGCGGACCGTCTTCCCCGTGTGTAAGCACAACTTTCGGTTTTGCCGGGGCAAGGGAAGAAAACCACTTCAACAGGTCTGTTTGCCCGGCATGGGCGCTGAATCCACCTAGCGTGTGCACCTGTGCCTTCACCGTTTTCAAGTCTCCAAAAATGGATATCTGCGGCTCGTGCTCAACCAATCGCCTGCCGATGGAGCCGTGCGACTGGAACCCGACGATAAGAACATGTGCGTTTGGGTCCTCCAGGTTGTGATACAGGTGATGTAAGATTCGGCCGCCGTTGCACATGCCGGCGCCTGCAATAATCACGCATGGACCGTCCACCTTGTTCAGCGCCTTGCTTGTCTCGGCCGATGGACTGGGAATAAATGTCTTTTCATCGAGCGGGAAGACACCGCGGCGCTTTAATTCCTGGTATTCTTCGTCGAGAATATCCTGGTGGTCCTTGTACACATTGAAGGCGCTGAGACTCATGGGGCTGTCGAGGTAAACAGGGAAGACTGGAACCTCCTTTTTGTAGAACATCTCGGCCAGGTGATAGATGATCTGCTGAGCACGACCGATGGCAAACGCAGGCACCATCAATTTGCCGCGGGTCTTGTATGCATTGATCACGATCTCCCGGAATTCAGCGACGGTTTGGTCATACGGTTTGTGATCACGGTCGCCATAGGTTGACTCAAGGAATACCACATCTGCCTTCTTAAGGTGCTCGAAGGGCCTGAGCAACGGCAACTCGAGGGGCCCCAGGTCGCCGGAGAAGACGATGACCTTCGTCTTCTTGTTTTCTGTCACGGTCACCTCGATGCTTCCCGAACCCAACATGTGACCCGCTTCCACCCAGCGGGCTGAAATGTCAGAGGTTATCTTCACGGACTTGTTGAGGGTCACCGGGCGGGTAAGTTCCTTCATGTACTCCACGTGCTCGGTATTGTATAGGGGCTCTGCAGGCGGCACCTTCAACTTCTTCCGCAATGCGCGCCGGTTCTGGCGCATGGCATCGGCGACTTGCAGGCGGGCGGAATCTTGTAAAATAATTTGTGCCAACTCGATGGTTTGCTCTGTGGTGTAGATGGGGTTCTTGAAACCGTATTTGATGAGCAGGGGAACACGCCCAGTGTGATCGAGGTGTCCGTGAGTTAATAAAATAGCATCGATCTCTTCTGGCCTTGCACCTTTTGGCAATTTGTTTTTTACTTCCGACTGTCTTCCGCCCTGGAACATGCCGGCGTCGACAAGGACGTCAGAGGTTGATGTGCTGATGAGGTATGCGGAGCCTGTAACCTCACCACCTGCTGCGCCGAAGACTTTGATTTTCATTGGGGAGTATCGTTCAATTGCTTGGTGGGAATTTGTTCACGCAAAGGCGCAAAGACGCAGATGAGACGCAGAGGGGCTAGGTGTTGGAAGCTTGGTCTGCGATGGCAATTGCTTGGCTGATGATGTCCAGGCCTTCATCGATTTGTTCTTTCGTGACGCAGAGAGGCGGTGCGACGAAAATGTAACTCCAGCGAACGAACGTGTACATGCCTAGTTCTTTGATTTTAGCAGCCACTTTGTTCATGACGGCCATTTCCTCTGGTTTTGCATTGAAGGGCGCCATCGGTTCTTTCGTCCTTCTGTTCTTCACTAACTCGAAGCATCCCAAAAGCCCGGTATTGCGGTAATCGCCGATGCTTGGATGCTTGCTCTTGAGTTTTTCCGCTTGTGCATCCATGTAGGCGCCCATTTGCTTTGCGTTGTTGATCAGGTTCTCGTCTTCATAGATGTTAAGCACTTCAAGGGCCGCCGCGCAACAGACAGGGTGCGCAGAGTAAGTGAGACCTAGCGCCAGCGGAATATTGTCATACTTTGAGGCGATGGTTTCAGAAACCATCAGGCAGCCGAAGGGGAGGTAGCCCGAAGTTAACCCCTTGGCCATCGCCACCAGGTCGGGTACGATGCCGTGATTCTGAAAGCCAAACCAGCTTCCAGTGCGACCGAAGCCGCTCATCACCTCATCGATGAGGAGCAGGATGCCGTGTTGCGTACAGAGTTCACGCACTTTGGCCAGGTAGCCTTTAGGATACTGCAGGCAACCTGAAGAACCCGATTCCCCCTCCAGCAGGATTGCAGCAATATTACCTGAACCCTCGAAAGCGATCACTCGTTCCAGTTGTACTACTGCATCCTTCAGCAAGCTCTCTTCATCGTGCGGCCAGCGATAACGGTATGGAATATCGATGTGGACAAAGTTTGGGGCTTGCTGGGAATCCATCGGCAGCTTGCGCGGATCGCCGCCTGCAGAAATCACACCATACGACGCACCGTGAAATGATTGGTAGCGGGTGATGATCTTGTGTCGGCCGGTGAAGAGCCTGGCCAGCTTGATGCCGTTTTCGATGGCAGTTGCACCACAAACCGTAAAGAAAGCCCGGTTGAGGTCGCCGGGACAAAGGTCTGCGAGACGAGCGCCCAACTCGCCCCGAACTTTTGTCACGCAGCTGGGAGTCACATAGCTCACCTCATCCATCTGCCTGACTACAGCGGCTGTCACACGCGGATGTCCGTGCCCAATGTTTACATTCATCAAGCCCGAAGAGAAGTCTATGTACTTCTTGCCATCGTAGTCAAACAAGTAAACACCCTTCGCACTCTTCACCGCGATTGGATCAATGCCCCGCTGTTTGCTCCACGAGAACAGTGTATGATCGAGGTTGTCTTGAAGCACTGCTTCAGTTTGTGTAAGTGTTGTCGTCTTCATAGTGCCCGAATTATTGGTACTCCAATTTGACTTTGCCGGCTTCACCGCCAACCCCTCTCCGGAGGAGAGGGGAGCCCTTCCCGAAACCCATTTTCAAATTTTCAAATTGCACTCAACTCATCCAGTTGATCCCTGACTCCGGATTCCACTTTGTTGTAGTCTTCTTTAGCTTCGTCCAAAACTCAATAGAACTTTTACCAGTAATGTCTCCTACGCCGAATCGACTTTCATTCCATCCACCGAAGGAGAACGGTTCTCTTGGAACAGGTACACCCACATTTACTCCAACCATGCCGGCACTTGCACGTTCAGTAACATAGCGCGCAATCCCACCACTTTGTGTATAGACGGCTGCCGCATTGCCGTATGGATTCCGGTTCTCGATGGCAAGTGCTTCATCGACCGTGCGAGTACGCATGATGCTGATCACCGGGCCGAAGATTTCTTCGCGCGCGACGGCCATGTCCGGCTTCACGTGGTCGATTACTGTTGGCCCGACATAACTCCCGTTCTCCTTTCCGGGCACTTTCGCGCCTCGCCCATCGACAAGTACTTTTGCTCCTTGTTGTTCTGCTTCCGAAATGTATCGCTCGATGCGTTCTTTTGCTTCTCGACTGATAACGGCACCCAGGTTCTTGCCAGGCACGACGGCGCGCGCTTCGTCGCAGATTTTTTCGATGATCGGATCAACAGCGCCAACGGCCACCATTGCCGAAGCGGCCATGCATCGCTGCCCTGCGCAGCCGCTCATCGAGGCCACAACGTTTTGAGCCGTCATGCCGGGCAATGCGTCGGGAAGGACAATGAGGTGGTTCTTGGCTCCGCCGAGAGCGAGACAGCGTTTCAGGTTTTGTGTGGCCCGTCGGTACACCAGTTTGGCCACTTTTGTGGATCCTACAAAGGACACGCCATCGATGGCCGGGTGGTCGCAGATGGCCTCGACTATTTCCTGGTCACCATTTACCGTGTTGAAGACACCGTCGGGGAGACCGGCCTCTTTAAGAAGCGTCGCCACACGACACATCGTCAGTGGAACTTTCTCCGAGGGTTTGAGGATGAGGCAATTGCCAAGCACCAATGCATTCGGAATGGTCCAATGCGGCACCATGGCAGGGAAGTTGAACGGCACGATGCTCGCGACAATACCTACAGGCACGTGCTCGGTACGGCACTCTACGCCGCTGCTTACTTCGAGGACTTCACCGGTCACGAGTTGAGGGAGTGAAACTGCGAATTCCGTCAGTTCAATGCTTTTCTCGATTTCCGCGACAGCCTCTCCATACGTTTTTCCATTTTCTTCCTGGATGAGTTCGGAGAGTTCTTTCAGGTTGGCTTCGAGCAACGTCTTGTATCGGAAGAATATTTTTACGCGCTCTTTGATCGGGGTGCGACTCCAGCCGGGGAAGGCAGCCTTGGCTGCATCGACTGCCTTGTCAAGATCGATTTTCGTAGAGAGTGGAACGGTGGACAACTGATTTCCGTCGATCGGGGATATTACGGGAAGGGTACGCTTCGACGCCGAAGGTGTGGCTTGACCGTTGATAAAATTGGAAATCGCGGGGTACTTCATGCGGAGGGAGGGCTATAAAAATACAGTAAAAAACTTTGTAGCTTACATGATTAGCAGCACTCATGACAAGACTGTTAGTCGCAATAGCCTTACTCCTTGCTCACCTCGGTAATGCCCAAACGTGGGAAGCCGCCGTTGTCGCCAAGCCGGCCAATGACAAACTCAATTCTTACTACCACACGAACCAGCAGCCTCTGGTGGCGCAGCACCTGGTGAAGCTCCCTGTAGGAGACGTGAAACCGGGCGGTTGGTTGGGTAAGAACATCGAGCTGCAGCGAGATGGGCTTGCGGGCCAGTTGGGTGAAATAAGTATCTGGCTTACCAAGAAGAACAACGCCTGGTTGAACAGGGACGGCACGGGCGATTGGGGTTGGGAAGAAATGCCGTACTGGCTCAAAGGCTACGCAAACATTGGCTATGTCCTCAACGACAAGAAAGTGATCGACGAAGCCATGATCTGGATCAACGGGACGTTGGAGAGCCAGAGGGACAACGGCGACTTTGGGCCATACGTGATTCGGAAGTCGAATGGCAAGCGTGACCTGTGGGCTCAAATGCTGATGTTGTTTGTTTTGCAGTCATACTACGAGTACAGCCACGACCAGCGTGTGATCAACCACATGACGAAGTATTTCAAATGGCAGCTTACTATCCCGGAATCTGATTTCCTTACGGATTATTGGGAAAACAGTCGTGGTGGAGACAACCTCTACAGTGTTTACTGGTTGTACAACCATACGAAGGAGCCGTGGTTGCTCGAGTTAGCAACTAAGATCCACCGCAATACAGCCAATTGGCGGCTCAATGGCTGGCTTCCCAATTGGCACAACGTAAACATCGCGCAATGCTTCCGCGAGCCTGCTACTTATTACCAGCAAAGTAAAGATCCTGCCGACCTTCAAGCCAGCTACAACAACCAAAAAACGATTCGTGATTTCTATGGACAAGTTCCCGGCGGCATGTGGGGTGGAGATGAGAATTCACGCAAAGGATTTGTCGATCCTCGGCAGGCTGTTGAAACCTGCGGCATGGTGGAGCAAATGGCATCGGATGAAATCATGATGCGCATCACCGGCGATACATTCTGGGCGGAGAATGCAGAGGATGTGGCCTTCAACACATTCCCGGCGGCGTTCATGCCCGACCAGCGTTCGCTGCGCTACCTCGTGGCACCCAACATGGTCTCCGGCGACAGCAAGAACCATAACCCGGGGATCGACAATCCCGGCCCATACCTGATGATGAACCCCTTCAGTAGCCGGTGCTGCCAGCACAACCACACCAGTGGATGGGCATACTATGCCGAGAACCTATGGATGGCCACACCAGACAATGGTCTCGCCGCCGTTCTTTATGCCGACAGCGAAGTGAAAGCAATGATCGGAGATAAAACTGAGGTGAAGATTACAACCAGAACACGCTATCCCTTCGAGGAGCAAGTTCGCATGACTGTGGCGCTGTCAAAGCCGTCGACATTTCCGCTTTACTTTCGTATCCCCGCCTGGGCAGCGGGATCAAAGCTTATGATCAACAAGCAGCCAGTGACGGTCAACGCTGTAGCGGGTCAGTACCTTCGCATTGGCAACTCGTGGAAAAACGGCGACGAGATTACACTCACCTTCCCAATGAAGCTCAGTGTTCGCACCTGGCAGCAGAACAAGAACAGTGTCAGTGTCAACTATGGTCCATTGACTTATTCATTAAAGTTCACGGAGAACCTGGTGCGCCACGACAGCAAAGAGACGGCACAGTACGACTCGAAATGGCAGGAGAATGCTGATCCCAGCAAATGGCCTTCCTTTGAGATTCTGCCCGGAAGTCCCTGGAACTATGGATTGACATTCGATCCCGCCAACCTGGAGAAATCATTCACGGTGGTGAAAAAGGCCTGGCCGGCAGACAACTATCCGTTCACGGCAGCATCCGTTCCGCTGGAAATCAAAGCAAAGGGCAAGTTGATTTCCGGATGGGGAATCGACCAGTATGGCCTGTGCGGTGAACTGCCTCAAAGCCCCGTTGCCAGTTCAGAACCCACTGTTGACCTCACGCTCATACCGATGGGAGCTGCTCGTTTGCGCATCTCTTCTTTCCCCGTGGTCAAATGAAACCTGTAGTAGCTGTTGTTGGAATTCCTTTTGATGCGAACTCCTCGTACCTCAAAGGACCTGCCGAAGCGCCGACAGCCATCCGCGATGCGTACTATTCCGAATCTGCGAACTTCTACACCGAGTCAGGCAGGGACTTGAATGAAAACGGCGCGTGGTCTGATGTTGGCGACCTGGATGTCAGGGACGCCGAACCCTTCGACTTGATCTCACAAAGGGTGGAGGACCTCGCCCGGAATCATTCCAAGTTGTTCGTCCTGGGTGGAGATCATTCCATTACTTACCCTGTCGTCAGGGGATTGCATGCCGTCCATGGCAAGATTTCTATCCTCCACCTGGATGCCCACCCTGACCTGTACGATAATTTTGGCGGCAATCCCCACTCGCACGCCAGCCCTTTCGCCCGCATCCTCGACGACGGGATGGCGAAACGCCTGGTACAGGTAGGCATCCGTACATTGAATAAGCATCAGAAAGAGCAGGCCAAAAAGTTTGGAGTGGAAATCATCGAGATGAAGTACTGGCGCGACGACCATAAGTTCTCGTTTGACGGGCCGGTTTATCTCTCTCTCGACATGGACGCTATCGACCCGGCTTATGCGCCCGGTGTGTCACACCACGAACCAGGAGGGTTTACGACGCGCCAGGTGCTGCATCTGCTTCAAACACTCAAGGCCAACATTGTCGGCGCCGACCTTGTCGAATTCAACCCCACGCGCGATCCGTCGGGCATTACCGCCATGCTGTCGGGGAAGCTCTACAAAGAAATGCTCGACCTGCTGCTGCGCACCGCCTGATCATGTTCTCCAGATTGCTTCTCCTTGTCCTGCTCCCAGGCCTGGTCGCTGCACAGGATCTTGATTTCATTCTCAGTGGTGGGTGGGTTTATGATGGTATGGGGAGTCCTCCCATCCGCGCCGACGTGGGCATACGCGGCGATTCAATTGCGGTCATTGGTGATCTAAGCTCAGGGCGAACGAAGTACTTCGTCGACGTAAAAGGACTCGCAATTGCGCCAGGTTTCATCAACATGCTTAGCTGGGTGGATGGGACTCTATTGAAGGATCCGCGATCGATGAGTGATATCAAGCAAGGGGTGACGCTGGAAGTTTTCGGCGAGGGTGTAAGCCCGGGGCCGCGCAAGCGCAGTCGGCGGTCGAAACTCTGGACTACGCTAGGCGGTTACTTCGATCACCTGGAAGCCCAAGGTGTGAGCACCAACTTTGCCTCTTTTGTTGGCGCCACGAGTGTTCGAACGTACGTGATGGATGAGGTGAATCGCGCTCCCACCCCCGCTGAGCTTGCGCAAATGAAAGACCTGGTGAAACAGGCCATGCAGCAAGGAGCGTTCGGGGTTGGATCGTCGCTCATTTACACCCCGGCGACATTCGCTTCGACAAAAGAGCTGATAGAACTGTGCAAAGTGGCGGGCAACTTCGGCGGGATGTATATCACTCACTTGCGGAGTGAGAGTGATGATATTCTTCCGGCACTGAATGAAATGTTCACCATCGCCAAGGCGGCGAAAGTGCCCGCGGAGGTATATCATTTGAAAATCAACCAGGCCCGAAACTGGGGCAAGATTGATGAGGTATTGAACAAGATTGACAGTGCGCGTCGAGCGGGTTTGAGGATTACGGCAAACATGTATCCCTACATCGCCAGCGCCACCGGTTTGAAAGAGCGAGTTCCGACCTGGGCGAGGGAAGGTACTGGCTTCGACATGCGCAAGCGATTTAAGGATCCAGCTGTCCGCAAACGGATTCTTGATGATATGAGAAGGGGATTCCCCACTCAAAACTCCGACCCATCCAATGTGGCGCTTCTTGGTTTCAGGAAGGATTCGTTGAATGCGCTGTACAAAAGCAAGCGCCTTGACGAGGTGGCGAAGCTACACGGGAAGTCGGCGGATGAGACCGTCCTCGACCTGCTTGTCGCGGACGAGACTTCGATTCCTTCACTTTATTTCCTCATGTCGGAGGATAACATGCGGCGAATGCTGGCGCTGCCTTATGTCAGCATTGGTTCCGATGCGGGTTCGGTGGCATTAACAGAGGAATTCACAGAACTCGGTATTCACCCCAGGGCTTATGGGACCTTTGCCAGGGTGTTGGGCAAGTATTCGCGCGATGAAAAACTGTTCACACTTGAAGAGGCCATTCGTAAGATGACCTCCTTGCCGGCGACAAACTTGGGCCTGAAAAGGCGTGGTTCGCTGAAGCCCGGCAACTTCGCAGACATTGTTGTATTTGACCCGGCACTGATTCAGGACAAGGCTTCGTTCGAAGTCCCTCATCGCTACGCTGAAGGAATGAAGCATGTCATTGTTAACGGAGTATTTGTGCTGCAAGACGGAGAGCACACTGGAGCCATGCCGGGGAGGTGTGTGAGGGGACCGGGGTGGGTTGGGAACCGTAAGCGGTGATCGGTAATCGGTGATCGGTGGTGCGTAGTGATATTGCAGACAATGGCCAAGGACAGATTTTCGGGGCAAGCTTCACAATACGCTGCATTCCGGCCGCGGTATCCGCAAGAACTTTATGATTTCTTGTTCAGACAAGTAAAGTCCTTCGACTTGGCGTGGGATGCAGGCACCGGCAACGGACAAGCGGCGGAAGTATTGGCGACGCGATTCAAAAATGTCCTTGCAACAGATATAAGTGAGAAGCAGCTGGAGCAGGCTGTAAAAGCCCCCAACATCCGCTACGTGGTGGCTGCAGAGACATCAAATTTGCCCGATCAGTCTGTGGATCTCATCACAGTGGCCCAGGCTATCCATTGGTTCGACCGCCCGAAATTCTACGAAGAGGTGAAACGCGTGGCCAAACCCGGGGCAGTGCTTGCGGTTTGGGTGTACGGATTGTTGAAGATCTCCGATACTGTTGATCCCTTGACGAAAGACTTCTACACTCGTGTCGTAGGCCCTTACTGGGACCCGGAGCGGAAGATTATTGACGACGAGTTGAGAATTATCGAGTTTCCATTCAAAGAAATTCCCAATCTCGGGTTTCAGTACACTCCGGTTTGGACCATCGACCAGCTCGAAGGGTACTTGTCCACTTGGTCAGCCGTGCAGCAGTACATCCTTAAGAACGGACGCAATCCAGTGCCCGAGTTGATAGAGAACCTAAGGGCGAAATGGTGCCCTTCACGGATGCGGGTCACGTTTGAGGTCTTTGCGAGGGTGGGGAGGATTGAGTGAGGCGTCTTCAAGCGCTCCAGTACGTTTATCCCCCTGATCTCC
>CAZJWV010000105.1:0-11592 GCA_964549855.1 uncultured Ohtaekwangia sp. | reverse complement strand
CGAAGTACATCTAATTCCTAATTCCTGACCCCTGGCCCCTTACCCCTAGCCCCTGGCCCCTTACCCCTGACCCCTGGGCCCTGGCCCCTTACCCCTGACCCCTGGGCCCTGGCCCCTTACCCCTGGCCCCTGGCCCCTGGGCCCTGGCCCCTTACTTGAAGATGAAATACACCGCCAGCACCAGGAACACGAACCCAATCGCATGATTCGTCGTGAAGACTTCGTTCTTGAATAGGATCAGCGAGAAGATGACAAAGACAACGAGTGTGATCACTTCCTGGATCACCTTGAGCTGAACGAGCGAGAAGGGTCCGCCATTTTGATTGTAGCCGATGCGGTTGGCGGGCACCTGGAGAGCGTACTCAAATAGCGCGATGCCCCAGCTGATTAGAATGATCGAGATCAATCCCAGGTTTTTTCCCCACGACATCTCCTTGAACCGAAGGTGACCGTACCAGGCGAGGGTCATGAAGGCGTTGGAGGCGGTGAGGAGGAGGATGGTGATGAGGGGCTTCATTGTGGGTTAACATTTATTCCTATTTGCCCGTCAGGTTGACAACAATGCGACTTTTTCCAGTTTGAATATCATAGATGGAAAGAAGCCTTCCTTTTTCTGATACGTAGGCAATCTCCGTCCCTTCGCGGCTCCATACGGCGTAGCTCACGTTGCTTACAATCTTCACTGGCTTGGCTCCCAGGTCAGGGGAAAGTAGGAAAAGGTGAAAGTTTCGCAACAACAGGAATCGTCCGGCCTTAGGTGAGAACTCCGCGGCGATGAAATTCTCCATTTTGTCTGTCACTTCATTGAGAAGGTTTGTCCGTGTGTCAACAGCAAAGACCTGCCCTTTAAAATAACGGGCGGGGTTGACCCGCTGTAAATAGAGTTGGGTACCATCCAAAGACCAACCGCAAGGTTCCGCATCCATTATTGGAAGTTGCTTCATAGTCCCAGTTGATACCTGAAAATTATAGAGATAGTCTACGCCGTCTCTCCGTCCCTTTACTACACAAGTTTGCTGATTCGGCGACCAGGATATTGGGAACATATCGCCATCTGAATGCCTCCCAACCCATTCAGTAGTACCCTTGGCCACATCAACCTTCACCAGTTCCAGATAGTGATTTCGAATTCTGCCGGCCATCATCATTTTCATATCCGGTGACAGGCGCTCGAAGTATGTCGCTGAATCCGTCCAGGATTCCACCAGCCCAGTGGTCAAATCAAATTTGCCATTCACAGTGCCAGAAATACTGTAAGTGTATTTGAAAGCAATCTCTGTATTACTCTTCCAGTACATTCCCGAGATCGAACCGTACGGAACCCGCACGGGCTTACCGCCACCGGTCGGTACAATGAAGAATCCGTCGGCACCCATGGTGGCCATTAGATTTGCCCCCACCGCCAGCCACTGGCCGTCAGGTGAAAACTCCATGCCAGCCCGCTCGGTTGTTACCGGATTACGGCTTCCTGGCTTGCTTGCTCGGTTGCTGATTCCATAGAACAAGTCGACTGTATCGCGTGGCGCCATTTGGGCACAAGTATCCGGACAGATTTTAACATAGGCACCGAAACGACAGGTGGCCACACTGCCATCCATTTTAATGCCTGGTATCCATGCGTTTGGCGCTGAATCAAAAGCATCCAGCATCATTTTCTCCATTCCGAATTTCGTGTAGCCCCAAACCTTCGGGTTAGTAGCCACGCCCTCCGCCCCCACTTCGAAGGTCAAAATGGTTTCGACCGGCTCCTTCTTCTGGTCGGCGCGCCGATAGAGCTCATACTGAGTATTCAGTTTTCTGTAATAGTTCTCCACGATCAGCATCCTGGACCCGTGTGGCCGGCAAGGAGACTTGAGGCGCTGTCTTACCCATCGACCACCTTCCCTTACAACGAAAAGAGAACTGTCAGGCTTCAAATGAAGTACCTGCATGGTTTCATAGTCGATCTCGAGACCTAATTCACCGGGATAATCAAAGTACTGCCATACGCCGACTCGCTGACCGGCGCGGACGAGGCCTTGCTCAAGTGGATTGTTAGAGACGATTTCTTCCTGCCCTGTCACCTCAAGTGACAAACCTGAAATCAGAGCAATAAGGAACGTACGGATCATTTCACCAACTTCTTGTATCTAATCCTATGCGGCTGCTCATCGCCCAACCGCTTCTTCTTGTTCTCTTCGTATTCGCTGAACGTCCCCTCAAACCAATAGACCTGCGAGTCTCCTTCGAAGGCGAGGATGTGCGTGCATACGCGGTCGAGGAACCAACGGTCGTGGGAAATAATTACTGCGCAGCCGCCAAAGTTCTCCAGACCTTCTTCCAATGACCTCAGTGTATTCACGTCAAGGTCGTTGGTAGGCTCGTCGAGGAGTAGAAGATTGCCGCCCTGTTTGAGCGCAATGGCGAGGTGCACGCGGTTGCGCATACCCCCGGAGAGTTCCTTCACTTTCTTCTGCTGGTCGGTACCGTTGAAGTTGAATTTACCAACGTAGGCACGACCATTCATTTCTTTTCCTCCCAACAGGATCAGGTCGTTGCCTCCCGTGATGGCCTGGAATACCGTGTCCTCCGGCTTCAGGTCGTCGTGCTCCTGGTCGACATAGGCGATCTTCACGGTTTCCCCCACGGCAAAATTCCCTGCATCGGGTTTTTCCTTGCCGATAATCATTTTGAACAGCGTGGTCTTGCCCGCGCCGTTGGGACCGATAATGCCGACGATACCTGCCGGTGGGAGTGAAAACGTGAGGTTTTCGTAAAGCAGCTTATCGCCGTAACCTTTCGCAACGCCATTGGCTTCAATCACTTTGTTCCCGAGGCGCGGACCCGGAGGGATGTACAATTCCAGTTTCTCTTCGCGTTCCCTTCCTTCCTGCCCCAACAGTTTCTCGTAGGCATTCAAGCGTGCCTTTCCTTTCGCGTGCCTTCCCTTCGGACTCATCTTCACCCATTCCAACTCTCGCTCCAAAGCTTTCTGCCGTTTTGATTCCGATTTCTCTTCCTGTAAGAGTCGCTTTTGTTTCTGATCCAGCCAGGATGAATAATTTCCTTTCCAGGGGATGCCTTCGCCGCGATCGAGTTCGAGAATCCAACCCGCCACGTTATCGAGGAAGTAGCGGTCGTGAGTGACGGCGATAATGGTGCCTTTGTACTGGCGCAGGTGTTCCTCCAGCCAGAGCACGGACTCCGCATCGAGGTGGTTGGTCGGCTCGTCGAGAAGGAGAACATCCGGTTCTTTAAGCAGGAGGCGGCAGAGTGCGATGCGCCGCTTTTCACCGCCAGAGAGGTAATCGACTTTTGCATCGGCCGGCGGACAGCGCAGTGCGTCCATGGCGCGCTCAAGCTTGTGATCAAGATCCCAGGCGTTGATGGCGTCAAGCTTTTCCTGAACCTTGCCCTGGCGCTCGATGAGCTTCTCCATCTTGTCAGGATTTTCGAGCACTTCCGGGTCAGCAAACTTCTCGTTGATGGCTTCAAATTCTTTGAGGAGGTCGACGGTCTCTTTTACGCCTTCCTCGACAATTTCTTTGACAGTCTTCGTCTTGTCGAGCTGCGGCTCTTGTTCCAGCATGCCCACGGTGAACGTAAGATCGGACACTACTTCGCCCTGGAATTCCTTGTCGATGCCGGCGATGATGCGCAGGAGGGAGGACTTACCGGATCCGTTGAGGCCGAGCACGCCGATCTTGGCGCCATAGAAAAAGGAGAGGTAGATACCTTTGAGAACCTGTTTCCCGGGCGGGTAAATCTTGTTTACGCCCGTCATCGAGAAGATTATTTTTTCGTCGGCCATGGGGAAAGAGTGCGATTTGGGCGCAAATATGGGGTTTTTCGGGGAGACTTCAACCGGTTGACGATGCGAGCTTGGCGCCTATTGACTATGGATGATTTAGTTCTATTTTTGCGGGAATTTTAGAACCTGCTATGTACTGGACATTGGAATTGGCATCTTACCTGGAGGACGCACCCTGGCCTGCCACGAAAGACGAGTTGATTGATTTTTCCATCCGATCCGGCGCACCGCTCGAGGTGGTCGAGAACCTGCAGGAGCTGGAAGACGACGGTCAGCCCTACGAGAGCATCGAGGAGATATGGCCGGATTATCCAACCAAGGAAGATTTCTTCTTCAACGAGGACGAGTATTGAAAAAGGTGATCGGTGATCAGTAATCGGTGATCGGTGGTTCGCGGTTGAAGCTTCTATTTTCTTAATATGCTGAGAGTGTCATCCTGAGCGGGCCTGCCCAGAGCGAAGTCGAAGGGTCGAAGGATGGCCTGACTATCCAACCAAGGAAGATTTCTTTTTCAATGAGGACGAGTATTAGTCAATTTGAAAATTTGAAGATTTGAAAATTTGAAAATGGCGCCTTCGGGTGCCATTTCTGCTTTCAGGTGCAAATGGTAGAATGATACCTAAGTCGCTTGGACCTTGTTACTTACTGCTTACTACTCAACCCCCTTTTCGCCAGCAGGGCTTCCGCCACCGCGAGGTCTTCAGCTGTGGTAATTTTAAGGTTCTCATAACTTCCCACAAAGAGCTTTACTGCCTTCCCCGCCCGCTCCACCACGCTGGCGTCATCGGTGAAAGTGGCATCCTCAGGCTGACGATATGCAGCGCGGATGAGATCAAGGTCAAACGTCTGTGGTGTCTGGATGAGGTGGTACTTCGAGCGATCCAGCGCCCGGGTTGTGTCGGATTCATTCACGCGAATGGACTCCTTCAATGGGACAGCGGCGATGGCTGTGCCCTTCTCTGCAGCGAGGCGGAAAGAGGCTCTGATGATTTGCGGAGTCACCAGAGGACGAGCGCCATCGTGGATGGCTACGAGCCCGGGACCTGATATTTTTTCCAGGCCTCGTTTCACAGACTGGAATCTTGTCTCTCCACCTGATTGCAAGGTCACTGGGACATTAAAGCGGTGCTTAACCACGAGTTCGTTCCAATGCGGGAACTCATCTGCAGGGAGGACTAGCACAACAGAGAGTGTCTTGGAATATTGTTGGAATGCCTCAAGTGTGTGCATTAACACGGGCTTCCCGCCGAGTTCAATGAATTGCTTCGGCATTAAACCCTTCATCCGGGTACCCTTACCCCCTGCGACGACTATTGCGTACTCTTTCAATTTGAGAATTTGAAAATTTGAGAATTTGAAAATTGGATGCTCCCAATTTCAAGCTTTCTGCCTGCAAGTTCGTTATTCACTGTATTCAGTAGAGGTGGCCACTCCAAAAGTGACTCTCATTTTCAAATTTTCAAATTACCCCCTAGTTCCTAAATTCGTTCAAACAGTACCCATGCCCAGAATCCTCCTCCTGCTGCTCAATTCCGTTGCATTCGGGTTCCTCTTGTACAGCCTGGTTCGGATTTATCAACTCGAAGCGCCTGGGATGCCCAAGAATGTCAAACTCACGGCTGGAATTATCCTTTTGCTGGCACCAGTAGCCATCATCGCCGGGCTACTGCGGGCCACGCCGGTTTACTTGCTGATCTACCCGTTGGGGATTGGTGCCTTCATCTTCCTGGCTCGCCTACGCGACTAGAAATTTGAAATCAGCAGCAGGGTACCCACGGGAACCCCATTTTCAAATTTTCAAATCTTCAAATTTTCAAATTACCCCTCGCGACTAGCTGGCAATACTCCCAACTAAGGAGTCTCCAAATAGCTAGATTATCAGCATCGCATCACCATACGTGAGAAACTTGTATTTCTCCTTCTTGGCAACGGTGTAAGCTTGCATCACCAGGTCGTAGCCGCCAAAAGCACAGGCCATCATGAGCAGGGTCGACTCCGGCTGGTGGAAATTGGTGACCAGCGCACTGCAGATCTTGAAATCGTAGGGAGGGAAAATGAATTTGTCGGTCCAGCCCTCGCGTTCCTTCAAGCGGTTATTGGCCGATACAGCCGTCTCCAGGGCCCGCATGCTGGTGGTGCCGATGGCGCAGACTTTGTTCTTCTCGTCGAGGGCTTTGTTCACATGCTTCACCGCGTCGCTGCCTACGATGAAATTCTCCGAATCCATCTTGTGTTTCGTCAAGTCCTCGACATCTACGGCGCGGAATGTACCCAGGCCGATGTGGAGAGTAACGTAGGTCATGTCGATCCCCTTGAGTTGCATGCGCTTCATCAACTGGCGCGTAAAATGCAGGCCGGCCGTGGGGGCCGACACAGCGCCTTTCCTCTTTGCATAGATGGTCTGGAACCGCTCTTTGTCGGCCGGTTCAATCTTGCGACGAATGTATTTTGGGAGTGGCGTCTCTCCCAGCTGTTCGACGATCCTGTCAAACGCTTCGGAGTCACCATCGAAAAGGAAGCGGATGGTACGGCCGCGGGAAGTGGTGTTGTCGATTACTTCAGCGACAAGGTCGCCATCGCCGAAATAGAGTTTGTTGCCAACGCGGATTTTACGGGCAGGGTCCACCAGCACGTCCCACAGGTGCATTTCTGCATTGAGTTCCCGGAGGAGAAACACTTCGATTTTGGCGCCGGTCTTTTCTTTTCTTCCATAGAGGCGTGCCGGGAACACCAGCGTGTCGTTGCCGACAAACACATCACCCTCGCCGAAGTAATTGACAATGTCTTTGAAGGCCTTGTGCTCGATCTTGCCGGTGTCCTTCCGGATGACCATCAGCCTGGCGTCGTCGCGGTTGTCTGCCGGATGCAGGGCAATGAGATTGTTGGGCAGATCGAATTTGAATTCGGATAACTTCATAGACCGGCGTTGGGTAATAGGGGTTTTTGGGAGCATCCGGGTATAGGATAAGGAAAATGGTTCGCCGGACGTCTATTCATAAGCTTACGGGCTTGTGGGCCACACTTGCGGAATGTGGCCATTTTCGAAATAAGGCTGCAAAAATAAACCTTTTGTCCAATTCCGGGCCATTTTGATAACCGAAATGAATTAATTCGCGTTTATTCCGCCATGCTGGTCCTACGCCTGATCGCCGAGAGTTTCGCCTTCGCCTGGAAGGCCCTCAAGTCCAACGTCCTACGCACCATCCTTTCGCTATTGGGGGTGACGGTGGGCATTTTCGCCATCATCGCTGTGTTTACACTGGTAGACTCCCTGGAGAAAAACATCAAGGACAGCTTTAATTTCCTTGGAACGGGCACCATCTACGTAGGTAAGATGCCCTGGGCCCCTGAAGGCAACGGTCCTTATAAGTGGTGGGAGTACTTCCGCAGGCCTACACCCTCCGTCAGTGAGTTCCGTTTCTTACGGGCCACCCTGCGCAACGCACAGGCCGTTTCCATCCATGCCGCTCGTGGCGGGGTGGTCATCAAGAAAGGCAGCAGCAGCATTGGCGACATTGCCCTTCGCGGCACCGGCGACGGCTACAGCGACATTTTTGACGTAAACCTTATCAACGGGCGCTACTTCACCCCCGACGACATCACTGGCGGGCGGAGTGTCGCGATTATGGGATTTGAAGTGGCCAACGCCTTGTTCCCGTTTTCGGACCCTGTCGGACAAACTATCAAGATCAAGGACCTTAGCTACAAGGTGATCGGCGTAATCAAACGCGAAGGCCAGAGCTTCATCGGTGTGCGCAGCAACGACTACACGGTGATGGTGCCCTACAATTCGTTCCGTAAACTTTACCAGACCGGCACTGGCAACTGGCGCGAAGTGGAATCAACCATCAGTGTCAAGGGCACAGACGTTGATCTCGGTCTCGTAGAGTTGGAGAACGAGTTGCGTGGCCTCATGCGCGGCCGTCGTGGCTTGCGCCCGGGAGACAAAGACAATTTTGCATTCAACCGTCCTGAGGCCATCGCCAACGCCATCGGCCAGCTCTTCGACGTGGTGGGAGTGGCAGGCTGGATCATCGGCGGATTCTCCATCCTGGTGGGCGGCTTCGGTATCGCAAACATTATGTTCGTGTCGGTGAAAGAGCGAACGCCAATCATAGGACTGCAGAAATCCTTGGGAGCAAAGAACTACTTTATTCTATTCCAATTCCTCTTTGAGGCCGTCTTCCTTAGCCTTATCGGTGGACTCGCGGGTATCTTCCTCGTGTTCTTACTTACCCTGGCTCCCTTCGGCAGCCTTGTGGTTGTGCTGAGCGCAAAGAACATTATCCTCGGATTGGGTGTGTCCTCTGTCATCGGCCTGATTGCCGGCATTGTCCCTGCTGCAGTTGCAGCGCGGATGGATCCGGTGATTGCAATCAGAGCGAACTAGAGCCGGTGGCTTCCCTTCGACAAGCTCAGGGCAAGCGGGAGCCTCAGCCACCTCAGATCTGGTGCCTGAGGTTCTCGAAGGCAGAGTTTTTATGAAAGGTCACGCCACAACGTGGCCTTTCTCTATTTTAGGGACTTCAATCCTGAACCCATGAAACAGCTGCTTTTCATCTCCTGCATTTTTGCAGTACTTACCGCGTATAGCCAGTCGAAGCCCAAGTGGGATGTGTCGAATCCTACGGGGCAATTCAATCACAAGGACGTAGCCCTTTCAACGGAGGAGGGGACTTGGATGAATCTCGATGTCAGCCCCGACGGAAAGCAAATTGTGTTCGACCTCCTCGGCGATATCTACGTCATGCCGATTGCTGGCGGTGAGGCCAAAGCACTTCGCAGCGGAATTCCATTTGAGATTCAGCCGCGATTCAGCCCGAATGGAAAACAGATCGCCTTTACCAGCGACGCCGGTGGAGGAGACAATATCTGGGTGATGAACATCGATGGTAGCCAGCCGCGCCAGGTGACGAAAGAGGATTTCCGATTGCTCAGCAGTCCGGCGTGGGCGCCCGACGGCAACTACATCATTGCCCGCAAGCACTTCACTTCACAGCGATCCCTCGGAGCCGGCGAGATGTGGATGTACCATGCGTCGGGCGGTACTGGCATTCAACTTACAAAGCGCAAGAACGACCAGCAGGACGTAAATGAACCCGTCGTCTCTCCCGACGGACGGTATCTCTATTTCTGCGAAGACATGTACCCTGGTGGATTCTTCCAGTACAACAAGAATCCCAACGATGAAATCTACGTCACCCGTCGCTACGATATGCTTACCGGCGAACTCACAGACATTACTGGCGGGCCAGGCAGCGCCATGCGCCCACAAATCTCCCGCGATGGAAAGAAGCTTGCCTTCGTGCGCCGCGTTCGCGAGAAGAGTGTGCTGTTTATCCACGACTTGGCGACTGCTGAAGAGCGGCCTGTGTTTGACGATCTGAACAAAGACCAATCGGAAGCTTGGGCCATCCTTGGCCTGTATCCCAACTATTCGTGGATGCCCGATCAGTCGGCGATTGTAGTTTGGTCGAAGGGGAAGATCCGCCGCGTCGACCTCGCTTCGCTTGCCGTGACAACCATTCCATTCAAAGTCAGCAATACGCTGAAGGTTGCCCAAGCCCTTCACTTCAAGAACAGCGCCTTCCAGGAGAATTTTACCAGCAAGGTCATCCGCAATGCCACCACTTCACCCGACGGCAAGTGGTTGGTCTTCAATGCTGCGGGATACCTCTATAAGAAGGAGCTGCCCGGCGGGACGCCACAGCGAATTACCTCGAGTGCCGACTTTGAGTTTGAGCCGGCCTTCTCTGCAAATGGATCTGAAATCGCTTATGTGACCTGGAATGATGAGCAGCGTGGGGCCATCATGAAGCTCAGCCTCGTTGCAAAAGGAGCAAAGCCAGTAAGGATCACAACCGAAAAAGGAAACTATCGCCAACCCTCATTTTCACCGGATGGCTCGAAGATCGTGTTCATGAAACAAGACGGAAACGACCACCAGGGCTACACCTATACGAAGGACCCCGGGTTGTATTGGATTCCTGCCGGAGGCGGAGCGCAGACCATGATTAAGTCAGAAGGCGACAATCCACAGTTCTCCCGCGACGGAAAGCGGATTCTTTATCAAACCGGTGGCGGCATGAAGTCACTCAAAAGCGTGAAGCTGGATGGAACCGACGAACGTACACTGGCTACGCTGCGGAATGCCTTCCGCCTGGTGCCGAGCCCCGATGAACAATGGGTGGCATTCGCGCAGGCTTACAAGGTTTACCTCGCCGCATTGCCTCAGACCGGCAAACCGCTCGAACTCGATGCACGCGGTGAAAGCGTGCCCACCAGTCAAGTGGCCCGGGATGCGGGCATCAACATCCACTGGAGTGCCGACAGCAAGAAAATCTGCTGGACGCTGGGTGATGAATATTTCACTGACGAGGTGCGCGAGCGTTTCCGTTTCATGGATGGAGCCCCGTCCACGCTGCCCCCGCTTGATAGCGTTGGAGTCAAGGTTGGACTTACATTGAAATCAGATCTTCCCGATGGCCGCGTCGCCTTTGCCGGCGCTCGTATCATCACCATGGAAGGCACCGAGGTGATCGAGGACGGCGTGATTGTCGTCAACCGCAACCGCATCGAAGCCATTGGCAAGCGTGGAGCTGTCACGATCCCCGCAGGAACGAAGGTGATCGACGCTGCCGGCAAGACCATCGTCCCTGGATTCGTTGACTCTCACGCACACATCGGCAACTTCCGTTACGGACTTAGCCCACAGAAACACTGGCAGTACTACGCCAACGTGGCTTATGGGGTCACTGCCAGCCACGATCCATCGTCGAATTCGGAAATGATCTTTAGCCAGAGTGAAATGATCAAGACCGGTGTTATGGTAGGCCCGCGCCTTTTCTCGACTGGTGCCATCCTGTACGGGGCGGAAGGAAACGCCCGCACCGTTGTGAACAACCTTGATGACGCCCGCGGCGCCGTTCGGCGGACAAAAGCTTACGGCGCTTTCTCTGTGAAGAGCTACAATCAACCGCGCCGCGAACAGCGACAGCAGATTATTCAAGCAGCGCGTGAACAAAGTGTTGAAGTGGTTCCCGAAGGAGGCTCCAATTTCTTCATGAACATGTCCATGGTGATGGATGGCCATACCAGCATCGAGCACAACATCCCGGTAGTACCTGTCTATCAGGACGTAGTTACTCTCTGGGGGAGCAGTGGCACGGCGTACACGCCAACGCTCATCGTGAATTTCGGTGGGATGGCTGGGGAATACTATTGGTATCAGCATGGCAACATCTGGGAGAATGATCGGCTACTAACGTTCACGCCGCGGAGCATCATCGACTCCCGCAGCCGTCACCGCACGATGGTGCCGGAAAAGGAATATGAAATTGGTCACATCCTCACCGCACAGCAATGCAAGAAGCTCTCCGATGCCGGGGTAAAAGTGAATGTCGGTGCACACGGACAGCTGCAAGGCCTCGGCGTGCATTGGGAGATGTGGATGCTTGCTCAGGGCGGGATGACGCCGCTGGAAGTTCTTCGCGCAGCGACAATGAATGGCGCCTCCCTGCTAGGTATGGAAACTGAGATCGGCTCGCTCAAAGCCGGCAAACTCGCCGACTTTGTTGTATTGGACAAGAACCCGCTGGAGAACATCCAGAACACTAACTCCGTCCAATACACAATGATCAACGGCCGCCTCTTCGACGCTGCTACGATGAATGAAGTGGGCAACTACAACCGCCCCCGTTCAAAATTTTTCTGGGAGCAGAGTGGGTACTCTCCCAATTTCAATTGGCATGAGGAATCAGTAGGATGTAGCTGCGGGCAAAACTGAGTGATCGGTTATCGGT
>CAZJWV010000104.1:0-11605 GCA_964549855.1 uncultured Ohtaekwangia sp. | reverse complement strand
GTTGTCACCAGTAGTTGTGCCCCCGGCTATGAGGTTGTTGTCATCAGGGCTGACGTCAATGGAGTACACCTGGTAGTCTTCACGCCCACCGCTGATTGAATCGGCCTTCCAGGTCGCACCATCCGGCGTCCACCGGAGAATTCTACCGTCGCTACCTCCGGAGTAGATCTCCTTTTGCTGTGCACGGGTAACCAGCGAACGGGCAGCCCCTTTCTTGTGGCCTTCCAGGCTTCGGGTCAGGGGATCATTCCACTCCTTATGATCGAGAGCATGGTACAACCCATTGAAGATATCATCATCATACGGGTTGCCGCCGTTGGCTGTGTTGAATTTGTAGGCCTGTTGTGCGACAAGACTCTGTTGGACTTGATCACTGTCCAATTCCTTGGACTTTACCGCCATAGCTTTGGCGACAGCACGGTACTGCGCGCGGTTGGCATCGTTACGGGCCTGCACAGCAGCAGCTCGCTGCTCTTCAGCTTCCTTCTGCCGGTCTTTCGCAATTTGTTCGCTTCGTTTAGCTGCCAATTCAGCCTTCTCAGCACGTTGTTGGGCCAATTCTGCTTCTCGTTGCCGAGTTACAGCAAGGGCCCGCTGTACATCGGCTTCCTCCCTGGCTTTGTTTGCCGCAATTGTTTGCTCTTTCGCAATGGCTTCCTGCTGCCGGGCTAGCTCCGCATTTTTCTCAGCGTCTACCCTGGCTTTGTCAGCCAGGTCTTTCTGCCTGAGCGCCTCTTCCGCGTTTTTGGTTGCAGCTACCTGCTGCACAAACGCGTATACGAGGGCGATAAGAGCGATAATGGCAAGTACACCAAACACCGTGGCCGTTGTCCGGGCACGCTGCAGGCGTCGCTTCTGTTCCAGTTCCTTAATCCGTTGCTCAGTATCCCATTCTTTTTTGGAATACTCGAGGAAGATCATCGTGCGCTCGAAGGCGGGATTGTAGCGCTGTCCCCAAACCAGTGTCGGACGGTGCTTGGCCTGCCAGTTGAGGGCGAGTTGCAAATCCGGTGGCCGCCAGAGACCGGCTTTGCCGACCTGGTACTGTGTTGCCGCTTCGGCCAAACGCAGGTACATCTGCACGGCATCCGCTTCGTCGTCTACCCAGTTCTTCAGTCGAACCCAGATGCGCATCAAGCTTTCGTGCGAGATGTCCACCATGGATTTCGGGCCGAGGGGAATTCCGTGTGCTGGAGTTACCAGCGATCGTCCAGGTTCCCTGAACTTATCGATCACCGCCGCCACATCTGCTTCAGAGACGTCGGCAATGGAGGCGATTTCAGCCATGCGGGTCGGACGGCGAATACCGAAGTTCTCGCCTCGCTTCTCCGTAATGGCCTTGAACATGATCTCGCAAATGCGCTGTTGTTCTTCATCCAACTCGTCGTATGCTTCATTGGCGTGCATCGACAAGGCCTCCTTCATCGTACCGATGGCCTCGTAATGCTTCAGGTCAACAGGCTCGTCTTCGTAGTCCTTGAATCTGGCCCAATAACTCCAGGTGCGCATGAGCGCGTGCTGCAGAATGGGGAGTTGGTCCGGGTTGTCACCCAGGTCGTTGAGGAGCTGCTGGGTAAGCCGGGGAGCGATCTTCGCGCCGCCCACGGCAACAGGTCCTTCAATGGCGCGACGTTTCTGATCGCGCGTCATTTGAGGAATCAGGTAGTGACTGTCGTTGATCTTGCGTGTGAGTTCCGGGAATTGGGCACAGTCTCCAATAAAGTCGGAACGCATGGTGATGGCCACGTAGATCGGCGAGTCTTCATAGTTCACCGCTTCCATCAACATGTTGACGAACCCCAGCGTCTCGTTGACAGAGTTTGGATCGGTGCTGTCTTTAAAGCGGAACAATTCCTCGAACTGGTCGACCAGGATGAGGTAGTTGATGTCCTCGGATTTGCGGGACTGTTGGATGGCTTCCACCAGTCCGAGTGAACTGCTTCGTAAGAGTGTGGACACGATGGTCCGCTTGATCTTCTTGTCCTCGGCTTCAGCCGCCTGGTATTCCTTGCTGGCGTTGAGGAGCGATTCAGCCAGGTTATCAACGGGGTTGGCGCCTGGGCGGGTCACGATCACCTCCCAGTTGGGGCTGGTGTCGGTGAGGAAGCCGCCGTAGAGGATCGGCAGCACACCGCAATAAATGAAAGATGATTTACCGGAACCGGAGGGACCGATAACGCCGACAAATCGGCTCTTGGACATTTTGAGGAGTACCTCGTCGCTTTGGCCCTCCCGGCCAAAGAACAAATGACTTTCCTCGATCTTGAAGGGGCGCAACCCGGGGAAGGGGTTGGCGACGCCTACTTGCTGGGGTGATTGGGGTTTTTCGTCTACCTGTGCCATAGACTAGGGTTTTAAGTCTTGAAGGAAGTTCTTAATGGAATCGATCGATTTATTGCTGTCGCCACTGATGAGCGTGACGTTGTCGTTCTTATAGGGATCAAGCGAAGACGGGCTTACGATGGCTTTGCCCTTGATCGGCTTGTTCCGTCCGAAGCCCGGTGCCTTTAACAGGTCGAGCACCTTCATCCGCACCCACTGGTCGTTCACTTTTCCTTTGAAGATGATGGCGCCATCGAACTGGCGGAGGTTTTCGATATGCTTTCTCCTCACTTCCATCAGGTCGCCCTCAAACGCAGGGAACACAATGTTGAATCCGGATTTCTGGATCACGTCGATGAAAGGAAGTACTTGCTGGTGATCCACCTTGTCGTGAACCAGGTAGATGGTCTTGCCGCTGGTAGACTGATCCACCTTGCGGTTTTGAGATGCCACCAACTCCTCGCACATGATGTTCTTAAAATCTTCCAGCGGGTTCTGCAGAATCTCAGCGCCTTCCTGCGCTTCGACGTCACGCCGGAGTGATTCAATGAATGCTTTTTGTTTTTCGCTGGCATTCCGGAGGTTGGGAGCAATCCAGATCAGTCTGGAAAACTCTTCTTTGCGCGACCGTTTGATCACGGCATGCTCGGCGGCCAGCTTGTTCTGGATGTCCAGCACGCTTCGATCGTTGCCTTCAGGAATCTCACCATACGCGCTTCCGATGAGGTGCACCGAGAGACTGCACTCTTCAATGTCCTTTCTAATAATGCGCTCGAGTTCGTCGCTCCGCATCGGGAGAACCTGGTTAGGGAGCACCACGTAGCCATGACGCTGCAATTCCCGGCGAATGATGTTACGCTGGATGGAAAGATCGTGCCCGGTTTCTGCCAGGTAGATTGTCTTTTGCTTGTAGATATTCTTGACCTCGGCCTTGGTCTGACCGCTGAGTAAGATGAGCGACTCGCCAATGTCGTAAACCAGGTCCACCAGTTTCATCCAATACTGTTTCTCGGCGTCCTGGCTGAAGAAATCAGAATACTCCTTCATCATCCCGGTCTCATTGTCCAATTGGTACATGTCGTACCCGAGCAATTCACGGAGTCGCGGCGGTTGCTCCTGGAGGCTCAAGGGTGCCTTCAGGACCTTGAATACGCGTTCTACCTTTGAATCGGAAGTTGCCTTGTGAAAACTTTCCAGGGTGTCCAGGCAACGACCTGACTGGGCAAAGTCCTTGGTGAGAATGGCCACCATGACGCCTACGTTCTTCAGGCCCGCAGCTGTATGATCGTCGTGTTCCGACCTCAGCACTATGTTGGCGGGAGTTCCTGTTACCTGGATGATCATCATCTCCAGGAACTTCTTGAATTGGGTTACCCAACCCACTTCGTTCTTTTTGCCGAGTTCATTGTCTTTGTCGGCAAAGGTGATCAGTACGTCAATTTCATGTGCCATAAAGAAATAATTAGGCGGACGTTGTTGCTCTAGTAGTTACGTTTCTTACCAGGCCCTGCACCAGTTCGTGGTGTTTGGCCATTACGAAATAGAAATCGGGAAGGTTGATCCGGAACACAACCGAGCGTTCCGTGGCTTCCACTTCGGTGATCTTTATTGACGGGCCTTCCTGGAACAAGTCTCCGAAAACGCTGCCTTTCTTCATGACGCCGGCTTCGTTGCTGCCTTCCCGCAGGCGTACCTGGCCAACGGCACAGATAAGAATCGGTCGGTTCTCATCAGGATTATTGAATACAATCTTGTCCTGTGCCCGGAGGTCGACAGGGATGATCTTGTCGGCCAAGTCGCTAAGGATCGATCCTGGTATACCCTGGAATGCGGGCAAAGTCTTGATGAACATGACCATCTCAATTCCAAGGAAGAATCCATCGTCCAAACCGTCCAGCAATTGGTTATTTTCAATCGCGTTGTCAAGGAATTTCTTGTCGCGCAGGGGCAGGCGGTCGGCGACGACCTTGTACTGTGCCTTGTCCTTATTATAGATCACCCACGCGGCGGTCTCTTGCAAGAGGCGGTCCGGATTGAACATTTGACCAATCAGACCGCGGCTTACGCGGAATTCAGGGATGTAGGCTGCCGCGTAAACAGCACACATTTTCGTCCAACGATTATTCAGGTTAAAGTCGCGGTTCAGGATGTAATTCACCACCTGAACCGGGTTGTAGGTTTCCCGCGCGAAGTACACCTGGAGCTTGGCCATCTTATCCTTTGGCGAAATGTCGTCGAAGATGGGGAGCAGGCGTGGCTTGAGGTCCTGGTCGACAAAAAGGTCGAGAAGTTCCATGGCGTAGGCGATACCATCCGCGGTTCCCGTCTCCACGTTCTCCCGCACCAGCTGAACCGACTGCGGGTCGTAGAGAATGGACATCAGGAGAGAGATCTGGTCATAGTTGTCACGCAACTCCTCACGCAGGGCTTCCTTAAGGAATGAGAAGTGATGCTCCTCGGTAAGTTCTTCCTGGGCGTTGAGGTTCCACAGCGTTTTGCTTACCTCGGTGTCGAGCAAGTCGATTACCTGGTTGCGCTCGCGGCCTTTGGCCGTGTAATTGGTAAAGCGGAGTGAATAGAAGATCTGCTTCACAATCCGCTTATCCGGGTAGTCTGATTTTTTCCAGAGTAACTGCCAGGCGGCCTCTCCACCGATGTGCCCGATGATCTGCACGATCTTCAGCATCACCTGGTCTGACTGCCCGGACTTATAGAATGCAGTATCCAGTACTTGCAGGGCAGGGGCGCCGGACTCTTTTAAGGCCGCCGTGGCCTGGTTGCTGTACAGGGCCGACGAGAGCATGTCAATAAGAACAGGCCACGTCTCCGGCCGCTTCACTTTGCGGGCGGTGAGAATGGCCTCGCCACGCACCTTGGGATCGGCGTCGCGGAGGAGCTCAAGCAGAATGAAGATAGTTTTCTGGTTCACCATCTGGCGCAACAACTTCGCAGCCAGCATACGGTCGGATTGTTTCACCGACTTGCCCAACTTCATCAGCTTGTCGGGAGAGATAGAGAGGAGGTCTGTGTCCTCAGATGCCCCAACGGCCTGCTTGGCAAGCCCGCTGATTTCTGTCGTTTGTTCTGAGCGAAGGCCAAGTTCTTCAATCTTGTCTTCAGCGAATTTTTTCACTTTGCGGAGATCGCTGTTTGAAAGCTTGAGCAATGAAGTTTCGAAAAGCGCCGGCTCGAGTTTTTCCATCAACTTCAATCCGTAAATAACTTTTTCTTCAGCCGTGCTATTCACTTCTTTTTCGAGCACGCTGTTGAGCGTAAACTCACGAACCACATGACCTTCGACCGAAGCGCGGTTTCGCTGAAGAGATCCCTGTAAAGTGTCGCGATACCCCTGGTACATTTTATTCGTGATCAAGTACCAGAGAGCAAGCACAGGCAAGGTGAAGAGCGTGATGTAGAGGGTGTTTAGGTGCCTGGAGCCATCGGGTGCAACAACACTAAAGTATTCGACCTTGGTGAGCAACACGATCAAGCCCCCGGCGATCATGGTGGCGGTGGCTGTGACAACACCCTCGAGCTTCGTTTGTGCGTCAAGTTTTATGGACTTATCGATCGGTACGTAATAAAACTTGAAAACAGAGGAGTCGAGCGCATCACGCAGAGAGTTGACGAACAGCTTGCACATCGCGACAGCGAGGAAGAAGAAGACCACGTTTTCTGATTCACCCTCGATCCCAAAGAAGAAACCGAGTCCAAGTGCAGCCCCGGTAAAGATCATCAGCAACAATGGGTTGATAATCAATGAAACACGCAACCCATATTCTTCCTGGATCCGGTCGGTCACAAACAAGCCGAACATGAATCCCAAGATCACTACGGTGGCTTCAAATAAACTCAGGAAGATGGCAAGTCCTTCCCCGTCGAACCGTGCGATCGTTACGTTGTAGAACGCGTAGTCGATGAATCGAAGGGCAACGAAAGAGCAAACGATAAAGGCCGCCAACAGAGCAATGTATTTGTAACTCAGCATCCGGAAGATGTTGAGCTTCTTGTGCTCTTTTTCGTCCATCATACCCGGCTGCGCTGTCTTCGCTGCTTTGCTTAGGTACTTGTTCGAAAGTATGATGAACATTACCAGGAAAGCGATAATGCTGCCCAAACCAATAGTAAAGAGATACTTCACATCAAATCCCGGAAACTGTAGCATGATAGGGATAGTGAAGAAGGCAATGATCTGGGCGATATCCATCCCGATATCAACACTACCGATCACTTTCTTTTGCTGGCGCAAGGTGAAAAGGCGGTTGAACGCTCCCCAGAAAACAAGGTTGGTGATAAATGTGAAGGGGAGAATGAGCGCAAACCCCACGTAATAGAGGTTGCGGGGACTAATAATCTCCGGGTAGTTGTCGCCGTATTCCAGGATGGCTGTCGAAAGAATAATAAGGACGATGAAGAAGACAGCCAGGAAGCGGAAGGGCACCCGACCCTGCAGAATATTGAACAACCCTGTGGCCAGGAATCCAAACCCTCCACCGATCACAAGAGCGATCGGGAGGTCGGTCTTTTCCGAGATGGTAGGGTCGCTTAAGAAGAAGGTCTGCGCCGCCACCGCAACGGTTGCGAGAAATAGACCCATCAAGAAGCTGATAGTCAGCAGGAGGGATACTGGACCGTATTCTTCGGGCTCAACACCCAACAGTTTTGTCAACCGCTCTCTCATGGCAACAGGCTAGGTATTTTAACAGGTCAATATAGAGACAATTCACCGAAAAAACCTATTAAGGCTCCTATTTCAGGGGTATTTGGTTACTCTTTGGCTAATAGCATGTTAGTGCGAATCGATGAATTGCAGTGACAACCATTCGTCGAATCGTGAACAATATTCTGTTAACCTGGGAGTGAATGGAAAGGGCACAAGGTCAGTCCCTTAGCGGGAGCAACAAGGAGCTGTCGCCGTAGCTGAGAAACCGGTATCCCCGGCCCAGGGCATGATCATAGACATCCTTCCATGAAGGGCCCAAAAAGGCCGAAATCAGCACCAAAAGGCTGGATCCGGGCTGGTGAAAGTTCGTGATCAACCCTTTCACCACCTTGAATCGATACCCAGGTATAATGTACAAACTGGTGTGTCCGGTAAGTTGGGAAAGGCCTTGGTGGTCTAACTCCTCAAGAACTCTTTGGAACGCGGCCTCCGCAGTGATGTCCCCCGCCGTCTCGTAAGGAAACTCCTGTGGAATCTCAAATAAGGAGCCCTTGTCAACAAGGAGTTTCACGCCATACCAGTAAAGACTCTCAAGCGTGCGCAGTGCCGTTGTCCCAACGGCCACGATGGTGCGATTGGCGGTCAACAAATTGAGAAGTGTCTCCCTGGTGACGACCATTTCTTCCATGTGCATGCGATGCTGTGTCACGTCGCTAGCTTTGATCGGCACGAAAGTTCCTGCACTTACATGTAGCGTGAGGAGATTGGTCAGTATCCCACGAAGTTGCAGATGCTCAAGCACTTGCGGTGTAAAGTGGAGGCCTGCTGTCGGCGCTGCCACCGCACCCGGATGATGAGAATAAATGGTTTGGTAACGCTCCTTGTCGATTCCTTCCGCGTCGCGTTGAAGATATGGCGGCAGCGGAACAGCGCCGGCCTTTTCGACGACGGTTGCAAAAGGTAAGTCAGGCGGCGACCACGAAAGTGTCACCCAATTCTTCTCCCGATCCGCCCAGGTTGCCCGCAGCACGATCTCTCCAAATGTCTTCTGCAACACCAGTTTTTCGGGCCATCGCTTTGCGTTGCCCACCGTGCACAGCCAGGTGGTTGAATTCTCTTGCTGCAGGGCTTTGCCCATTAGCATGTTCGGGTCTGAGGGGCTGAGGAGGAATACTTCTATTGTTCCCCCGGTAGATTTTTCAAACAGAATTCGGGCAGGAATAACTTTGGTGTCATTAAAGAAGAGGGTCGTATTAACCGGTAGATAATCAGCAAGTTGCCCAAAGGTGGAATCGTTTATCTCCCGGCCATCCCAGACAAGGAGTTTTGATTGATCACGAACCTCCAGGGGGTAGCGCGCAATCCGGCCTTCCGGCAGGTCGTACTGGAATTCACTCAACGGCAATTCCGGAAACAAGGGCATCGCCAAAAGTACCTCCGTCGTTGTAATTGACAGCCATCCCCTCCATATTCGTGAACCGATGGGGCTGCAAGCATCATTTTCCAAGCGAACGTTTCACTTCTCGTTCAATGCCCGCACATCACGCGGCACCATGAAGCAACGCGACAGTTGGTTCTTCAAGGTTTGGGATTCAGGCAACCCGGAGGTCTTCGGAATGGGAGAGGCTTCTCCTGTATCCGGGTTGAGCGTGGAAAAAGCGTCAGACGTTCACCAGCAACTTACGCAGGTGGCTACTTCCCTTCAGTCAATCCCGGCGAGTACGAAATGGACACTGGACGAAGTTCATGAGCGGTTTGGCAAGACTTCACTTTCGTCGTCGGTGTACCTGGCCCTGGAGACCGCACTCCTGGACTTCACCAATGGTGGCCGTCGGATGATTTTTGACAATGCTTTTGTCAAGGGTAACCCTGTGGACATCAATGGGTTGGTATGGATGGGAGGGTTGGATTTCATGCTGCAGCAAGTGAGCATCAAGATCGAGGAGGGATTCACCTGCATCAAACTGAAAATAGGCGGATTGAACTTCGAGAAAGAGCTTGACATCCTGCAGTTTGTTCGCAGGAAATACTTTCGGGATCAGCTCACCATCCGGCTCGATGCCAATGGCGCGTTCAAGTCAGACCAGGCGATGTACAAACTGATGGATCTTTCTCAATACGACATAGAGTCTATCGAGCAACCGCTGAAGGCGGGTTCGGCTTTCCTTCCTGAATTGTGCAAAAAGTCTCCCATCCCGATCGCCCTTGATGAAGAACTGCATGGGCTTCACACCAAGGTGGCAAAGACAGAAATGCTGGACCGGGTTGGTCCGAGATTCCTGGTATTGAAGCCGACATTGCAGGGCGGGTTCTTTGGTTGCCGTGAGTGGATCCAGCTCGCCGACGAAAGGAAGATCGGTTGGTGGATTACGTCGTCAATGGAAAGCAACCTTGGCCTGAATGCCCTGGCCCAGTTTGCGTCCCAATACCCGCTGCCGAGGGCACAAGGGTTGGGAACGGGAACAATCTTCAATGATAACATCCCCTCACCGCTCCACGTGGAAAAGGGCAAATTGAGCTGGAATAGCAAGGAATCCTGGGATCTCACCGAGGAAGACTAAAAAAATTAGCTGAATTACTTGACATTGTCGCCAGACAGAGGTTGATTTGACTAAATTTTTTAGTCTATGAACCTTTGCCTTTCCAGCAGGCGGCTGCCATCAGGCCGCTTCCAGATCAATTTTTTGGCGAATGGGTTTGAGCAACCCTGCTATGGCTACCTCCTTGTGGACAAGGAGTCACTGGTTTCGGATGTGATCGACAAGATCCGGCGACACGTGTTAGCCATGCAAGACCGCGGACACTACTTCCAACGTAACCTCCTTTCGCTAAAGTCGAGGAACGTTCATTCAGGCAGAACATTATTGTTTGCGCAATGAGTGTGGTATCAATCAATGAGAACATACGGTTCATCCGCAAGGAATTGGGCCTGACACAAGACCAATTTGCGCAGCGCCTGGAAATCAAGCGCTCACTAGTCGGAGCGTATGAGGAAGGTAGGGCAGAACCCCGGCTGGAGCTGTTGCAGAAAATGGCAACCCTTGGTGGGTACACGGTCGACATCCTGATTGGAAAAGATCTCCGTGAGCTGAAGCCATTCGAGAAGAAGTCATTGATGGCCAAAGAAGTTGTCGTGGTTACGGTGGACGGGCAAAGTCGGAACAACATCGAGCTTGTGCCCCTCAAAGCGGCGGCCGGCTATCTCAATGGTTACGCCGATCCAGAGTATGTGAGGGAGTTGCCAAGGTTTCAACTTCCATTTCTCAAACAAGGAACATATCGGGCTTTTGAAATATCAGGCGATTCCATGTTGCCCATTCTCCCGGGCACGCTCGTCGTTGGAGAATTGGTAGATAACATTTCCGAAGTCAAGAACGGGAAACCGTACATCCTGGTCACGGGTCGTGAAGGCATCGTTTTCAAGCGAGTCTTCAACTACCTGCAGGAAAGCGGTAAACTTTTTCTTGTTTCAGACAATCGGCAGTATGCTCCATACCAAATTGACGGCGCTGATGTGCTGGAGATCTGGAGTGCCAAGGCTTATATCAGTGTCAATTTTCCGGAAGGCCAGGAGGGTTCAGACATTTCCGTAGAACACCTGGCAGGTATGGTGCTCAACCTGAAGCAAGAGATTCAGACCTTGAAATCTCAGGCTGACAAAAAGAAACTTTCTTAGCTGGAAGATACCCTGAACCTCCCGCCTGTCCCGATAGCTATCGGGATCAGGATGGGAGGGGCTGGGGTTAATTCTCCGATCGGGAGAGGTGGACTAAAGTCCATAAATCTTCGTGTCTTTTGACCACGCCTTAAAAGGCCCTTCGACAAGCTCAGGAAAAGCGTGGCAATCCTAAGAAAGTGCCTAAAGGCCCTTGTCCACGGACGACTGCCAATTGTGACGAAATAGTAAAGTCATTGCTACTGCTGAAAGGCCTTCAGGCCTTTTGCTACAATTGCCACGCCCTTTAGGGCGTGGATTGAAGTTGAAGATTCTGTTGTGGGCTTTAGCCCCCACTCTCTCATTCGAGCAATGCAAGTGTACCCCGCCGGTCTACCTTCCGTGTTGGCGTCTCCAGGAAGTTGCGTCGATAGATAATTTCCCGGGGCCGTTCATAGCTTCCCAGGCGTTCGGTGAGTACAACCTGAAGTGCTTTTTCGCTTGACTCCGGAAGTCTAGCACCCTCAATAACCAGTGTCACACGCTCTCCCAGTCGTTGGTCGGGTTGACCTGCGATGAAAAACCTGCTCGCCACAGCGAGCTCTTTCATGGCAACTTCAACAACGGCCTCTACCCGAAGTGGCAGTACCTTGATCCCTCCGGTGTTGATGATGTCGTCGGCCCGGCCAAGGACGCGAAAGGATTCCGGTGTAACCCATTCGACCACATCATGGGTAACGATTGCGGACCCAAGGTGTGGCGCGGAGATTACCAGGCAGCCATCTTCATTGGATGAAGCGGTGATTCCAGGCAGCAAGTGAAAGGCATCTTGTACGCCTTCACCGTTGAGGCGCTGCAAGGCGACGTGAGTGAGCGTCTCGGTCATCCCGTAGGTGGCAAACACCTGGCATTTTCTTCCTTTAAGCTCGTCGGCAACTGCTGGTGACACTGGAGCACCTCCTACA
>CAZJWV010000103.1:0-11662 GCA_964549855.1 uncultured Ohtaekwangia sp. | reverse complement strand
GGTGCCGTAGATGCGCTGGAGCATCTTGTTCTTCTCGTCGCCACGCCAGTAGGCGCCAGCTACGTTTAGCAGCTTGACGGCCTTGATGAATCCGGTATGAGGAATGTGTGGGCCGCGGCAAAGATCGGTGAAGGCCCCTTGCTTGTAAAAGGTGATGGCGCCGTCCTCGAGCCCGTTGATGAGTTCCAGTTTGTATTCGTCGCCCTTCTTTCCAAAATAATCAAGCGCCTCTTTTTTGCTCACTGCCTCGCGGGTGAACACGTTGTTTTGACGTGCCAACTCGATCATCTTGGCCTCAACTTTGGCAAGGTCATCCTCCCCAAAGGTGCGGTCGCCCAGGTCCACATCGTAGTAAAAACCATTCTCTATGGGCGGGCCGATGCCGAATTTTACACCGGGGTATAGTGACTCGAGGGCTTCGGCAAGCAAGTGTGCAGACGAATGCCAAAAGGCATACTTGCCGCCGTTGTCATTCCAGGTGAAGATCCGGATAGCCGCATCACGGTCGATCGGGCGCGACAAGTCACGGATTTCGCCGTCCACCTCAATGGCAAGGGCATTGCGAGCCAGCCCTTCACTGATGCTCTGGGCCACGGCCATGCCGGTTACCCCTGACGGGTAGGATCGCGATGCACCATCGGGCAGCATAACTTTTACTTCACTCATTGACTCAGAAGAAATTGAGGTTGCAAATATGCAACTTTTGCCGCTTACAGCTTGAATTGGATCGTGGCAACCACACCGAAGTTACGTGCGTTGGGGCGGTTGAGGTAGGTAAGCCGATGCACAAAATCCACGCGGAAGAAGTGGAAGATATTTTCTACGCCCCAACCCATTTCAACATAGGGAGTGCCTGAGAAGTAACTTGTCTCATAGGCAGTGTCCGATTGAGGAACTATCAGTTGGCGGTTTTCCTGGCTCAAGGCACCGTAGATGATGTTAGTGGTCGCCACCAGTCGCCACTTCAACTTGTTCATCAGGGGGATTCGATTGAGGAAGAGTCCTTCCAGGAATTGACGATACCGCAAGGTGACATAACGATCGCTGACGAACTCGCCGAAGTTCATCAGGTTATAGGCATACTGGCTATACAAGAAAGACTGGTTGCCGAGGTGAACGGCCAGCAGCGGGTACGGCAGTTTGCTGGGAATATATTCCCCGGCAACTGTGATGAAACCGACGCCCAGTACGCCCATCCGGACGCGCTTATCGATCTGAAGGCGGAACTTGTCATACTCAAAGTCGCTGCCGAAAAGTCCCTGGACACCTCGCGTGTAACGGAAGGTGATTGCCGGCCACTTGCGCAAGCCCAGGCTCACCCGTTCGTTTCCATTTTGAATATAGGTCTCGTCGCGGGCATACCGGGATTCAAGAAAGAACTCCGAGGCCTGGAACGAGGTGTAGGTGGTGGCGCCAGGCACTCCTGCATCTGATGGCTTCTCGTAGTATGCAAAAGGATAAGTCGGGTCAAACGTATGATAGCGAAAGGCCACCCGCTGTGAGAAGCCTTTGAACAACTCCCGCTTGAACGAAGGGAAAACTTCATTGAAATAGTAGGCCCGTCGGTAATTACCCCACCGCACGGCGGTAAGGAACAACTGGTTGTTTGACAGAAGGTCATCATCGATGCTGAGTCGCACAATATCGGTTCGCGCCGTCAGGCTTAGTGTCGTCCACTTCTTTCGGTCGATGATTCGTTCGGCGAATACGGATCCTTTCACCCGGTGGTCGTCGAAGCCATAGGCCAACATGCCACCGTACGTCATCTTCTTGCTGAATTTCGAATTTGTCTTGAACCCACCCTGGAGACGGAATCCCTCTACGGAGTTCCAGGTGAACGTTCGCAAATACGGCCCGACCTCTACCTTACCAAGGCTATAGTATCCATCAACGAGCGCCTTGAAAATCTCGGTATAGGTCCTAACGACCGGGATATTTTTCAGCGTGTCAATCATTTGATAGACATTTCGCTCGGTACTCGTCAGGGGTTCATGACGCAGTGTGTCCCAGAATTTTTCCTCCTCAAACACTGTGGCATCCTCGGCCACATTCACACGGCGCTCATAGAACGACTGTTGGTAGGGCTTGTTGATGACAAAATTCTTGTTGCTGGAATAGAACTTAGCCAGAAGCCCCACGGAATTCTTGCTCAGTTCACTGATGTTGATCAGGACCCTGTTCTTCAGCGGAATCCAAGGCCCCGATTCAGACTTGGCTAGCTCCTGCTGTATTTTGATCCGGTCGATGAAGTTTACGTTGGCCGACTTCCCAATTGTGGCATCAATCTGTTTCAGGGCGAATTCCTTCTTCGTGATCCACATTGACCCTGTAAAGGCAAGTTCGAGCGGGCTCTTGGGATAGAAATCTATGTGATAGCAAAAGTCATCACCGAGGTATAGGCTGTCGATGAGGTCATAGTCATAGTACAATCGCCACCCATCGGCCAGGGGGCTAACAAAGTTCTTGTTGATGATCGGAACCCAGTTTTGGTAGAAGTTGTACTCAATAAAAGTGGAGCCCACCAGTTGAGTCACCATCGTACCATCATCAATCCCTACCCCGTTGATCTTGGTTCGCAGAATGGTCTCTGTACTCAGTTGCGGATTTTCGCGGTAATAGAACTTCGAAACGCTTTCCGTGATGAAAAGGGGCAAAATCGGTTTCCCATCCTCGCCCATGATCCGGTCGACGCTGTCGAGCACAGCGGCAATCTTCTTCATCACCTTTTTCTGCCTGAATTTTTCAGTGATGTTGTCAATGTCAATTTCCGTCTTCGTGTACACATCGTACTCGTAGGCGGTCAGGCGTCGCTTGTCGTTGTTGTCACGGTTGCTCACGACACCCCTCAAAATGGGCCAGGCCGGGTTCTCACCCGCGTGGAACACGACTTCCTGCAGGTCGGTCTTCAACTCCGTGAGTTGGAAGTTGATGGTTTGCTCCACTCCTTTGTGCACCACCTTTGTGCGGGAACTGTATCCCACGTAAGTGGCGATGATGGAGTCGCTCGGCTTGAACGCGCGGATCAGAAACTTGCCGTCAAAGTCGGTGGTACCCCCGATTGTCGTTCCCTTGAACACCACATTGACGAACGGAAGCGGATCACCGGAACCGGCGTCTGTAACTTTTCCTCGCACGACAGTTTCCTGGGCGAAGGTGGCAGGAACAATCAAAAGGAGGAACGCAGCGATCTGAAAAAAACCGGCCCGAATCTTCAACGAAAACTGATTTATAGCGTATTTGGGGACGCAAAAATGCCATGAAAAGTCGAATTTCGCAACAACACCCGTGAGACACCAGCCACACTTCAATCAATTAGTCACCACGAAATATGCGGTATGTTCGTTCGGTGCCTGATTGTACTTGGCCTTCTCTCGATCCCGCGATTAACAGTTGCACAACAAGAGGAAAAGAGCGCTGAGTTCAGCCCCCTCCCCAAATCGATCGACTCCACTAGAGTTCTTTACAAGAACAAGCTGCTGATCTTTCCGATCGTTGCGCTGTCCACCGAGACCAGCTGGGTATTCGGATTGGCCAACGCTTACATCTTCAAGACCTCTAAGAAAGATCCCGGCCTGCGAACATCCACTATGCCCTCCGGCCTCCTCTACACGCTTAAAGATCAGATCCTCATTGCCCTAGGGGCTAACATCTTTCTCCCTCGTGAGCGGTACATCATCCGGTTCGAGAGCTCTTTCAGCCGCTTTCCAGACAAATTTTGGGGGCTTGGCAACGAAACGCCCGATACCGCTGAGGAGCCATACACGTTCACCCAGTTCTATGTGAATCCCGCCATTAGCCGGAAAGTCTACAAGAACCTCTTCGCCGGGCTTGGCCTGGAGTATCAGCACGTGTACAACATTAAATACCAGGCTGGCGGCAATTTCGAGAAAGATCAGGTCGTGGGCATCTACAACGAGAACCAGTACACGGTTTTCGGAGCGAGCGCGCTCATCACCTACGATTCGCGCAACCATGCCTATACGCCCAACCGCGGGGCGCTCTTTCGCGTCAAGTACTCGACCTTTAACAAGAACATAGCCAGCGATTACGACTTCCGGTCATTCGATATCGACTTCCGTCGTTACATCCAACTCAGCCCCCAGAACATTCTAGCCTTACAGTACTACGGCCTTTTCACCTTTGGCGAGGTTGCATACCGCAACCTGGCCATCCTCGGTGGCAACAGCATGATGCGGGGATACTATGGGGGCCGCTATCGCGACAAGATGTTTATGGGACTCCAGGCAGAGTACCGGTTCCCCGTCTATTGGCGATTTGGCGCCGCGGTCTTTGCCAGTGGCGGACAGGTTGCAGACGAGTTCTCCAGGTTTAACTTCAAGACGATCCATTACGCAGCCGGTGCCGGCATCCGCTTCTCCGTTCTGCCGCGCGAAAACCTCAACCTGCGTTTCGACGTGGCATACGGCGACAAAGTGAACTATTACGTCGTCCTGGCAGAATCTTTCTAGCTAGATAACGATGGTCTCCTTCGCGCCGAGGTGGCGCGGACTCGTTTTGAAAACGTACAGATCGAGAATGGCCTTCGCACGTGCGAAGTATTCGCGAACGTATACCGACACGGCCGGTTCATCCTCAGGCTCATTGGCTACAAGGGCGACGGCTTCGATGTGGTAAAAGTTGCTGATGAACAGAGCGCGATAAGAATGGAAAGGTTGCGTGATGATCGTGATGTGATCCTGTCCGAAAATCTCCTTGCTGCGAACCACGGAATCAAGCGTACGAAGCCCGGCGTAGTCCAGGGTGATCGACGATTCAGGCACGCCCAGCTTCATCAAAGCCCGCTTCATCTCTAGCGGTTCGTTGTAGAACCGTGAGCGGTTGTCTCCGCTAACAATGATGTGGCCGATCTTTCCTATGGCGTAGAGGTGGGCCGCTGCTGCCATGCGATTGTGAAAAAATGGATTCGGAGAACCATCCGGACGACGGCTGCTGGTGCCCAGCACAAGGCCTACCGGGTTAGACGGGATGGATTCGTAGTCGGCGAAAATATTAGGTGAGGTAGTCCGGATGATCCACCAATTGGAGACCACCAGTAACGAAACGAGTAACGCGGAGAATATCATTCCCAGCCGCCACGTCCAACGCCCTACAGACATCTACCCATGGATTAAAGCCACGCAAATTTACTCAATTAACTTCAGATACTCCCGCTCGATCACGTCGGCGTTGCGCACAGCTTTGCGATACCATTGCAGTCGAAGAATCTCCTTCTCCTCTTCGGAAAGCATCCATGGAAATTTTGACTGACGAAGTCGGGAAAGTGTAGTTTGTAAACATATGGCCGCGCTTACGGAGATGTTCATGCTCTCGGTAAAGCCCGCCATGGGGATGGTGAGTGAAAAGTCTGCATGCGAAAGCGCGTAGGGCGATGACCCATGCCGCTCGTTCCCCATCACAATGGCCAACGGTTGGTCCAGGGCAACCTCTTCAACCGGCGTCCCCCCGGCCGGGTCAGTAACGGCGATGCGGTAACCTCGCTCCCGAAGCGCTTTAAAGCAATCTGCTGTGTTGTTTGAATCGCGTTTGCGGTAGCGTGAAATGTTTAGCCACTTGTTTGAGCCTCTCAACACCAATTTGTTCGTCGACCACTCGCTGTTGGTTTCAATCACATGTACATCCTGCAACCCAAGACACTCACAGGTTCGGACGACTGCGCTGGTGTTTTGTGATTGGTAGATGTCCTCGAGGACAATCGTGATGTATCGGGTCCTTTGGGCCAAAACGCGCTCCATGAAGGCACGTTTGTGCTCACTCACAAATTGGCTCAAGTGTTGCTTTAATAGCTGCTGTTGTTGAGGTGTGTCCATGAAAACAACGGTGGATCTGACAGTTATAAAAGTAGCCAATAGAAAGTTACTGCGTGAAACTCGCGTGGGGTGGGTGACTTGTGAAAAAATTGAACAACGCCTTGTGAATTTCGGTATCTTTGAGTCGGCATTTGTTGCTTCCTTGTCTTGGCATAACCCCTTGTCACCCAGCCAGGACACACCGGTTCGCGAGGATTGTATATTTTTGCGCCGGATTTTTTAGGCTATGGCAAGAATAGTGCTGGTCTCAATCGTTGGCTTTTTGCTTTCCTGGGTCGCCAATGCCCAGGTCATGTTGGTGTCTTCCCAAGAGCAGGAGATTCGCAGCGGCCACCTCGTTCACTTTACTTCCACCGTAGACTTCCGCAGATGGGAGTACGCTGACGATACACTCGACGAATGGCGAGAGTGGGAAATGGTGGATAACTATCACTTCGGTATCAACCGCGGTTCCCTTTCGATGATCAAAGATCTTGAATCGCTTCACCCCTATTTTCGCGACAGGGTACTGGAGATGATTCGCCTGTGCAAAGCGAAGGGGATTGACCTTGTCGTGGTGGAGACTTATCGCACACACGCCAAACAAACTGAGTATAAGCGGATGGGTCGCCGTTACACGCGCACGAAGGCCGGGCAATCAAAACACCAATATGGTCTTGCTGTAGACCTCGTGCCCGTGATCGACAGCATCCCGCAGTGGAAGAACTATCGACTCTGGAAAAAGATAGGCCCCATCGGCGAGCGCCTGGGCTTCCGCTGGGGTGGACGATGGCGCAGGCTATACGACCCGTGTCATTTTGAATGGACAGGCGGGTTGGTCACTGCTGATCTTGCGAAGGGTAAGTGGCCCACGGTACCAAAACCTCAGAACTACCCTTGCTTACAAGAGGACCTGAAGGAACTTCGCAGACATTGGCGATCTTGGGAAACCGAGCAAGCTGCCATTGTCGTCGCTGCGCGCCAGAGGGCCATTTCTGCCTCTTCTGCGCGCAACGTCGTGCGCGCCGGCGAGGAGTAAGCACATGCCGCGTCATTTCCCCAAGGATTTTGTTTTTGGCACCAGTACTGCGGCTGCGCAGATCGAAACGGCTGACAGTCACGATTGGCAGGGGTATCGCGCCCGTGACGGCCATGTCTTTGACCGCACCACTGACCATGAACACCGTCACGCAGAAGACATTGACATTATAGCCACGCTCGCACCAGGCTACCGGATGAGCGTGGCTTGGAATCGCCTTCAGCGCGCGCCCTTCGCCCCTTTGGACCCTTCCGTTGTCCTCGAGTACCGGAACTTGCTCCAGGAACTTCGATCGCGTGGCGTATCCATCATGATGGTGCTTCATCACTTCACAAACCCGCGGTGGTTTAGTGAAAAAGGTGGCTGGGAGAAACGCGAGAATATTAAATTGTTTCTCGACTTCGGTCGGAAGGTATCCGAAGCCTTCGGAGAATATGTAGACCAATGGAACACCTTCAACGAACCCAATGTCTATGTCAGCTATGGCTGGCTGACGGGTTTCTTCCCTCCCTTCAAAATCAATCCATTGCTCGCTATCCGCGTGTTGAAGAACCTGGGCCTCGTCCATGAACAGTTATATGCTGTCCTTAAGGAGAGGCATCCTGATCGTCCTGTGGGGATTTCTCACAATGCCGTTGTCTTTGCCGCCCAAAACATGATCGGCCGGCTTCCGGCGTCGCTTTCCGACTGGTGGTTCATGGATCACGTGCCCTCCTACTTCGAGAAGGCGGACTTCTTCGGGATGAGTTACTACGCCCGTGTTTCGCACGACCCCATGCCCATCACCTACCTTGACACCCCGGACAAGATCCGGAAGTACGGGCTTCCGCACGACGACATGTGGGAATACCATCCGGAAGGACTGCGCACCTGCCTGGATCGTTACTGGAAGAAGTACAAGAAACCTATCATCATCACCGAAAACGGTGTCTGCGACGAAAGTGATACACTCCGACAACGCGCGATTCACGAATACGCCGCCATCGTTCACGATGCCATCGCCGACGGCATTGATATTCGCGGGTACTACTGGTGGAGCGCTTGGGACAACTTCGAATGGCATCTTGGCCCGACGCGTCGCTTCGGACTGTATGCCTGCAACCTCGAAACCAAAGAAAGGACCCCAAGGCCGAGTGCTTCGACGTATGCAGCGATGGCTCACAGCCGCACAATTCCTGATTTGCAGTAAACCGGATCGCGGTATCTTTATGGACTACCCATCCAAACCATGAAGAGAATGTGGGCTGTTTACGCCATCGTCGCCGCGGTACTTTACGCGATTGTCAGTACGTTGTATGTGGCCGGCAGCTTTAAATCCATCCATCCCAGGCAAGCCGGAACGGTTGAAGTCATCGACGGAATCTATGGACCCGAGGACATGGACCTGGACGAAGCGCGGGGCCGCCTCTACATTTCATCGAGCAACCGGTGGCGAACCTTGCGCGGCCTACCTTCTGATGACGGTATTTGGGTTTTGGATGTAGACTCGACTGCGGGTCTGCACCGCCTCGCGACTGACTTAAAATCCGAATTCCACCCACATGGCATTTCCTTTTTCCGGCAGGATTCAATGGCCTGGCTGCTGGCAGTGAATCACAATCCGTTCGGAAACTTTGTCGAAGCCTTCTCCATTGTCGGCGACTCCTTGCGCCATGTTCGAAGTTATTCAGACAAGGAACTTTGCTGCCCTAATGATGTGGTTGCCGTGGCGCCTGACAAGTTCTACGTCACGAACGACCACGGGACAACGAAGGGTTTGTGGCGCACCTTTGAAGACTACGGACGTCTACCGCTTTCCAACGTGCTCTATTATAATGGCTCAACGTTTACAGTAGCGTGTAAGGGATTGCAATACGGCAACGGGATAAACGTCAATGGTGACGGAACCCGTCTGTATGTTGCGACAACTACCGGCCGGGAGTTGTATTCCTATCTGCGAAATCCAGAGGATGGGTCGCTTATACAAGTGGACAAGCTTGCCTTGAAGACCGGTCTTGACAACATTGACGTTGATGCCGATGGTACCCTCTGGATTGCAGCGCACCCTAAGCTGCTTGCCTTCGTCGGCCACGCGAAAGACAGCATGAAGAAATCCCCGTCGCAGGTTCTGAAGCTTTCACCTTCCGGTGATTCCTTTGTCGCGGAAGAGGTTTTCATGAATGATGGTTCGCTTCTTTCTGGTTCCAGCATAGCCATACACTACAAGGACCAGCTGTTTGTCGGTGGGGTCTTCCAATCGCGAATCCTGCGCATACGGCTTTCTCAAAACCCAGAACCGTAGATGCGGCTGCGCTTCCTGTACCGGCTCGGGCTCTCCATTCTTGCATTGCTGTTGGCAGCATATGTGGTGTTATACCTTTTCCAGGACAGGCTAATTTTCCAATCCGTGGATCTCGACAGGGCATACGCATATCAGTTCGATTTTCCATTTGAGGAATACTCCCTTGCCGTGGGCGATCCTCAACTCAGTAATCAATCAGATACCGTTAACATCCTGTGGTTCAAGCCAGGTACAGTCTCACATGGATTGATACTTTACTTCCACGGCAACCGTGGCAACCTGCAGCGATGGGGCAACATGTCGCCAGACCTTACGTCCCAAGGATTCGATGTCGTCATGATGGACTATCGCGGCTATGGCAAGAGCACGGGCAGCCCAAGCGAGGAAGCGTTGTACAGTGATGCTGAGACAGTACTTGCATGGGCCAGGGCTCGCCAGCCTGCCGGCAAGCTCATTATTTATGGTCGTTCGCTGGGGTCCGCGGTGGCATCCAGGCTGGCAACAAAGGTCACTCCCGACCTGCTCATTCTCGAGACGCCGTTTGACGAGCTGCGTGGCGTGCTTCGCCAATACGGAAGCCTGGTAGCCACCCTTGCTCCACTTCGATATACGATGTCAAATGCAGATCACTTGCGGGAAGTGCACTGCCGCACCATTGTGTTTCATGGCACCAACGATCGCGTTGTTCCACTGCCTTCCGCTGAACGACTTAGACCGCTGATTCAGTCACCTGACGATTTCATTATCATTCCTGGCGGCGGGCATCGGGGTCTACGGTCCTACCCGGAATACCAATCGCGACTTGCCCAGGTACTCGGCAGCCTCTAACTTCCTGCTTAGTGTCGTGGCGGAGATGTGTCGTAGTGTCGTAGTTGGGGCTGCCCAAATGAACGACCACGACACTAAGACACCACAACACAACGACACCGTCACCTTATGATGTTTCTTCTCATTGCTGCAGTTTCGTATGTCGCGCTCTGCGTCCTTTTCTACTTCACCCAGCACCTATTCTTCTTTCGCCCGGAGATCCTTTCCCATTCATTTACCTACCAGTACCCCTTCCCTTTCGACGAGCTCAATTTCGAAACAGCCGATGGCGGGCGAATCAACGCCATTCATTTCAAGGTGCCCAATGCCCGAGGAATCATATATTATTTGAAAGGCAACTCGCGCAGCATCAAGGGCTGGGGCAAATTTGCCAAAGACTTTCTCAGCAATGGTTATGACTTCTTCATGATGGACTATCGGGGCTTTGGTAAAAGTCGCGGCAAGCGGACTGAGGCGAAACTCTTCGACGACGCACAACAACTTTATAAATGGATCGCCGCCCACTACCCTGAAGACCAAATCGTGATTTATGGCCGGTCGCTCGGAACTGGCATTGCGGCCAGAATTGCATCCTGGAACAAACCCCGGCTGCTGATCCTCGACTCACCCTACCGCAGTTTTTACCGAAACTGTTCTCGCTTCGCCTTCTTCCTCCCGCTAAAATGGCTCCTGCGTTACAACCTGCGTACAGCCGAGTACCTCGGCAGCGTGACGTGTCCTGCGCACATCATCCACGGAACCAGCGACCGCCTCGTTTCATTCCGGCAAAGTGAGGAGCTAAAGGCGCTGCACCCTGATAAGGTTAACCTTCATCCGATCGATGGCGGCCATCACAACGACCTGCCTGATTTCCCCGAGTTCTTCGAGCTGCTCTATGACATCCTCTACGTCGAGCCAGTCACTCATTCTGCAAACAACGCTCAACAAAGATGAAGCAGGGCGAATCCATGGACTTCACGCGCGTGTACGAGCTACTGGACTTCCAGGCCGCAAAGTATCCACAAGAGGCATCGGCTCTTTCGCACAACGGTAATGAATGGAAGCGGTACTCAACTGATGACCTTCGTCGCGGCGTTGGCGCCTTTGCTGCATGGTTGAATCGACAAGGTGTGGTCAAAGGCGACCGCGTGGCCATCCTGCCCAAAATGGGAAGCCCGGAGTGGTTGATGGTCGATTTCGGTTGTCAGCAGGTAGGCGCGATCGTTGTTCCGATGCATCCATCCGCCGGCGATGGGGAGCTGGAGTTCATTTTGACAGAGGCTGCAGCCTGTGGATGCATTTGTGCCGACGCTGCTCTTTTGGACCGAATCAGCGCACTGAAGTCCGGGCTCCCGTCGCTGCGATTTGTCGAGCAGCTAACAACTCTAGAAACTGTCCTCGCTGCAGAACAGAATTCAAACTGGGAACCTGTTTTGACGGACGGATCAGATGTTGTAGCCATCATGTACACCTCCGGCACGTCTGGACAGCCAAAAGGAGTTGTACTTACGCATGACAACCTGGTGAGCAGTATCAAATCCATGCTCACGCTCTTTCCGCTTGAACCCGGCCAACGAGTACTCAGCTTTCTACCCTTCAGTCACATTTTCGAACGGGCGAGTTGTTATGCGTACCTGGCATTTGGCGTTTCCATTCATTTCAGTCGCGGGTTAGAGCACTTGCCCGATGACTTTCTCACTGCTCGTCCATACTTCTGTACCTCTGTGC
>CAZJWV010000102.1:0-11687 GCA_964549855.1 uncultured Ohtaekwangia sp. | reverse complement strand
GAGGTAGGCTCTATCTCCGTGGCCGAAGCCGTTCGGCTTGAAGCCGCATACCTGGCTGTTCAAACTGACGCTCTCAATAACCAGGCCGACAAGGAACGCTCGCTCGGCTATCTGAAAACGCTGCTTCGCTACCGGCAGGACACTACAATCAATGTGGAGCAACGTCTACCACCCATCGGCCAGGAATTCGATTTAAATTCCCTGGCGGAACAAGCCGTGAAAGAGCGGCCCGATGTTGAACTCGCGCGACTGGATATCAAGTACCAGGAGCGTAATCTCAAACTGCAACGATCCACGTCGGTGCCAGACATCAAGTTTGGCTTCCAGCCGCAGGATCGGGGAAGCAACTATCTGCGCCCCTACCACGGGTTCACCACGGAAATGTCAATCCCGGTTTTCGACCGCAACCAGGGTCGCGTCAAGCAAGCGCAATTCTCAATCAAACAATCCTCACTCAGGGTGAGCGAGGTGGAAAACCGGGCACGCAATGAAGTGGCCAGCGCATACAATCGCTATCGCAACTCGATGATCGGGATTGCAAATTACAACAACCAGTTCCTCGACCGTCTGTCTGAATTGAGTCGGAGCGCGAACCAGAACTTCCAGCGACGGAACATCAGCCTGCTCCAGTTTATTGATCAGCAGCGCATCTACATCAGGACCTACATACAACTCATCGACATGAAGGAACTCCATCTGAACAACGTCAATGAGTTGAACTTCAGCATTGGTACAAACCTCATCGAATACTAAGTCCATGCGCAACACCCTTTCCATCAGCTTGCCCGGCCGCTTCCTTGGCGCGCTTTGCCTCCTTCTCCCCTGTATATCGGGCGCTCAAACGATGAATTCCATTAAGGCCGAGGATTCGGTTCAAATGACACTAACAAAGAAATTCCGCTGGGGCGTAAGCATGAATCTCTATTGGACAAAGTTTCACGGCAGTGATCTCCCCATCAGCTATTACGCGAAGCCCTCCATGGGGATGAACATCCGCGCAGAATACTACTTCAACTCGTGGTTTGGGTTGGGCGCCGGCTTTGGCTATCAACAGCGCGGCACCGGGATCGTCAACGTTGACAATTCCGGCGGTGCGTTCTCGCACCCCTGGATAGTCAATCAATATGGGACGCAGGGGGACGTAGACTCAACATACCTTGAGAAACTGAGATTCAACACCCTGGAGTTTCCCCTCACCATTTTGCTGAAAACTCCGAAAGACGTCGTGAAAGGTATTAAACTCAGCGCCGCTGCAGGCATCATCTACATCTACAACATAGAAGCGAATGACGTTTACCAGAGTATCGTCGACGGATTCCACAAAAGCACCGACGTCACCAGTCAATACATTCGTCACGATCTGGGCTACCAACTTTCGGCGGGTATCGACATTGATACCGGTGGAAACGGTACCCTCTTCCAACTGCACTTTGTTTACAACGAAGGCTTGGGCAATGTCTTTGCCGCCGCGCAGGGCACTGGCACCCAGGTCTCTTACGGCCTCCGATTTGCGTGTCTTTTCTAACCCACCCCTGAAATTCGCTTACCGCATGAAACGACTCCTATTCCTGATCTTCCTTACGCTCCAGGTTTGCGCCTGCCGGCCTGATCATGATACCACAGAAACCAAGATTTTTGTACTTAGCGCAACGCTGTCGAAAGACAAGGAGCTGCAGGAAGCCGTAGAAAAAGTTGTGGAAAACGAAATGGCCCTGACAGGGAAAGTCACCTTCAATGAGAATACGGTAGCACGCGTATTCCCGCTTGCCGGCGGGTTTGTCGACAAGCTATCCGCTGAGATTGGGGATTACGTGGAGAAGGGCCAGAGTCTTGCGCTCATCCGCAGCCCTGAAATCGCACGGTTTATTGAAGAGAACGAAGCGGCCCAATCGAGACTCCAGGTGGCACAGAAGAATGCGTCTGTAACCGAGGAACTCTTCAAGTCCGGCAACTCCTCCGAAGTTCAATTGATCAACGATCAAAAAGACCTGGAGCGTGCAAAAGCCGAAGCAGCCCGGGCGACGGAAGTACTCCGGCTGTATGGTGCCAAAGATCAGTCGACTTATGCCATCAAGTCGCCCACGTCGGGCTTCGTGATCCAGAAGAACATCTCGCTCAACATGGAACTGCGTACCGAGGATATCAGTCCTGCCTTCGTGGTAGGGAGTCTTGATGAGGTTTGGATAATGGCCAACCTCTATGAATCGGATATCGCCGCGGTTAAGGTGGGTTACGATTGTGATATCAAGACGATAGCCTACCCGGACCGAATCTACAAAGGCAAGATTGACAAGATCTTCAACACGATGGATCCGGAAGTGCGTGTGTTGCGTGCACGGATCACTCTGGACAACAAGGATCGGATTCTCAAACCGGAAATGTTCGCCCAGATCAATGTGCATTACGAGGGGACGGAACGAAAGGTAGCAATTCCGAGTGGGGCCGTTATCTTCGATAAAAGCAAACGATTCGTCATGGTCTATTTCGCTGATGACCAGATTGAGACGAGGGAAGTGACTGTTTACAAGGAGCTCAATGACATCACTTATCTCGAAAGTGGTGTAAAGGCGGGAGAAAAAGTGATGACGAAGTACCAGTTGCTTGTCTACGACGCCCTCAACGACTAATCGGCCAGGACATGAATCGCTTTGTAAGGAATATTATTTCCTTTTCCCTGAAGAATCGCTTTTTCGTTTTCTTTACCACCGGCGTTCTGATCCTGGCAGGCGTCTGGAGCTACTTGAAAACTCCACTCGAGGCGTTTCCTGATGTCACGAACACCCAAATAATCATAGTCACGCAATGGAATGGCCGAAGCGCTGAAGAAGTCGAGCGCTTCGTGAGCATTCCCATCGAAGTGAGCATGAACTCTGTGCAACGGAAGACCAGCGTGCGTTCGATTTCCATGTTCGGGCTCTCCGTAATCAAGATCATTTTTGAGGATGACGTCGAAGATTTCTACGCCCGACAGCAGGTCAACAACCTTTTGGTCAACGTTGTGCTCCCCGATGGGGTCGAACCCGATGTGCAACCACCCTACGGCCCTACGGGGGAGATTTTCCGCTATACGCTCAAAAGCGAACGTAACACAAGCGAGCTCCTGGCCTACCAGGATTGGGTGATTGACCGCCAGCTTCGGGCCGTGCCCGGCGTGGCTGATATCGTTTCCTTCGGCGGCGCCCGTAAGATCTACGAAGTGATCGTCAACCCGATGAAGTTGGCGGAATTCGATATCACCCCTCTAGAAGTGCACGAAGCAGTCGCCAAAAGCAACATCAACGTCGGTGGAGATGTGATCGAAAAGAACGGCCAGGCATTTGTCGTGCGCGGCATCGGCCTCCTCACCAGTATCCAGGATATTGAGAACATCCTTATTGAGACTATCCATGACGTTCCCATTTTGGTGAAGAACGTAGCCACCGTCCGGGTAGGTGCTCTGCCCCGTGTTGGTATGGCCGGACTCGATGAAAAAGACGACGTGGTGGAAGGAATCGTGGTAATGCGGAAAGGTGAAAACCCTGCCGATGTGCTCCGGCGCGTCAAAGCCAAGATTATCGAGGTGAATGAAAAGGTGCTTCCCCGCGATATCCAAATGGAGATTTTCTACGACCGCGACAAGCTAATCAGCTATTGCCGTGAGACGGTTACCGGCAACTTGTTGGAAGGTATCTTCTTCGTAACCATTGTCGTGTTCATTTTCATGTTCGATTGGCGAAGCACACTCATTGTGTCACTCATCATTCCTTTGTCGCTGCTGTTTGCCTTCATGTGTCTCAAAATAAAAGGCATGAGTGCAAACCTTCTCTCGATGGGTGCCATTGACTTCGGTATTATCATTGACGGCGCCGTGGTGATGGTAGAAGGATTATTCGTGCTCCTCGCTCACAAGGCCGAGGCCGTTGGCATGGCCCGATACGACAAGCTTTCCATCCTTGGGTCGGTGAAACGCTCAGGCGTCGAATTGGGCAAAGCCATCTTCTTCGCCAAGCTCATCATCATCACCAGTCTCATCCCCATTTTTTCTTTTGAGAAAGTGGAAGGTAAACTGTTCTCTCCCCTCGCCTACACGCTCGGGTTCGCTCTGCTGGGGGCCCTCTTTTATACCCTCACACTAGTCCCTGTATTGAGCAGCTTCCTGTTCAATCACAACGTGCGGGAACGGGTGAACCCCATCGTCAACTTCTTCAACCGAATCGTTCGCCGGGCATTCATCTTCTGCTATACCAACAAGCGTCTTAGTCTTTCCGTCAGCCTCCTCATTCTCGCAGCAAGTGTTTTCTCCTTTAAGTTTCTTGGATCCGAATTTCTACCCACCCTCAACGAAGGCGCCCTTTGGGTGGAAGCCAAGCTGCCCATGAGTTCGTCTATACAGGAAACAAACAAGTTCGTGCACATTTTCCGGGAGAAGATTAACGAATTCGACGAAGTAGAATCTGTCTTGTCGCAAATTGGCCGTTCGAATGATGGAACAGACCCATCGGGATTTTACTATGTACAATGCCAGGTGAACCTGAAGCGAAAGAAGGACTGGAAGCGTGATCTCAGCACAGATGAACTTGTGGAAGAGATGGACAAAAAGCTTCGCGAATACCCTGGTGTGATCTACAACTATTCACAACCCATCATTGATAACGTAGCCGAAGCAGTAGCAGGCATTAACGCGTCTTTGGCCGTGAAGATATTCGGCGACGATCTTTTTGAGATTGACAAGAAAGCCGATTCCATCGCTACGATTCTTAGAACGGTGCACGGGGTCAAGGACCTGGGAATTCTGCGAAACATCGGCCAGCCCGAAGTAAGCGTCGTATTGAATCAACAGAAAATGGCGTTCTATGGAGTGACGATCGCTGATGCAGAAGCTGTGATCGAGATGGCCATCGGAGGGAAAACGGCGACGCAATTCTATGAACAAGAGAAAAAATTCGACGTACGTATTCGGTATTCTCGCGAATTCCGCAAATCGGAACGAGAAATCGAAAACCTGAAAGTGCCAACGCTGAAAGGAAACAAAGTTCCCCTTAAAGAGATTGCGGAGATAAAAGCCAACACAGGCGCTGCCTTTATCTACCGCAACAACAACAAACGCTTTATCGCCATCAAGTTCTCCATCCGCGAACGGGACCTGGGAAGCACAATCGCCGAAGCTCAGGAAAAGGTGAATGCCGCCGTTACCATTCCCAAGGGAATGTCGATCGAATGGAGCGGTGAATTCGAAAACCAGGTGCGGGCACAGAAACGATTGACCGAAGTTGTCCCTGTCTGCCTGGTGCTCATCTTCTTCCTGCTCTTCGTCGCCTTTGGAAACGTCAAAGACGCAGGCCTGGTGCTCCTCAACGTCCCTTTTGCGCTCATTGGGGGAATCCTTGCCCTTCACATCACAGGCACCATCTTCAGTATCTCTGCCGGCATCGGCTTCATTGCCCTGTTCGGGATTTGTATCCAAAACGGCGTGATACTGATCTCCGTCTTCAAGAAGCACATCACCAACCTGCCGCTGTCCGAGGCGCTCGACCGGGGTGTGACGGAACGCACGCGCCCCATCATCATGACCGCACTTATGGCAGCCATTGGATTGATGCCCGCCGCTTTGTCTACGGGCATCGGCTCGGAAACACAGCGACCACTCGCCATTGTGGTGATTGGCGGATTAGTAAGCTCCACCATACTTACTTTACTGATCTTCCCGATCATTTTCGAAAGCGGGTATCACAACCCTGGCCACGCAATCGCAAAACCATTGCAAAAGGACCGAGCCAAAGACTTTGAAGACTACGAGAACTGAGGCACTTGTTACATTGTCTGCTTTAATGGAATTTAGGGTACTGTAATTGAATTCCATGAAGAGGGTTTGTGAGGGGATTGTTCTGTTGCTTTTGGTGATCGCATGTGCCGACTCGCCCCCAGCCCCTGTAACTCCCCCGCCACCGCCCGCACCAGTCGTCTACACTGACCCTCCTGCTTATGGAACTCCCTTTGCCGGCGTACCTGAAACCAAAGACATTGTCATGTACGAAGTCAACCTCCGGGCCTTTAGTCCAGGTGGCAACTTCGCCGGCGTGACTGCAGGTTTGGACTCCATCAAATCGCTCGGTGTTAATACCATCTGGCTGATGCCCATCTACCCCGTGGGTGAGCTGAACTCTGTCGGACAACTTGGATCTCCTTACTCTGTAAAAAATTACAAGGAAGTTAACACTGAGTTTGGCACCCTTGATGACCTCCGGACATTGGTCGATTCAGCTCACAACATGGGAATGGCCGTCATCCTCGATTGGGTCGCCAATCACACCGCTTGGGACAATCCATGGATTGCCAACGTAACCTGGTACACCCGCAATAGCTCGGGTCAAATCGTTCAACCTCCCGGCACCAACTGGGCCGATGTGGCCGACCTCGATTTCAACAGCGCCGCCATGAAGCGCGCGATGTATAATGCGATGAAGTACTGGATCCTCGCCGCAAACGTCGACGGCTATCGATGCGATTACGCCGACGGGGTGCCCTTCGCCTTCTGGAAGCAGGCCATTGACACCCTCAAAGCAATTCCCGGCCGCAAGCTGGTTCTGCTCGCCGAGGGGGCAAGCAACAGCCACTTTGGCGCAGGCTTCCAGATGAACTATGCCTGGAACTACTTTGGAACATTGACGGAAGTTTTCGGCAACAGCGATCCGGCTTCCGAATTGATTACCTCCCACAACAGTGAAGTGACTACGATCCCTGCCGGGGGGTATAAGCTCAGGTTCACCGCCAACCACGACGAGGTGGCGTGGAATAACACTCCCTTGGGGCTTTTTGGCGGAATTGATGGCTCTATAGCTGCTTTTGTGCTGGCCAGCACCATGGGCGGCGTGCCGCTTATTTACAATGGCCAGGAAGTGGGTTGTCCCATCATGCTCCCCATTTTCAACACGAGTACCATCGACTGGGACGCCAACCCGGACGTGAGGATGCTCTATAAGAAAATCATATCCATTCGGTCTGCCAGCGAGCCGCTCAAGCAAGGTGTGCTGACTACTTATGCCGATAACGATATCGTAACATTCACCCGGTCCTTTGGCGGCGAAGAGGTGCTGGTCATTGTTAACACCAGAAACAGCGGCGACACCTTTTCTCTACCGGCCGCCTTGGAAGGAAACTGGTCTGACCTGCTCAACAGCGGACCGGTCACCCTTACCACCTCTGTTAACCTCTCGGCTTACGAGTTCATGATATTGCAGAGGTAACTATCCTAACAAAAAATCCAGTAACCCGATTTCACATCATCGGCACTTAATTAACTTTATAGCCCGATTGACAGACGAACTGTTATTGGATAAACCACTAAAACTCATTTGTTATGGCAAAGAAGAAAAAGAAGGCCGCCAAGAAAGGCAAGGCCAAAGCCAAGAAGGCTGTGAAGAAGGCTAAAAAGCCTGCGAAGAAAAAAGCCAAGAAGGCTACCAAGAAGAAGAAAGCAGCGCCCAAAAAAGCCGCAGCGCCCAAGGCGGCACCGGCTCCTGCACCGGCTCCGGCTCCCATGCCGACACCCACTCCTACACCGACCCCTTGGTCTTCAGGGAGTACGGGTGGTGGCGGAATGGGGTCGATGTAGATCGGCCCTTCGACAGGCTCAGGGACCGATCCCGGCGCCCTTAGGATTACAACTTCAGAAAGCGGCCCTTGCCGCTTTTTGTATTTTTAGGCCACCCATGTTCAGGTCAATCCGTCTGAGACCCGCCGCGCTGGTTGTCTCAGCTATACTAATCGCATTCACTTTCTTCCTCGGTCGTCGGCCATATTACAATTGGGACATGTTCCCTTACATGGCCATCATCATGGAACGCCCAGGTGTGCCGTTTGACAGCATTCATCGGGAAGTTTACAGTGCTGCCGCCGACTACCTGCCGCCGCAAGACTTTCGAGCCATCTCGGCCCGACAGCCAGAACTTGCTGCCAATCCACAAGCGTTCCAGAAAATCCTCAAGTACTTCACCATCAAGCCAGGGTACACAATACTTGCCGAGCTATGCTACCGTGCAGGCATTCACCCTGTACTTGCTACCTGCCTGCCTTCACTCATAGGCTACCTCGCCGTCGGACTGCTGCTCTTCTCCTGGTCTCAATCGGTGAGCAACCCTGGCTCAAGTGCAATCTTGACTATCCTGGTCGCTATATCGCCACCCATGACCGACCTGGCCCGGTATTCGTCCCCTGACATGATGTGCGCCGCGATTTCTGTAGGTGCAATCGCCTTGATTCTCAACTCACGAGTCACCGCCGGTTTGAGCCTGCTCTATCTTGCAATCTGGGTAAGACCTGATGCCATACTGCTTCTGATTCCAGTTGCCATTGCATTGGTTTTCAATGGGTTAGCTAGATGGAGCGTTGTGGCAACTTTAGTAATCGGGGGTGTAATGAGTGCGTGGTTGATCCTTGGTGGTAACAGTCTTATCTGGGAATACATCGTCGTCGACCCCTCCATAAGCCGGTGGGAGTCATACCTGGCCGGACTGCTTTCACCCAGTCTCTATCTTCTCCTGTTTCTCGGAATGGGGGTTGGTCTGTTGTACTTTGGCAGAAGCGCTCTTCCATCACGCTCGTTCCTTATTTGGGCTGGGCTGGCTTCACTCGTGATGCGATACGCACTGCATCCGGTTTTCGAAGACCGGTTTAACGTCCCGGTGTATTTTCTCTTCCTGATGATTACCTGGGAGGCCGTGATGAACTGGAGAAAACGCGTGGCCTTGACAAAACAATGAAACCATTATCTTGCATAGCACCACAATGAGTTCCTTCCTATCTAATTTCAACCCGGTAACGAATACCGAGCTCCAGCAAGAGAAGGCGAAGGACTACCGGAACGTCGTTCTCATCCAGATCGTCATTGTCGTTTTCGGGCTCACTCTTTCAGGGCCTATCCTGGAGGACTCCAAAAGCGACCTTTCAAAGTTTATCATCTCTGTGTTTTCTGTCTTCGGCACGGTTTACACCTACTTGCTCTGTGATCTGTTGAGGAATTTTACCAAGAACAAGACGCTCCTATACATCATCTTCATCCTGCTGGGCGTGACCATCACTGTGGGCGTGGCTGCTGAATTCCCCTACTACCAGCTTATCGAAGTCACAAATCGCAAAGCCTTGCTCCTTACGGTGCACGGCATGTTGTTCCCCATTGAATTGACGGTAATCGCCTTTGCCATCCGCGACATCTTCGCCGGCGGCTACCTCACCCCGGCCAAATTGTGGGGTGCCGCGGGTGTCTATCTCATGGTGGGCATCTCTTGCGGCAGCCTTTACGACCTCCTCACCATCATCAACCCAGGAGGCCTGGGAACGGAAGTTGAACTCGGGTTTCCGAATTATTCAGAGTGTGTAACGTATAGTTTCTGCATCCTGGGTGGTATCGACCCGGGGACGACCCCCATCAAGCTCATCCGCAACATCAGTGTGCTGGAGTCGGTCTGGGGTACGCTGTACGCCATGCTGATCATTGGGCGTTTGCTGGGACTACCCCGCTTCGAGGACAAAGGGTAGGTTCTCTGTACTCGGTTCTCGGCACTCGGCACTTGGGGCTCCGCTGGTGCTATAGCTTTGTAACCAGTAACCAGAACCTAGGACCCAGAGCCGAGAACCGAGCACCTAGAACCGAGCACCGAGTTCCAAGAACCGTTTCGTACCTTTAAAGCCCTTCAAATCAAAACCCATGCAAAACCGCAGACTACCCCTCATCATCCTGGGGATCATTGGCTTTATTGTCCTTGTATCCCTTTCCTCCAGCCTCTTTTACACCGTTGGTTCCACCGAACGGGCCATTATCTTCTATCCTTTCGGCAAAGGACTTGATGTCGACAATGTGATCGACCAGGGGACTCACGCGAAAGCCCCGTGGAACGATGTCTACGTTTACAAAGTCAATGAAACAACCGCCGAAGAGGAGATGGAAATCCTGGCAAGCAACGGTCTTTCTGTCACTATCGACATCACCGTTCGGTATGCCCCCGTCCCTGAGAAGATCGGGTACATCCATCAGAAATTCACGCAAGATTATGTTAATGTTCTCGTGATCCCCGAGTTGCGGTCGACGGTGCGACAGGTAATGGGTCGCTATACAGCGGAAGAAATCTATTCAACCAAGCGCGCAGAAGTAGAACAAGTCATCAAAACGGAGACTGAAAAAGTGCTGGGGACAAACTATGTCAACGCCATGGCAGTGCTGATCCGGAACATCAAACTCCCCGAGCAGATCAAAGTCGCCATTCAAAACAAGCTCCAACAAGAGCAGGAAGCCCTTGCCTACCAGTTCCGTCTAGACAAGGAGAAAAGTGAGGCCGAGCGCAAGCGTATTGCCGCCGAAGGTGAATCGCGGGCGAACAACATCATCAACAACAGTTTATCGGACAAACTGTTGAAAATGAGGGGGATTGAAGCCACCCTGGAGCTGTCGAAATCGCCAAACACGAAGGTGATTGTTATTGGTTCTGGCAAGGATGGCATGCCCCTGATCCTGGGCAACAATTAAATTATTTAAAGGGTTTTCAACTACCGAAACCCCGGTATACTTTAGGGTAAAATAGACTTATCATGGCCAAGACTGCGCAGCTCACTATCGATGGGAAGACCTACGAGTTCCCCGTCGTGGAGGGAACAGAAGATGAAAAAGGCATCGACATCGGTGACCTCCTGGAAAAGACAGGAGCCGTCACCCTTGACTTCGGTTACAAGAACACCGGCGCCACCAAGAGCGCCATCACGTTCCTGGACGGCGACAAAGGGATCCTAAGGTATCGTGGCTATTCTATAGAGGAACTCGCGGAGAAATCCAGTTTCCTGGAGGTAGCCTACCTACTCATTTTTGGAGAGCTTCCCATGAAAGATCAGTTGGGCAAGTTCAGCGACGACATCAAGTTGCACACCCTGGTCCACGAAGACATCAAGAAGATCCTCGATGGTTTCCCAAGTACCTCCCACCCGATGGGTGTGCTGGCCTCGCTCTTCTGCTCGCAGACGGCCTTCTACCCGGAATCCCTCGACCCGAATAGGTCTTCTGAAGCGGTATACCTGAGCATTGTACGATCACTCGCCAAGATGCCTACGTTCGCTGCCTGGGCCTACAAGAACGCGATGGGGCACCCGCCGAACTACCCAGACAACAGGCTTGAATACTGTGCGCGATTCCTGAAAATGCTCTATGCTCTTCCTGCGGAAGAGTATGAAGTAGACCCGGTGGTCGCCAATGCACTTGACAAACTCCTGATCCTCCACGCAGATCATGAGCAAAACTGTTCTACCTCGACGGTTCGAATCGTGGGCAGTTCGAAGGCAAGCATCTACTCATCCATTTCAGCCGGCATCAACGCCTTGTGGGGACCGCTCCATGGCGGCGCCAACCAGGAAGTAATCCTGATGCTTGAAGAAATCAGGAAAGACGGCGGCGGCATCGAAAAGTGGGTGAACAAGGCAAAGGACAAGAACAGCGGCTTCCGCCTCATGGGCTTCGGCCACCGTGTATACAAAAACTTTGATCCACGGGCCAAGATCATCAAGAAGGCGGCCGACGACGTGCTGAAGAAACTCGGTGTAAACGACGCAGTGCTGGAGATCGCTACAAAATTGGAGGAAGTTGCCCTGCGCGATCCGTACTTCATCGAACGCAAACTGTACCCCAACGTCGACTTCTACAGCGGCATCATCTACCGCGCGCTCGGCAT
>CAZJWV010000101.1:0-11873 GCA_964549855.1 uncultured Ohtaekwangia sp. | reverse complement strand
TACCCAAATCGTGGCGGCCCTTTTTCACTTCCTTGCAGATCGCCTGGATGTTTTCCGGCAACGGCTCCGGGTTGTGGGGAAATTGCCCAGTGGGTTCGCAATACAGCTTCTTGACCTTCGAAACGCCCAGTGCCTTGAGTAGGGCTGGCACGGCAATGCCCCCGGTTGAATTCACAGCGTCGACGACAACGCTGAACTTCGCTTTTTTGATTGCTTTTACATCCACCAGCTTATGCCGAAGGATGAGGTCGATGTGCCTTTTAATGTAATCGTCGCGGCGGGAGTAACTGCCCAGCGCCATCACATCGGCGTAGGCTACGTTCCCGGATTCCGCCAAAGACAATATTTTTTCACCGTCTGCTGCAGAAACAAACTCTCCTTTTTCATTCAGGAGTTTAAGGGCATTCCATTGTGCGGGGTTATGGCTCGCGGTAATAATGATGCCTCCGCCAGCCTTCTCGCGGGGAACTGCGATCTCCACGGTTGGCGTTGTGGACAAACCCAGGTCGATCACGTCGAGGCCAAGGCCCTGCAGTGTCGAGCACACGAGTGAACTTACCATCTCGCCGGAGATCCGGGCATCGCGTCCGATCACTACTTTTTTTCCTTTGCGGGAAATTACCCAGGCACCAAATGCCGAGGCGTACTTAACAATGTCAAGTGGCGTGAGTGAGTCGCCGGCGTTACCGCCAATCGTGCCGCGGATACCGGAAATAGACTTAATCAGTGTCAAGAAGTGATCTTAAATGCTGCTGACAAGGTAGCGCCTGGATTCCAGATTCCAGATTCCAAATTCAACGTGTACCAATCTGGAATTTGAAATTTGGAATCACCCCCGTCAAGCCTTGTGGATGGACGGAAGCGCCTTCAACGCATCCTCTTCTTGATTCTCGGGGTTAGGGCACGATTCACCCTCTCCAATGGTTTTACCGCAATACCCGCACACAATGCCTTCCTTGGCCAGGTAAGGGCTCTGCGTTGCGCATGTGCCGCGAAACTCGCCATTTTTCACGAAGAGAAGCCGCACCGACATCAGTACGAAGAAGGCGGCGAAAATGCCGAGGGTAAGGAGGAAGACAGCCATGAATCGAAACGTATTTGGACGGGCGTCCGGCGAACCGGAACTTGGTGCAAAGTTATCTGAAAAACGCGTCCCCTCCGCAATAAGTTCTCCTATGAAAAAGCCCATTTCTGCCCCTGATCCAAACCGAGAAGCCAAGTTGAAGGCCTTCGACCGCCTCCTTACCGTGATGAATGAATTGCGGGAAAATTGCCCCTGGGACAAGAAACAGACTTGGGAATCGCTTCGCCACCTCACCGTGGAAGAGACCTACGAACTTTCGGATGCCATTCTCGACGGCGATGTGCCCGAAGTGAAGAAGGAACTGGGCGATCTAATGCTTCACAACGTGTTTTACGCTCGAATCGGCGAGGAGAAAAAACAGTTTCACATTGGCGATGTACTAAACGCTATCTGCGACAAGCTCATCGAGCGACATCCGCACGTGTATGGAGACGTTGTGGCCGATGATGAAGAAACGGTGAAAGCGAACTGGGAAAAGATCAAGTTGCGGACCGGCAACAAGAGCGTACTGGAGGGAGTGCCGGTTTCACTCCCTTCCCTGGTCAAGGCCATCCGCATCCAGGACAAAGCCCGCGGCGTAGGGTTTGATTGGGAGAAGAAAGAGCAAGTGTGGCAGAAGGTGGAAGAGGAGTTGGCGGAGTTCAAGAAGGAGTTCCAGCCTGAGCGCGGTGAGGCACACGATCCCACAAAAATCCAGTCCGAGTTCGGCGACCTGTTGTTCTCACTGGTGAACTACGCCCGCTTCATCGACATCGACCCGGAAGAGGCGCTCGAACGCACGAACAAGAAATTCATCAAGCGGTTCCAGTATTTGGAAACAGAGTCAGCGAAGGATGGGAAGAAATTAGGTGAGATGACGCTTGCCGAGATGGATGTGTATTGGGAACGAGCGAAAAGCATGTGAACAATCCGCCAATTACGGTCATGCTTCGACTACGCTCAGCATGACCTGTCAGCCTGAGGTCACCGGAGGGTCAAAAAAGCATACCGATCCCCCCACCCAAGTCTTGTCCTTGTTATACTTCACCCCGATCATCTCCCCCCGGCTAAGTCGTGCAAGGTTCGTGACGAGGCGAGGTCTGGCCGCTCCCGGCTCCCATAGGTAAAGCAATCGGACCTCCACTTTCACCTCGCCATCGGGCGCCTGCACAACAGGGAGGTACTGCACCTTCCGCTGCAGCATGAACTCGGAACGCCTCTCATCCGGAACGGCCCTCAAATCCTCCGGCTTCACATGGAAGACCACACCGCTGCCGGAAAAAGAAAAGAGCGGCTTCAAAACATAGTTATCCAGGTCGTCCGGGTACGATGAAAAGTCGGACAGGAACTTGCACTCGGGGATGTACCGGCTCTTGATCATCGGCATGGTATACTTGCTGATGCGGAAGAACCAGTTTGGGTGGCCCGCCCATGAAACATCCACATCTTCCGTCAGGTTGAAATCCATTTTCAAATCCGTCCGCTTCACCAGCTCATCGAAAATCACCCGGTTGTAGATGCGTTTCACTTCGATGGTCTGGTCATCCTTGGTGTAGAACAGCTTCCTTTCCTTCCGCACCAAATCGCCGATGTGGACGGGCGTAATGCCCGTCATGGCCTGTGTAGCCAGAAAGTCAACGGCGGTGTTTTGTTTCAATGGATCGATCTCCAGGAGGATGGTCTCGTTGGGATCGTGACCGTCCAGGAGCAAACTCCGGAGCAGCTCGCGGTACTGCAGCGGGCTCAAATCAAAATGACTTTGTAGTCGGGCTGGCACGGCAAAGTGCTGCCTGTACTTTGCCGAAAGTGCATCCTGCCAGGCATACAGCGAAGGGAACCCTTGCATCTCGATGAGCCTTGGCTCGGGTTTGCCGTCGATGTCAACAATGCCGAAGTCGAGGGCGATAAACAGGGAGCGATCCGTTTCGTTGGGTACACGGAGATTTTTTGGAATGGCTTTCTCGGTCAACTTTTTGAAATCGGGCTTGACGATGAAATCGACGATGTCGTTTCCTGCCTGGATGAGTTGACCGGTTAACTCCTTTCCCACAAACACCGGCGTTTCCGCCACGCGAAAGGTGATCTCCCGGTGATAGATTCGATTGAGGTCGCCAATGAAGCGGCGGTACTTTTCTTCGCTGAACTGCTGGTTGTAGTTCTGTCGGACAGAAGCGATCATGAAGGGATGCGAGTGGGATTTTGGCCCAGGGCTTGTCCTGAGCGAAGCCGAAGGGCTGTGCGGAGAAACTCCGGCAAAACCACGTTGTACGTGAGCATGATCTTGTCGGGGTCGCTGAGATGGTCAAGCATATCGCGGTACTTTTTCTCTCCGTACCGGTGAATAACCACCTTCTTCTTGTCTTCCGTCAACAGATGCATGCGCATCCCCCCGGCATCCGCTTCAGGATGAAATTGCGTGCCTACAAATGCCTCGTCAAACCGAATCGCCATCACCGCACGCTCCAGGGCGACGTGAGGGCGCAACTTCTCAATACAAAGAACTGAGCCGCCGCCAGTCTTGATTTTAGTCAAATCCGGCTGAGTAATCTGGTAATCGCGCGAGTCGGCAATCCAAAACGGATCTTCGAGCGTCCGAAGTAGTGAATCATGGCGACCTGTTTCTGTTTTATGGCAAGTCATCACGCCAAACGAGGTGCTCTTGCGCTTCGATACCAGCCCATAGCCATAGTGACGGCAAAACACCTGGAAGGAGTGACATATCAGGAAGACGTGTTTCCGATGATTTGGGTTTGTCCGGTTGTGAGCGCGGATTGCCTCCATGAGCCCGAAGAAACGTTGCTCCCAGGTTGAGCCGGCGCTATCGATCGGGCTACCCGGCCCGCCGCTGGAAATGTATGCGTCGTATTCCGTTCCTGGGACTTCCGCTTTTCCGCGCACGTCGAAAATGTCGTATCGGATTGAGATACCGTATTCAGTCCCAAAAGCATCAATGATCTGCCGCAGGCCCCGCATGCCTTCATTGGCCGTGCCCAGGTACATGTCAAGGATGGCTATTCGGAGAGGAGTTGTGGTGAGCACAGAACGGTGTTGTTAGCTCAAATTGACAATTGACAAAGTGGCAATTGACAAAGATCTTGCAAAGATAACCCCTATTCCCGCCAAACGAGTCTTTGTCAACTGATTCTTGTCAATTGTCAACGCCCTTCATAGTCTGGTCAACAATGTAATCCACGACGGAAGACAAGCTTCTTGTCTGCTCAAAAACCGCCAGCTGTCGGTCGGCCCCTGTGCCTTCGGTGAGGATTGTCTCAATCGTCTTCAACGCATTTCTGCTGCCCAAATCATCGACCACGTCGTCCACAAAATCCAGCAGTTCACGGATCAGAAGCTTCGTATCCACTTCCTCTTCCTTTCCGAAGTCGATCAACTTGCCGTCAATTCCGTAACGCGAGGCGCGCCACTTGTTTTCGTTTAACAGTGCCCGGTGGTACATGATGAAGCTCATGTTCTGTTGTCTCAGTTTGTAAAGCTTCGCCACCAGTGCCTGGAAAAGCGCGGCGATGGCGATGGACTCATCCACACGCATGGGCACGTCGCAGATGCGGAACTCGATGGTGTCGAAGAACGGGTGCACACGGACGTCCCACCAGATCTTTTTTGCGTTGTCAATGCAGCCTGTCTTGATCAGCAGGTTGACGTAGTTTTTGTAATCGTCCCAGTCAGCAAAGTCGTCGGGAATGCCCGTACGGGGAAACTTGTCGAAAACCTTGGTCCGGAAGGATTTGAACCCGGTGTTGCGGCCTTCCCAAAACGGAGAATTGCATGATAAGGCGTAGATGTGGGGCAGCATGTACCGAGCCGTGTTCATAATGTGTATGGCCGTATTCTTATCGGATAAACCGACATGTACATGAAGTCCGAAGATGAGATTAGATCTTGCAGCCTCCTGCATCTCATTGACGATGGCGTCGTAGCGCGGGTTGGGTGTGATCAACTGTTGTGACCAGTGAGAAAAGGGGTGGGTTCCGGAAGCGCCGATCCGCAAGCCAAGACTCGTGGCAATTTCGCCGATGCCTTTGCGAAGCTTCGTGATGTCTTCGCGTGCCTCCTCGGCGTCGCGACAGATTCCTGAACCTGCCTCCACGACGGCCTGGTGCATCTCTGCCTTCACCTGGTCGTTAAATGTATTTGCAGCGAGCTCGACGATCTTCTGGTCATGAGAGGCCAGTTCTCGTGTGAGCGGGTTCACCACCATGTACTCTTCTTCGACGCCAAGCGTGAACTTCTCCATTCAACTATTTCTTTTTCGCCGTCGGTTTGCCTCCCTGGAATGCAGCAACCCCGTCAGAAACATAGGTTCCCCAAGTCAGGTTGTCTTTCCCAGGCTGGTGAGCCTTCGCCCTTTCCACAGCCATTTTCGACGCGTGCTCCACGACCCACTCAAAGTTCTCCTGGCCCACGGAAGTTACTTCCGCATCGGGTGCAGGGTTGCAAAAGTCGATGGCGTAGGGCACCCCATCGCGAACGGCCATCTCCACGGTATTGAAGTCGTAGCCTAGCGCCTGGTTGAGTTGCAGCACGTAGTCGTGAACTTTCTTAAGGAGTTTTTCCGAAGCCGGACCCGTATTCACCACATAGCGGAGGTGATGCGGGTTGCGCGGCTCGTACTGCATGATGCGGATGTACTTGCGGCCCAGGCAGTAGCAGCGGAAGTATTCCTCAAAAATGATTTCCTCCTGGAGCATCATCACCAATTGGTTGGTTTGCCGATAGGCTTCGAAGAATTCATCAGGCCCGCGGAGCTTGTACACGCTCTTCCATCCTCCGCCCGAGTGAGGCTTCATGTAAGCCGGCCAACCGATGTGCGCAAATATTTTTTCCCAGCTCAGGGGAAACTTAAGGTTGCTGAAGGAGGCGTCACCGGTGTCGGGCGGGCGCTCGTGCGACGGCAAGATCACCGTCTTGGGAACCGGCACGCCGATCTTTAAGGCCAGCGCGTTGTTGAAAAACTTCTCATCGGCGCTCCACCAGAAGGGGTTGTTGATTACGGCCGTACCCGTGCTCGCCGCATTCTTGAGATAGGCGCGATAAAAGGGGATATCCTGGGAGATTCGATCAATAATTACGTCGAATCCCGGGTCGCCACCTTGCTCGACCACGTCCACCACTACGGGCGAGGCCTGAATGTCTTTCAATCCCATTTTGTTGATCCGCTCCACGAACGCTTCGGGGAAGGAACGCTCCATGCCGTGAAGGATGCCGATCTTTTTCATGAGTAGGGGGTTAGTTCTGTGGAGGAAGCAGGCCGATGATCGTGGCCTGAAACTTCTTCGACTCCGTAAGATTAAGGTTATGTCCTGAATTCGTAAACCAAATTAAATCCTTTTTTTCTGCCTTTAGGGCCTTGAAGTAGTCATCCGTGATATGGCTGTCGGCCTGCCGGTCGTTAGCCCCGACCAGGAAGTAAACCGGGCACCGGATCTGCGATTCCAGCTCGAACAGATTCATCTGGCAGGCTTCGTTGAACAGGGGCAACCACGTTTTCGCCCATCCATTGACAACTCCGCGGGAGATAGGATTCTTGCGGTCAGAGAGCAGTAGCCAACGGCGATGAAAGTACAACTGTTCGCCGCTTTCAAAAGGGATCTTCACCTGCTCCAGTTCTCCGATGGCTTCCGTGTTGTTCTTCTCTCTTGCGATAGCCATCAGCCATGCAAGCGTCTTGCGCTCACTCTCTACCTGATTTACCATCGGAGCAGAAGCAATGCAGGCGTAAAGCGACTGGGGAACCTGATCAGCAACTTGCAGCGCAAGGAATCCGCCCCACGAGTGACCTGCCACATAGATTTTCTCCTGCTTGAATCTCTCGCACAAATACTTTACCACCTCTACGGCGTCGGTAACCATGAGAGAAACAGTAAGCGGTTTGTCTGTATGATTCAGCTTCAGCGTCTTGCCGCTTTCGCGCTGATCCCACTGAACCACAACAAAGTGCTTTTGAAGCTCCCCTGTAAACCGTTCGGCGTACGATATCACAGAATTTCCTGGTCCACCATGGAGGAAGAGCAACACGGGTGCGCTGTCATCACTTCCCTTCAAGGTGATCCATTGCCGGATACCGCCGACGGGGATAGCTAGTTTCTGATTGATGGGTGCCGCTGACGCCGAGGCGCCTGCCAGGAGTAGCCCGAACAGGAAAGGAGCAACCTTCACTTAGCTCTTTTATTTAATCAGCGAAAGGTAGTGAGGGAACATCTCGCGCCATGCCGGCCAGTCGTGCGGTGCACCCTGGCGGACATCCAGCCAGTGGTTGATGCCTTTGTTGCGAAGTACACTCGCCATCTGTTCATTGGCGTTCCAGCACATGTCGTGCGTACCGGTACCAAGCACCACGAAGAGATCACCGAAGTGCGGGTTTTGCGCGTTGGGGATGAAGTCGGGCGGGTTGTTGAAGTAAACGTTGTCGTCGTAGTAGCCGTCGAGCTGGTCCTTGATGTCGAAGGCGGCACCCATGTTGAAGATATACTTTACTACCTCCGGGTGACGAAATCCGAAGTTGGTGGCGTGATATCCTCCGAAGCTGCACCCTGCTGTAGCAATGCGAGGCACACCGGTCTCACGCTGCATCAGGGGAACCACTTCGGTGAGCAAATATTGATCATACCACATATGATTCATCACGCGTTGTGCCGGGTGAATGCCTTTGTTGTACCAGCTCAGCGAATCGATTCCATCCGGACAATAAATCTTCACCAGCCCTTCCTCTACAAACCATGCCACACTATCGAGCAGCTTGAAATCCTTGTTTTCGAAAAACCGGCCCATGGACGTGGGGAATAGCATCACCGGGTAGCCGCGTGTTCCGAAGGCGAGGAGTTCCATTTCGCGGTTGAGGCTGGAGGAATACCAGCGATGGTAATGCTCATACATGGCAACGGAGCGTTAGGGGGCAAGGTAAGTTAGCCCCCGATCTTCTATTTTTGCAACTTTGATGGAACAGGACCTTCCCCCTCCCGATGGCTATCGGGATCCGATTGATGAGACACCGGCACCCGCCGAAGTCTATGAATCGGAGAAACTGACGGGCATTTATACGAAAATCCTTCAACGCAACGTCGAAGTAGAGTTGCTCACGCCTCCGGGCCTGGACAAGCACAAGTCATATCCGCTGCTTATACTCAATGACGGGCAGGACAGCGAGGGGGTCAATATTAAGGCGACAGTCGAACGCCTGGTAAGCGAAGGGACAATTCCGCCGATTGTCGTCGTTGGGGTCACGGCGGGCGACCGCATGCAGGAATACGGAGTAGCCTTCCGTCATGACTACCACGGTCGTGGCAAACTGGCGCGGGCATACGCCGATTACATCTGCAAGGAGCTCCTTCCGTACCTCACCTACAGGCTGCCTATTGCCAAAGATGTTCACCAGCGCGTGATGGCGGGTTATTCACTAGGTGGTCTCTCCGCCCTCGACATTGTCTGGAATCATCCTGATCAATTTGGCAAGGCCGGCGTTTTCAGCGGCTCGTTCTGGTGGCGCAAGCGCGATTCCGGCAGTTTCTTTTACTCCGACTATCGCGACCGGCTCATGCATCTCCAGGTGCGCCGTGGAAAATTCAAACCGGGATTGAAATTCTGGTTTCAGGCCGGCACCCGCGACGAAGAAAGTGATCGCAATCGCAACGGTGTGATCGACTCGATCGACGATACAATGGACCTGATCAGTGAACTGACCCGGAAGGGGTACAGGCCATTTCACGACATCCAATATGTGGAGATCAAGGACGGCCGTCACGATCAGCAAACCTGGGCTGAGGCGATGCCGGCTTTTCTTACGTGGGCATTCGGCAAGCACTGATATGGCTCCAATTGAAACGGTGATCTTCGATCTCGGTGGTGTGCTCATCGACTGGAATCCCCGGTACCTCTACAGAAAAATTTTTAAGACGGAAGAGGAAATTACCTGGTTCCTGGAAAACATCTGCACGCCGGAATGGAATGAGCGGCAGGATGCGGGACGGTCATTCGAGGAAGCCACCCGCGAATTGGTCGATCGCTTTCCTGATCATGAGCAAGCGATCCGTGCCTGGTACGAACGGTGGGAAGAAACGATTGGCGGATCTATTCCCGAAACCGTAGACATTTTGAAATCGATCGTTGATCAAAAATCACATCGCATGTACGCCCTCACCAATTGGTCGGCTGAGACCTTCCCATGGGCAAAGCGTAATTTCCCATTTCTCCATTGGTTTGAGGGAATCGTCGTGAGTGGTGAAGAGAAAAACATCAAGCCCAGGCCCGAGTTTTACAGGATCCTGCTCGATCGCTACCGTGTAAATCCTACCACGGCCCTTTTCATCGACGATAATCTGAAGAATGTGCAAGGTGCCGAGGCGCTTGGCATCGCAGGCGTTCACTTTCAAAACGCGACCCAATTGCGGGCGGCGCTGGAAGAGTGAGAGATTCTACGCAGGCTCAAGGATTGACTGTACAACTTCCTGGGCGCAGCGCTCGGCAGAAGCCAGTGCCCCGTTGACCATTCCGGCATTGCCAGTAATGTCTGTTGCCTCACCCGCGAAAAAGAGTTTCTTACTGATCGGTGCACCGATGGCCTTACGGTCCTCATTGGTGGCTCCCGGAAGCGGGTAAGAATAACCACCCAGGATATAAGGCCGGGTTGTCCAGTCTTCGCGAACGAAGATGGGATCGGTCTCCACTCCGTCCACCACTTTACGGCGAACAAATTGTGTGCCTTGTCCGGCATATAAGAGGTCGACGTCAGCCAGGATGTTGTCGATCACACCATCGCCGAGTGAAGAGTATGCCTCGGCCTTTGCTCCATTGATCGTTATCGAAAGGGTCGAGTTGAATTCGCTGCGGGTGAGCCCGGAGCTAAGGTATTCCGGCACGTTGGACGAACCCAGGATGAAACCGACCGTAGCCCCCCAGAAGTTTTTCTTGAATTCAACAATGACCCGCATCGAAGCACCCATGCCAATCTTAGCCATCGATGCCGTGAATGCAGAGGGTAAACCCGGGCTGAAAGAAATTCCGCCGGTCTTGAATATGCTCAACGGGACTGTGACAATCACCTTGTCAGCCTGGAAGGATCCACCGCCCTCCGCGGTCATCAGAATTGGGTCACTGGTGTAGTCGATTGAGTTGATGGCCGTGCCGTATCTAATCATGGGGGCCACACCGCTGAAGCGTGAGATGAGTAACTCCTGCATCGGGTTGCCTCTCAAGGCGAGGATTTTTCCGTCACCGGTGCGTAATGCCTCTTCCTCCCCAAGTTCCCCCACACCCGCAGCTTCGTTGTTTGTGCCGTAGGCATTTCCAATCTGACCATTGAGCATGTCAAGTGCACGCGTAGCCACACCGGCGCCAATGGCGGCTTGCTGTACGCTTTGCCCGTTGCCTGCCATAGAAGCCAGGTTATTCCTGAAATTCATGGCAGCGTTGAAGTCAGGGTCTCCACCCCAGTCCGCCGACGACTTTGGCTGGTTGTCGAGAACGAAATGGTTGCTCGACCCGCCGAATTCCGTGGTCGCTAACTGGTAGGTCTGGACAATTTTCCCAAGGATTGAATTCGTGCCAAGGAAGGTTTGCGCTCCGAGCTCCAGCGGGAAGTCAGAGCTCATCAGGCTTACGTTGGGATAGGAGTCGGCTGACTGGTTGCGCAAGGATTTCACGCGGCCGCCTAATTGGGTGCTGGCTTCATACACCTCCACCTTGATTCCTTTCGACCGAAGAATGTCAGCTACATAAAGTCCCGCTGCACCCGCACCGATTACAGCGACGGTACCGGCATAGTTAACCTCCGGTCCAGGGTCTGCAGGGCTACACCGGGTAAAGAATGACGGCAGCAAGAGTCCGCCGGTCACTCCCAACCCAATTTGTTGTATGGCTTTTCTGCGTTTCAACGTGCGTACGGAGTGTGAAAGATACTGAGACCCTGTGGCTTATTAAAATGCGGGGCAGCCAGCACAACCCCATTTCTGAGTATCTTGCCATGAAGCGATGAAAGCCACGCCGAGCGATAGTACGGCAACGACGAAGATGGTAACCGTCGTCGGCCCGGAATGTACGGGCAAGACCGATCTTACCCGCTTCCTCGCACAGCACTTCGCCACCGATTGGGTACCTGAATACGCCAGGGCTTACCTCAACAAACTTAATCACGGGTACGAAGAGCCGGACCTCCTCAAGATCGCGCACGGCCAGGTGCGGCTTGAGAATGAGTGGAGACAGGGCGCCAAGCGTGTACTCTTTTGCGATACCAACCTGGTCGTCATCAAGGTATGGAGCGAGTCTAAGTACAACCGGTGCAGCCCCGAAATCATTCAGTTGATGGAAAGCCGTCACTATGACCTTCTGTTACTCACCAACATCGATGTGCCCTGGGAGGATGATCCGCAACGTGAACATCCTGACAAGCGAGAGCATTTCATGAACATTTATCGTAAGGAGGCCGCAGCTTCCGGCATTCCTGTTGTAGAGATCACCGGTGAACGGGAGGCACGCCGGGCTAAAGCAGTACAGGCGGTTCAACAACTCATCTCTGCATGAGTAGTCCTTATGCGGCAATTCGGATTCCCGATTTCCGCCGCTTCATCTTTGCGCGATTCAGCATTACCCTGGCCATCCAAATCCAGGCTGTAGTTGTTGGATGGCAAGTTTATGAGATCACGCACGATCCGTTGTCGCTCGGACTCATCGGGCTGGCAGAAGCCATTCCGAGTATTGGCGTCTCCCTCTATGCCGGTCACGTTGCAGACGTGTTCTCCCGCCGCCGCATCATTGTGATCACCGTGGCTACGCTGGTGTTCTGTTCAGCATCGTTGCTGCT
>CAZJWV010000100.1:0-12217 GCA_964549855.1 uncultured Ohtaekwangia sp. | reverse complement strand
TCGAGCTCCCTTGTGCAGGGCGCTCATGGCACATTCCTGGATACGATCAAATTGCTCCCAAGGATTGCCGCCATGCATTTTGACGTGCTCTACCTCCCGCCGATTCACCCGATCGGCAAGGTGAATCGCAAGGGCAAGAACAACAGTGTGAAAGCAGCCGCCGGCGAGCCAGGTTCACCGTGGGCCATTGGAAGCGACGAGGGTGGCCACAAGGCGGTGCACAAGGACCTGGGAACGCTGGAAGACTTTAAGAGGCTGCAAAGTGAAGCGGCGCGGTATGGAATCAAGATCGCGATGGACATTGCATTTCAGTGTGCACCCGATCATCCCTACGTGAAAGAACATCCCGAATGGTTCAGGCAACGACCCGACGGCTCTATTCAATACGCGGAAAACCCGCCCAAGAAGTACCAGGACATATACCCGTTCAATTTTGAAACTCAAAAGTGGAAGGACCTGTGGGAGGAACTTAAATCAGTGTTCGAGTACTGGATCGCGCAGGGCATTACCATTTTCCGTGTCGATAACCCGCACACAAAGCCCTTCCGGTTTTGGGAATGGGCCATCGCGGAGATCAACAAGAAACACCCTGATATTGTATTCCTCTCAGAAGCGTTTACCAGGCCCAAGGTGATGGCGGCCCTGGCCAAACTAGGGTTCACTCAATCTTACACTTACTTTACCTGGCGGGTGACCAAGCAGGAGATCATGGACTACATGAATGAGTTGGTTCACGGCCCTTCCAGAAACTACTTCCGTCCGAATTTTTGGCCGAACACCCCGGACATCCTGCCCTATCATCTTCAAGGCCAGGGTGAGAACATATTCATTGCCCGTTTCGCGCTTGCCGCCACCCTTTCGTCCAACTACGGGATGTATGGACCGGCATTCGAATTCGGAGACAACATTCCCGTGGAAGGCAAGGAAGAATACTGGAATTCAGAAAAGTACGAGGTGAAGTTTCACAACTGGCGAAAGACAAACCGGATGACGGACATCATCACCCTGGTGAACAAGGCACGCAAGGATCACCCCGCCCTTCAGTCAACCTGGAACTTGCAGTTTTGTGCCGTCGAGAATCCTAACCTCCTGGCGTACCTCAAGGCAACCGATGATTTAAAGAGTTTGATTTTCGTGGTGGTGACACTGGACGCACACCAGAAGCAGTCAGGCTATATTCAGCTGCCCATCCAGCGGTTGAAGCTCAGGGGAGGTATCAACGTGAAGTTGCAAGATTTGATCACCGGCGAAAATTTCACCTGGACACAGGAGTGGAACTACGTGGAGTTGGAACCTCACAAGATGCCCTTTCACCTGTTCCGGATGGAGATTCACGATTCGCAACTGTAAGGACGCAAATGGCGGCGCAAAACAAAGAGGAGACCCTGTGGTTTAAAGACGCGATCTTTTACGAGCTCAGCGTCAGGGCCTTCTTTGACAGCAACGGCGACGGCATCGGCGACTTCCAGGGTCTCATTCAGAAGCTTGACTACCTGGAGGATCTTGGCGTCACTACCTTGTGGCTTCTGCCTTTCTATCCATCGCCGTTGAAAGATGACGGCTTTGATATCACAGATCATTGCGATGTGCACCCGGACTACGGGAACCTTGACGACTTCAAAGCCTTCCTGAAAGAAGCGCACCGCCGCGAGATCAAGGTGATCATTGAACTGATCCTCAACCACACCTCTGACCAGCACCCCTGGTTTGAGCGCTCCCGAAAAGCAAGACCGGGTACACGACCGAAGGACTACTACGTGTGGAATGATACGAGCGACAAGTACAAAGTGGCCCGCATCGTTCTTCCCAGTGTGGAATCGTCGAATTGGGCATGGGATCCCGTTTCGAAGGGTTTTTACTGGCACCGCTTCTTCAGCCACCAGCCCGACTTAAACTATGAGTCGCCCGACGTGCAGATGGAAATGACGAAGGTGGTGGACTTCTGGTTAAAGCTAGGTGTCGATGGGTTCCGGCTCGCTTCAGTGCCGTTCTTGTTTGAGAAGGAGGGGACCAGTTGTGAGAACCTGCCCGAGACACACAATTTCATAAGGAAGCTTAGGCGCTACATCGACAAGAAGTACAGCAACCGAATCCTGGTGGCTGATGCAAACCTCTGGCCGGAGGATGCAGCCTCCTATTTTGGAAAGGGAAGTGAGTGCCACATGAGCTTCAATTACCCGCTCATGCCGCGCATGTTCCTTGCACTGCGTGCTGAAGACAGTTACCCGATCGTCGATATCCTGAGCCAAACCCCCGCGGCAACATCAAACACGCAGTGGGCAGTCTTCCTGAGAAACCACGATGAAATCGCGCTGGAGATGGTGACAGAGGAAGAGAAGGACTACCTGTTCAAGGCATACGCCGGCGATCCTCAAACCAAGCACAACCTGGGCATTCGCCGGAGGCTGGCTCCCTTGCTCAATAATGACCGGCGCAAGATCGAACTATTGTATTCCATCATGCTTTCATTGCCGGGCACGCCGGTGATTTACTACGGCGATGAAATCGTCATGGGCGATAACGTCTTCCTCGGCGACCGCCACGGCATCCGTACACCGATGCAATGGAGCATGGAGGTGAACGCCGGTTTTTCCACGGCTAATCCTCAGAAACTGCACCTCCCGGTGATCTCAGACCCGGTGTATCGCTACGAAGCGGTGAACGTGGCCATGCAGGAAGAGAACCTGACATCGCTCGTCTGGTGGATGAAGAATGTAGTCTCCATGCGGAAACGCCTTGGTGTTTTTGGTACGGGCAACCTTCGCTTTATTGAGAGCAGTAATGCGAAAGTGTTGTCGTATGTCCGCTGCTTGCAGAACCAGCGCATCATCATCGTCGCCAACCTGTCGCAGTTCTCGCAAGCCACACAGCTGGATCTTTCAGAATTCAAGGACTGTGACATTACCGAGGCATTCAGCCAGAACAAGTTCATGAATGTGGGCGACGGAGAATACCCGATTACCATCGGGCCGTATGGCTATTTTTGGTTCCAGGTCGACGACCAGGAGAAGAAGGAACTGGGAAGCGGGGGCAGTGAACTTTTGCTCTTCAAATCTCCACTGTCGTGGGAGAAAGTGTTTACACGTTTCGAAGAGGTGAGGGAATTGGAGCGCAAGATTTTTCCCTCATTTGTCAAAAAGTGCCGATGGTTTGGTGGAAAGGCCAAAGTCATCAGCAAGATGAGTGTTAAGCAGGTGATTACCCTCAAAGTGGAGAAGACCACCCACTACCTGGTAATCCTGGAGGTGCACTATGTACAGCGGCTCCCGGAACTTTACTTCATTCCCCTTACCTACTTTCCGACGGAAGTGATCATGGATCGCGTGGAGTACACCGTGCAAAGCGTGGTATGCCGGGCCGAGATGCAAGGGAAGACGGGGTTCGTGCTGGACAGCTGTTATGACCGGGCTTTCCGCGACTTTCTCTTTTCGAAGATGGCCCGCAATTTCAGGCAGAAAACCGCGGAAGGAGTGCTTGAATTCAACGCCGGTGTCTATTCCAAACTCAAGGCAGAAGGCGTGGAGTCGAAGATCCTAAAAGCCGACAGCACGAATACTGCTTTCATTTTCAACGAGAAGTACTTCTTCAAGTTCTACCGCAAGATTGAACAGGAAATAAACCCCGATCTCGAAATCGTCAGGTTCCTAACAGAGGGAACGAGTTTCGCCAACAGTCCGCGGTATAGCGGCAGCCTGGAGTATCGGGATGAAGCCGGAAAAACCACTGTCTTCGGACTCCTGCAAGAAAAAATTGAGAACCAGGGCGATGCCTGGAACATGACCATCGATTCCGTGGGACGGTTCTATGAGCGCATCCTGGCAAAGGCCAAGAAGGAAAAGCTGCCGCGACTGGTCAACAAACCCGCAATCGCATTTGAAGAAACCCCGGAGCTCTTGCAAGAGTTCATCGGCAGGGGATTTTACGAACGGGTAGCACTGCTCGGACAGCGGACGGCAGAAATGCACATTGCGCTGGCGTCAAATTCGACCCATCCGGAGTTTGCGCCCGAGAATTTCACGAGCAACTACCAGCGGTCTTTGTATTCGTCGCTGCGCAAACTCGTAAAGGACCGCTTCAAGCTGCTGAAGCAGTCGATGCACAAGCTGGACGAGGAGACGCGCATCGTGGCCGACCGTGTGCTGCTCCTGGAAGATGATATCCTGGAGTGCTTCAGCGAGATTTATCGCAGCCCGATACGTGCGATCAAGACGCGCATTCACGGCGATTACCACCTGGGCCAGGTGCTCTTTACGGGCAAAGATTTTGTCATCATCGATTTTGAAGGAGAGCCCGGATTTTCGTTCAGTGAACGGAGGCTGAAAAAGAGTCCGTACAAGGACGTGGCCGGGATGATGAGGTCATTCCACTATGCCGCTTTCGGAAAGATCCTGTTGAACGAAAACTATCGCCGGCAGGATGTGGAAGTGCTGGAGGCGTGGGCGGAGCAATGGCAACATTACGTAAGCCGCTACTACCTGGGGGCGTACATGGAGCGCATGGGGATGGGCACAAACCTCCCGTGTGAGGATGACATGCTGATTCGCACTTATCTTATTGAGAAGGCGGTGTATGAGTTGGGATATGAGCTCAATGGCCGCCCTTCGTGGACGATCATTCCGCTGCGCGGCATTGAGTACCAGATGAATCGATATTTCAAGGAGAAGGAAGCTCATAAGTCTGTCACTGTGTCGGCGAATTGAAGTTTACAGAGTACATTAGAGGAACACCGGCTATGGCCAAGAAGTCTATTATAAAAGGGGAGAAGGAAGAAAAGAAGGAGAAGCCCGGGAAGAAGGAAGCCTTTTCTCTTCTTACCGAGTTCGATGTCTACCTCTTCAAGTCTGGCAAGCACTTTAAGTTATACGAAAAACTGGGCGCACATCCGGCCGAGCACAACGGGGAGAAAGGGACCTATTTTGCTGTCTGGGCGCCTAACGCCAAGAAGGTATCAGTCATTGGAGATTTCAACCATTGGAAAGCTGAGCAGCATTCATTGACGCCACGCTGGGATGAATCGGGCATCTGGGAGGGATTTATTCCTGGAGTTGGCAATCAGGCGGCATACAAATTCGCCATTCACTCCAACCTGGGAAGCTATCATGAGAAGGCGGACCCTTTTGGAACATTTGCGGAGATAGCACCGAAGACTGCATCCGTAACCTGGCAGTCTAATTATACCTGGAAGGACAAGAAATGGCTGGACCAACGGAAGAAGAGCACGGGAAGGGCAAAGCCGTTCTCTGTATATGAAGTCCACGCAGGCAGTTGGCGTCGCAAGGCGGAAGATGGAAACCGTTCGCTATCATACCGCGAGCTGGCGAAAGATCTCGTCGAGTACGTGAGTTACCTCGGCTTTACACACGTGGAGTTCCTCCCGGTTATGGAGCACCCGTTCTTCGGCTCCTGGGGATATCAATTGACCGGGTATTATGCACCGTCGAGCAGGTTCGGAACCCCTGATGACTTTAAATTCCTCGTCGATGCCCTTCACCAGGCGGGCATTGGCGTGATTCTCGACTGGGTTCCATCGCACTTTCCCGGCGATGCTCATGGTCTCTTTGAATTCGATGGCACCCACCTGTTCGAGCATGCAGATCCACGAAAAGGATTTCATCCCGACTGGAGCAGTTATATCTACAATTACGGTCGCCCGGAGGTAAGAGCCTTTCTCATCAGCAACGCATTGTACTGGCTCGATCAGTACCACATCGATGGACTCCGGGTCGACGCCGTTGCATCCATGTTGTACCTCGACTACTCCCGTAAGGCGGGCGAATGGATTCCTAATCAGCATGGAGGAAATGAGAACATCGAGGCGATCGTGTTCCTGAAGGAGTTTAATGAAACCGTTTATTCGACTTTCCCTGACGCCATCACCATTGCGGAAGAGTCGACGGCGTGGTCAGGGGTGTCGCGACCTACTTACCTCGGCGGTTTGGGCTTTGGACAGAAATGGATGATGGGTTGGATGCACGATACCCTTGCTTATTTCAAGAACGACCCGATCCATCGTCAATACCATCAGAACGAGATCACGTTCAGCATCATGTATGCCTTCACGGAGAATTTCATGCTCCCGCTCTCACACGACGAAGTGGTGCATGGCAAGGGGTCGCTGCTGGGCCGCATGCCGGGAGACGAATGGCGGAAATTTGCGAACCTGAGACTGATGTTCGGGTACATGTTTACCCATCCGGGCACGAAATTGCTTTTCATGGGAGGAGAGTTCGGTCAGTCAGGAGAGTGGAATCATGACCGGAGCCTGGATTGGTACCTCACCGATCAACCCTTGCACAAGGGTGTTATGGAATTGGTCCGCGCGCTGAATGAATTGTACAAAAAAGAGCCGGCTTTGCATTTGCACCAGTTTGATCACCAGGGTTTCGAATGGATTGATTACGAGGATCGCCAGAATAGTGTGATCGCCTTCATGCGGAAAAGCGATTCAGCCCATGAATCACTGCTGGTCATTTGCAACTTCACCCCGGAGATTCGTCAGCACTACAGGGTAGGAGTGCCCAAGCGCGGCTTCTGGAAGGAGATTTTTAATTCCGACGATGCGCGGTTCGGTGGTACCGGCATGCTGAATTCCGGTCGGTTGACCACAACCCCTGTGAAATATCATGGGAAGGATTACTCCGTGACGGCCATGCTTCCGCCGCTCGGCATCACCGTGCTCAAGCTGGAGCGTGAGGAAGCGGAATTTGAATTGGGTAGCTAGCAGTTGTCAGAGTCAAATAATTTTTAGCCTTCCATTAAGGTGCCCAACCAAAAATACATTTGCATTCACGGTCACTTTTACCAGCCTCCGCGGGAAAATGCATGGCTGGAAGTGATTGAAATTCAGGACTCTGCGCACCCTTACCACGATTGGAACGAGCGGGTGAGCGCTGAGTGCTACGCCCCCAACGCGGCGTCCCGGATCCTCGACAAGGTGGGGGGCGTGATCAAGAACATTACCAACAACTACGCCCGAATCAGTTTCAACTTCGGCCCGACACTCCTTTCATGGATGGAGCATTTCGACAAAGAGACATATGCGTCTGTGCTCGAAGCTGACAAGGCAAGCATTGAACGATTTGGCGGACATGGCTCCGCGATGGCCCAGGTGTTCAATCACATGATACTGCCATTGGCGAACCGCAGGGACAAGGAGACCCAGGTGATCTGGGGTATCCGTGACTTCGAGCAACGGTTCGGAAGAAAACCTGAAGGCATGTGGCTTGCTGAGACTGCTGTAGATACTGAATCACTCGAGGTCCTGGCTGAGCAAGGAATCCTCTTCACGGTCCTCGCCCCAAGACAAGCGAATGCTACTCGTCGAATCGGAGAGCAAGACTGGCGCTACACCAACGATAACCCGGTTGACACACGTCGCGCCTATCGATGCAATTTACCATCCGGAAAGAGCATTGATATATTTTTCTATGACGGAGACATTTCGCAAGGCGTAGCCTTCAATGGACTCCTATTCGATGGGAAGAGATTTGCAGAACGCCTCATTGAAGCCTTTGACCCGAATAACGGTTCACCACAGCTGGTTCACATTGCCACCGACGGTGAAACTTACGGCCACCATCACCGCAACGGCGACATGGCGCTTGCATTCTGCACCGAATACATAGACGATTTAGAGGATGTGAACCTCACAAACTATGCTCAGTTTCTCTCGCTGTTTCCCCCGGAGCTTGAGGCGCAAATCGTAGAGAACAGTTCATGGAGTTGTGTGCATGGTGTTGAGCGGTGGCGGAGCAATTGCGGATGCAACACAGGCAAAGCTGAGTTTAACCAGGAGTGGCGCGCGCCGCTGCGTGACGCCCTTGACTGGTTGAGGGAGACGCTGATTGAGATCTTTGAAGAGGAGGGAACGAAGGTCTTCCTCGATCCATGGAAGGCACGCAATGAATACATACGTGTCATTCTCAAACGCAACGATGACTCCGTTGATAGGTTCATTAAGGACTTCGCTGTAGCCGATGTCGACGTAAACAAAGCGTTGCGGTTGATGGAAATGCAGCGGCACGCCATGCTGATGTACACCAGTTGTGGATGGTTCTTCGATGAGGTTTCGGGGATTGAGACTGTCCAGGTCATCCAGTATGCGGCACGTGCTATCCAGCTGTCCAAGCAGCTTACCGAGCGCGTGCTCGAAGGGGAGTTTCTCAACCGGCTTGAGAAGGCACCGAGCAATCTGCCGCTTTACAAGGACGGCGCTGGCGTGTACAAGCGGCTGGTCGTTCCTTCAAAGGTGAACCTGTCGAGGGTGGGCATGCACTATGCCGTGTCGTCAATTTTTGAAGACGAGCCGGAGAACCTGCCGCTCTTCAACTACCAGGCCACGAACGAATTCTTTGTGAAGAAAGAGGCGGGTGAGCAGAAACTTGTCCTCGGCATCACGCGGGTACGATCACTGGTAACGCGCTCCGAGAAGCGTTTCGCCTTCGCCGTTATCTACCTGGGCAAGCACGACTTGATCGGCAACCTGTCGCTGAATATTGAACTGGACAAGTTCTCGGGGATGCAGTTCCGGATGATTGACGCGTTCGAGGACGGCAGGCTCGGTGATGTGATGACCATCATGCAGACTTACTTCGGCCCTGAAAAGTACTCCATTTGGTTCCTGTTCAAGGAAGAAAAGCGCCGCATCCTGGACATGATTGCCCGTCAGGGCCTCGAAGACATTGAGGCGTCGTTGCGGCGAACCTACGACAGGGATTATCCGTTGGTGAACGCGCTGGCGAACAACGACATTCCCATCCCGAAGGCTTACCGCTCCACGTTTGAGTACATTCTCAACGCAGACCTTATCAAATGTTTCGGTCCAGACAGGATCAGCATCAAGACGCTGGAGCGAATCACGGCCGAGATGAAGCGCTGGAACCTCGCCATCGAAGACCCGAAAGCCGTGGAGCGCCGGGCCGGGGACGGGATTTATGAGGAATTGAAACGAATACAAGCGGAGCCGGACAATGCGAAGCGCATCCAACGTTTAAATCGTCTCTTTCATATCCTGGAAGAGTTCAAGCTGGAACCCAACTTATACCGATGTCAGAACCTCTATTTTGAGATGTCGGTGGAAACACGAACCGACAAGGATACGGTGCGGTCGCGCGAGTGGTCGGACCAGTTCCTGTTGCTCGGCGACAACCTGGGTGTTAAAGTTGAACTTCCCGTCTAGCCTACGGGGATGGTGGGGTCGATCTCAGCAGCCCATGCGCGGATCCCGCCTTTCAGGTTGTAGAGATTGTTGAATCCGTGATTTTTCTCCAGCCACTGGATGATGTTGCCGCTGCGGCTACCTGACCGGCAGTGAACAACTACCTTCTTGTCTTTCGCGATGCGTTCGAGGTTTCCCGGTACTTCTGCCATGGGAATCAGTTCACCACCAAGGTTGCCTACCTCAAATTCATGCTCTTCACGTACGTCGATTAGTTGGAAATCAGACTTGGCGTCCAACATCGATTTGAGCTCTTGAACAGTTACCTCTTTCATGGATTGTGTCTTTCGGATGCCGCAAAAATGATCATAATCGATCAGATTCGTGATGGGCTCCTTCGAGTTTTTAGAAAATTGGATTAACCGAATGTCCAGGGTGAGGCTGTCGATGAGTAACAGTTTGCCCGATAGTACCTCACCGATCGATGCGGCGATCTTGATGGCCTCGTTGGCTTGCAGGGCACCGATAATCCCAGGGAGCACGCCTAACACCCCGCCTTCTTCACAGTCGGGCACGGTGCCGGGCTTTGGTGGTGCCGGGTAAAGGTCGCGGTAGTTGGGTCCACCCTTGTAGTTAAATGCGGAGACCTGTCCCTCGTAACGAAAAACGGACCCGTATACCAGGGGCTTGCCTAGGATAACGCAGGCATCGTTCAGGAGGTAGCGGGTGGGGAAATTGTCTGTCGCGTCGACTACGATGTCATATCCTTTCAAAAGGCTCAGTGTGTTCGCTGAGGTAAGGTGAACCTCATGTGCTTGGACCTGGATGAGCGGGTTCTGACGGCTCAGGGCAAGCGCTGCGCAGGCCGCTTTCTTCTTTCCGAGATCGGCGGGAGTAAAAAGCACCTGTCGCTGCAAATTTGAAATACTCACCGTGTCGGAATCGAAAACCCCAATGCGGCCGATGCCAGCGGCGGTTAGGTAGGAGAGGACTGGTGCACCGAGTCCGCCGGCACCCACCACAGCTACCGAGGTATTCTTCAGCCGTTGTTGCCCTTCTGCACCGAACCCTGGCAGGATAAGGTGCCTGCTGTAGCGTTGTTGTTCGTCGGCGGTGAAGGGCAACATCCCTCAAATTTCTGATTTCTGATTTCTAATTTCTAATTTCGACTCTCTTATTTCAGATCAATGAGCAACAAACGAGTAAACATCTCCTCTGGAGCAAAGTGGGAAGAAATCGTCGGCTACAGCCGCGCTGTGAAGCTGGGCAATGTGCTTGAAGTTTCAGGCACCGTGGCCGTGAACGACCAGGGAGTCGTGGGCAAAGGCGACTTTTATCTCCAGACTAAATTTATTCTTGAAAAGATCCGTGGTGTGCTTCATCAGGCAGGGTTCAGCCTCGAAGACGTTGTTCGTACCCGCATGTTTGTCACCGACATCAAGCAATGGGAAGCAGTTGGCAAGGCGCACGGAGAGTTCTTCCGCACCATCAAGCCGGCGACATCGATGATACAGGTGAGCGGGTTTATCGAGCCGGAGTACCTGGTGGAGATTGAGGTGACCGCGATTAAAAGTGAATAGTGAATAGCGGATAGTGGATAGTGGATAGTGGATTGCGATGGGCTGGTACGGCTAATCACTATCCACTATTCACTAACCACTAAAAATCGTAAACTTGTGGTTCAGTTGAGTCATTCATGCAAGAAGACAAAAGCCCCGACCTCGTACTAAGAAACCTCTGGTATCTCGCATTGCCATCGGATGCCCTTCGTAAAGGGAAGCTTCTCGGTAAGATCATTGCAAAGGAGAGAATTGTCTTCGGGCGTGATTCCTCTGGTAAGCCATTTGCCCTGAAAGACAATTGCCCGCACCGCGGTGTGCCTCTCTCGCTAGGGCATGTGCTGAACAATGGCAATATCCAATGCTGTTATCATGGCTGGGAGTTTGATTCGGGTGGCGTTTGCCAGAATATCCCAGCCCTTCCGCCAACCTCGAAGGCAGACGTAACCAAGATTCGCGCGCTTAAATACCCGGTGACAGAAGTGAACGGCACCATTTGGGTTTACCTCCCTGAGAAGCTAACTCCTAATGTTGAGGCGGAGGAGCCCGTGCCGGATCTTCACCTGGACCCTAACCAGCAGTTGCTGCATGTGGAATCCATCGTGCTACCGACGAACATTGATCATTCGGTGATTGGACTTATCGACCCGGCGCATGTTACGTTTGTTCACCAGTCCTGGTTCTGGCGCTCCGCCAAGGCGCTCAAGCTGAAGACGAAGAACTTCGAACCGATTCCCCGCGGATGGAAGATGGTCCGGCATGCACCTTCGGCCAACACAAAGGGATACAAGGTCCTTCGCGGTGACGTGTCTACGGAGATCTTCTTCGATATCCCAGGCAACCGACTCGAGCACATCAGCATCGGGAAGTCCAATAAAGTGATTTCCATAACCACACTCACTCCCATTGACGACAACAACACTGAGCTGAATCATTTCTTCTACTCGTCGCTGGCCATCACCCGCTGGCTCTGGTGGCCGCTGAAGAGCCTGGGCAAGACTTTCATCGGGCAGGATGTGGGCGTATTCCAAAAGCTAGCCAAAGGCCTCGAGACCGATCCTCAACTCATGTTGGTCGGCGAACCCGATGCGCAGGCGAGATGGTATTACGAATTGAAGAAGCAGTGGCGGGCAGCACAGCAGGAGGGGAGGGAGTTCAAGAACCCATTGCAAGCAGAGACGTTGCATTGGGTGACGTAGGACTGAAGGCAGTTTAGCTCAATGCTGACCAAATGACGATCGTTAACAGACTTTCTCTTACACTCATTTGGGTGTCCATTTGCACTACTCCCTGCAACGGGCAAGTAGGAACAAGCACACCTGAGGATCTAAATCCTTCCAAACCAAGTCCAACTGTAATTCGAAAGTTTAAGGCAGTCGGCTTGACTCCCGACTTTGACACTACGCTGGTCAGTCAATACATCCGAAGTATTTTTCAGGATTCAAAAGGCAATTTGTGGTTTGGTACCATTCGCGAAGGCGCAGTGAGGTATGATGGAAAG
>CAZJWV010000099.1:2876-12303 GCA_964549855.1 uncultured Ohtaekwangia sp. | reverse complement strand
CGTCCGAATCATACTACTGACACCGGACGAGCGGTTCATGACCATTTTGCTTCTTCTTGATCTCCACCACGACCATGAGCTCCTGTTCATCATGGATCGGCTGAACGCTATCCCCAACGTTGAACCTGGACGACGGCCCAAAGACGGACAATAACCAGTTCTTGATCATTTTTTCTTCGTTTTAGTGATTGATCTTCCTGATTGTATTCAACACCCTATTCAACTCATTGGACAATGGCTGAATACTACTGTTGAGTGACTGCTCTCCATCCTTGATGCTCTCTTCGAGCTGTCTGCTGCAGTGATGCAGGTCACTCATTCCCAGGCTGCCCGAAAGTCCTTTCAACGTGTGTACCATTCGCCTGGCCTCGTCCAGGTCTCCGGCCTCCCATTTTGCCTTGAGTACCCCGACAAACTGCCGATGATTGTCTGAAAACTTTGAGAGAAGATCCCGGTAAAGCCGGCGATTGCCTCCCAATCTTGAAATCCCTTCTTCCATGTTGATGCCGCTCACCGTTTCGTTACTCCCAGTCACGGGGACGCGTGACCCCTCGTTTGCACGGCGCTTCACAAGCCATTTTTCAATGGTCTCAAGCATTCCATTTGGGTCAATCGGCTTTGTGATGAAATCATTCATTCCAATTTCCATGCATTCATCCCGTACACTCGTCATAGCATCCGCAGTCATTGCAATGATGGGGACCGTGCTGAATTCCGGCAGCCGTCTGATTTCCTTGGTGGCCATCCGACCTCCCATCACCGGCATCTGAAGGTCCATCAAAACCATGTCATAGGTGCGGCCTTCGTGTAGGCTTGATTTGATCTTGTCTAACGCCTCCAGGCCATTGTTGGCAATCTCCACGGTGAAGCCAAAACCCTGCAACAATTCAACGGCAACCAATTGGTTAATTTCATTGTCCTCGACAAGGAGAAGATCGCCCTGATGCAGGCCCTCTTGAGGGTCCTCATTGAACGCTCCTCTTGCGCGGATTGACTCCGTCTCCGCATGAGGTTTACTCCCATTCTCAATGGCACGAATGATGGAATCATACAATTCTGAATACCTGATAGGCTTGATCAGGATTCCCGACAACCCCACTTCGTCGACGGCTTGATAGAGCTCTTCATTGGCATAGCTCGTGCACATCATCATAATCCGGATATCACGCAGTTGGTCATCTTTCCGGATTAGCCTGGCTGCTTCCAGGCCATCCATTTCAGGCATTTTCCAATCCATCAACAGTAGCCTGATGGGGTTGTGATGTAAGTTGTTTTTCAGGAAGTGGATTGCCTGGATGCCTGAACTTACTGTCGTTACCTGGAAGGAAAGGGAGACCAGTGCTTCGCGAATTATCTCTCTGGCGGAGGGACTATCGTCAACGAGCAATACACCCATTTTCCGAAGATCTACGGAGGGGGCAGGCATTCTTCGCTGGTGTTTCTGCTTGCGTAACCACACATCAAAATGGAACCGGCTCCCTTTGCCGGGTTCACTTTCAACCGACACACTCCCATTCATCAATTCGACCAAACGTTTGATGATAGAAAGTCCGAGGCCAGTTCCACCATACTTCCGGGAGATGGTATCATCGGCCTGCATGAAAGGCTGGAACAATTTGCTCATTTGAACATCGTCCATTCCAATGCCCGTGTCCCGTACTTCAAAAGCTAGTTTGATTCGGTCTTCAGCATCCTCGGCCATTCTAACACTGACGACAATCTCTCCGGCATCCGTAAACTTTACGGCATTGCTGCACAAATTTGTCAGTATCTGTTCCAGCCTGACAGGATCTCCTATGAGATAGGTCGGCACCTGGCTGTCAATCCCAAAGGCCACCTCCAGTCCTTTCGCACTCGCTTTGTAGGTTATTATGTTCCCTAGTTTTTGGAAAATTTCCTCCAGATCGAAGTTTGTCTCCTCGAGGGCCAGCTTGCCGGATTCAACTTTCGAGAAATCGAGAATATCATTGATAATTCTCAACAATGAATCGCTGGAGGACTCGATTTTCTTGAGGTAGTCAGCTTGCTTGGCTGTAAGATCCGTCTTAAGGAGAAGATGGCTCAACCCGATAACGGCATTGAGGGGTGTTCGAATTTCGTGCGACATGTTGGCCAGGAATTGGCTTTTCGTCCGATTCGCCACATCCGCAGCCTGTCTGGCTTCTTCCAATTGCTTGTTCATTGCCCGGATGCGCTCCTCCGCCTTCCTTCGTTCTGTGATATCCCGTGCGATTTTTGAAATGCCTTTGATATTCCCATTTTCATCGCGGATAGGAGAAATGGATAGTGACACATCCACATGCTCACCGTTCTTGCGTATACGTCGGGTTTCATAGTGCTCAAGTACTTCACCCGCTGCCACCCTGTTGATTATTGTGAACTCCTCCTCCTCATGTTCTTTGTCGATGATGATAGAGCCGTGCCTGCCAACTGCTTCGGAGGACGAAAATCCAAAAAGCCGCTGGGCCCCAGGGTTCCAATTGGTGATTATTCCCTCCAGGGATTTTCCAATTATTGCGTCGACAGTGGAATCAACAATGGAAGCCAGGCGCCCCATCTCGATCTCTCGCCTTCGTCGCTCGGTGATATTGGCGGTAAGTACCGTCACACCAATGATCCCGCCCAGGTCGTTGACCATGGGATTGTAACTGGTCTCAAAATAGTTTCTTTCATTGCTGCCGTACTCTTCAATGGTCACGTGCTTTTGCCCGCCCAAGGCAAGGTCAAAATTGTGTTTCGCCTTTTCCCTATCCTCCAGGCTTCCAATACAATCCAGCAGATTCATATCGACTTCAATGGCCGTTCCATAAGCCATGGCGGTCGCCTCCTTGAATGCGGAGTTGAAATTAAGGATGCGGTATTGTGGGTCTACAGAGAATACCAGGTACTCCGTCAGACTCTCGATGCAGGTTTGCAGAAGGAGTTGGGTTTTTCGGTTGATGGCCTCACCCTGTTTCCGTTCCAACTCCTGTGCGGTGACATCAACTACGGTGTGAACGATATAAGCAATCTCTCCATTTGCCTTTACCACCGGCTTGTTCATAGGAGCCCAGAACCGCTGCTCAAAACTGCCATCCGGACGCCGGATGTCGTACTTCTGTATTGGCATCCGGTGTGTAGTCCTTCTTTGCAGCACCTGATTGAGAGAACTACGGAGGTTTGAAACACCATCGGCGCCTGGATCGTCCGGGTTGTCCGGGAAGGCTTCAAACAATCCGCGTCCGGTAATGGCCCCACGTTTAGTCATGGTCGCTGCGAGGTAGGCGTCGCTTACGGCTACAATTGTAAAGTCTGTCAGGAGCACAAGATGAAGTCCTGGCGTTGACTCAAAGAGCAACTGAAAATCAACATGATCTACCGGTTTCATAAAGTCTAGCCTCGGTTCAGGACCCCCCTTCCCGGCAAGCACCTTGGTGGGTAACTTTCGGGAGACCCAACAATCCGGAATCTGGGATGTGCGAAATCCGTGCGGGCAGTTGAAAAATAGTGTTCTTATTCCTCGATCCTAATTGTCAATTAGAATCTGGCAGGTTAAGGGAAGTATTCGGCGGATTTCGTCAAGAATCCGGGAGCCGCAGTGCCTAAACAACCGCTGTAGGGGCGATGCCGGACCCTGAATTCGACTTGGCGTCGTACCTCCACCATCCGATGCTGTAGCACAGATAGGTAAGGATGTTAATCACATTGTTCAATGGCCAAAGGTTCAAAGAAAGCTTGCTCCCAAGCAGGGTCATGACAAAGAACGTGGTGAAGCAGTAGAAGAATACCCCTAACATGAACCAGAATTCCCACAAAGTCATAAGTCGATTGTCGCGTTCCGCCAAGGAGAGCAGTGCAAATCCAGCCAGGAAGGCGGCCACTACCTCATAAGAAGTGCTGAAAGGAATACTTTGTGCCGTCTTACCTGATTCATAGACGGGCATCAACAGAAGCAATATCCCGGCAAGCGGTGTAGCAAAGAGAAATAATCCAGCCACCTTCTTCAAATGACCCTCTGGGGCCACATAGCGGATAAGCCAAAAGAAGAAAAGTGCCTCACAAACTGAGTAAGTATTGAACAAATGCAGGGAAACGCCTTTCACACCTTCTGCCTGCGCATACCATAGCGCCAGGTCAGTAAACAAACCTGCCAAAAGAAAGAAGAAGAAGAACATTCCAAGGCGACCGGCATGTTTTAATCTAATGCTGTTCCACGCCAAGGGAATCAGTACAGAAAGGCTCGAAATAATTTTTAGTGTTGTGCCATCCACGCACTAATCAATTATCGGGTGGGGGGGGCCATGACTTCTGCAAAGTAGACTCATCGTCGTTTGTCCTGGCAATTGCTGTATTGACGCCTCTCGAATCGACAGTCATAAGAATGATGCGAATGCGATTGGGTCTGTCCTTCTCATCGTACCCGAAGTAATAGCGGATGAATCCATTCTCACCAGCCCTATCAAGGAAATCGTTGTAACCCGCTTCATGACGAACTGAGAAGAAGCCAAACATATAGTGGTTGTAACGTTCACCTTGGCTGTCTGTGACTGAGTTGAACAGGGAATCGGCACTCAAAATGTAGTGATTCACATCAGCCGCCGCAAGCGTAGACCATTCCGATTGATCCCCATCCTGGGAACGCAAGAAATCCCGAACTGAACCCTTATCGCTCAGGCCTTGAAGGCTGTTGCGAAAAATAGTTGACGGTACAATGAGTTCACTGCTGATCGGTTTCTTAGGCAAATTGGCAGGATCGTAGTCATTCAGCTGTTCAAGGGCCAGAAAGAGCTGCGGGTTGTTCCCTCCTTTAAAACAGTACCAAAGTAATACTCCCTGGTTGGCTTCAGATACACGAAAAGCAGCGGCTGGGAAGCTGCCTCCCCATCCAAAATCAGTTGTGAGGTCTGCGAGTTTGGCCGCGCCAGCCAGGTTCGAAAGGAGCAGCACCGATGAGTCAAGCGCGTACTGATGGGCGTGACCCCCGAGGGGGAGAATGCCGGAACTTCCAGCTGTCCGTAGGGCGCCATCAGTTTGGACTTCGGGAAGTTGGCAGGAAGCCAGGCCCACCAACAAGAGGACTAGAGTTTTATTCATGCGAGTATTGGGTTAGTTTCAGCCAAACGTGCGATAGTATTCACCTCAAAGCGGAAAGAGCCCTGGTCCTTGCCAGACGCAAGAATGGTCTTGGTGAGCTGGTACTCTGCTTCGCGCGGAGATGAAATGGTGATGGAATACGTACTGCCAGGGGGTCCTTTCACGTACCAGAACAGGATGTACTCGCCACCCATCTCAAGGTCAATGGTGGCGATGTCGCTGTTTTTCAGGATCAACTCGTTGTCTATGTAAAGCCATAGTGAACCAGGACCCGTGAAAGTGGAGATGACTAATGAAGGATTTCTCATGGGGTGTTTTCTGACGAAACTATCAGCTACACCCAAGCGAGAACAGCCAAAAGCAGTATCCGGCGGTCCCCGGTTTGAGGACGGCAGGATTGTCAAAGAATTCGGGAAACCTTACAAGGTGTTAAGCTGGAGTAAGAACTCCTCTTTCCTGCGCCTTGAAACATCTACAGTGGAGCCGTCGGCCATACGAACCAAGCCACCCTCGCCCTTGATGTACTCCACAACGTACTTCAGGTTGATCAAGTGTGAATTGTGAACGCGGAAAAAACCAAATTCATGGAGTAGCAGCTCACATTCTTTCATGGTTCTTGAAACGATGAACTTCTTCTTGTCAACCGTGAAAAAGCTCGTATACGTATTGTCAGACTCACAACGAACTACATCCCGGATGGGCAGATACAGAAAGCCATTCAGCGTAGGAAGGGCCACCCGCGCGTGGTCGGCCTCCATCGCATGGAAATTTGAAAGCATGTTCTGGATACGCGCCGACCCTTCCTCGACCTCCTTCCGGCTCTTGAATTTTTCAATAGCCAATTGGAATTCGGAGGGGTCCAAGGGCTTTAATAAATAATCGATGGCCGATACGCGGAAAGCGCGAACGGCAAACGCATCATGTGAAGTCGTAAAAATGATCTTGAACGGAATGGACTTTAACGACAGAAGCAGTTCAAAACAATCGTTTGGAGGCAAAACGACATCGAGAATCACCAAGTCAGGTGCGGACTCCTCCAGAAGTTGCCGTGCAGTGAGGATGTCACTTGCCGTTCCAACTACTTCGAAATCATCCTTGAAGGCATATAACAGGTTAGATACGATTGCCTGCTGCGCAGGATCATCCTCAACTATTGCAACCCGATAGCGCTCAATCCTCATAAGGCAAGGTTAGCGTTACCCGGGTCCCATCTTCCATTGCGGGCCGTTCCAAGGTGAAGCCCGAATTTGTCTTATACAATCTATTGATCATGTCCAACCGACTCTGAATGAGCGACATTCCCCTGGAATTTCGTTTAACAAAGTGTGCCAGGTCGTAAGGCTCTTTTGATTCGGATGGTCTTCCGTTGTCCCTAATGGTGCACCTTAACATCTCCCCGGTCATTTCGATAGACACCGTAATGACTCCCGCTTTGACTTGGGGGCTCAGTCCATGCCAAATGGCATTTTCTACGAACGGCTGTATCAGAAGTGGCGGGACATACACGGCATCAGGATCAATTCCCTTGTCGACTTCAATTTGGAAGGTGAAGGAGCCATTGGTTCTCAGTTGCTCCAATTCCATATAAAGTCGCAAAGCGCCAACCTCGTCAGCCAGGGGAATCATGCGGTCGTAGGAAGTTTCCAGGACATACCGTATGAGTCTTGAAAACTTGATGAGGTACTCACTTGCTGCTGGAAGGTTGTTGCGATGCATGAAGTGATGAATGGAATTGAGGCAGTTGAAAATGAAATGCGGGTTTATCTGTGTTCGCAATACTTTCAACTCCAGCTCTGAAATGTCCAGTTTAAAGGCCGTTTCCTTTTCTCTGAAATATGCCTCCCGTCGTGCCCGGTAGAGAATGAAAACAATGAAGGAGAACGCCACGACCACCGGGATCATTGCGAAAAAAACAGTCTTTGTCAGGCTATCCGCCGGTCCACTTAGCACGCCTTCATCGCCCTGAACCAAATCCGTCTGCCAAGAACCAGAAAGTAACTGGTCTGCCATCGTAAGCGGATGTATGACTCCGATCATGAAACTTCCGTCGGGGTCCATACACATGCGATACATAGTTACTTTGGAAGGCGTCAAAGTTAATTCTGACGAACAAGTAATTTAACAAACTTGAATCTATCTTCCATACGCCTCGTCAATGCCCAGTCCGAAAAGAGCAAAATCGTATCTAACCGGATCCAAGGGATCCAGGGCTCGCAGCCGATCCGTGAGCTCGATCGCCAGTCGCCAGTTGACCGACTTTCCGCTGATCAAGGCCAACTTCCTCGCCACACGCAATACGTGAAGGTCGCAGGGACACACCAGTTGTGCGGGTGAAATTGATTTCCACAACCCAAAGTCCACGCCCCGGTCATCGGTTCGCACCATCCAGCGCAGAAAAAGGTTTATGCGCTTGCATGCAGACCGTCGTTGCGGTGTAGCCACATGCTTCCTCGTGCGGTGGGGCGAGTTCGGTAGGGCAAAAAAGGCATCGTGAAAACGCAAAAGCCCTCTTTCCACAGTAGAATCTGAAGGTGGAACTCGGAATAAATCCTCCATGGAGTCATGACGGCGGTAGTAATTGCTAAGAAACTCAATAAAATAAAGCAGGTCTGTGGCATTGAAAGTTCTGTGTACAAACCCCTCAAGCCGCCGAAGCTCGGAAGGCCGGTGAGAAAGAATGAAATCGTGTGGAGCGTCGCTCATCAGTGCCATCAACCTCAAACAACTCTTGATGATGGTGCGCCGTTGCCCCCAGGCTAGCGTAGCTGCAAAAAGTCCGGCAATCTCTATGTCCTGACGACGCGAGTACCGATGAGGAATGGAAATTGGATCGTCCGCGATGAAATCGGGCCGGTTATAGCGATCGGCCCATTGGTCGAGAAGGCTTTTAAGTGCCTTGTCACTAAGCTTTTTGGCGCTGGGCATTAGTTCAGGAAGCGGACTTCTACCCGGCGGTTCAACTTCAGTGAAGCCTCGTCCTTATCGTGGGTTAGCGGCTTTTGCTTCCCAAAGCCTTGTGCCGTAAGGCGGGCGCTGGCGATTCCCTTAGAGATCAGGTAGTTCCGCACACTCTTGGCGCGGTTCCGGCTGAGTTGGAGGTTGTAGTCGTCGGTGCCGATGTAATCGGTATGACCGGAAAGTTCTGCCCGCCACTCTGGTTGCCGACGAAGGATTTCGGCAACCCTGTCGAGCTCAGGAAAGGAAACGGGCAGCAGGGCATACTTGTCGAATTGGAACTGGATGTTCTTCAACACATACGTTTCCTCTGTCTTCACCTCCTGACCATCTGACCAGATCAACTTTTCGGGTACGACGTCGGCAGGATCCAGCGAAACGACGGAGACATCATCGAGGTAGAAATAGGCGCTACTCGACAACATTTCGCTCTTACCCTTGCGCGATTCGATCTGCGTGAACTGGGTTGCCAGGTTATCGAAGAAATTCCCGATAATAATGAACTTCTCTCCTCCCGCCGCCTTGTACTCGCCGCTCACCAGCTCCCACGCCCCGGAAGTCACGGCTTCACGTCCAATCCACGAAAGCGCCGGCACTTGGTCGATTACCTGGTCATTGCCTTGGAAGTAGGAAGTATCCGCAAAATTCAACCCAACCCGGTCGGCGGAATACACGGAATAGGAAGCCAATTTGAAATAGAATTCGATCCTGTAGCGCTTGTCCTTCTTCAACGGTTCAGTCAACTCGCCCCGGATGTACTCGCGATAGCTGCGGGGCTTGGCGGTGGGCCGGTTCCAGATGTAAATCCCTGCGTAGGCAACGCCTGTGCGCGCATTCGATTCCCCTGCCCAGTTGAAGGGTACATCGCATTCTCCCCAACTGCATTGGTTGTAATAGTCTGGTGTGCCCATGTTGGCCGATTTCCACCCGGGCAGGTTGAAGTCACGGTAGTTGGCACTGAAATGGTTTGGGCACTTCACCCGGTCCTCAAAACTTGGGTTGATGACCAGGTTTGGAGTCATCGCCGGGATGCTAACAGGGATTTGCGCCATCCCCGGTAGCGAGGCAATCAGGAAAGCTGTGATCAGCCTGACCCGCATCGCGGTTACTTGTAATAAGTGATCTCAGCCGAAAAAGTTGCGTCCTTCGATCCCAGGCGGTCGTAAGCAGACTTCGAAATGAATATGGCAACCGATGAATCAGGCGTGGCGGGCGGTCCTATCACACGAACAAATACTTCCTGGTTGGTCGCCAGGTTGCGGATTTTCAGGATGGTGCCAGCCCGGATGGTCGCGTGCTGCGCAAGGTACTTGCGGTTTCCTTCCGTGCCCTGGAGCAAGGCCGCTGTGCCTGTCTCCCGCACTTCGTTGGCGCCAGCTACGCTCTCGGAGATTCTCAC
>CAZJWV010000099.1:0-2776 GCA_964549855.1 uncultured Ohtaekwangia sp. | reverse complement strand
GGAGTGCTGGTCGACGCAACTGGCGTAACCGCACTTCCCGGAGCTGGCGCTGCTACAGTCAGCACTTGCCCGATCTTTACATCGTTGGTCGCAAGGCTATTCCACTCTTTGATCTGATCCACCGACATATTGTACATGCGGGCGATTGAGTAGAGCGTTTCCTTTGGTGCCACCGTATGCGTCTTCGCCGCCGTGGGAGTGGTAGTGGGGACCGCTGTCGTGGGCACTTCGGGAGGCCTATTGCGGATCAAGATCTCCTGTCCCACAGAAAGGTTTCCGTCCTTAAGGGTATTCCAGGCCTTGATGTCGTCGACCGACACATTGTAGTGCCGGGCAATACTAAACATGGTCTCTTTGGCTGCCACCCGGTGCATGATTCCTTCAGACGTTTTCACGGCCTCCGGCGCCTTCGGTTTTCCACCGTAGGGAATCTTGAGGATCACGCCGACCTCGAGTCCGGCGTCGGCCGTTGGGTTCTCTTTCAGGATATCGGCCACGGTGGTGCCGTAGCGGCGAGAAAGCCCATAAAGTGTCTCTTTTTCGCCGACCTGGTGAACGACGTGTAGCTTGCCGTTGATCATTTCCGACCGGAGGGAGTCACCGGGAACCAGCATCGACAAGGTGATGAGCAAAATATTAAGCATGGATTCCAAAAAATGTCCTGAAAATTACCATTTCCCGGCGCCATCACGCAATCTTAATTCGCCGATTTACTGCGTAATTTGCCAAAAGGTTGCCACGGATTGCACGCCTGCCCGCCGTAGTCCCGATAGCTATCGGGACGAAGGCGGGGATTTACACGGATTAATACAAAATACATGCGGGTCTTTGGTTGGGTCGTTATTTTGTTAATAGGGGTCGCAGGAACTGCCCTTGGTCAAACTAAGCCGAAGGTGATGGTGATGGAGATCCGATCCGACATCGACCCACGCATGCTTCGGTATGTTACCCTTGCCCTCGAGCACGCGGAGGAAATCAAGGCGGACTACGTGATTGTTGACATGGACACCTATGGCGGCGTTCTCACAGACGCTAAGGAGATCGTCGACCTGATCATGGCACTAAAGAGGCCCATTTGGGTGTTCATTAATTCGGATGCGGCGTCTGCCGGTGCCCTGATTTCCATTGCCTGCGATAGCATTTATATGACCCCGGGAGCAACCATCGGTGCCGCAACCGTGGTGACGGGTGAAGGAGGTCAGGCTGCACCCGACAAGTACCAATCGTACATGCGCTCTATCATGCGCTCCACCGCCGAGACGAACGGGAGAGATCCACGTATCGCAGAAGGCATGGTTGATGAGCGGGTCGTAATCGACAGCGTAAAGCAGGCCGGCAAGGTGATCACGCTAACAACCACCGAGGCACTGGCGAGCGGGTATTGCGAAGCGAAAGTCGAATCGATTGAGGAAATACTCAAGCGCAACAAGGTGGTCAATTACGACCTCGAGCGTTTCCGCCTCGGTCCCGTCGAGCGAATCATTGCCTTCTTTCTCAATCCCTTCATCAGCGGGCTCCTCATCCTGATCATCATAGGCGGAATCTACTTTGAGCTTCAGACTCCGGGCATAGGCTTCGCGCTCTTTGCTGCCATCATAGCACTCATACTCTACCTCGTCCCCTACTACCTCAACGGGTTGGCGGAATACTGGGAGATTCTTTCGCTCTTTGTTGGCCTCGTGTTGATCCTTCTGGAGTTGTTTGTTATCCCGGGATTCGGCGTGGCTGGCATCGCAGGCATCACGCTTACCATCATGTCGCTGGTGCTCATCATGCTCAATAACGATTTCTTCAATTTCGACTTCGTTCCCCTGGGCGACATTGTTGTGGCGCTGTTCTCGGCACTCGGCGGGATTGTCGGGGGTGTGGCTGTGCTATTCCTTGTCGGCCCCAAGTTGACCAAGACAAGGGCATTCCAGAATATCGCGCTCAATGACACCCAGGAAAAAAGTCAGGGCTACACATCCAACACATTCCCCAGTGACATAGTCGGACAACGTGGCACGGCTTATACCATACTCCGGCCAAGTGGCAAAGTGCAGGTTGCGGGAAAGCTCTATGACGCCGATACCCGGGGCGACTACATTGAGAAGGGTGATGCCGTGGAAGTAATCGCTGCAGAGGGAGCTTCACTTCGCGTCAAGAAGGCAGAATGAGGATTCTAGGTGTAATTCCCGCGCGCTATGCGTCCACCCGGTTTCCGGGCAAGCCACTCGCCGATTTGTTGGGGAAGTCTATGATTCAACGGGTGTATGAGCAGTGCGCGAAGTCCAAACTGCTTACCTCAGTGGTTGTGGCCACTGACGACACCAGGATCGTGGATCACGTGAAGCGATTCGAGGGAAACGCAAGTCTCACCTCCGACAAGCATCCCAGCGGAACGGATCGCTGTTACGAGACGCTAGTCCAACAGACGGAGAAATTTGACTTTGTTGTCAACGTGCAGGGCGACGAACCCTTCATAGATCCCGACCAGATAGACCTCCTTTGCCAGTCGCTCGATGCAGGTACCGAACTGGCAACCTTGATTCAAAAGATCAGAACGCTGGAACAACTCCTCGCACCGACGGAGGCAAAAGTGGTTCTGAATGAAAAGCGGGAAGCCCTTTACTTCAGTCGCTCTCCTATACCCGCTGTACTAAAATATCCGCAGGAGGAATGGCTTAAGCACGCCACCTTTTACCGCCATATGGGGCTGTACGCCTACCGAAGTGACGTCTTGAAAGCCATCACGCAATTGCCAGTCTCTCCCCTGGAGAAAGCCGAGTCGCTAGAG
>CAZJWV010000098.1:0-12744 GCA_964549855.1 uncultured Ohtaekwangia sp. | reverse complement strand
CAGAAGACGTGCTGAAGAAAGCCGGTGTTGAGTTTCTCGTGATCGGGAAGGTAAACCAGTCAGGCAAAATTGAATTCAACAGCCCTTCCCTGTCGGTTTCTGTCGACGACGCCCGTGCCACTTGGTTCAAAACCTCATATCTCCTCGACAAGGTGCAGCGTCCGAAAGGACATGCTGAGAAACGCAGGGACCGGTATTTCAAGCAGACGCTCTCTTACAAATTCCAGCAACACTTCGATGGCAAATACGCGAGCCTCGGGATTGATCCGAAGCGTCGCACCTCAACCGGCATCAAGGCCGCGATCATCCGTGAGAAGGGCGTAAACGGCGACCGTGAAATGGCTTATGCCCTCTACCTGGCCGGCTTCGACGTTAAAGACGTGCACATGACCGATCTCGTTTCAGGCCGTGAAGACTTAAGCGGTGTCAATGTCATCGTGTTCGTGGGCGGATTTTCAAACTCGGATGTTCTCGGCTCTGCCAAAGGGTGGGCAGGTTCGTTCCTCTACAACCCCAAGGCCAAAGCCGCCCTCGACGCTTTTTATGCACGAGAAGACACGCTGAGCCTCGGTGTTTGTAACGGTTGCCAGTTGATGATGGAACTTGGCCTTGTCTATCGTGAGATGGACATGATCGACCATCCCAAGATGCACCACAACGGTTCGGGAAAATTCGAGTCCACATTCATCACCCTGGATGTGCCTGAAAACAACTCGATCATGCTGCGCTCCTTTGCCGGCGCGCGACTGGGTGCCTGGCTCGCCCACGGCGAGGGACAGTTTACACTCGGCGATGTTTCTAAGTATTCCGTCGCAGCACGTTACACTTACGATGAGTATCCCGGGAACCCGAATGAATCGGATGGAGCCGTGGCCGCGCTCTGTTCCCGCGACGGTCGTCATCTCGCGATAATGCCCCATATCGAACGCTCACTCTTTCCCTGGAACTGGCCCCACTACACGCGCTCGAAGATGGAAGATGAGGTGGGGCCCTGGGTGGAGGCGTTTGTGAATGCAAAGGATTGGGTCAGCAGTAGGAAGTAAGCAGTAAGAGGTTCTCAAAGCTCCCCCGGGCCGGTTGAAAAATCGACCTTGACTGATGCCAATTTTCTTTATCAGGGCGTTAATTCTTTAATTGAGTTAGCCTGTAACATTCCGCGCAAGCGTGTGTATTGGGTTTGGAAGGAAGGGGAAGAGAAACGCGTCCTGATTTGCGGCTTACTCCGATTCCGAGAAGTGGATAAAGGTTAGTTATGTACCGTCACCCCGGTTCTAGGCATAGCCTGCTCTCAGTGGTAATCTTTTGCGGTTGCCTGACGCTTTCCTTTGCCTGTTACGGACAACGAGACAGCATTCGGGACGAGATCTTACAACACACTGTGCCCCACAACGAACTTATCATCAGGGGCAGGCAAATGATCCTGAATAAAATCGTGGAAGGTGACCGTAAAAAAGTCAGGCAGGTGATGACCTACCTGATCGACTCGACGGAGGACAAGGACTACATCGCCTTCAATCCGTTTGAGAAATGTTTGCTCTACTATTGGTCGGGGCAGTACGACCAAATAATGTCCGACACCCGCGACTTCGAGGGCTTCCTTCGACAGGCAGAAGGGAGAAGGATACCCATCCAGGATGCATTGATGCGCGACGTTATAGCAAAGGTGGGATACGAAAGGTTGAAGATCCAGATGGACATCAACGGGTCTGATCTTTCGGCGATGCAAAAGGCATTCCTCGTTTTGAATTTGGACTACCTCGCGGAAACCGAGAACACCGTGCGGTCGCAGGAATCAATCAATGATGCCTGCAACGGATTTATGTCGCTGCATCCAAACTCCGAATTCGAACCCTACATCCGTAAATACCTTCGATTCCAGTACAAGGCTTCAAAGTGGGGGTATGACTACGAGTTCTTCACAGGGTACGGCATCTTTACCGGGGACCTTTCAAAACAATTCACAAACACAGTCCCCATCGGCATTGCCTTTGACCTCCACCACAGCAAGTTCGTACTGTTTCTTCGGGTTTACATTGGCTTTGGGTTGACCCGAGACTCCATCAGCTTTCCAAACGGAACCTGGAGAAGGGACGACCGGGTGGAGCAATTTCTGCCAGAGGCAAGCCTGGGGTACAAAGTCTATTCCAACAATGCCCTGGAGTTGACCCCTTTCGTCGGAATCGGCTCAATGAAGTTGACACCTCCGCCGAAGGACAAGGATAAGATCCCGGAGTACAAGCACGTGGGGCTGGACTATACAACCACCTTTATGTTCGGGCTTAACTTGGACCTTAAGTTAGAAAGCACACGGGACAGAGTATGGTCGACGGGAGGTGACGGTGAATCCTATGTGTTCGTAAGGATACGGTATGCTTACAACCATCCCCAGTTCGATCGCCATTACACAGGCTTTGGAGGGAGTTTTCACAACCTCACCATTGGCATTGGCCTTTTTGGTCGAAGGGCAATTCGGGAACACTGATTGGCCAGTCGGCAACCACCTTTTCACCTAATCAGCGTTCATTTCTTCACCAGCAGCTTAAGCTCCCCCTCGATGAGTGCCTTGCCCATCCATTTCGTACCTATCATCACCCCTTCGATCGACGAGGTAGCATTGATGTCTTTCAGCGGGTTGGCGTTTAACAAAACAAGATCAGACACCATACCCACAGCAACCGCGCCTGAGGATGAGCTGAGTCCGTAGAAGGCCGCGACATTGACCGTACCCATCTTGAGCGCCTCATAGGGCGTCAGGCCGGCCTGCACCATGTAACGCAGCTCGTGGTGAATGGAATAACCGGGAACGTTAAAGACCTGTGGAGCATCAGATCCCAGGAGCATTCCTACACCTCCCTGGCTGCAGGCCTTGATGAGTTGCCGGCGCAGGGCGATGTACTTGCCCACGTCTTTCGCGTTGTATCCTGCAGCACTCATTTGGCCCTGCTTGCTCTTAACCCATTGGTCCAGGGTTTTCGAATCCATGTATTTCATCTCTGGCGCTGCGCGCAGATCTTCTGGAGATTTGTCGGCCGAGATCCAGCGCTCATAGAGACTCTGTGTGGGAACCACCCAAACGCGGTGTTCACGAAGTTTCTCCACGAGCTTAGGTATTTGCGAGAGGTCCGCTTTATTGGCAACGAACAAGCCGAAGAATCCGATTTGCTCAGGCGTCATCGCTTCAATGCCCGGCACCATCCCTTCGATGAAACCGTCGCAGTGGTCGATGGTGGCATAGTTCGCGTCGATGGCACGCCATACGCCCACGGCTGCCGACACGTGGCCTCCATAGGTGATACCCACTTCATTGGCTGTCTTTACTATCGCGTTGAAATTTTCAAGGGTCAAGCCCGGGTGCAGCTTGAGGAAATCATAGCCGGCGTCTTTCTGCTCGCGCACTTTGTTTATCCCCTCCTCCGGCCTCGTTACACTATTACCATTGAATGACGGGCCTGAGGTGTAGATGTGCGGTCCGAGAACCTCTCCACGTTTCACCTGGTCGCGCAAGGTGAGGTGGGTGGGATGTCCAAGCATTCCCCTGATGGTGGTGACACCGTTGACAACAAAGAGTCTAAGGACTTCCTTCTGGGCTTCCACATTGTCGTTCGGTGGAATGTGCGCGTGCATCTCTGCCAACCCGGGGATCAGGTACTTGCCTTTCGAATCAACTACCAGGGCAGACGTGCCATACTTGACTTTCCCTGTCGGACCCAGCCCCTTAATCTTCCCGTCACTCACCACGACGTCCTGGTTTTCCAATACCCGTTCCGTGTCCATAGGGATTACGTTGACGGATTTGAACACGACTGTCTGTTGCCCAACAGCAACGGTCGAAAGGAAAAGAAGAAAAACTATGAGGATTCTCATGGCGTGTAGTTTGCTCCAAGTTCTAAAAAATATGCCACGGATTACACGGATTTACACGGAAGGGGGTGGGCTCATTTTCAAATTTTCAAATCTTCAAATTTTCAAATTGATTCGAGGGTTATATTTGGCTACTTAAACAAACTACCCAATGGCCCTCACCCCCCGCAACACCCACCGTGACCTTGCCTATTTCTTCCTGGGCTTGATCATCGCCTTCTCATTCTCAGGTATTTTTCTCAACCACCGGCAGAGTTGGAACCCCCGGCGCTACACGTTTGCTGAGAAAGAGATTACCCTTGCTGCACCCTTGACAAAAGAAGCCGTCACGGATAGTTTCATCACGGCATTCACATCATCTCAGCAAATTGAGGACAACCTGCGCCGGTTCTCCGTCGACGACAAGAACCAACTTAGGATTTCATACGTGAGCAATGACGTCCAGGTGGACCTCGCCACAGGGCAGGGAAAAATCACCACTTACAAGACCACGCCTCTTCTCGGCCAAATGACCCAGCTGCACATCGACACCAGCAAATGGTGGATCTACTATTCCGATGTCTTTGGCATCGCGATGCTCACCATCGCCATCACCGGAATGTTTATTGAGCGGGGGCGTATGAGCTACCAGAAGCGCGGATGGTGGCTTACCCTGCTCGGGATTATTTTTCCGTTAATCTTCCTCTTTCTTCTCTCCTGATACTGTAAAAAGGGGGAGTGGAAGGGTTACGAATGGCCCTTCCCGGGGCACTTATTCGAACTCACCCTTGTTACGTGGAATATTGACCTGCTTCGGTTAAATTCACCCTGTAGAAGAAGCACCCATGAGAAAGAACATTCTTTTTCTCTTGCCCTTCCTCCTGGCCTCCTGTCTCGGTTACAAGGAATTGCCGGTAGAGTACGACTACAGCTATCGCGGCAATTTCAAGCGCTATAAGACATTTGAACTGATCAAGGCAGTAGGCCGCAGCGACACCAGCCTCATGAACCAGGTGGTGGAGAAATCCATTATTTCCCGGATGAAGTTCCTGGGATATCGGCAGGCCAGCCATCGTCCTCACCTGTTGATCTCCTATTCGATGTTTACCGATAGCCTTAGGTTCATCGGCTATACGCAGCCTGACATTGAGGAGTGGATCCAAACACAGAAAGAGGACCTTAACTACGACAAGCAGAAGTACGACTTGAAGACAGGCACCCTGCTCATCCAGTTCTACGACCGTCGCCAGAACCGTTCCATCTGGCAGGGATATGCTACCACGCTGTACGGAAGCATCGACTTCAACAACAACCGGCACCTGAAAAACGCAGTGATCTCCATCCTGGACAAGTATCGGTTCTGGGCAGATGGGTTCACCGACGGCACCGCAGCCGTACCCGCCGAGAAGGGCATGTGAAGGCCTCTTTCTTGATCCGCCGGGTTTTTCTTTAGCAAATTACTTCTACCTTTGCCCTCCCAAAATGGCCTCTGCGATAGCAGAAAAGCGGTTTTGGGGGAACTGCCCGATGGTGTAATTGGCAACACGCTTGATTTTGATTCAAGAAAGTCCAGGTTCGAGCCCTGGTCGGGCAACACAAAGGATTCACTTCGATTATGTCGGTTAAGATTTTCTCCGGTCGCGCAACCACCTACCTGGCTGACAGGATTGCCCAGGCGTACGGGGAATCACTCGGCGAAGTGAAGTACCAACAGTTCAGCGACGGCGAAATGTCGCCGTTCCTTTCTGAATCCGTGCGCGGGCACGAGGTCTTTGTCGTGCAGAGCACCTTCCCACCGGCAGACAACTTCATGGAGTTGCTGTTGATGATCGATGCAGCCAAACGCGCCAGTGCCGAAAGCATCAATGTAATAATCCCCTACTTCGGTTACGCGCGCCAGGACCGCAAAGACAAACCCCGGGTTGCCATTGCGGCAAAGATGATTGCCAACTTGATTACGGCAGCGGGAGCAACACGCATCATGACTTGCGACCTGCACGCCGACCAGATCCAGGGCTTCTTCGATATTCCCGTTGACCACCTCGACGGCGCCTATATTTTCATCCCTTACCTGAAAAGCCTTGGTCTCGGCGACATCATGTTTGCCAGCCCCGACGTGGGCGGCATCAAGCGCGCCCGGTATTTCGCCAAGCACTTTAACGCCGACCTCGCCGTGTGCGATAAGTACCGCAAGGAAGCCAACCAGATCGAATCGATGCGACTCATCGGTGAAGTGGCGGGCAAAGACGTAATCCTCGTTGACGACCTGGTAGATACCGCGGGAACCATTTGCAAGGCCGCTTCCCTGCTGAAAGACAATGGCGCCAAATCGGTGCGGGCGGTGTGCACGCACCCGGTCCTCAGCGGCAAGGCCTACGATAACATCAGCCAAAGCCTCCTGGAGGAAATTGTGGTGACTGATACCATCCCGTTGAAGGAGCAGATCAGCAAGATCAAGGTGCTCACCGTTTCAAATCTTTTCGCGAAGGCGATCCGTAAAATTCATGATCGTGAGTCGATCAGTTCACTTTTTATCAAATTGTAATTATTCACTTAACCATTCAATTCAATTATTATGAAAACTGTTGAGATTATAGGGTATCAAAGAGCAAATCTCGGCAAGGCAGCAGCTGAATCTTTCCGGAAGGAGGGCCTTGTGCCCTGCGTTCTGTACGGAAGCGGCGAGCAAGTGCATTTTGCCGCGCCGGTGATTCTCTTCCGCGACCTCGTGTACACCAACGAGGCCCACTTCGTCCACCTCAATATCGAGGGCGAGGAGTGTCAGGCCATTTTACAGGAGATTCAGTTTCACCCCGTCAGTGAAATCATCCTCCATGCAGACTTCCTCCGCATCAGCGAGAGCCGCAAGATCAAGATGCAAATCCCTACCCGCCTCGTGGGCAAAGCCCCCGGCGTAGAGAAAGGTGGCGCACTGGTGCGGAAGCGTGCGACGCTGCAAGTCGTCGCGTTCCCCAAAGACATGCCCGACCATATTGACGTCGACTGCTCGACGCTGGACTTCCACCACTCCATCAAGGTGTCGGATGTGAAGATCGAAGGCCTGCTGTTCGCCGATCCGCCGCAAGCATCTATTGCCGTAGTGGAAGTTCCCCGGTCTGCCAAGCTGGCTGCCGAGGATGCTGCCAAGGCCGCAGAAACAGCTGCTGCAGCCGCTGCAACTACTCCGGCCGAAGGTGCCGCCGCTGGCGCTGCTCCGGGTGCTCCGGGTGCCGCTCCTGCCGCAGGCGCTGCCGGTGCCGCCCCTGGCGATGCCAAGAAGCCAGGCGAAGCTCCGAAGAAAGACGAAGGCAAGAAGAAGTAGCCAGTCGCCGGGCCTTCCCTTCGACAAGCTCAGGGCAAGCGACAAGGCTCAGGCACCGGCTCAATACCTTCATGAATCCCGTCCGCTTGTCGCGGACGGGATTTTTTTACTACAAGAAATGAACCTTGCAAACACCAAGCATCCAGTAACCAGCATCTGTATCTCGCATCCTCCATCTCGTATCCCGCATCTCGTATCCCGCATCCCGTATCCCGCATCCCGTATCCCGCATCCCGTATCCCGTATCCCGTATCCCGCATCCCGCATCCCGCATCCCGTATCCCGTATCCCGTATCTCGCATCTCGTTGCTTCGCTTCGCTCGCAATGACCTTGTATCTTTAACCCATGAAGTTTCTCATCGCCGGGCTCGGCAACCCTGGACCACAGTACGAACTCACGCGTCATAACATCGGGTTTTTGACGCTTGACCGGATGGCCGATGTCGATCAAGCCGATTTTAAGGCTGCGCGGCTCGCCGACAAAGCAGAAGTAAGGTTCAAAGGGAAGCAGATTCACCTCATCAAGCCAACGACGTTCATGAATCTCAGTGGCAAGTCCATTGCCTATTGGCTCCAACATCTTGACATTCCAAAAGAGAATCTTCTTGTTGTAGTGGATGATATTGCCCTTCCGTACGGTTCCTTAAGGATGCGTGCCCAAGGAAGCAATGCTGGTCACAACGGACTCACGCACATCGAAGAAATCCTCGGTGGAAAAAATTATGCCAGGCTGCGCATGGGGATCGGAAGCGACTTCGCACGCGGACAGCAGGTAGACTACGTACTTGGCAATTTCAATAGAGAAGAGCTTGATTCACTTCCCTCCTACATGGACAAGGCCATCGAGGCGATCCGCGCATTTTGTACCATGGGTGTTGAACGTGCGATGAATCTACACAATACCAAAGGCAGCGATCCGACGGATCAATCTGGACTTTCCTAGCTCGCCTTGGGATTTGGGATTTGGTATTTTTCTATAGGTACTTCCTCCAATCGAAAATAATACGTCCGCCGAGGTACCAGACTGGCTGGAGCGATTCCTTCACTGCCCCCGGTGGCGCAAGTAACGAGGTGCTGTTTGGCAGATCAACGCCGAATGTAAACTGGATCATCAGGCTGGAGGCTTGATTCAGTGAGAACGTTCGGAAGGGCCTGTACTCCAGGAATGGAAAATCCCATTTAACCGAACTGTACGAAATCACCTGGTTCCCGGAAGAGGTCGGAACAAAAATGGCATCGTTGCCGAATGTTTTCGTTCCGTAAAGTGACACGCCCACTTCGCGACCGAGGATAAACTGGAACCGACCGATGCCGGTTTGAAACCCGGATTGCCAGGGGATGAGGCCGCCGTTCACGGCGATGACTCCCATTTCCTGGGCGCGTTGCGGGGCAATGAGGTATAGAATCGGGCCCAGCACCAGGAGGTCTCCCGGCAAAAGCCAGAAGGGTAGTCGCATCCGGAAATCCCAGCCCGCGCGACCGGGAATGGCTGACGTAATGGCCCCGACCGGAGTAGCATTGGGATCGCCAAGAAAATTGTGCGTGGAGGAGGCGTCCTGCCGGATTCCTGCCTGGAAGAAAATCAATCCGTCGCCAGACTCGTTGAGCACACCGTCCAGTCCCACGCCGAAGCGAAAGCCGGCGGCCAGTCCACCTACAAATCCTTTGTTGTCTTGTGTGGGGCCGAAGCCGCCAAATGTGGTGGAGCCATTCAGGGAGGTTGACACTCCGTAGAACATGCCAAGCTCGGCTCTAAACCTCGGAAGTTCCCCCTTTCCCGTGGCCAGCCCTGGCACCGGGGTCCTCCGCAAAACGCTTGAGAGGTAAACAAACGTCTCCCTGCGCGCAGAACCGGTTGTGTCCATGGCGGCCCGCACAGGTTGGAAATTATTCTTGCAAACATTAAATGTATCCGGGTAAATCGACCACTTCTGAAGCGCACTCCCCTTTGGCAAGAGAATGCCCCCGGTGGAAACCTGGATCAGTTGCTGGATACTCTCGTTCACGCTGAAGGAGGCGAGTTCAGCATCCTCTGCTCGCATGTAGGCGTCGCCTAACAAGATGGCGCGCTTTCCGTCCCAGGTGGTCACCTCCAGGCCATGCTCATTGTAGTAGTCATGAGTGCCTTTGCGCACGGAAGCAACCCCCCATGTCCCGGCCGTGTGACCAGCCGCAAAAACATCTTCGAGGAAGTGAATGCCAAAGGCCTCATCGGCGAGTGCAGCCAGGATTAGGGACGCGCGTTCGGAGGATGTCATCTGCGGGTCCCTGGCCCTGGCCAGTTTATACATGGCGCTGGTATGAAACCAGGAGTACATTCCGATCGCGTTCAATTCGGCACCCGCCTGATGACTCTGCACATAGTAAGTCTCCCCATCTGTGTCCACTTCAGGTCGCGCCAAGAGGAAGTGAACGTTGTTGGAACCGGCGCGCGTGGCATACTGGGCGTCAGCACGCTGAAGCCGGATGTCGGAAACACGCAGGGCATTGACGCGTTCAAATTGGTTCTTCGAATCACGGATGTCTGCCTCGAGCTGCGCGGCGACATTAGCTACGTTCAGAATCCAGTCGCTCTGCAATACAATATTGAGCATATCCTTCGGAGAGCAGCTGTGATCGCCGGAAATGCCCGCCCAGGCCGCGAAGTCGATGTGTGTGGGGTGAAATCCCTGCTCCGGCTCGATAATCTTCTCTGTCAACCGCGATTCATTTCCGGTTCTTGCCAAGGCCCAAAGGCTGTCGAGAGTCTTTCGTTGTTGCGGATTAAGTTTCTGGATGGCCAGGAGGGCAATGCGCCGGTGCTCGGGATATACCCAGGCCATGGAAGTGAAACTCATGAGAAAGCAAATCAAAAGGAGAATCCGGGTGCGCATTTCCTAAGCTAAGAAATTTGTGCGGGAATCAGCCCTATTTCAGCTTGAGAATAAACAGGTAGGGCCAATACTTGCCGGTGACTAGCAAGGTACGCGTGCCTGGATGCCACGCGATTCCGTTCAACACGTCCGCGGCAGGGTTCGCGGATCTCGCTTGCCGTGTGAGATCCGACAAGTCCAAAAAGCCCGTGACCTCACCAGTCTTGAGACTGATGCGCGCGATAAGATCAGTTTGCCAAATGTTGGCAAATAGCAGGCTGTCGGCAAACTCCAGCTCGTTCAGGTGAGTGATAGGCTCGCCAGCATTGGTTACGGCCAGGGTACGAACCGGCTTGAGGGTTGCTGTGTCAAGGAACATGATCTTGTCGGTGCCATCGCTCATGATGAGTTGGCTTCCGTCTGTGGTCAGCCCCCAACCTTCCCCGGTGAAGTCAAACTCTCCAAGTTTCTCGAACGAGGGAAACCGGTACACAAAGCCCTTCTTGTTTTGCCACGTAAGCTGATAGACTTTCCCGTTCAGGATGGTGATGCCCTCGCCGAAGTACGCCGTGTCCAGAATTACACGTTTTGTGGCAATTCCCGTCTGGATGTTGACGATGCCAATCCAGGAGGAGTCCTCTCCGGTGCTCTCGTATAGCTCTCCGTCATGGATGAGCAGACCCTGCGTAAATGCCTTTGGGTCGTGTGGCAAGACGCGCTGAACGTTATAGAGAATTTCAGGAGCATCCCTCACCGTGCTTTCGTTGCTTGGGGTGCAAGACGCGAGGCAACCGATAGTTGCTGCCAACAATAGGAGTCGACGATTTATTCCAGGTTCCAAGTTCCAGGTTCCAGGTTTCAGGTTTCACGCTCCAAGCTCTCTCTCCGTTACTTCTTCGGCTTGTAGGGTCGCAGTTCGTTCCAGCGGTCGATGAATTTCACTGCGGCATTCACATTGCCGGTGCTGGAAGCTGCTCCACGTGCCGCCGTCGCTTCTTTTGGGTCGCGGACACCCCAAACGCCGGTGGTCGACATTTCCGCTGACGAGGTGTGCTTGCCTGTTTCCTTCGCCTTCAAACCTTCCGCCAGGAAGACAAGACTGGCCGTCTGGTCTCCTGCATTAACAAGAGGAAGCATGGCCTCGAGGTGCGGAGGGAGGGTCAACTTGGCTGGAACTGCCTTGTCAAGCTGGACGAGCGAAGGCATGTGATACAAAGAGGAGGAAGTTTCACCAGTGCCGCCATGTCGATCGAATACGGCTGGCGGTTGAGGGCCGGTGGTTGCCGCTGCCGGGGTGCGCTCACGGAAGGGAGCAATGGCCTGCTCAAACAAAACGGCAATACCCGGTGTAGTCTGGTTGATCTTGTCGACGAGCAAGGTGCTCACCGCCGTGTTGCCTGTATGCGCATTGAGAATGATGAACCGCTTGAAGCCATGCTGCAAAAGGCTCTCCACCGCCTCCATGTGCACCTGGATGATCGTCTCGGACTTCATCGTGATGGTTCCGGCGAACTCCATGTGGTACGGCGATTGACCAGCCATAAGCACCGGTACCACAAGGATGTCGCGCTGCTGCGCGATCAGCTTGCATTGTTCGACACCGTTGATGAAATCGGTGCCGAGCGGCAGGTGGTACCCGTGCTGCTCCATGGCACCAATGGGAATGATCACCATGTCGGAGCGGGTGAGGAAGTCGTTTACCTCCGGAACCGTCATGTGAGGAAGGTAGTTCTTCACCTTCTTTTCGTTCCAAAGCGGATTGGTTTGGCCTGTTGCGGCTATCATAGCCACCACGAGCCATACAGACAGCAAGCACTTCTTCATTTTGTTGTGGTTATTTCGATTTCTTATTCTTTCGGCATTCGTTCAGTTCGGCTTCGAGTCGCTGGGATTCCTTGAGGATCATGGCCCCAGCTTGCCGATCTTTCTCCGCACGGTCTCTCGCTCTCAAAGCGTCATCCTCCGCCACAAGGGCGCGGCGTTCACTCTGCATGGCAAGCTCGAACTGCCGTTGAGCCTCTACTGACTGCATATAGCCATAGATGCCAAAGATGATTGTTAGTGCGGCCAGAATGACAATTGCTAGATTTCTCATATTCTCAAAGGGTTACCAGATCACGACACGCATACTGTCTGCACGGTACATGGCATCTCCCGGCTTGATCCCAAACGTCTCATAAAACTCCGGCATATTCGACACGGGTCCATTCACACGAAACTCCACCGGCGCATGTACATCGGTCATCACCTGCCTTGCCAGGTATTCATCGCGGTTGTTCACCATCCAGGCGTAGGCATAGCCGAGGAAGAAGCGCTGGTCGGGCGAAAGGCCAGAGATTACCTGTTTTTCCTTGTATTGCGCGGTCTTTTTGAAAGCCTCGTAGCCCATGATCACACCTCCGAGGTCTGCGATGTTCTCTCCCTGCGTGGCATCACCGTTGAGATGAATGCTGTCGAGTACGGTGTAAGCGCTGTACTGGTCAACAATTCGCTTCGTCTTGGCGAGGAATTTCGCACGGTCTTCCGGGGTCCACCAGTTTTTCAGGTTTCCCCTTTCATCGTATTGGCTCCCCTGGTCATCAAAGCCGTGGGTAATCTCATGACCGAAAGTTGAGCCGCCGATAATTCCGTAAAGGATCGCGTCGTCGGCCATCTTCCTTTCAAAGCCCGGAACGAGGATGTTGCAACCCGGAACGGCGATCTCGTTGTTGCTGGGGTTGTAGTAGGCAT
>CAZJWV010000097.1:0-12782 GCA_964549855.1 uncultured Ohtaekwangia sp. | reverse complement strand
ACCCCATTATCGTGACTACGAAGCAGAGTCCAACCAATAGCCTGATCCCCATTTTCAAATTTTCAAATCTTCCCGCCTTCGGAAGCCTACGGCGGGCAGGCAAATTTTCAAACTTTCCACTACCACCACTCTTTACAGTAGTCGTACATGCGCAGGAGAGTCCAACTAACCAAAGCACCAACCCCATTTTCAAATTTTCAAATTTTCAAATCTTCAAATTTCGATGTCAGGCCGAAGTCTCACAAAAACCGGTTCCCTAAACATCTTGTCACGTGTGATCATCGCATAACTAATCTCCGCCATCATCTTCGGCTCAACCCACTCCGTCACTTTGTCGTCAACAATGGCGCCTCCCAGTAACTTGGGCTGCTTCACTTTCTTCAGTTTTTTCAAAAGACCAAGCACCTGCTTCATCATCGCATCGTCGAAACCGGACCCCACCTTGCCGCGATACAGCAATCCATCATCAACTTTTTCCGCCACTTGCAATGAACCGAATGTTGCCTCGCGGTTGCCTTTCCCTGCCGTGTAGCCGACGATGACACAATCCATCGTGTTGCGAACTTTAACCTTGATCCACATGTCGCTGCGGCGGCCGGGCAGGTACTTCCCATCACGGCGCTTGGCCATAATGCCTTCGAGGGCATGCTCCCGCGCCGCATCAAACAAGGCTTCGCCGTCTTCCACGATTTCACTCATCCGGTATGGACCATCCGTTTTCAGTGAATCAGCCAGCAACTCGCGGCGCTTGACCAATGGCTCGTTCACGAGAGGGCGTCCGTCCAGGTAGAGGCAATCGAAGACGTAACAGAACACCGGGCTTGTCTTGCTCAGCTTCTGAATGTTCGTTTCGCCACTGGCCATCAGCCGGTGAATCACCTTCTTGAAATCCGGCCGGCCACTTTTGTCAAGACAGACAATCTCTCCATCGAACAGGCCGCAAGTGGCCCGGAAGGATTTTTCAGTCGACTGCAGCTCCGGGAACTTGTCGGTTACATCATTTTGGTTGCGGCTGCGGATGCGCACCTGGCCATCCTCTACCGAGATCATCGCCCGTATGCCGTCCCACTTCACTTCGTAGAGGTATTCATCTCCCAAGGGCACTTTGTCTGCAGTTTCCGAGAGCATGGGTTCTATACTGTCGCTGAGGTAGTTGATCTGCGGCTGGTCGACGCGTTCGAAGAGCCATTCCTTTTCCTTGATCTTGTAGATGCGATACTCGCCGTTCACCTCTTTGCTGTTAAGCCTGAAGTAGAAGCCGTCTTTCTTGTCTTTGGTGATCTGGTACTTGCCAAGGGCGTAGATCCACATCTCGCCACCGCCGTATTGGCCTTTTGGAATTGTGCCATCGAAGGTCAGGTATTTCATAGGGTGGTCTTCCGTTTGCACAGCCAGGCGCTTTACGCCGGGATGCGGCGGCAACCCTCGGGGGACGGCCCAGGATTTTAAGACACCCTCTTGCTCAAGGCGCAAGTCGTAGTGTAAATGTGAGGCATGGTGCCGATGAACGACGAAGTTCGTCCCGCTCCCTTCAATCACGTGGGGCGAGGGCTCCGAAGTCCGCTTGAAGTCGCGCTTCTTCTCGTAACTCTCCAACTGCTGCGGTGTTTTACGCTTTCGGTTTACCGGCAGCTCTTTGGCGACTTGTTTTTTGCGGTGGGTGTGAAGATCGACCGCGAAGGCATCAATCCCTTCCCACGCATCACCATCGCGCAGCACCTTGTCGAGCGCAGTGCGGATGTTAAACTCAACGGGCTTCTTCACTTTGCTCAGTTCGTCCCAGCTCAGGGGCATCGACACAGGCGCCCCCACCCGGCCGCGGAGGCTGTACGGTGATACGATGCTCTGGCCGGAGCGAATACGGTAGATGTCGATGAGCACCCTTCCCTTCCGCGCCTCCTTCTTGATATGAAGCGTTGTCGTATTCGGGAACCGATCGACAAAAGGTTGGGCAATGGCTTGCGCGGCTTCAAAGACCTTGTGAAAATCATGCTTGACCTCGAGCGGGCAGCAAATGTGAATCCCCTTTCCACCGGTGGTCTTGACGAAGCAGGTATATCCAAAGCTCTCAACAGTTGACTTCAGGTCGAAGGCGATGGGCAGGACCTTCTGAAAATCGTAACCCTCCGGAGGGTCCAGGTCAAAAACCATGTAGTCGGGGCAATCGAACTTTGGCTTCCGGCTGTGCAACTGGTGGAGCTCCAGGGCCGCCAGGTTCGCAAGCCATACCAGTGACGCAGGCTCTGTGGCGATGATGTAGTCTTTCTTCTCCTCTTTTCCCAGCGACGCAAATTCGATCCAGTCCGGCGCCCATTGCGGCCGGCTCTTTTGGTAGAACATCTCTCCATGTATGCCGTCAGGGAACCGGATGAGGGTGAGTGCCCGGCCTTTGACATGATTCAACAGCGTCGGCGCGATCTTCAGATAGTACTCGATGATTTCTGCCTTGGTGATGCTGTCTTCCGGGAACAGTACTTTTTCCAGGTTCGACAACTCGATCTTTCGCTTGCCGATGGTGACCCAGGTCTGTTGCTTCTTGGCCATAATCAGTCCACCTGTGCCGGGGTGCGATTGGAAAGAAACAGCATGCCGATGACGAAGCAGATGCTGGCTGTGATGATGGGATACCAAAGCCCGACGAGGATGTCGCCACTGCCCGAGAGCCACGTGGCGATGAGTGGTGTGAGGCCGCCAAAAACTCCGTTACCTATGTGGTACGGAAGCGACATGGATGTGTAGCGAATGCGCGTGGGGAAAAGTTCGACCAGGAAGGCCGCGATCGGTCCGTACACCATCGTGACAAACACCACCTGGATCCAAACCAAGGCAATCATTTTCCAAAAAGCAGATTGAGATAGCTGCACTTCCCGTTTTGGCGCACTTGGTGCCGCATCAACCTGCTGCGTAGACGACTCAATCACAACCGTGCCATCAGTGTAGGGTTGTCGGGAAACAACCGTGGTCGCCCCGGTAGCCGGGGAAGTCTCCCGCTGAATGTTCTTTCCATCATAAATCATCATCTTTTGAGAAACGTCGGCAAGATTGTACATCGCCTGGTAGATGGGCCTATACGCAACTACCGCGATGAGCATGCCTGCCATCATGATGTACTTGCGACCAATAGTATCCGACAGTTTTCCAAATACGATGAACAGCGGGGTGCCGAGCACCAGGGCAATGGCGATCACCGAATAGGACTGAACAAATTCAAGGCTGCAAATGGTCTGCAAAAAAGTAAGTGCATAGAACTGCCCGGTGTACCAGACAACGCCCTGACCAGCCGTAGCGCCAAAGAGTGCAAGCAACACCAGCTTGAGGTTGTCTTTCTTTGCAAAGCTGTCGCGAAGCGGGTTTTTTGAAGTGGTGCCTTCCCGTTTGATCTTCGCAAACAGCGGCGACTCCTGCATGCGAAGGCGGATGTATACGGAGACTGCTACCAGCACCGCTGACAGCAAGAAGGGGATGCGCCAGCCCCATGAGCTAAAATCGGCAACACCCAGGCTCTCGCGAACGACCAGTATCACCCCCAGCGACACGAACAGTCCCAGCGTGGCGGTGGTTTGAATAAAGCTCGTGTAGTATCCGCGTTTTCCTTGCGGCGCGTGTTCCGCAACATAGGTCGCGGCGCCACCGTATTCACCACCCAGGGCGAGTCCCTGAACCACACGGAGCAACAGAACCAGTATGGGTGCTGCAAGCCCGATCGTCTCGTAGCCGGGCACCAGGCCAATGCCGAACGTGGAGCAACCCATGAGAATCAGGGTCACCAGGAAAGTATACTTGCGCCCTACCAGGTCGCCAAGCCTGCCGAACAGTACTGCGCCGAAAGGGCGGACGATGAAGCCGATGGCAAACGTAGCCAGCGTTGAGAGCAACGCCGCAGTAGGATTCGTCTTGGGAAAGAACTGCTCCGAAAGGATCTTCGCCAGGCTCCCAAAAATGTAGAAGTCGTACCACTCGATAAGCGTTCCTACCGAAGAGGCCATGATAACGAACCATAAGTTCTTCTTGTCGAGGACTTCCGGGTCGTTACCTGAGGCCATAATGAAAGATAAGAGTTACCGCTAGTGGTGATCCTCGTGACCACCGGCCCACATTTCCATCACTTCGTGGAATTCATCGTGAAGGGCAGTCAGCGCCGCCTTGAGTTCTTCGTCCGTCGCTCCAGCCTTCACCATGTCGGCAAATGCGCGCGATCCGGATCGAACGGCCTGGAGATGGGCTTTCATTTCGTCGTTGTCGGCCTTCTTTGGCAATTCGGAGGTCGCCCACTTTTCAGCTTCTGCCGCAAGCGCTTCGGCGTTTGCCCTCGCCGGTGCGAGGTTGGCGGAGTCTTTGAGCGGGTGATACGATTCTGCCATGATCATGTGATAGTCATCCATGGCTTGCCAGGTACGTCCTTCCGCTTCTTCATGCTCACCTTCTTTCTTAGGGGAGCAAGCCAGGGCAAGTGTTAACAATAACAAGGCAAACAGATTGATTCTAAGCTTCATGGTTTTAGGATTTGGTGCGTGGATTTTGGGATTTGGGTTTTGCCCGCCGAAGCGTTTCGCGTAGGCGGGCATTTGTTCAGGTAGTGTTTTTCCGGCGGTATTTGCGACGGTGCTCAATTGCGCTCACACCCTTTCTCAACAAGTCGAAGTAGAGCGCGACGAATAGCAAAACCGTCATAATCCAAATAATGATCATGTTGAAATAGAGCGTTTCAAAGTACTGCCCCACAAAGTGTTTGTAAGGAACGAACAAGTCGGCACGAAAGTCAAATGGGTTTGCGGGTCGTAGATCGGTCTGGTAGATGGGTTGGTATTTCACATAGATCCTGCCATCCAATTCGAGATTCCGGTGCTCGGTAGTGCGATTCTCCACATTCTCCTCTACCCGTTCGTTCATGTACCTGAAGCGCATGCCGTCGATTTTGGCGGAGTCCTTCTTGGTGGGTCTAAGCACACGGAACACTGAGTCAAGCTCGAGTTTGGTCTTCGCAGTCTCCTCCACGTACAATTGCTTGATCCGGCCGATCAATACCCGTGCATCATTGAATGCCGCAGAGTCAAATTTTCCAACGACCAGTTTCTCGATCAACGGCCGCTCAGCCGGTGCACGCCGTTCAACTTCGTAGCCGAGTTCATTGCGCAGCACCTCGAGGGCATCGCGGGTGTCGGCATGGTTCTGGTCCCTCCAATGGCTGCGCCACCGACCAAGGTTAGAAATCTTTGTCTCCAAAGGCGGGATCAAATAGTTCAACTTTAGCCGCGAGTACTCATACCGCTGTTCGTAGGGATAGAATATTTTTCCATATGGATTGTCCTTGAACTGGGTAACCATGAAAGCTTCGTAAGCCCATCGCGATGCCATCATCTCTCCCATCACTGGAATGCCGATGGGTTTACCTACTTGTGGGTCAAACTTGTCAAATTGCACGACGACACCGCTCATCAGCAATTGAGGGATCACCAGCACTGGGATGAGGATGTAAATGGTGACTGCTGAATCGAAAGCGGACGAGATGTTCAGTCCCAGCACATTGGCAAAGCAAGAGCAACTGAACAGGATGATCCAGTAACGAATTTCGGAAAGTGGTATTTCCAGGATGATGTTGCCCACGACAAGAAACGACAAGGTCTGAATCGCAGACACCACAAAGAGAATAATCACCTTGGAAAAAAGGTAACTGCTGTTGCTCAGGCGGAGGAACGCCTCACGCTTTCGGATCTTCCTGTCTCTGAAGATCTCCTCTGCGCTCACGATCAGACCGACGAACAGCGCCACCACAACACTCATGAAAAAGTATACCCAGATGTTGCTGTTGTAGTAGAATACGTAGTTGTCGCCACTGGTAACGTCCCAGTAGCGAACAAAGTAGGCGATGAACATGGCCAACACCGGTGCCAGGGCAAGGTTAACTACGAGGTACTGCTTGTTGGCCAACTTCGATAAGACATCGCGCTGTATGAATACTTTCAGTTGGGAAACCCAGCCGGGAATTTCCTGCGTCACCGGCAGCGGTGTCTTCACCTCTTCGATCCGCGGGATCTTGATGCGCTGCTTGAAGTATTGGTACCATTGTCCCGGTGAAATCTTCCGGGTGTTGGTAAACCTTCCGAACTCATTGACCACCCGGGTCTCAATGATGTTGAAGACTTGCTCGGGGTTGATGTTACCGCACTCCGGGCAGGCACCCGGCGTCTTTGTCGCCGCGTTGATGATCTCCTGGAAGTAGTTTACCGCTTCAACAGGGTTCCCGTAGTAGATCTGGAAGCCGCCAACGTCGAGGACAATCAACGTGTCGAACATCTTGTAGATGTCGGAAGAAGGCTGGTGAATGACCACGAAAATCATCTTTCCCCGCAAGGATAGTTCCTTTAAGAGGTCCATGATGTTTTCCGAATCGCGCGACGAAAGACCCGACGTCGGTTCATCCACGAACAGGATGTTGGGTTCACGAAGTAACTCCAGGCCGATATTCAGTCGCTTGCGTTGCCCGCCGCTGATGGTCTTCTGTAAGGGCGAGCCTACCCGAAGGTCCCGGATTTCCGAGAGGCCAAGGCTCATCAGGCACTTGGTCACACGTTCCTCCGTTTGGGCAGTGGTGAAGTTGCCAAAACAGAGCCGTGCAGCGTAGTAAAGATTCTCGTACACGGTAAGGTCCTATATCAGGAGATCATCCTGTGGAATAAAGCCGATGATCCCCTCCACTTTGTCCGGCTCTTCGTGGACGTCAATGCCGTTGACGAGCACCCTGCCGCTGGATGGCCTTTCCGACCCGTTGAGCACATTGAGCATCGTCGACTTACCGGAGCCGCTGCTTCCCATCAGGCCGATGAGTTTGCCCCCGCGTTCCGACACCGTAACGTTTTGCAAGCCGGCGCGCCCGCTCTTGAAGTGATAGAACAGGTGCTCCGCAACAAAACTGATCTCCGACGTTGCGCCCTCTTGTAAGAACTTTCCAACGATGTCGCTGTAGTATATCGTGTCGATCTTGCTGCCCCGGAATGTGGAGCCGGTTGGAAACACTTCGACCTTCCTCGACTTGAAGGGCTGGCTGTTGATGTAAAGAGAGGTAATTCCGAGGTACTTGACGAAGTACGTCTCCATCTCTTGCAAACGGAGCACCGCGATGAGGCCGGTGAGGTTCTTGGCCACCATATGAGGCCCGCCGTGCTTGATGTCGCCCGACCCCTCGTCGATAATCAGGATGTTGCGGGAATTCAGTTCATCCGTGTCCTGTCCCATCACAAACATCCTCATGGCCTGGATGTCTTTCATCGGGAGCTTCAGGGCCTCGCCAATGTAGAAGATCAGGTTCTCCTGGCGCTCAGAAATGGTTCCCTCGGCGCAGACCAGTTCGATGATCTTGATTACGATTACCGCTTTCTGCTGGAGGGTAAGTGCCTGGTTTACCTTCTTGGAGATTTGGATGATATGGGCCCAATCGTCGACGAATTGGGCCGTTTCGTCATCAACGGCCAGGTCTGCTCCCGCCGCTTTCCGGTTGGCCTTTACAAAGTCGTCGAACAGGTTGAGGTAATAACGAGTGCCTTCCTGATTAAGGTGAAGGCTAAGAAAGTCCTTGATATTGGCCCGCTCGTCGTCGGTGATCCGCTCTTTAACCACGATGGCAAAGAGCTGCACGATCGCCTTCAATAATTCCTCACTCATTCAAGGTTCCCAATTCCGTGTTAAAATAGTCAAAAAACGCCGTTAGGGCTTAGAACGGATGATCTTTCTTTCGTGTTGTGTGGTCGGTACATCCTTCCGATTCTCATCTAAAAACTATTTCTTTGCGCTACAACACCCACGCTATGAAACGACTCCTCTTCCTGCTTATCGGTATCCTGTCAAGTTCAATTTCTATTGCACAAAACTCTATCCTTTGGGAAGTCACCGGCAACGGGTTGACGAAGCCATCCTACTTGATGGGCACCCTGAAGTTTATCGGTGAAAGAGAGTTCTATGTGCCTAAGGAAGCGACTGAGCGAATGATGAAATGCAAGCTTTTTGCCATCGAAGACCAGGTCGATCACAAGGCGCAGATGGAATTGAATAAAGCGCTGCACTTCCCGAAAGGGAAATCACTGGCGACAGAATTTCCACCGGAAGATTATGCGAAGGTTGTCGCATTCATGGAAAAAGAGTTCCATATGCCAAAAGCGAAGTTCGAGAAGGAACTTGGCAAGCTCATTCCACTGGCACTTTCCATCAACATGACCCGGATGTCGCTCGGTGAGGGAGTCAGGTACTACGACATCGAACTGCTGTTGCTGGCCAAGAAGTACAAGCTGAAAAGGTATAGCCTCGAACGGACCGAGCGTGAAGCACAGGCTATCCAGGCATTCCCGATGGCCGAACAAGAAAAGGCACTCATTCACACCATATCCAATTTCGAAGCAGTGAAGTCGGAGTATTTGGAGTTGGAGAAGGCTTTTTTTGCCAACGACGTTGACAAAGTATTTGAACTCTCCCTACACCCTGCCGAAGAACACCCGGATTTCGCCGCCGAATTCTATACCAAACGGAATCTTGAATGGCTGCCCAAGATCGACAAGATGATGCACGATCAGCCGGCCTTTATCTCCGTGGGTATCACACACCTGGAGGGCCCCCAAGGTCTCATCGCCCTTTTAAAAGAGAAAGGATTTACGCTGACTCCTGTACCGATAAAGAGGTAGGACTTCCCTTTGACTCTCGAGTTCGCTCAAGGCAGGCGAATTCTTCCTAGTCGAAATTTGAAATTGGAAAATAGAAATTGGAGGCTTGAATTCAGATTCAATCTTCCGATTTCCAATTTCAGATTTCCAATTTCCACGCCTTCACGCAGTGCTTCCACTGCCGGAGACGTGCAGCAGAAAAGCGAGGATCTTAACCGATTCGCTTTGTTAGTAAGTCGGAAAGGATGAGAAGTCCTTCCCGCAATGGCACGTCTTTGAGCCCGTTAAGGTCACCGGTGGGAAGACCCTCTTTCGTCACTCGCGTATCCGGGGGTGTCTCTGGCCTCGAGGCTTTGGCCTCCTCCATTTCCTTGCGACGCACCGCTTCGTTCAGGGAGATTTTGGTTTCCGACAAGTTCTTGCGCATCTCTTCGACTTCCCCCAGGTACTTCTTCAAGGCCGCATCGTGCTTCAGGCGGTCCTGGTAGTCACGGGTAAGTGTGGCCAACAACTTGTCGTTGATGTTGGTGGCAGGCTGGTAGTCTGCCTTCGAGATCACGTCCCAAGGAAGGGCATTCGGGCGCGAACTCTCACCGAACTTCTCAGGATCAAAAGCTGACGGCAACTGAATGTCCGGCGTCACCCCTTTGTGCTGCGTGCTGCTCCCGGTTACACGGTAGAACTTCTGGAACGTCAGGTTCAATTGCCCTACCTTCTCCTGGTTGGGAATCCAGCGATCGAGGTTGTAGATGGCTTGCACAGTTCCTTTGCCATAAGTCGACTCACCCACGATCACCCCGCGATGATAGTCCTGGATGGCGCCGGCGAAAATCTCGGAAGCTGAAGCGCTGAATCGATTGGTGAGCACGACGAGGGGCCCATCATAAGCAACCGACGGGTCGTCGTCAATCCCTGTCTCCACCCGGTTGGCAGCGTTGCGAACTTGAACGACTGGTCCTTCCTTGATGAAAAGCCCGGTCAGGTCGATTGCTTCTGTCAGCGAGCCGCCACCATTGTTACGAAGGTCCATGACAAGTCCGCTGATACCCTCCGCCTTCAGTTCGTTGATGAGTTTCCTCACGTCGCGTGTGGTGCTGCGGTAGTTGGGGTCGCCCTTCTGGTAGGCCTCGAATTCCATATAAAAGCCGGGTAACGTAATTACTCCCAGCTTCAGGTTCTTTCCGGACGCCGTGTAGGTGATCACCTGCTTCTTGGCTGCCTGATCTTCCAGTTTCACCTTTTCACGGGTATAGGTAACCGTAATGGGCGGGCCGCTTAGTCCCGTTTGTGCCGGCAATACTTGCAACCTCACAACAGTGCCTTTGGGTCCTTTGATGAGTTTTACCACTTCGTCAAGTCTCCAGCCCACGACATCAACCATCTCACCCTCATTGCCCTGCGCAACGCCGGAGATCAGGTCGTTGGCATGAAGGGTCTTGGCCTTGTCGGCGGGTCCACCTGGCAGGATCTCGGATACTTTGGTGTAATCGTTCTCTGTGGTGAGCCTGGCACCGATGCCTTCGAGCGACAGACTCATCCCCTGCTTGAAAATGTCCGAAGCTTTGGCCGACAGGTAGTTCGTGTGTGGATCGTATGCCTCCGTGACGCAGTTGAGATACATTCCAAAAACGTCTTCGCTATTGAGCTGATCAAAAAATTTCAGTAACCGCTCATATCGTTTCTTCAACAAGTCGGTTATTTCTGCGTGTGTCTTCCCGGTGAGCTTTAGAGAAAGCGCCTGGCTCTTGATCACCTGCCGCCAGTTCTCATCCAGGTCCTTTTCCGTTGCCGCCCAGGTTGCCTTTTCACGGTCAGCTTCGTAAGACTCGTTGACGGTGTAGTCAAATTCCTGGGTGATGAGGCTGGTGAGCACATAATTCAACCGGGCCCGGTAGCGCTGCTCAAAGACGGCAAATACCTGGAAGGCCGGCTCCACGTTCTCAACTCGTGAAAGATCGTCCAGCTTAAACCTAAGATTGTCAAACCCATCAATGTCCGCCTTGAGAAAATACATCTTGCTGGGGTCCCACTCCTTGAAATAATTGTCCAGAACGACCGATGACAAGGAGTCGTTGAACTTGATCTTCCTGAAATGGTTAGCGTCGAGGATGGAAACTACGACCCGCGCCTCCTTGCCGAAAACGGCTTTGGGGCGAAGGCGGGTGCTGTCGGGGGATAATGAAAGCCCCTCGTAACCCAACACCGCAAAAATCAACAAGAGGGATGCTTTCCTGATCATAGCACAAACGACGTAAGGTGTTTAACGCAAGAGTCGGGCCAGACGTTCAGGGTTTGGCCGTTTTGTCTAAATCGAATTCCTCGAGGAACTTCTGGGCCTGTTCAAGTGAGGAAAACTCATAGAAGCGTTTTCCTGAAAGGACGGAATGAATCTCGATACGCACGGCGTCGATGTTGCGCGTGTTCCGTTTGGACGCATTTCGAAAGTCCTTGTAGTCCTCGGTTTCAAGGCGAGAGATGGGAAAAGCAGTCGCCCGCACGTTTTTGCAATACTCGCACTTGTAGTGCTTGATCATCTCCTTTGGAGAGCCGTCTTCGAACCGTTGAGAGATCTCCTCCTGGGTCACCTTCATGGTGTAGAACCCGCAGTTGTTGCATCTCAGGGCAGTGAGGTGGCCCTGGTACTTCTCCACGTGAATCTCACCGGTCTTGTCATCGATCCAAACATCATAGTCTATGGAAAAGATGCTCTCTTCAGACTGCCTGCCTTCGTCAAGGTGAACATCTTCTTCCTCTTCTGTCAGCAGCCTCATGCGGTTGCCGGTTTTTGGATTGACACGCGGGGTGTACCTCCACTTCTTCAATTTGTCGTTGAGCTTCGTCGGATAGTAATACTGGAGGACAAGTTTGGAGACATAGCCTACCAACGTACCGCCGGCAACCCCAAAGAAGAGCCGAACGAAGAACCAGACACCTACTTCACCGAGCACACGGTCAGTTGAGCCATACAGGTTTATCAACAAACCAACGGCAGCACCAAAACAATATACCATCCACTTGTACCAAAGCACTTCGTGGCTGTTGATGTAATCATACTTGGCCTTGTATTCCTTGATGAGGGATACTTTCAGGTTGTGAATGAGGTAGATGAGGACACCGGAGGCAAACGCAATGATGGCCCCTATCACAATGACCGTATAGAATACCTTGAGAAATGGGCTTAAGTCTTCGAGAGCGGCGTAGTCAATCATACACTCAAAATTATACAAATAAACGACTCTTTAAGGCCTGTTAGTCTCCTTCACACCTAAAATCGAGGCAAGGTCGGCTGGCGAATATCCCACTGATTTGATGGTCTTGTTGTCAGCAGTGCGATAGACCAGCCACTTACCACCCTCCTGCCGGTAGTAGCATTCCGTGCCGTCTTTCTTGCGGTAATAGTCAACGGTGTCCCGGGCTTCTTTTTCTGTGGAGCACGCCTTGCTCATGTTGGAGCGCTGCACCTCTTCAAAGAGTGCCCGGAATTTCTCCCCCAGTCCAAACTCAAGGACGGCCCCCGACAGGACGTACTGCAGGTCGCAGAGGGCATCCGCCACACCCACCATGTCCTTTTCGCCGATCGCCTGCTCCAGTTCTTTCAGCTCCTCGGCTAGCAACTCGACACGGAGTTTGCACCGCTTTTCATCAGGAATGGTGGGCGTTGGGAGAACAGGATGTTTGAATGTATGGTGGAATTCGGCGACAAGGTCTAACGACTCGGGTTGTTTCATCCGGTTCAGGTTTGCGCCCAAGGTAGCAGTAATTCACGGCGCCGGTCAAGCCGGGACGGCGAGGTATCCGAAATTGGGCCGACCCCTCTATATTTGCCCCCGAATTTGCGTTACGCGCATGACCATGAATTTCGTACAGGAACTGAAGTGGCGGGGCATGATCCACGACCTGATGCCCGGAACGGAGGAGCAGCTTCAGCGGGAGCGCACCCCGGGGTATGTGGGCTTTGACCCCACCGCCGACTCCCTGCACATTGGCAACCTTGTTCAGATCATGACGCTTGTTCATTTTCAGCGCTGTGGCCATAAACCCATCGCGCTTGTGGGCGGCGCCACGGGCATGGTCGGCGATCCCTCCGGCAAATCAGCTGAACGCAACCTGCTTTCCGAAGACACCCTTCGCCAC